>JAZJYY010000035.1:0-11218 GCA_040390145.1 Pseudomonadota bacterium
AGACCGCGGAGGCGACGTCGAGGCCCTCGTAGCATTGCAGCCGGATCAGCTTGCGGCCCAGCGCCGCCGACAGCACTTTGGCAATTTCGGTCTTGCCGACGCCGGCCTCGCCCTCGAGGAACAGCGGCCGGCCCATCCGCAGCGACAGATAGGTCACCGTCGCCAGCGAACGCTCGGCGAGATAGCCGCGCGACGTCAGCAGTTCGAGCATCGCATCGACGGAGGTGGGCAGCGCCGATGCGGTCATAGGGACGCAATCATGAGAACGCCGATCTTGATGCGTCAGGCATTGGCATTATCGGGCTTGGCGGTCGCGGCTTCGACGGCGCGGCGCGCCAGCACCGCGATCAGATGGGCGCGGTATTCGGCGCTGCCATGCAGGTCGCCGTTCAGGCCGTCCGATGGCACCGTCATGCCGTCGAGCGCCTTCGGCGAGAAGCGCTTCTTCAGGGCCTCTTCGAACGAGGTGACGCGGAACACGCCTTCGGAGCCGGCGCCGGTGACGGCGACGCGGACATCCGACGGACGCTTGGCGACGAACACCCCGACCAGCGCGTAGCGCGAGGCCTGGTTGCGGAACTTGATATAGGCGGCCTTCTTCGGCACCGGGAACATCACCTTGGTGATGATCTCGTCGGCTTCCAGCGAGGTCGTGAACAGGCCCTGGAAGAATTCTTCCGGCTTGAGGCGGCGCTTGTTGGTGACGATGGTGGCGCCGAGCGCCAGACACGCCGCGGGATAATCGGCGGTCGGATCATTGTTGGCGAGCGAGCCGCCGATGGTGCCCTTGTGGCGCACCGCGGGATCCCCGATCAGGCCGGCCAGTTCGGCCAGCGCCGGAATCGCCTCGCCGACGATGGCGGAATTCGCGACCGTGTGATGGGTGGCGGTGGCGCCGATCACCAGCGAGCGGCCCTTCATCTCGATGCCGTCGAGGCCCTCGATGTGGCTGAGGTCGACCAGATGCGGCGGGCTGGCGAGCCGCTGCTTCATGACCGGCAGCAGCGTATGGCCGCCGGCGATCACCTTGGCGTCCTCGTTCTTCAGCAGCAGGTTGGCGGCCTGCCGAACGGTCGCCGGACGATGGTATTTGAATTCGTACATGAGAGTTTCCTGATCGCAATGCGTTACGCGAGGTCGGATTTCGCCATCGCCTTGGCGCCGGCCGCGATCGATTGAACGATGTTCTGATAGCCGGTGCAGCGGCAGAGATTGCCTTCGAGCTCTTCGCGGATGGTGTGATCCGAGAGGTCGTTGCCCTTGCGGTGCACCAGGTCGACCGCGGTCATGATCATGCCGGGGGTGCAGAAACCGCATTGCAGGCCGTGGTGCTCGCGAAAAGCCTCCTGCATCGGATGCAGCGGCGCGCCGTCGGCGGCCAGGCCCTCGATGGTCCTGACCTCATGGCCGTCGGCCATCACGGCCAGCGTGGTGCAGGCCTTGACCGCCTTGCCGTCGAGATGCACGACGCAGGCGCCGCATTGCGAGGTGTCGCAGCCGACATGGGTGCCGGTCAGGCGCAAATTTTCGCGCAAAAACTGCACCAGCAGGGTGCGGGGATCGATATTGGCGTTGACGGGATTGCCGTTCACGACGAGGGAGATCTTGGCCATTCAGCACTCTCTTCATCTGCGCTGCCGCATTGCACGGCGGCGCAGTCATTAAAATCATTCCAAACCCATAATATGGGCCATCCCGGCAATGAGCAACCTCACCTTCTGCTCCCCTCCTCCCGCGCGGCCCTTGCCGCGTGGTGGGGAGGGGTCGGGTGTGGGGGGTCTATCAGTGCATTCGACTGCCAGCGAATTTGCGGAGGCGCCCCCCCCCCCCGACCCCTCCCCGCCGCTTCGCCCGCCCTCGCCGAGAGGCTTCGGCGGACGCTGCGGGTGGAGGGGAGAAGAAAAGGCGCACTCGCTCCGCTGAACTAGCCCTGCACCGCCTTGGCGAAATTGGCGAAAAACTCATCGGCCAGCTTCTTGGCCGACCCGTTGATCAGGCGCTGGCCGAGCTGGGCCAGCTTGCCGCCGATCTGCGCCTCGACATTATAGGTCAGCAGCGTACCGCCGTCCTTGTCGGCCAGCGCCACGGTGGCACCGCCCTTGGCGAAGCCGGCGACCCCGCCCTCGCCCTCGCCCGAGATCTTGTAGCCGTTCGGCGGATCCAGATCGCTCAGCGTCACCCGCCCCTTGAAGCGGGCCGAGACCGGGCCGACCTTCATCTTGGCAACCGCCCGAAAACCGTTGTCCTCGGTCTTCTCCAGTTCCTCGCAGCCGGGGATGCAGGCCTTCAGCACTTCCGGGTCGTTCAATTTGGTCCACACGGCCTCGCGCGGCGCCGCAAGCTGGACTTCGCCGTTCATCGTCATGGCCATGGTGGAGCCTCCTGGATCGTTTCGCCCGTTATATCCCCAAGTAAAGCACGTCAGGCCCAAAAGGAAGGGCGGTAATTGCCGATGAGCCTTGCTTATTCGCAGCGCAGCAAGCTTGCATCTGACCTTCGGGATTGGCAGAGCAAGGCCGGAAATGGTTAGGTCGCGCAGGTGACGAGGAATCCAAGATGCCGATGATCGATGCCGACGGTTGCCTGCTCAACGTGTCCGTCGAGGGCCGCGATGGCGGGCCGACCCTGATGCTGTCGAATTCGCTGGGCTGCACCTTGCAGATGTGGGAGCCGCAGATGAAGGCGCTCACCCAGCTGTTCCGGGTGATCCGCTACGACCGGCGCGGCCACGGCAAGTCCGGCGTGCCGCCGGGCCCCTACTCGATGGAGCGCTTCGGCCGCGACGTGCTGGCGATTCTCGACGACCTCAACATCGAGAAAACGCACTGGTGCGGATTGTCGATGGGCGGCATGGTCGGACAGTGGCTCGGCGCCAACGCCCCGGAGCGATTCGGCAAGATCATTCTTTCCAACACCGCCTGCCACTATCCCGATCCGACCAACTGGCACAACCGCATCAAGGCGGTGCAGGAGGGCGGCATCGCCGCGATCGCCGACACCGTGATTGCGGGCTGGCTGACATCGGATTTCCGCGAGCGCGAGCCGCAGATTGCCGCAAACCTGAAGGCCATGCTGCTCGCCACGCCGGTGCAGGGCTATCTCGCCTGCTGCGAGGCGCTCGCGACCCTCGACCAGCGCGCGCTGCTGCCGAAAATCAAGAGCCCGACGCTGGTGATTGCCGGGCGTCATGACATGTCGACGCCGGTGGCGGCCGGCGAGTTCATCCGCAGCCAGATTCCCGGTGCGGCTCTGACGATTCTCGACGCCGCGCACATTTCAAACATCGAGCAGTCGCACGCCTTCACCGACGCCGTGGTCGGCTTCCTGACGCAGCGCTGAATCGACAACGGGTTCGATGCCGCGCCGCCACCCCAGCGCGGTGAATTCCGGCCTTCACCGTGCTAATGGAAGAGCCCGGAAGATGCGCAGGGCGTGGTCTGGATTCCAATGCGCTTACGAACCATCGATCTCAATCTGCTGCTGATGCTGGAAGCGCTGGTCGCGGAAAGAAACGTCTCCAACGCCGCCCGGCGGCTGGGCCTGACGCAGTCGGCCGTCAGTCATGCGCTGAAGCGACTGCGGGCTACGCTGGACGATGACCTTTTCATTCGGTCCCCCACCGGAATGGAGCCCACTCCCCGCGCGCTCGAAATAGCCGAAGCCGCGCGGGCAGCGCTGCAGCAAATCGAAATCGCCATCGACAAGTCAGCAACATTCGATCCCGCGACCGCCGTGCGATCGTTCAACCTGCGGATCTCGGAATATGTGTCCAGCTTCCTGCTGCAGGGCCTGTGCCAGAGATTGAGAGACGCGGCGCCGGGCATCCGGATCAATGCCGCCCATTTCACCGGGGACCCCCGGGAAGACGAGATCGTCGGCGACGATATCCATATCAGGCTCGGCGAATCCCGCAGCCGCCTCGATCGGAACAACCACCTGCGGGTGCTGGAGGAACGCTTCGTCGTTCTCATGCACAAGAACAACCCGGCGAGAAAGAGGAAGATGACGCTTCCGTTCTATGCGTCGCTCCTGCATGTGAAAGTCGCGGGTACGATCGGGACCAACACCATCGATGACGCGCTAGGTGCCCGGGGACTGCAGCGCAAGGTCGTCTTCAACGTGCCAAGCTGGCGCGACGCGCGTCACATCGTCGGGCACACCGATCTGGTCGCGGCCATTCCGGCGCGGTGGGCGGTCGATCGGGAGAGCGCCCAGCGCTGCTGGACGGCGCCGTTTCCACTGAACGATGTCATCTTCGCAATCGACCTCGTCTGGAATCCGCGATTTGGCCGTGACCCCGGCCAGGCGTGGCTGCGATCGATGATCGCGGCCGAGTTCCGCTGACGCCATATGACTGCTGTTCATTTCGATCATGACAATTATGAATTATACTTGTCTTGTGGCCTGTGAAATCCTGCGCGTTCAAACAAAAAAGTCTGCGGGAGCGACGCCATGGGTATTCCTAAACGACATCTGGTCTATGCCGGCCTGTTCGTCCTGATGTTCATCAACTATCTGGACCGGGTGAACCTGTCCGTGGCGGCGAAATCGATCGCGGAAGCCTATCAACTTTCGCCCATCGACATGGGCTACATCTTTTCGGCGTTCCTCTGGACCTATCTGATCTGCCTTATTCCAATGGGACTGCTGGCGGACCGCTTTGGCGGCCGTGCCATCACCTACAGTACGCTGGGCTTATGGTCGCTTGCGGGAATCTGGACCGGCCTGTCGACCAGCTATGCGTCGCTGTTCGCCTCGCGCCTCGTGCTCGGCGTCGGCGAATCCGCCAGCTACCCCGCCGGCGGCAAGATCATTCGCGAATGGGCGCCGGAGGGCGAGCGCGGACTTGCCGCCGCGTTCCTCAATTGCGGCGCCCACGCCGGCCTCTGCATCGGTTCGGTGCTGGTCGGCGCGCTGATCGTGCAGTTCGGGTGGCGGGAGTCGTTCTATATCACGGGCGCCATGGGCCTCGTGCTCGCGCTGGCCTGGTTTGCGCTCTACCGCCGTCCGGAACAGGCAACCTGGCTCGGCGCGACCGAACGCGACCTGATCCTGAAAGGCCGCAGTAGCGAAAAGGCACTCGGCACCAACGCGGAATTGAGCCAACTCGCCGCACTCAGGACCCTGCTGGGAAGTTCGACGATGTGGTCGTTGGCCCTGACGCAGGGCTGCGCGGGCTATACGCTCTATCTTTTCATGACATGGCTTCCCAGTTATCTCGCGGCCACCCGCGGCATGGACGTCCTCAAGACCGGGTTCTTCTCCGCGGTACCCTACGGCGTCGCAGCCGTGCTCGGCCTATTTATCGGCTGGTTCAGCGACAGGCTGCTGAAGCGGACCGGCTCGTCGAACAGCGACCGCCGCAAACTGATTGCGGTGCTGCTGCTGCTGTCATCCGTCATTCTGGCCACGCCTTTCGTCGAATCGATCTGGGTAATCGTTTCCCTGTTCAGCATTTCGCTGGCCTGCGTAGCCACCGCGATGGCCATGAATATCGCATTGACGGCCGATCTGGTGACCGACGGACGCTACAACGGTGTCGCCACAAGCCTCCTGATCATGGGCGGCAACCTGTTTGGCACCGCAGCGCCCATCATCACCGGCTATATCGTGGCGGCAAGCGGCGGCTTTTCGGGCGCTTTCCTCATCGCCGGCGTCTTGCTGCTTGGCGGCGCGGCGATCATTTTTGCCGGCGCGCGCAATCCCATCCAGTTCGCACCGACATCCGGCCGGCTGCCGAATCCGGCGCTCAAAGCGGTTTAACGGAGTTATCAACATGCAGAAGATCGCCTTCGCCGCGGTGTCGCGTAACTATTTCAACATGCCGGTGTGGATTGCCAGGCATCAGGGCATGTTCGCCGACGAAGGGCTGGACGTCTCGATCGAACTCCATGAGGGAGTCGACGAAGTGACCGATCGTCTGCGCGACGGCCGGGTGCAACTGGCCTATGGCATCACCGAACATGTGGTGCTCGACAGCGAAGCCGGCGGCTTTCTCGAGATCATCGGCGGCAACGTCAACCGGCTGCCGTTCTCCTTCGTCACGGGAAAATCGATCAGAAGCTTCGATGACCTTCGCGGAAAGACCGTGGGCGTATCGTCGCTCAACGCGGGCAGTTCGTCGCTCGTGATGAAACTGCTGTCCGCCCGCGGCCTCGAATTCCCACGCGACTACCGGATGAAGGCGGTGGGCCCCATCCTGACACGATGGGCGATGCTGCAGTCCGGCGAGATCGATGCGGGGTTGCAGGGCGCGCCCCTGAACTATATCGCCGCCGACCAGGGTTTTCCCAGCCTGTGCGAGCCCCGCGACGAGGTGCCCTATTTCCAGTTCACGTCGCTGAACGTCGACAGCCGCTGGGCGAGTGCCAACGAGGCCGTGATGCGGCGGTTCATGCGCGCGTTCGTCCGCGCTCACCAGTGGTTCTTTGCCAACGCCGAGGCGGCAACCCCTGTCGCCGTCGCGGAAACCGGCATCGCGGAATCCTACGCGCTGCGCGCGTGGAACGAATACACCAGGGATGAGATCTTTCCCCGGGATGGCGACGCCAATACCGAGGCGGTGCAGTCGTTGATCGACATCAGTTCGCTGATCAGGGCGGTGCCGAACCGGGTCAAGACGTCAGCCGACGGCTATATCAACCGCGATTACCTCAAGGCGGCGCTGCATGATCTGGCCGCGGAAGGCATCCATTGATGCTGACATCGCCTCATTCCTTTCAGCCGATCGATTATGGCAGCCGGTTGCGGGTGGGCGTGCTGGTCCCTTCCGGCAACTCGGTGGCCGAGCCGGAATTGAGGGCCATGCTGCCGCCGCAGGCGTCGATGCTGGTGACGCGGCTGCCGCTGCGGGGCAGTTCGCGGACCGAACTCATGTGCATGCTGGATCAGCTCGAAGCCGCGGCGGGACTGCTGGCCGATGCGAATGTCGAAGTCATCGTGTTCCATTGCACGGCGGTCTCGACCTTCGCTCCCGATATCGCCGAGGGCATTCGGGAACGCATCGAGAAAGCCACGGGCAAAAGATGTTTTACCACGGCCGATGCCGTTGTCGGCGCCCTGTCGAAACTCGGCGCCAGGCGGGTAACCCTGCTCACGCCCTACATCGACGAGGTGCACCGACGCGAGGCGGAATGGCTGGAGGCCAGCGGCTTCCACGTCGAAGGCGGCGCCAATCTCGGGATTGATACCAACGCAGAGATGTCGGAACTCGACCCGGCAGCGATTCTCGACTGGGCGCAGTCGAACATCAGGGACGCGGCGGACGTTTGCTTCCTGAGCTGCACGGCCATCAAGTCGGCGCCTATCATTGCCGCCCTCGAACGGAGCTGCGGCAAGCCGGTCATCACCAGCAACCAGTGCATGATCTGGCACTTGCTGCAGTCCAGCAACGTCTCCGCATCCGCGAGCGGATTCGGGATGTTGTTCGACGCCGTCCAGCCCTCATAACCGATCGGATCGTTCGGCGCGCCGAACGTTGCAGGCGGCGGGCTCGCGGCCCCCACGCGGGACAGCGTCAGTAATTGTCCAGGATCCGCGGATGCTGAAGCGACAGGTCCGGCGACGTCGCGCGCTCCGTCTGCGGCAGAGCCGGACGTTCGACCAGCAGCACGATGGCGGTGCCGAGCAGCATCAGCAGTTCGGTCGCATGCAGCCGAAGGGCCGCGCTCTCGCCGACCTGCGAGGCCATCACCATGCTGGCGAAGCTGATCAGGCTGCCGATCGCCAGCGCGATGCCGAGCGCCTCGTCGCAGCCCCCGGTCTTGCGGATCGAGGCGCGGGTGAGCAGAACCACGAACACCGCAAAGAACGCCACGACGGTGAGCTTGCCCAGGGCCAATAGCCAGGCGAAGCGAACCGTGTTCAACGCCGTCAATTGCAGGTGATCGCTGATGAACAGCGCGACCGAGATGTTCGGCCGTACATAGAGCCCCTGGATCGGCGAAATCATGATCTTGAGGGCAACGATGGTCCAGGTCGGGATGAAATAGGCCGCCAGCAGCGCGCCGTTGAATGAACTGATCCGCCAGTTTGTGGACATACCGCTTCCCGCTGTTCCGCATACGCCCCGGACCGGGGCGGCGGCTTGCGGCGAGCTAACCCGCTTAAACTGCGGCGGGCAATTTAAACCCTTTGTTTACCTTAATGGCCGGATCGGCGGATCAGGATACCGTTTGGGCGAGTTTAATGCCCTCCACGTCGGGAAGTCTCCGGCTCGTTCGTCCCAAGGGATATCAAGAGCGTCGAGGGAGACTGCATGCGCCCCACCATTACCGCCTTCAAAAACTCACCCGATCGCGGCAGGGGGCTGGCGCGCGACATGCCGGTTCGCTGGGCGCTTGAAGAAGTCGGCCAGCCCTACGACGTCCGCCTTGTTTCATTCGGCGAAATGAAGGAATCCGCGCATCGCGCGCTTCATCCCTTCGGGCAGATTCCCACCTACGAAGAAGGCGATCTCGCGCTGTTCGAGTCGGGCGCCATCGTATTCCATATCGCGCAGCGCCATGCCGGCCTGCTGCCGGACGATGCCAATGCCCGGGCGCGCGCCGTCACATGGATGTTCGCAGCACTTGCCACCGTGGAGCCGCCGATCGTCGAGCGCTCGATGGCCGTGATGCTGGATCGCGAGAAGACCTGGTATAAGGAGCGCCTGCCCATCCTTGAGCATCGCGTCCGCGACCGGCTGAACGAACTCTCCAGCCGCCTTGGCGACGCCGACTGGCTCGAAGGCGCATTCAGCGCCGGTGACCTCATGATGGTGGCGGTGCTGCGCAGATTGAAGGGATCGGGCCTGCTGGAGGAGTTTTCGAACGTCGCTGCCTATGTCGCTCGCGGCGAAGCCCGGCCCGCCTTCAAGCGCGCCTTCCACGACCAACTGGCGGTCTTCACCGCCGCGTCCGGCGACTGACCGTTCCCAAAAGAAAGGCCCCGCCTTTCGGCGGGGCCCTCCTGCTCTCCTGCTTCTCTTAGGTCAGCGCTAGTGACCCGCTCGCTGGTCCGGATTCGGACGGCTGGGATCCTGCTGCTGCTGGCCGGGCTTCTGGCCACCGCCCTGCTGCTGGCCGGGCTTTTGACCGGGAGCTTGATTCTGCTGGCCCGGATTCTGACCCGGGGCCTGGTTCTGCTGGCCCGGATTTGGGTTCTGTTTGGTCATCGGAATCTCCGTTGTTGACGCAACAGCAAGACAACTGGGGAGGCCACGACAGGTTGCGTGGAAACCCCGGTTCCCCAGGGATCATTGCGTGGCGGCGGCTTGTTTCGACTGTGGCGGCGGAACCCCGGCTTCAAAATGACCCATGTACAAGCCCGCTCAGCCCCTGCCCGCGCTGTTGCCGCACCGGTTTCCCACTGTTAGAAAATGACACGACACGGCGTACCGGCTGCCGGGGCCACCGCCGCGTCATCCAGACAACGGCAGCGCATGGATTATTTCGCCCAGCAACTCATCAACGGCCTCGTGCTCGGCTCGATCTATGGCCTGATCGCCATCGGCTACACCATGGTCTATGGCATCGTCGGCATGATCAATTTCGCCCATGGCGATATTTTCATGATCGGCGGCTTCATCGCGCTGATCTCGTTCCTGATCCTGGTGTCGTTCGGCCTCACCTTCGTTCCCGTGATCCTGCTGGTCGTGCTGCTGGTGGCCATGCTGATCACGGCGCTGTACGGCTGGACCGTGGAGCGCATCGCCTACCGGCCGCTGCGGCACTCGTTCCGCCTCGCCCCGATGCTGTCGGCGATCGGCATGTCGTTCGTGCTGACCAATTATTCTCAGATCGCGCAGGGCGCGCGGGTCAAGCCGGTGCCGCCGATCATCACCGGCGGCTACACGTTGCATGAGGGCGCCGACGGCTTCGTCGTCCGGCTGTCCAACGTCCAGATCATCGTGGTGATCACCACCATCGTGCTGTTGGCGCTGTTCACCTGGCTGGTGGCGCGGACCCGGCTCGGCCGCGACATGCGCGCCTGCGAACAGGACCAGACCATGGCGTCGCTGCTCGGGGTCGATGTCGACCGCACCATCTCCATGACCTTCGTCATTGGTGCGGCACTGGCCGCCGTCGCCGGCATGATGTACCTGCTCTATTACGGCCAGGTCGATTTCTTCATGGGCTTCGTCGCGGGCATCAAGGCCTTCACCGCCGCGGTGCTCGGCGGCATCGGCTCGCTGCCCGGCGCTATGCTGGGCGGACTTCTGATCGGGTTGATCGAGACCCTGTGGTCGGCGTATTTCTCGGTCGAGTACAAGGACGTCGCGGCGTTCTCGATCCTGATCGTGGTGCTGATCTTCATGCCGACCGGCCTGCTCGGCCGCCCTGAAGTCGAAAAAGTCTGATGGCCGGCGTGAGCGCATCCGCAGCCCCTGCATCCGCCGCATCGCACGCGCCCGGCGCCGCCTTCATCTTCAAGAAGGCCGTGATCAGCGCGCTGGTGGCGCTGGTGCTGTTTTCGCTGATGATCGGTGTGCGTACCGAAGCGGGCTCCGACGGCCAGCTCACCTACATGACACGGTTCGGCGACCTCGCCGCTATGGTCGCGACGGTGTTCGGCGGCAGCATCGTGGTCGAATTGCTGCGGCAGTGGTGGGGCCCGGTCGGCACCATCAGGATCGTGCCGCCCTCGGTGACATCAGGCCTCGCGCTCGCGCGGCGCGGCGTCGCGCCGGTGCTGCTGGTGTTCACCTTCCTGGTGCCGGTGATATTCTATAACGAGCGCTACATTCTCGATCTCGGCATCCTGGTGCTGACCTATGTGATGCTGGGATGGGGCCTGAACGTGGTGGTCGGCCTCGCAGGCCTGCTCGACCTCGGCTACGTCGCGTTCTATGCGGTCGGCGCCTATTCCTATGCGCTGCTGGCGACCAATTTTGGCTTTTCATTCTGGATCTGTTTGCCGCTGGCCGGGATTCTCGCGGCGTTCTTCGGCGTACTGCTGGGATTTCCGGTGCTGCGGCTGCGCGGCGACTACCTCGCCATCGTCACGCTGGCGTTCGGCGAGATCATCCGCCTCGTCATTATCAACTGGCAGAGCCTGACCGGCGGCCCGAACGGCGTCACCGGGATTCCGCGGCCGTCCTTCTTCGGCATTCCGCTGACGCCGGGCGATGACGGGCTCGCCGCCAGGCTCGGCATCGAATTCTCCACCACCCACCGCATCGTGTTCCTGTTCTATCTGATCCTGGCGCTGGCGCTGCTCACCAACTGGGTGACGATCC
>JAZJYY010000036.1:0-11477 GCA_040390145.1 Pseudomonadota bacterium
TTCTTCGGCGTCAAGCCGGACTGCATCATCAAGGGCGGCTCGATCGTGGCGGCGCCGATGGGCGATCCCAACGCGTCGATTCCGACGCCGCAACCGGTGCATTACCAGCCGATGTTCGCGGCCTACGGCAAGTCGCTGACCGCGTCCTCGCTGGTGTTCACCTCGAAGGCCGCGATCACGGGCGGGCTGGCGAAAAAGCTCGGCATCGACAAGAAGCTTTATGCGGTTGAAAATACCCGCGGCGGCATCTCCAAGAAGAGCATGATCCATAATTCCGCCACGCCGAAAATCGAGGTCGATCCGGAAACCTACGAGGTGCGCGCCGACGGCGAATTGCTGACCTGCGCGCCGGCCGAGGTGCTGCCCATGGCGCAGCGCTATTTCATGTTCTAAGCTCGCTCCCGGCATCCATAAGCCAGAACAAAGCCCGGGAGGATCTCGTGATCTACGTCGTTGCCACACTGACCATCAAGCCTGAAACGCGCGCCGAATTCATCGCCGCCGCCACCGCCTGCATCGAAGGCACCCGCAAGGAAGCCGGCAATATCGCCTATGATCTGCATGAGAGCGTCACCGATCCCGCCAAGATGGTGTTCGTCGAGCAGTGGGAGAACGCCGAGGCGCTGGTGCCGCATCGAGGCCAGGAGCACATGAAGACGTTTGGACGTGTCGCGGTGAAATGCATGGCGGCGCCCCCGAAGATCGAAATCATCACGCCCGAAAAGGTCGACGTCCGCTAAGCAAGAATAATAACGGGAGATCTCATCCATGATTTACGTGATTGCCACCACGCAGGTGAAGCCGGAAGGCCGCGAGGCCTTCATCAAGGGTCACAAGGAATGCATCGCCGAGACGCGCAAGGAGAAGGGCTGCATCTCCTATGAAGGCCACACCAGCATCCACGATCCCAATCTCTACGTCGTGGTCGAGCGCTGGGAGACCCGCGACGACCTCAACGCCCATGGCAAGGCGCCGCACATGAAGGTCTGGCGCGAATATGCCGCACCTTACCGGGCCTCGCCGACGGTGATCGAGATCATCAGCGACGGCAAGGTCGAGAAGTTCTGATAGCGTTTTCGAGCGAAGTGGGAACCGGTTCGCGTGAAGAAAACGCGTCAAAAAGAGAATCTTTGATGATCCGTGCCACGCAGGTCAAGGGACAGCATTCCTGGAAGGTCGCGCCGGCCGATACCGTCGTGCTGGATTTCGACGACCGGCACCGGCGGCGGATGGCGATGACCGGCACGCGCGGGCTCGAATTCCTGCTCGACCTCGAAAACGCGGTGGCGTTGCGCGGCGGCGACGCGCTGGTGCTGGAGGACGGCCGGCTGGTCGAGGTGGTGGCCGCACCCGAGCCGCTGATCGAGATTCGCTGCAACGATCCGCAGCATCTGGTGCGGGTCGGCTGGCATCTCGGCAACCGCCATCTGCCGACCCAGATCATGGCGAAGGGCCTGCGTATCAGGCGCGACCACGTCATCGAGGCGATGGTGAAGGGGCTCGGCGCGCGCGTGATCGAGATCGAGGCGCCGTTCGATCCCGAGGGCGGCGCCTATACGAGCGGCCATGCGCATGCGGCGGAGGCGGCGCCGCATGCCCATGCCGGGCACGATCATGCCGCGCATGATCATGGTCATCATGACCACGGTGATGCGCACCATCACCACGACGAGCATTGCGATCACGACCATCAGCACGGTCATTCCCATGCTCATGACCACAAGTAAGCCGCCGCCGGCGGACCATCCCGGCGGGATGACGGCGGCCGAGGGCGCGGCGCTGTACCGGCTGATGACCTGGTTGTCGCCGGCCTTTCCGGTCGGCGCCTTCTCCTATTCCAGCGGCATCGAATGGGCTGTGGAAGCCGGCGATATCACCGATGCGGCTTCCCTGAACGACTGGCTGGCGTCGATGCTGGTCGACGGCTCCGGCTTTTGCGACGGCGTGTTCGTGGCGCATGCGTACCGCGCCGCCGCCTCGCATGACGATGCACGCTTGCGCGAAATCGCCGAACTCGCGGCCGCCTTCGTGCCGTCGCGCGAGCGTCAGCTCGAAACCACCTCGCAGGGTCGCGCCTTCATCGAGATCGCGCGCTCGGCCTGGAATTGCGACGGGCTCGATCAACTGGTGGCGCAATGCGACGGCGCCATCGTCTATCCGGTCGCGGTCGGCCTGGTCAGCGCCGCGCACGACATCCCGCTTGGCCCCACCATGCACGCCTTCTTCCACGCCGTGACCTCGAACTGGATTTCCGCCGGTGCCCGGCTGGTCCCGCTCGGGCAGACCGACAGCCAGCGCGTGCTGGCGCAACTCGAGCCGGTCGTGGTCGCCACCGCCAAGCGGGCGCTGCAGGCCTCGCTCGACGATCTCGGCAGCGCGACGTTTCGCGCCGACCTCGCCAGCCTGCGCCATGAGACGCAGTACACGCGGCTGTTCCGGTCATGAGCAAATTTGCGATACGCGCCATCTATCAACCCGTCGTCCCTGCGCAATTGCGCACTAGGCAGGGACGACGAAGCAGAAAGAGTATTGCTCATGTCCAATAACGGCCCGCTTCGCATCGGCATCGGCGGCCCCGTCGGCTCGGGCAAAACCGCGCTGATGGATCTGCTCTGCAAGGCGATGCGCGAGCGCTACGACATCGCCGCGATCACCAACGACATCTACACAAAATGGGACGCCGAGTTCCTGGTGCGCTCGGGCTCGCTGACGCCGGACCGCATCGCCGGCGTCGAGACCGGCGGCTGTCCGCATACCGCGATCCGCGAGGACGCCTCGATGAATCTGGCCGCGGTCGCCGACATGCGCGCGAAATTTCCCGGCCTCGATCTCGTGCTGATCGAATCCGGCGGTGACAATCTCGCCGCCACCTTCTCGCCGGAACTCGCCGACCTCACGATCTATGTCATCGATGTCGCCGCCGGCGACAAGATTCCTTCCAAGGGCGGCCCCGGCATCACCCGGTCGGACCTTCTGGTGATCAACAAGATCGATCTCGCGCCCTATGTCGGCGCGTCGCTGGAGAAGATGGACACCGACGCGCGACGGATGCGGGGCGAGCGTCCCTTCGTCATGACCAACCTGAAGAAGAGCGAGGGCCTCGATCGCATCATCGGTTTCATCGAGGCCAAGGGCGGCCTGCGCCCGTCGATGCCGGCCAGGGCGAGCTGAGTGGACGTTGTCATTCCGGGGCGCCTCGAAGAGGCGAACCCGGAATCTCGAGATTCCGGGTTCGATGCTTGCGCATCGCCCCGGAATGACGGCAACAAAATCTTCCGCCTTCGCCGGAACAAAACCCCGGCGCCGCGATTAGCACTCTCTGGCCGCGACGGAAAACACCGCCGGCCCACTTGTTCAGTCCCGCGTCACCAACCGCAGTTGCGTACCAATGATCGCTCCTTCATTATATGAGTCGGCCGGCTTGTCCTGTTTCGGTTTCTCGCCGCACCGGCGGACTTCAAATGTTTGATCTGTTTTCTTCGCCAACGCCTCATCGTTGAGTAAGCGAGTGGTCCGGCTGGGTTTCATCATCGGTTTTATCGCATTGATCGGAGTCCTGTTCTCCGGGCTCGCGGCTTATCGCGTCCATGATCAGGACCTGATGCTGGAGCGGATCGCGATGGCGCGCGCGATCGACGTTCACGCCGGCCTGGTGCAGGAACGGCTGACCGAGCGCGAGTTGCTCGCCCGCGTCGCCTCCGGCCTGTTCCGCGCGCCTGGCGTGATGAAGGCGAATATGCTGGAGCCGCTGCGATCCTCGATCTACGCCTTCAAGACCGATTTCGTCGTTGCCAGCTGGATCGCGAAGCTGCAGCCGGCGGACCTGCCGACGGCTCGCGCCGAACTGGCCGCTGCCGGATTTGCCAATCCCGCGATCCGCGGGACCGACGACAAACCTCTCGACGAGAGCGCGCTCGACCCCGACCGGCCGATCAACGTGGTAATGGATGTCGAGCCGCGCAACGCGGAGACCAGGATTTTTCCGGGACGCAGCCTCGATCAGGATCCGATCCTGGGCCCCATGCTGGAGCGCGCCAAGACCGAAGGCAAGCCGGTGGCGTCCGATCCATTGCCGCTGCTGCGAAAGGACGGGCCGATCGGCGTGGTTCTGGCCGCCCCGGTGCTGCAGGAGGGCAATACGGCGCCCGCGGGCTTTGTGACCTTTTCGTACGAGCTGGCGCCCCTGATGCTGGCGAACGACGATCTGTCGCTGTTCTCGGTGGTGCTGAAAGACCCGCGCAGACCCGATCGTGAGTTGATCGCGATCAGCCGCGACAACGTGGTTTCGCGGGTGGTCGGCGCCGAATCGCCCGCGCCGTCGATGCTGCGGACGGTCAGTTTCGGCGATCACGACTGGTCGCTCGCCTACTACGCCAAACCCGGTTCGATCACGCGCGCACAACAGACCGCGGGAATTGTCGCCGCGATCGGCCTCGCGCTGACCGGCATCGTCTGCGGGCTGTTCGGCTATGTCGCCTACAACAATTTGCGGCTCAGCCGCGAGATCCAGGTGCGGATCGGCTTCGAGCGGCGGCTGACCGCGGTGATCGACGAACTCAATCACCGCGTCAAGAACATCCTGGCGGTGATCCAGTCGATCGTGACGCGGACGATGCGTCATGGCGCCGATATCGATGTCGCCCGCGAACTGCTGATCGGCCGCATCCACGCCATGTCGAACGTGGTTTCGCTGCTGTCCGAAAGCCAGTGGCAGGGCGTGAAGCTGAAGGGGCTGTTCGAGGCCCGCGCGATCCCCCATGCCGAGCGCATCGCCGTCTCCGGTCCGGATATCGCGGTGAGCGCGCGCGCCGCCCAGAGCCTGTCGCTGCTGTTCTTCGAACTGGCGTCGCATTCCGACGAGGGCCTCTCGCTGGTCGGCAAGCATCCCCACATCGTGGCGCATTGGGAAATAACCGGCGAGGAGCCCGACGCCATCTTTCATTTTCGCTGGGAGGAGTTCAACACCAGCGAGGCGACCCGCCGCGCCGACAGCGATTTCGGCGTGATCCTGCTCGACCGCGTCGCGCCGGAGGCGCTGGGCGGCACCTCGAAGCGCTTCTTCACCGATGTCAGCTACGTCTACGAACTGACCGCGCCGATGGAGACCGTCGTCGACATGACCGAGCGCGACCGCACCGAACAATTGTCGGCGCCGGTCAAGCGGGGGTAGTCGCATCCCGAAAACGTGGAGGTGGGCAAAGCCGCCGGTTGCGCGAATGCGCGTCCGGGGCGTGCCCGCCGTTTCCCAACGGGAGCAGCTAGCGCGAGATGGCCTTAGGTTGAATCGGTCGTCGCGGTTACCTCTCCCCAGCGGGGAGAGGTCGATTTGCGGAGCAAATCGGGTGAGGGGGCTGCATTAATTAGAGACCGTAATCCCTCACCCGGCGCTACGCGCCGACCTCTTCCGAAGGGAGAGGTGAAGCCGGCTGCTCCAACTCAACCTAATCTCATCGCGCTCTAACCGAGTCCCTCAACCGTTCGGTTGATACGGCAGACAGACCTCAAGTCGCTTCCTCGAAGCCGTTTCGAGATTGACGGTCTTGCACCGATGGATATTATGACAATTAATTTGAAACTAAAAAATTTAATATTGAAGGGAGTTTATTATGCGTTTTACGTCTGCGCTATTTGTTTCAATCCTGGTTTCGATGGCATCGCCCCTGCAGGCCGCTGAGCTGCTGGTAAATGGCGGTTTCGAGTCGGGAAATTTCACACCTGACCCAAACCCACTCAACAGCAATCAGACCTACGATACCATCCGATCCAACGGCCCGCAGGACCTGGCGGGCTGGACCGTGGGCACGTCACGGATAGCCCCGGTGGGGGCGCAAACGTCTCTGGCATGGGGGGTTAATAGCCAGGATATCAATGTGCGCAGCGGTGCAGGTTTCGTCGACCTCACGGGAATAGGCGATACGGTACCTCACGGCTACCTGAGCCAGACGATCGCGACGATCATTGGTCAGCAGTATACTTTTTCCATCTACGAAACTCAGGATTTCTCCACGGCCTATACCGGCATTAGAACGTACGCCAACGACGTGGAGTTTGCGCTGTCAGGCACCCCGGGTTTTTGGCTTTCCAGCAGCGGCCCCACCGCGGTCTACGGTCTACTGACCGGCACCTTCATCGCTGCCTCCACGTCCACGACGATCGGCATCGGAAGTATCGAGTTTGGCAGCCAGGTCTTCATGATCGGTCTTGATGATGCCAGCGTAACGGGGCCTGCAGTGGGAGCCGTTCCCGAACCTTCAACGTGGGCGATGATGATCCTGGGCTTTGCTGGCGTTGGCTTCATGACGTATCGCCGTCGCAACAAGATGGCGCTCAACGCCGCGTAATGTTTCTTTCAGGAGAAAGCGAAAGGCCGCCTTCGGGCGGTCTTTTGTTTGCATTGGCGTGGCCGTCACTTGGCGCAAGCGACCTTTCACTAAAAAAGCGGCCCACCGGGCCGCTTTTTCGTGTCTGGTTTGAAGCCGGTCAGCCGCCGCTGCCACCGATCACGGCGCGGACGGTGTCGTCGGGGCCGAAGTCGTCGGCGCCGTCGACATAGAGCAGCGCGCTGAGTTTCGACCGCGCGCGGTTGACGCGGCTCTTGATGGTGCCGACCGCGCAGCCGCAGATCGCGGCGGCGTCCTCATAGGAGAAGCCGGAGGCGCCGACCAGGATCAGCGCTTCGCGCTGGTCCTGCGGAAGCTTGTCGAGCGCCACGCGAAACTCCTCGAATTCCAGATGCGCGCTTTGCGCCGGCTGGGTTTTCAGCGTCTTGGCGTAGTTGCCGTCGGCGTCCTCCACCTCGCGGCGCCGCTTGCGATAGTCCGAGCGGAACAGGTTGCGCAGGATGGTGAACAACCAGGCCGGCAGGTTCGAGCCCGGCTGGAATGAGTCGATGTTGGCAAGCGCGCGCAACAGCGTTTCCTGGACCAGATCGTCGGCCCGGTCTCCATTGCCGCTGAGCGAGATCGCGAACGCGCGCAAGGAGGGGACCGACGCGAGAATGTCGTCCCGAAGTGAGTCGGTGAGAGGCATTAGTCCCTCCCGTCTGTTTTGGCAGGATCACCGGTGGGCGCGGGAGCATCGAGCTTCTTGATCAGCTCGGCGAAGCGGTCAGGGACGCCCTGCCGCACGACGTCGTCATACATCGCCCTGAGCTGGTGCCCGATTCGCGACTGTATCTCGGTATTGAGCCGGCCCGGTTTTCCCGGGGCGGCCACCTTGCTGGCTTGAGACTTTACATCTTTCATGACTTGTTCCACGCTTCCCCGAGAGTTAAGTCCCTGAACTTCAACAAATATGCTTGAGATCGAGGTTTCGGCCCTATTTCTAACGGGGCTAATTCCAGCCGGACGGGAAAGTTCCGGCGGACAGGGAACTTTTTGGAGGCTGGAACGTAATCCAGCACATTCTGGGGGAATCACCCCCATCGGGATGCTTTGGCCCAAGAGCAGGATATGGAGTGGGGATGTCGCGATCACAGCTAGTTGCTGAACATTTACCGTTGTTGCGGCGCTATGCCCGTGCACTGACGGGAAATCAGGCCTCCGGCGACGCCTATGTCGGGGCCATGCTGGAAGCTCTGCTGCAGGACCCGGCCTTGCTGGACGAGCAGCACGGCCCGCGCGCCGGCCTGTTCCGGCTGTTCACGAAGATCTGGAATTCGGTGTCGCTGAACGACGATTCCGACGTGGCCACGCTGCCGATGCCGTCGGAACGGCGGCTCTCGAACATCACGCCGCTGCCCCGGCAGGCCTTCCTGCTGCTGTCGCTGGAAGGCTTTTCCGAAGAGGAAGTGGCCTATGTGCTCGGCATCGATGTCGCCGAGACCCGCAAGCTGGCCGATACCGCCGGCCGCGAAATGGCCGCCGAAATCGCCACCGACGTGCTGATCATCGAGGACGAGACCTTCATTGCGATGGATCTCGAGAGCCTGGTGAAGAACCTCGGTCACAACGTGATCGGCGTCGCCCGCACCCATGCCGACGCCATCGCGCTGGCCAAGAACCGCAAGCCCGGGCTGATCCTGGCCGACATCCAGCTCGCCGACGGTTCGTCCGGCCTCGACGCCGTCAACGAACTGCTGAAGGTGTTCGAGGTGCCGGTGGTGTTCATCACCGCCTATCCCGAACGCTTCCTGACCGGCGAGCGCCCCGAGCCGGCGTTCCTGATCTCAAAACCGTTCCAACCGGCGATGGTCTCCGCCGTGGCGAGCCAGGCGCTGTTCTTCCAGCGCAACTCCCGCAACCGCGCGCCGCGCGCCGCGGCGAGCTGAGCGAGAAACTGTTGGACTGAAATGAATTCGGCGCGCTGCGAGGCGCGCCGAATTTATTTGGTGTGAACAGAAAGAGGCGCCTACTGCTGTCATTGCGGGGAGCGCAACGACGAACCAATCCGGCTTTACTGCGGCGGCACGGGATTGCTTCGCTTCGCTCGCAATGACGGCTTGGACTTACAACGTCCTAACCTTCCGAATTCAGCCTGCCCAGCGGCGACGTCAGTTCGCACACCACGCCATCAGGCCGGTAAGACGTCCGCACCTCGCCGCCGAAATCGTTCGGCAGCATTTTCTCGATCAGGCGCGATCCAAATCCCTTTTTCTCGGGCTCGGTAACCACAGGGCCGCCGCTTTCGGTCCAGGTGAAGCTGAAGGTTTCGGCGCCATCGACCGCACGATCGGACCACGCCACCGCGACGCTGCCGTGGCCTGACAGCGCGCCATATTTGGTGGCGTTGGTGGCGAGTTCGTGAATGGCGACCGCGAGCGCCAGCGCCTGCCTGGCGGTCAGATGCAGATCCGGGCCGCCGGTGCTGATCTGGCCGCGGCCGGTGCGGTGCGCCGCCAGCGCGCCTTCGACGACGTCCCGGATCGGGGCGCTGGCCCAGCTTGATTGCGTCAGCAGATCGTGGGCCCGGCTCAGGGTCATCAGCCGCGCCGCGAAGGCTTCGCGGGCGTTGGCGACGCTGTCGCCCTGCATGGTCTGGTTGGCGATGGCGCCGACCATCGCCAGGGTATTCTTGATGCGATGCTGCAGTTCGAGCGTCAGCACCGCCTGGCGTTCGACGGATTCCTTCAACTCGGCGACCGCGCGCCATTCGTCGGTGATATCGCGGGAGATCGACAGCAGATGCGACGGCTTGCCGTCGGCGCCCATGATCGGTGAGACCTGCACATCCCAGTGGCGCGGGTTGCCCCGGGGGGTATTAGCTGGCCCCTTGAAGCGCCCGATGCCGCCGGCCTTTGCCAATTCCACCGCGCGTCTTGCTTCGTTATGGCCGTCGCCGGCCCAGAAATCGGGCCATGGGCACCCCTTCAACGGGCCGAAGTCATCGACTTCCATCACCCGCTTGCCGCCTTCGCTCATGAATTGCAGGCGGCCGTCAAGATCCAGAATCTTGATGCAGTCGCCGCACCCGGCGAGCACGCTGCGCAGCACGTCTTCATTGTCGGCCAGGCCATCGCCGGCGGCCACCAGTTCGTTACGCAGGGACAATGTGGTCGACGAACTCGCGGCCGAAAGCTTCAAGACAATCCCACCTCTGTGCAGCGCGATGTATTGAAATGACCTAATAGGTGAAATTCAGTTCCGGCAAGCCGAGGGCGAATTTCCATCCGTCGGGCCGCGGGACAGCCCCGCCATCAAGGCATTGATGGTGTCAAAAAAAGCAGGGCGCGACTGGCATCACCACAGTCGCGCCCTACATCGCCGGTCAATGGGGCAGGGGGGAAGACCGGCTGTTTGGATGACGCAGAGGCCCCCAAATTCGTTCCGCCGTCCGAACATTTTTTCGCACACGGTTAAGTGATGGAAGATTCGCAGAACCCGGCGGGTTCCCTCGCGTTGAGGCTGTGATCGCCATGGGGCGAGGGACAGCCAAGATGTCACATATTTCAAAAGCGGTTTTTGGCGCGATTGCGGTTTCATTGACGCTCGGCGCCGTTCAATTCGCATCCGGTCACGATCTGGCAGAGCGCTGGCAGGCGGTCGCGGAAGCGCAGACCACCGGGATCGCCAGCGCCATCAACCGTTCCGCCAAGGCCGATCGCGCCAGCGTCGTTGCCGGATCAGGCGAACAGACCCAAACCGTCTCGCTGCGGCCTGAGAGCCTGTCCGCCACCACCGTCCTGGTCCGGATGCCGGTCGCCAAGTCCTCCGACAGGTCTTCCGACAAGTCGCCTGAGACCGACGCCCGCAACGTCCCCGGCGCGCCCTCGCTGTTCAAGTCCGGCGACCGCCGCAAAGCCACCGTGGCCTGCGAGCCCATGGTCAGCGTGCTGACCGAAGTGGCGAAGCAGCTGCAGCCGGGCCGCTGCGTGACGTGAACGTGGCTGGCTGATCCTGTTCCGCCTCCCGAGAGAGTTGAACGGGAAGCCACCCAGTCTTTGCCTCCATGACGGCTTCGCCGGCCTCTTCGAGCACCCGACGGGCAAATCACTTCTGTTTATCGGAAGTCATGTTAAGCTCTCGAGTTAAAAATATTTCTGTTTTCCAGAATCGCAAATCAGGTTATATCAGTCGCCATCCCGCCCCAATCAGAGGGGCATTGCGCAAGGTCACCAGTGCGGGGCGGGGACGCGGTGGATGTGGATGGCGCTCTAGACCCGGGCGCTGGAAGCGGACGAGCGAAATCGTGTGGTCCCGACACCCCAAGGGCTGGTGTCAAGTTCGCAGCTTAAGGCAGCGCGGGCGACGGTGGCAAAAGCGCATGGCTCACCGAGGAGGGCACGTATAAGCCGTAAACCACTGCGCGGGGAGTGCCGGGTGATTCCGGTGTGACCTGACTAACGCGTGTGCCTTCTACCACTACCCATTGCACACGCGGCTATCGGGCGCATCGGGCGCCCGGCCTCCCCGCGCCCTCTGATTGGAGGGCAAGGAAAATAACCAGCAAACCTCGGGTGCAGCGCACCGCGAGATCGCGAAAGTGCGTTTGCTGCGTGATCTCCAACTCGCGCAACAAACGGCACGTCGTCCCGGACAAGTGAGCGCAAGCGAGCGCAGATCCGGGACCCATAACCACCGTCGTCAGCAATTGCGTGATATCCGTCCAACAGCCTGTTTCAAAACGGACGCCGCGGCGTATGGATCCCGGCTCAGCGATCGCTGACGCTCACTTGGCCGGGACGACGACAGGAATTTGAATCAAACGAGCAACAGGCGACGCCAGCCCCGGATTGCGACATCGGACGGCGCATTCGCGCCGATCCGCTGGCTCCATCCAGGCTACGCGGCCGCAACGGCGCAGCGCGATTCCTCAGTCCTCGTCGTCGTGCTTCTTGCCGCCGCCGATGCCCTTCAGCTTGGCGAAGACCGCATCGACGTTGAGGTCGTCGCGCTGCTTCTCGCTGGGCTCATATTCCGGCTCCTTGCGGGTGGTCTCCGAGGCCGGCAGCAGGGTGGCGCCGCCATAGGCGGACTCGATCGGTTTTTCCTTGGCGGCGCGCTGCACCTCGAAATCGAGTTCGATCTGCGAGCACAGGC
>JAZJYY010000037.1:0-7096 GCA_040390145.1 Pseudomonadota bacterium
CCATCATCGTGGTCTTGCCGGCGCCGTTCGGGCCGATGATGGCGCGCATCTCGCCGGGCTCCAGCGTCAGCGACAGATTGTTGATGGCGTGAAAGCCGTCGAACGAGACGTGCACGCCGTCGAGATAGAGCAGCGCCGAAGTTTTCCGGGTTTCCATGGCGTTCACGCGCTCACTCCGCCGGGTTCGGTTTGCCGACGCTGACGCCGTCTTCGAGCGCGGCGCTCTCGGTATTGGCCGAGACGCGCTGCGCCTTCCACGGCTCCCACCAGGCGTTGAAGGTGCCGATGATGCCCTTCGGCAGCAGCAGCGTCACCAGGATGAAGAGCGCGCCCAGCATGAACAGCCAGTACGGCGCCAGCGGACCCGAGGTGAAGACGGTCTTGGCGTAGTTGACCACGACGGCGCCCAGCGCCGCCCCGATCAGCGTGCCGCGGCCGCCAACCGCGACCCAGATCACCGCCTCGATCGAATTACCCGGCGCGAATTCGCCGGGATTGATGATGCCGACCTGCGGCACATAGAGCGCGCCGGCGACGCCGGCCATGCAGGCCGACAGCGTGAACACGAACAGCTTGTAGGATTCGACGCGGTAGCCGAGGAAGCGCGTGCGCGATTCCGCGTCGCGGACCGCGATCAGAACCTTGCCGAGCTTCGAAGTGACAACCGCGCGGCAGATCAGGAAGGCCACGATCAGCGCCAGGCAACTCAGGATGAACAGCGCGGCGCGGGTGCCGTCGGCCTGGACGTTGAAGCCCAGAATGTCCTTGAAATCGGTCAGGCCGTTATTGCCGCCAAAGCCAAAATCGTTGCGGAAGAACGCCAGCAGCAGCGCGTAGGTCATCGCCTGCGTGATGATCGAAAGATAGACGCCGGTGACGCGGGAGCGAAACGCCAGCCAGCCGAAGCAGAAGGCCAATAGCCCCGGCACCAGCAGCACCATCACCGCCGCGAACCAGAACATGTCGAAGCCGTACCAGTACCAGGGCAGCTCCGGATAGTTCAGGAACACCATGAAATCCGGCAGGATCGGATTGCCGTAGACGCCGCGGCTGCCGATCTGGCGCATCAGATACATGCCCATGGCGTAACCGCCGAGCGCGAAGAACGCGCCGTGGCCGAGCGAGAGGATGCCGCAATAGCCCCAGATCAGGTCGATCGACAGCGCCAGGATGGCATAGCAGACATATTTGCCGAACAGCGCCACCAGATAGGTTGGCACCTGGAACATCGAGCCCGCCGGCAGCAGCAGGTTGGACAGCGGGATCAGGATGCCGACCGCGGCGACCACCGCAAGGAAGATGGTCGCGCTGCGATCCAGCGAACGCGTGAGCACATGCGGCATCATGGGCGCCACACTCCCGCCTGCGCTCCCTCTCCCGCTTGCGGGGGAGGGTTGGGGTGGGGGTCTCTCAACGGGCGCCGGCGTCTGTCGTTGGCAATTCCCCCACCCGCCGCGCTCTGATGAGCGCCATAGCCGAAGCTTTGCTTCGGCGTTCTTATCCAAGAACGGCCGCAGAAGGCGGCCTGTGCTCCCCCGCAAGCGGGAGAGGTAAGGGAGCGCACGGTTAGGCAGCTCACTTCTAAGACCGGCATCATGCTTCCACCGCCCGGCCCTTGAGCGCGAACAGGCCGCGCGGGCGTTTCTGGATGAACAGGATGATCAGCACCAGGATGGCGATCTTGCCGAGCACGGCGCCGGCGACCGGCTCGAGGAACTTGTTGGCGATGCCGAGCGTGAAGGCGCCGACCAGCGTGCCCCAGAGGTTACCGACGCCGCCGAACACCACCACCATGAAGCTGTCGATGATGTAGCTCTGGCCGAGGTTGGGGCTGACATTGTCGATCTGCGACAGCGCCACGCCGGCAATTCCGGCGATGCCGGAGCCGAGGCCGAAGGTCAGCGCATCGACGCGCGAGGTGGCGATCCCCATCGAGGCTGCCATCCGGCGGTTTTGCGTGACCGCGCGCATCTCCAGCCCGATCGCGCTGTAGCGCAGCATGGCGAGCAGGATGGCGAACACCGCCAGTGTGAAGCAGAGGATCCAGAGCCGGTTGTAGGTGATGGTGACCTGGCCCAGTTCGAATGCGCCGCTCATCCAGGAGGGATTGCCGACCTCGCGGTTGGTGGGACCGAACATGGTACGCACCGCCTGCTGCAGCACCAGCGACAGCCCCCAGGTCGCCAGCAGCGTCTCCAGCGGCCGGCCGTAGAGAAAGCGGATGATGCTGCGCTCGATCAGGATGCCGATCGCGCCGGCGACGATGAAGGCCAGCGGCACCGCCATTAGCAGCGAGTAGTCGAACAGATGCGGATAGCTGATGCGGATGGTTTCCTGCACCACGAAGGTGACATAGGCCCCGATCATGACCATCTCGCCATGGGCCATGTTGATGACGCCCATCACGCCGAAGGTGATGGCGAGGCCGATCGCCGCGAGCAGCAACACCGAACCGAGCGACAGCCCGTACCAGGCGTTCTGCACCATCGACCACAGCGCGAGGCTGCGCTGGATGGCCGCCTTCGCGCTCGCCGCGGCGCTGACGATCGCGGCCGGCTGATCGCCGGTCAGCCCGACCAGCAGCGCCATCGCCTCCTGGTCGCCGCGCGCCTTGATGGCGGCGATGGCCTCGAGTTTTTCGGCGTCGGTGGCATCGGGCTTGAACAGCAGGATGGCGGCCCGCGCCTCGGTGAAGGCCAGCCTGGCGGCCTTGACGGTTTCGTTCTTCAGCGCCTCGTCGACCAGCGGCAGCATGGCTTCGTCATGGGTCTTGAACACCGACTGCGCGGCCTGGACCCGCTTGGCGGGATCGGGCGACAGCAGCGTCAGCCCGCCCAGGGCGGCTTCCACGGTACGGCGCAGGCGGTTGTTGAGGCGGACGGCGGCGGCGCCGTCGGGCATCTTGTCCACCGCAGCACCCGTGGCGGCATCGATGATCTTGCCGTCGGGTTGGGTGAGATAAACTTTCTTGCTGTCGGGATCGGCCATCAACCGGCCGTCCTGCAGCGCGCTGACAATGGCAAAGGCCAGCGGGTTGCCGGATGAGGCAACCGCGCCGATGGCTTCGTCGGTATCGGAAAATTCGTCGTTGGCGAACTTGCCGA
The DNA here is from genome assembly GCA_040390145.1 of Pseudomonadota bacterium. Taxonomy (GTDB): domain Bacteria; phylum Pseudomonadota; class Alphaproteobacteria; order Rhizobiales; family Xanthobacteraceae; genus Bradyrhizobium. The sequence goes on from JAZJYY010000037.1 coordinate 3,105, forward strand.
CTGCGTCCTCGAACGGACCCGCCAGCGCCGGCAACGCGACAGTGGCGATCAGCAGAAGCGAGAGGGCAAGCGCACGAAAACGGTCAAGCAAATTGGCAAACACCTGATGACCCCGGCAGGAGTGAAGGAGAAGGCGGCATTGGCGCCGCCTTCTCCAGTCGCATTCTATTGCGAAGAGATCAGGAACCCTGACCGCCGCACTTGTTGGTCTTGGTGTTGTAGTTGCCGCACTTCTTGCCGACCCAATCGCCGATCAGGTCCTTGGAGCCATCGAGCTCCTTCGACCATGCATCGCCGGCTACCAGGCCCGGGGTCTTCCACACCACGTCGAACTGGCCGTTGGCTTTGATTTCGCCAATGAACACCGGCTTGGTGATGTGATGGTTCGGCAGCATCTTGGAGGTGCCGCCGGTCAGGTTCTTGGCTTCGATGCCGGGCAGCGCGTCGATCACCTTGTCGGCGTCAACCGACTTCACCTTTTCGACCGCCTTGACCCACATCTCGAAGCCGATGACGTGTGCTTCCATCGGATCGTTGGTCACGCGCTTCGGGTTCTTGGTGTACGCCTGCCAGGCCTTGATGAACTTTTCGTTGGCCGGATCCTTGATCGACTGGAAGTAGTTCCAGGCGGCGAGATGGCCGAGCAGCGGCTTGGTGTCGATGCCGGCGAGTTCTTCTTCGCCGACCGAGAACGCCACCACCGGGATATCGGTGGCCTTGATGCCCTGGTTGCCGAGTTCCTTGTAGAAGGGGACGTTGGCGTCGCCGTTGATGGTCGAGACCACCGCGGTCTTCTTGCCGGCGGAGCCGAACTTCTTGATGTCGGCCACGATGGTCTGCCAATCGGAATGACCGAACGGCGTGTAGTTGATCATGATGTCTTCCTGCTTGACGCCCTTCGACTTCAAGTAGGCTTCGAGGATCTTGTTGGTGGTGCGCGGATAGACGTAGTCGGTGCCGGCCAGCACCCAGCGCTTCACCTTTTCGTCCTTCATCAGGTAGTCGACCGCGGGGATCGCCTGCTGGTTCGGGGCGGCACCCGTGTAGAACACGTTGCGCTCGCTCTCCTCGCCCTCGTACTGGACGGGATAGAACAGGATCGAATTCAGTTCCTTGAATACCGGCAGCACCGACTTGCGCGACACCGAGGTCCAGCAGCCGAACACCACGGAGACCTTGTCCTTGGTGATGAGCTCGCGGGCCTTTTCGGCGAACAGCGGCCAGTTCGAGGCGGGGTCGACGACGACGGCCTCGAGCTTCTTGCCGAGCACGCCGCCCTTCTTGTTCTGCTCGTCGATCAGGAAGAGGACCGTATCCTTCAGCGTGGTTTCGCTGATGGCCATGGTGCCGGACAGCGAATGCAGGACGCCGACCTTGATGGTTTCCTGCGCCTGGGCGCCGGTAACGCCCGCCAGGCCCAAAACCAGGCCGGCGGTCGCCGCCAGCCAGCGGCGGCGGCTGAAGGGCTTCGTTATATCGTGAGTCAATTGAGTAAGCATGAGGTGTCATCTCCCTGACGCAGACGTTAAAACGCTGCGAAACGGCCCCACGGCCGCCTGCGTTAACGGAATCGCAAGAACCGTGCCACCTGCGGCAATCTGGCTAACTTTATGGCATCATTCATGAATTCCTGCGCCAGTCGCGAAATTGCCAAAATTTATGCCGTATTTTTAGGCTGAAAAAGTGTATGCTTATGGGGCAAACTGTTTATTATGTAAGCAATCTTGGCTTCCTGGCTAAATTTCCGGCAGTCCGATTTTGCGCTGCAATGTGCAAAAGGACGGCGATTCGGCAGAAAACCGGGCTTTTTCCCAACTCTCTTAACCGCCACAGGCGATCGTCGCGCGATTCACCTTGAAAGCGCCGCGTTCGTGTTCCATATGACTACCACGACCCAGGGAATCACCGGGTCACTGCGAGCCGCGTGTTCTGAGCCCGTCCAACGGTTTCTGGCTTGCCCCTTCAGCTAACCAAAACCGACGCCCCAAACACGCGGGTGTCTCTGACACCCTCGCGCGTTCCTGGCTGTATCAGCCGGGCGCCTGCCTTTTATAATGGAAAGTACCCACCTTTTGACCTCCTTTCAGGACTTCGGCCTCGCCGAACCCATCTCGCGTGCGCTCGTAGAAGAGAATTATCTGACGCCCACGCCCATCCAGGCTCAAACCATCCCCATCGCAATTACCGGCCGTGACGTTGTCGGCATCGCCCAGACCGGCACCGGCAAGACCGCGGCTTTCGCGCTGCCGATCCTGCACCGCATTCTGGAGAACCGCATCAAGCCGCAGCCCAAGACCTGCCGCGTCCTGGTGCTCTCGCCGACCCGCGAACTGTCCGGCCAGATCCTCGACAGCTTCAACGCCTATGGCCGCCACATCCGCCTCACCTCGGCGCTGGCGATCGGCGGCGTGCCGATGGGCCGCCAGGTCCGCTCGATCATGCAGGGCGTCGAAGTCCTGGTGGCGACGCCGGGCCGCCTGCTCGACCTCGTGCAGAGCAACGGCCTGAAGCTCAATCAGGTCGAGTTCCTCGTGCTCGACGAAGCCGACCGCATGCTGGACATGGGCTTCATCAACGACATCCGGAAGGTCGTCGCCAAGCTGCCGATCAAGCGGCAGACGCTGTTCTTCTCGGCCACCATGCCGAAGGACATCGCCGAGCTCGCCGAAGCGATGCTGCGCGATCCGGCACGGGTCGCCGTGACGCCGGTGGCCTCGACCGTCGAGCGCATCACCCAGCGCATCATCCAGGTCGATCACTCCAACAAGCCGACCTTCCTGGCCAACCTGTTGAAGAGCGAGACGGTCGACCGCGCGCTGGTCTTCACCCGCACGAAGCATGGCGCCGACAAGGTCGTGAAGAGCCTCGCCCGCGCCGGCATCACCGCCGATGCCATTCACGGCAACAAGTCGCAGAACCACCGCGAGCGCGTGCTGGCGGCGTTCCGCACCGGCGAGATCCGCACCCTGGTCGCCACCGACATTGCCGCCCGCGGCATCGACGTCGACGGCATCAGCCATGTGGTGAACTTCGATCTGCCCAACATTCCCGAGACCTACGTCCACCGCATCGGCCGCACCGCGCGCGCCGGCGCCGAGGGCGTTGCGATCTCGCTGATCGCGGGCGCCGAGGAGATGGGCTATCTGCGCGACATCGAAAAGCTGATCCGCATCGTGCTGCCGAGGGAAGATCACCGCACCCCCGGCCATCGCGAAACCGCTCCGCCGCCGGCGCAGCATCGCGGGGCACGTTCCGGGCCGCGCGCCCATGCGGGCCGAGGCAATGAAGCCGCACCGGGCGCGAAAGGCCCTCGCCGTAACCGCCGTCCCGGTGGTAATGGTGGCGCACCGCAAACCAACCGCCACGAGACCAGCCGGCAGGAGCCGGCCCGTCCGTCGGCGCAGGCCAGCGGCAAGGCCGAAGGGATGCAAGGGGTTGCGTTTTTGCATCGCGAAAGCCGTCCGAATACAAGACCCAACCGCACCCAACGACCGCGCTGATCGTCGATCGATCTGGAGATAACCATGGCTAAAGAAGAGCTGATCCAGTTCGAAGGACTGGTCACCGAAATCCTCCCAGATGCACGCTATCGCGTGCAGCTGGACGCGGGACACGAGATCGTCGCCTACACCGCAGGCAAGATGAAGAAGAACCGGATCAAGACCCTGGCGGGCGACCGGGTGACGATCGAGATGTCACCCTACGATCTGGAAAAGGGCCGGCTGATCTTCCGCCACAAGGACGAGCGTCCGGGTGGCGGACCGCCCCGCGGTGCACCGCCGCGCGGTCAATTCCGCCGCCGCTGAAATCACGCAGACCGCATGGCAAAACCATGGCGGTCAAGTGGGCAATGGTCTCCAACTGCGATCCCGGCCGCGATCAAAAAATCGTGCACGTCAGGATTGTTTTGGGGGCTATTTTGCAATAATATAACCCGTATCGATTTTCGGCCGGACGACATTAGCTATCCACCGGTACAGCCGGTTTAGACG
>JAZJYY010000038.1:0-23048 GCA_040390145.1 Pseudomonadota bacterium
CGGCGCTACCCTCCGCAACAAGGGAACGGGCTTTACAAACGGTAGGAGGTCCTACATTCCTATTCCTCTTCCGCCTTCTCTGGCCCGTTATACGCGATGCCCCGGATCACCGCGGCATCGCCGAACTTCTTGCGCAGGCCGTCGATGGCGCGTTCGGCGTGGGCGGAGCGGCGGTCCAGCATGTCGGTATCGTCGGCGAGCGATCCCGCGCGCAGTGCGCTGACGCCGGCGCCCATCAGGCGAAACGCGGTGCCGTCGATTTCCTTGGCCAGCATTTCGCGGGTCACGGCAAAAATCTTCGCCGCCAGCTGGGTCGGCGCGTGGATCGACTGCGAGCGCGTGCGCTGCCTGAAATCGGCGGTCTTCAGTTTCAGCGTGATGGTCAGCCCTGAAAGGTCGCTGTTCTTGAGGCGGGACGATACTTTCTCGCACAGCCGCCACAGCGTCTTCTCCAGCGTGGCGAAGTCGCGGATGTCGGTTTCAAAAGTGGTCTCGTTGGAGATGGTCTTGGCGCCGCGTTCCGGCTCCACGCTGCGATCGTCGATGCCGCGCGCCAGCCGCCACAGCCGGCGGCCTTCGCCGCCAAACTGCTTCATGATCTCGATCTCGTCGGCGCGCTGCAGGTCGGCGATGGTGCGGAAGCCGCGCTGCAGCAGCCTTTCCTGGGTCGCCGGGCCGACGCCGTAGATGAACCCGACCGGCTTGTCGGCCAGCATCAGCCGCGCCTCGTTCTGATCCATCGCGGCAAAGCCGCGTGGCTTGTCCAGGTCGGAGGCGATCTTGGCCAGAAACTTGTTGCAGGACAGCCCGACCGAAACGGATATGCCGATGTCGCGCTCGACCTCGCGGGCGAAACGCGCCAGCACTTTGGCGGGGATCATGCCGTGGACGCGCTGGGTGCCGGCCAGATCGAGAAACGCCTCGTCGATCGACAGCGGCTCGACCAGCGGGGTGAGCGCCTGCATGGCATGGCGCACCTCGCGGCCCACCCGGACATATTTCGTCATGTCGGGACGAATCACGGCGGCATGCGGGCATAACTCGAGCGCCTTGAACATCGGCATCGCCGAGCGCACCCCGAAGGTGCGGGCGATGTAGCAGGCCGCCGACACCACGCCGCGCTTGCCGCCGCCGATGATCACCGGCCGGTCGGCGATCTCGGGATTGTCGCGCTTTTCGACGGTGGCGTAGAAGGCGTCGCAATCGATATGGGCCAGCGTCAGCGCGGGCAGGGTGTGGTGCCGCACCAGGCGAGGGGAGCCGCATTCGCCGCATCGTCGGGCCGCAAAATCCAGATCACGGAGGCAGTCCCGGCAAAAGCAGGTCGGCCCCTCCCACGCCGGCGCGGCTGACGTCACGGCACGTCGCGCTCCCACTGGGGGTCGTTCAGCGCCTGGTGCGCGGCGGCAACGTTGGTGGGATGTAGTTGCGAGACACTCGCAAATGCTTTCACGGTTGCGTCATCGCGCATGATGAAATCCAGTACGCTGGCCAGGAATCGCGGGTCCGCCGCCGCGGTGCGCAGCGTCTCCGGGCCGATTCCCGATTCGGCCAGGAACTGGCCCAGCCGCTCGGGCTCGCCGGCGATGAAGGACAGCGCCTGAACCGCAACGATTTCAGCTACTTCCCGGGGGTTGTGAACAGGCTTTTTCAACTGATCCGTTTGCCTTTCGCTAACTTATGGTCTCTATTTTGTAAGCATCATGCCCGAGTCTGCGGAACGTGTTCAAGCAAGTGGAAACCACTTCGCAGAAAGACGGCATGTGAGCTTAACGGGTTAGAGCGAATCTGGCGCTAGTTTGAATCAGATATCGACACCCGGCAGGCAGTGCCTGATGCACCGCAGCCGGTCTGTTTCCTTTTAGGAGATTGGGAGGGACGGGATGGCCAAAACCGTCCTGATCGTGGAGGACAACGAGCTCAATATGAAGCTCTTTCGCGATCTGTTGGAGGCGCACGGCTATCAGACCTCGGGCACGTCCAACGGTTTTGAGGCGCTCGACCTCGTGCGCAAGCTGCGTCCCGATCTGATTTTGATGGATATCCAGTTGCCGCAGGTGTCCGGCCTGGAGGTCACGCGCTGGATCAAGGACGATCCGGAGCTGCGCGCGATTCCGGTGGTTGCGGTCACCGCCTTCGCGATGAAGGGCGACGAAGAACGTATCCGCGAGGGCGGCTGCGAGGCTTATTTGTCGAAGCCGATTTCGGTCGGCAAATTTATTGAGACCGTCCGGCGTTTTATCGGATAGGAGTATTTTTCGATGTCTGCGCGTATTCTGGTCGTCGACGATATCCCCGCCAACGTCAAACTGCTGGAAGCGCGGCTGTCGGCCGAGTATTTCGACGTCCTGACCGCGTATAACGGCACCGAGGCGCTTGAGGTCTGCGCGCGCGCCGAATGCGACATCATTCTGCTCGACGTCATGATGCCGGATATGGACGGTTTTGAAGTCTGCCGCCGGCTGAAATCCAACCCGGCCACCCATTTCATTCCGGTGGTGATCATCACCGCCCTCGACAGCCCGGCCGACCGGGTGCGCGGGCTGGAGGCCGGCGCCGACGACTTCCTGACAAAGCCGGTGTCCGACGTCGTGCTGATCGCCCGGGTGCGGTCGCTGACCCGGCTGAAGATGATGACCGACGAGCTGCGCATGCGCGCGCTCACTTCGCTGGAGATCGGCGTGCAGGCGCCGGAGCGAAGCGCCGTGGCCGACACCGGGAAGGGCGGCCGCATCCTGCTGGTCGACGACCGTCCGTCATCCTATGAGCGGCTGGCGCCGGTGCTCTCGACCGAGCACACCGTCGACGTCGAATCCAATCCGGCGGAAGCGCTGTTTCACGCCGCCGAAGGCAATTACGACCTGCTGATCGTCTCGCTCGGCCTCGACAATTTCGACGGCTTGCGGCTGTGCAGCCAGGCCCGCTCGCTGGAGCGCACCCGGTCGGTGCCGATCCTGGCAATCGCCGATGCCGACAACAATGCGCGGCTGCTGCGCGGCCTCGAGATCGGCGTCAACGACTATCTGCTGCGTCCCGTCGACAAGAACGAGTTGCTGGCGCGCGCCCGCACCCAGATCCGCAAGCGGCGCTATACCGATCATCTGCGTGACAATGTGCAGAACTCGATCGAGGCGGCGATCACCGACGCGCTGACCGGGCTGCATAACCGCCGCTACATGGAAAGCCATCTGGGATCGCTGGCTGAGCAGGCCTCGAGCCGCGGCAAGCCGCTGGCGCTGATGATGCTCGACATCGATTTCTTCAAATCCATCAACGACAATTACGGCCACGACGCCGGCGACGACGTGCTGCGCGAATTCGCGGTGCGGATCCGCAAGTCGATCCGCGGCATCGATCTCGCCTGCCGCTACGGCGGCGAGGAATTCGTCATCGTGATGCCGGAAACCGACTTGCATGTCGCGGGCATGGTGGCCGAACGGCTGCGCCGTTCGATTGCCGGCGAGCCCTTCGCGGTCAACAAGGGAACGAAGCGCATCGAGGTCACGATCTCGATCGGGCTGTCGACGCTGGAGAACAAGGGCGAGCCGGTCGCGGACGTGCTCAAGCGCGCGGACACAGCGCTGTACCGGGCCAAGCATGACGGCCGCAATCGGGTGGTTTCGGCGGCGGCGTAGTTGGATGTGTGGCGAGGTGCCAGCCACGCCACCAGTCGTCGTCCTCCGCGAAAGCGGGGGAGCCAGTACGCCGCGGCCTCTCGGTCTGCCTCTACCGTCTCTGGAATACTGGATCACCCGCTTTCGCGGGTGACGACAGCGGTGTGAGGTAAGGCGGCGTCACGTCATTCGGAGCGGCGCGCGAACTCTTCTCCGCGCTGACCCTCACCCCCGCATCCCGCAAAGCCGTCGTCCCGATCATGCCGCGCGAACCGCGTCGAGGAACTTTCCGACTTCGAGTTTGAGGCGGTTGCTTTCGCAGGAGAGCGATCGCGCCGATGACAGGACCTGCGACGCCGCCGAGCCGGTCTCGCTGGCCCCTTGGCTTACCTCCCCGATATTCGTCGCGATCGCCGCGGCACCGCCCGCCACTTCCTGGACATTGCGCGAGATTTCCTTGGTGGCCGCGCTCTGCTCTTCGACCGCCGCGCCGATGGTCGTGGAAATCTCGGAAATCCGCCGGATGGTGTCGCCGATCCGCTTGATGCTGGCCACCGAGGCCTGCGTGGCCGCCTGAATGCCGGCGATGTGCTGACCGATATCGCCGGTGGCGCTGGCAGTCTGGGAGGCGAGCGCCTTGACCTCGGAGGCGACCACCGCAAAGCCGCGGCCGGCATCGCCTGCGCGCGCGGCCTCGATCGTTGCGTTCAGGGCGAGGAGGTTGGTCTGTTCGGCGATCGTCGTGATGAGTTTCAGGACGTCGCCAATGCGTTCGGCGGCGCTGGAGAGTTCGCCGATGCCGGCGTCGGTTCGCTCGGCCTGATGCACCGCTTCTTCGGCAATCGCGGCTGACTCGGTCACCTGGCGACCGATTTCGTTGACGGACGAGGTCATTTCCTCGGCCGCCGATGCAACGGACTGAACGCTGGCGGAGGATTGGTCGGACGCGGTGGCAACCGCCGCCGAAAGCTGCTGCGTCCTCTCGGCCGTCCTGGTCAGACTGCTCGCGGAGGCTTCGAGTTCGGTCGACGCGGAGGAAACGCTATTGATGATTTCGCCGACGGCGGACTCGAAATCGTGGCCCAGCTTCTGCATCGCCGCCTGCTTCTCGTCCCTGGCGGCCTCGAGATAGATCGAGATCGCAAAATCCATGTCGAGCATGGCGGCCCGGGTCAGCGCGCTCTGCAACAGGGATTTTCTTTTCTGCGCGGCGCGGCCTGCGAACCGGCTTTGTGCGATCTTCATCCCGATTTCCCGAAGCAGCTCGGTCACGATCATGCTGTAGCCGGCGATATACCAGCGTGGCTCCAGACCGAGCCGATTATGCGCCCGACCGATCCGGGTCACTGATTGTACATACCCGTCGTCGAACAACGCTGACGAGATCGTCATCCAGTGCTTGATCTGGGCTTCCTTTGCATGCCGGATCATGCCCTCGTTCGGAAATAATCTGGCGACCGGCGGATGCTTCATGACGCGGGCGTAGAATTCATCGAGAATTCCAGGCAGGGCGCTTGCGATCAGCGGTTGCAGTTCGCGTAGCGCTTCCCGTGTGACATGGTCGATACCGATGAAATCAAGACGCGATTGTACGGACTGTTCGTTATGCATCGTCTTTTCCTGATTTGATCTTTATGCGCAGAGCATCGCTTCGATGCTCCGGCTTGCCCTTTCTTCGCGCGAAATGATGGATAAATCAGAAATTTTGCAGACTTCATTTTTCGACTGAACGTCGGCAATCGGACATACGTGCGCAATCGCGAGGTGACCTGGGATTCGAAATGCAATCGAAGATTTTCATTTTTCGATGCGGACGCTTTTGAAGGCGCGAGCTCGCAATGCCTGCGAGTACCGCGCTACGCTGCTTGAAACCGGCAATCCGAATCGCGTCGCCTGGATGTGAACACGGGCCTTCGCACGCGCAGGTACTTCAGTCGATGATCCTGGCGTTGCCTTCGTTCCGGACATTCTGCCCGTCGACCTTGACCCCTGCGTTCGCCAGCAACACCTTCGCCGCTTCCTTCGCGGCGCGCGCCATCGAGGGATCGTTGCGCACGAGGTCCTGCGCGATCGAGCCGTCGACCAGAAGCGTCAGCTGGGTCGCCAGACCTTCGGCGTCGGCGACGCCGAGCTGCTGCAGCAGATCGCGAAACCAGAGCCGGCGGCTTTCCTTGAACGCGACCGCAATTTTCCTGATTGACTGATCCTCGGTGCCGAGCTCGGCAACCGCGTTGACGAACGGGCAGCCGCGAAAGCCCTTGCTGGCAAAGCCGCGCTCGAGCCGGTCGAAGGTGCCGAGGATCTGTTCGGCCGGCGGCTTGCCGGACCGCGGCGCCTTGGTGAAACGGCCCGCCAGATAGGCCGCGATCAATTCGTCCTTGGAAGGAAAGTGATTGTACAGCGTGCGCTTGCTGATGCCGATTTCGGCGGCGATGGTGTCGACGCCGACCGCGCGAATGCCGCGCTGATAGAACAGGAGGTCAGCGGTTTCGAGAATCCGCTCTCTCATGGTTGGCTTTTCGTGTGGCGGCATATCGCGAAGAAAACCTTTCTCCGGCTGCCTTGACAGCAGCGCGGCTCCGACATTAATTACACAGATCGGTGTAATCAAGTCCGATGCCACGACGGGGCGGCAAATGGCGGCCGCGGCGCAACGGGAGAAAAACAAAAATGTCCCTGCTGCAGGTCCTCCGTCCCACGCTTCCCATCCTGATCGGCGCCTCCATCATGCTGACGCTGAGCATGGGCCTGCGCCAGAGCCTCGGCATCTTCCTGCAGCCGCTGACGCAGGACATCAAGATCTCGGTGTCCGATTTCACGCTGGCGCTGGCGGTGCAGAATCTCGCCTGGGGCTTCCTGCAGCCCTTGGCCGGCGCCATGACGGTGCGCTACGGCTTTCGCCCGATCATGATGGTCGGCTCGCTGTTCTACATTGCCGGTCTTGCGCTGCTGGCGAGCGCGCACGGCATGCTCAGCGTGATGATCGGCGGCGGCATACTGATCGGCACGTCGCTGGCGTGCACTGCGGCCGCGATCGCGATGTCGGTGGCGGCGCGCGCGGTGCCGGCGGCGGTGCGCAGCACGGTGATGGGCATCGTCTCGGCGGCGGGCTCGCTCGGCGCTTTGCTGTCGGCGCCGATCGGCCAGCTCCTGAACGAGGGTTTTGGCTGGCGCACCGGCATGGTCGGCTTTGTCGTTCTGTCGCTGTTCATGCTGCCGGCGGCCTGGTACGCGGGCAGGGTGGACAAGGTGCCGCTGCCGCCGAAGGGCGTCGACGATATCGCCGACACCTCGGCCGCCATCGCCGTGAAAGTCGCGTTCGGCAACGCCTCGTTCGTGGTGATGACGCTGGCCTATTTCGTCTGCGGCATGCAGCTGGTGTTTCTCACCACGCATCTGCCGTCCTATCTGGCGATCTGCGGCATGGATCCGATGCTGTCAGCGCAGACGCTCGGCATGATCGGCGGCTTCAACGTGCTGGGCAGCCTGTTCTTCGGCTGGGCCGGCGGACGCTGGAACAAGCTGGCGCTGCTCGGCGGCATCTACATTACGCGCTCGCTGATTCTGGCCTGGTACTTCACGCTGCCGCCATCGCCGGCATCGACCTTATTGTTCGGCGCGCTCATGGGCTTTTTGTGGATGGGCGTCGGACCGCTGGTCGCAGGCGCCGTCGCCGAGATGTTCGGGCTGCAATGGCAGGCGATGATCCAGGGGCTCGCCTTCATGAGCCACCAGCTCGGCAGCTTCCTCGGCGCCTATGGCGGCGGGCTGATCTACGACTCGCTGGGCTCCTACACCATGGCGTGGCGGATCGGCGTGGCGCTGGGGCTGGCCGGCGGCATCATCCAGGTGGCGTTCGCGCTGATCCGGCCCAGCGCGCCGCCGATGCTGCCGGCGCGATAGGAAAGTGCGGCCTTAACTAGCAAACGCACCAAATCCGATAGGGACCGATGCTGCCCGTTTTGACAAAGCGGGTTGACGGGGCCGTACGGATTCAGCGGGATAACGGTCCCGCTGGCTGTGAGCAGGGGCCGAGGCAGTATATGCTTTGGGAGATTGCACGTTAACCTGCAACGCCGTTTGAAGGACCTGCTCATGCCGAAGATGATCGGAGTCGCGGTAGCATGGATGCGCAAAGAGGATTGGCCGCGCTGGCTCGCCATTGATCCCGATTTCCAACCCGATTACGAACACTGGCTCAAACGCATGGAAACTGCCGTCAAAGGCTTGGAGCAGCAAGGCAGCCTTTGTGAAAAGGTCATTATAGACCCCGAGGAGTTTGTCGAATGGTGCCGAGTCAACCGATGCAAGGTGGATTCCAAGGGCCGTTCTACCTACGCCGCGCAAATTTTGGCGAAGAGATACGACGCCAGCCACTAGAGCAACGCTGATATGAGGTCCGCTGCCAGTATTCTTTCCAGTTCCGGCTAACGCCGTGAGCGAGTGCCAGCCCGAGAGCGCGGTTGTCGATATGGACGTTATTCACGGCGGCGTTTTTCATTCAATGTTTAGTGGCGGTCGGTTGCAAAAAGTTGCGCTTAGAGGATGCGTGATCGCGGCTGCTTTCCTCTTAGCCAGCGAAAGCCACGCACAGGACAACACCGCCCCCGTAGCTCAGCAACCCGCAGAGCAACAAGCCGCACCCGATCAATCTCGGCCAGCGCCCGAGCCACCAAGGGCCGGGCCCGTTGTCGAAAAGCAAAAGGCCGATCCCCCCGCATACGACCCCCGCTGTGACAAACCCAAGGACCGTGAGGACGCTGATCTGTGCGAGCAGCGGCGTATGTCGAAGGCTGCTGAGGATGCCGCCTGGTGGGCTGCGTTTCAAAGTAAGCTGGGAGTTCTTGGATTCATTGGCGTTGTGCTTTCGCTCTTCTTCACCGGATGGGCGGCTTGGGCCGCCGCTATCGCTGCCAAGGCGGCTCAGGAATCTATCAAAGTCGCTTCCGACACTGCCAAGCGGCAGTTGCGCGCCTATGTAAGCGTTTCCGGCGTAGCCAGAACTAAGGACCCCGGCGCGCTGGAAGGGCCTGGCTTCGCGGTTCTTGTCGATGTTGAAAACGACGGCCAGACACCGGCCTACGACCTGTACCAGTGGACAATGATCGAGATACGAGAATTTCCACTAAAAGGTCCGCTGAAGATCCATTGCAGTGTTAATCCCTCCCTCGGCACCCTCCCTCCGCACCGCAAAACGATGTCCTTTCCAAGCTTCAAGCGAGCCCTGACTCCACTTGAAGAGCAGGCCATTCTCTCGGAAGGTAAGGCTATCTACGTTTACGGAGAGATCGCCTACAAGGACGGTTTTGACCGGAATCGCCTGACGCAATTCCGATTCCGCTGCATGGGACAGGGATACTCCCTTGGCCTGTTCAAGGCCGATGGGGAAGGCAACAGCGCCACTTAGCATCAATGCGGCCAGCGCCGCCCGCATCGACATCTCTGAGCCTTACTCGGCTCATATAGCTATGAACCAGCGGCAAGCCGCTTGGAGCGTTTGCTGCCTAAGGTCGGGAAAGTGCGTGTCGGGCTGCGCTACCGTCCGCCCGGCACAAAATGATCGCGCACCGATGCCGACTGGCCGGATTGGACATCGATAGCCCTGAACTCGATGTCGGTGGCTTCCTTCGGCAGCTTCGCTACCGGCACCTGCACCGACACCCTGACTTCCCTTGTCTGGTCCGGTCCGACCTCGACGATCAGTTTGCCGTCGGCGCCGCGTTCGATTCCCGAGGTGCGGATTTCCGCGGCGGGAAGGCCTGTCAGTTCCAGCGCGAAGGATCGCGCAACGCCGGCCTTGTTGAGGAAACGCACGGTATAGTCGTTGCGCACGCTGCCGTCGGCGAGCGTGACGAACAGCGGGCTGCGTTCGTGCAGCGCGCTGATGCCGAGCGAGCTGCGGGTTGCCAGCGTGTACAGCATGATGCCGCCGACCACGGCAATGATCGCGGCGTACAGAATGGTGCGGGCACGGATCAGCCGATAGACCGGCGGCTTGCCGGCGAGCCGGCGCTCGGCGTTGATGTCGGTATCGTAGGCGATCAGTCCGGTCGGCCGGTGGGCCTGCAGCATGATCGCGTCGCAGGCATCGATGCACAGCCCGCATTGAATGCAGCCGAGCTGAATGCCGTCGCGGATATCGACGCCGGTCGGACACACATTGATGCACTGGTGGCAGTCGATGCAGTCGCCGGCGGGCTGGCCGGCAAGGCGCAGCTGCTCGGCCTTCTTGACCGAGGTGCGGGGCTCGCCGCGGTCACGCCGGTAGGTGACGTTGAGCGCCCATTCGTCGGTCAATGCCGCCTGGATCCGCGGCCACGGGCACATGTAGATGCAGACCTGTTCGCGCGCGTGGCCGGCGAACACATAGGTGGTCGCAGTCAGGATGCCGATCCAGAGATAGGCGGTGAACGGCGCCTGCAGGGTGGCGAGCTCCTTCACCAGCGTCGGCGCATCGGCGAAATACAGCACCCAGGCGCCGCCGGTCCACCAGGCGATCATCAGCCACAGGAAGTGCTTGGTCGCGACCTCGCGGACGTGGCTGAAGCTCCAGCCGCGCTTGTCCTTCAGGATGCGGTCGCGGCGGTCGCCCTCGACCCAGCGCTCGACGGCGTAGAACAGGTCGGTCCAGATGGTTTGCGGACAGAGATAGCCGCACCAGATGCGGCCGGCGAGGGCGTTCATCAGGAACAGCACCATCGCCGCGATGATCAGCAGGCCGGTGAAATAATAGACCTCCTGCGGCCACAGCTCGATGAAGAAGAAATAGAAGCGGCGATGCGGCAAGTCGAGCAGCACCGCCTGATTGGGCAGGCCGGGCCCGCGGTCCCAGCGCACGAAGGGCAGCAGATAGTAGACCGCCAGTCCGACGATGAGCAGCGTCCATTTGATCCGGCGAAACCGGCCATGGACGGCCTGTGGATAGACCTTCTTGCGGGGCGCATAGAGCGGCCCTTCGATGATGGTTTCGCCCATGACGCGATGCTTTCGGACCCGAGTCAATTCGTTGCCGCAACGTCACGTCTATTCGCGGCGGTTCGCCACGCGATTGATTCAAATCAATCCGGCGCGGCTTCGCGTCTATATATTATCAAATACTAATATAAAAATCGAGGAGGTTGCTGATGTCGCCTTTCGACAAGGCCTGGTCGCCCTACGCCGCGGGTATCCTGATAGGCCTTCTGCAAATACCGGCATTCCTGATCATCGAGACCGCACTGGGGGCCTCTTCCTCCTATGTCACGGTGGGCGCGGCGATTGCCGGGCTCGTCGATCCCTCTTTGCTCAAGATCGACTACGCGGCAAAGCATATCGTGGCGAACGCGAAGAACCTTTGGCAGGTCGCGCTGGTCGTGGGCATTGCAATCGGCGCCTTCGCGTCGATGAAGCTGTCGGGCGCGATCCGCACACCGATTTCGCCGATCTGGACGAGGGCGCTCGGCTCATCCTCCTCCGGCCTGCGCTACGCCGTGGCGTTCGCCGCCGGCTTCCTGATGCTGTTCGGCGCCCGGATCGCCGACGGCTGCACCAGCGGTCACGGCCTGTCGGGGGTGGCGCAATTATCGGTCGGTTCGACGGTCGCGGTCGCCGCGATGTTCGCGGGCGGTATTGCCACCGCCTTGCTGCTGCTGCGTCGAATTTAACAAGGAGGGATGATCATGTCGTCCGTTGCAACTGGAATACTGAGTGGCGCGCTGATGGGAATCGTATTCGGCTTCGCGCTGGAAAAGTCGCGGGTGTTCGAGCCGGGCATCATCGTCGGCCAGATGCAGTTGCGCAACTGGATCATGCTCAAGGTGTTTCTGACGGCGGTCGCGACCGGCGCCGTGGTGCTGGCGTTCCTGCATGGATTCGGTTTCGTGAAGCTGCAACCGAAGGCCGCGCTTTATGCCGCCGACGTCGTCGGCGGACTGATCCTCGGCGCCGGCATCGCGCTGGCGGGCGCGTGCCCCGGCACCACGCTGGCGCAGATCGGCGTCGGCTATCGCGACGCGATCTTCACGCTGTTCGGCGGCCTGGCGGGTGCGGTGGCGTTCTCCTACGCCCAGCCCTCGCTGGCGAAATCACTGATCGGCACCGGGCCCAAATTGATCTTCTCCGATCTGGCCGGCATTCCCTATTGGCAGGGCGCGCTGGCGCTGGCCGCGGTTATCGTCGTCGTCCTCGCGCTGATGGAAAGGGCTCGGCCTTGGCGTGACGACCTCGGCGCTGATGTCGACGGCGACGTGTCGGGGCAGGCGGCTCGGCCGCACAACCGCCTGGCGCCGGCGGAATGACCGCGCCGGCTCTCTTTCAACAAATCTTCCTCAAGCACCAGGGATAAAGACCATGAGCAATGTTGGACCCATCGATCGCGTCGCGCGTGTCGTCATCGGAATCTTGCTGATCGCGTTCGCAATTCCGCTGGGGTTCCCCCAGACCGGCTGGAATTGGATCGGCTGGATCGGGATCGTGCCGCTCGCGACGGCCGTGTTCGGCTTCTGCCCGGCCTATGCCCTGTTCGGCCTGTCGACTTGCCCCCTCCGGCAGGGCAAATGACACGGGATCGCGAAGACTGCCCTACAAAATAAAAACGGGGCCGCGAGGCCCCGTTCGAAGTCAGTAGCGTCCGCGATTGTTACTTGATTTTGGACTCGCGGAATTCGACGTGCTTGCGCGCGACCGGGTCGTACTTCTTCTTGACCAGCTTGTCGGTCATGGTGCGCGAATTCTTCTTGGCGACGTAATAGAAGCCGGTATCCGCCGAGGAAACGAGCTTGACCTTGATGGTGACCGCTTTGGCCATGTTCAGACCTCAAATTGCTTGGGAATCGGACGCCGGCCCCTTGGGCCCGCATTTGCCGGCAACCTAGCGTCCGATAGCCCAAAGTC
This sequence comes from Pseudomonadota bacterium, assembly GCA_040390145.1. GTDB lineage: Bacteria > Pseudomonadota > Alphaproteobacteria > Rhizobiales > Xanthobacteraceae > Bradyrhizobium. The sequence goes on from JAZJYY010000038.1 coordinate 12,486, forward strand.
AAGGATTTCAGGCTCAAAACCGGGCCGATTTCGGCCGATCAGGCCGCAAAGAAGCGATTTTTAGGCCGTGGCAGGCCCAAATTCTCCCGCAGCGTCGTCCCCTCATATTCCCGCCGGAAGATTTCGCGCTTCTGCAGTTCCGGCACGACCTTGTCGACGAAGTCGTCGAGCCCGGCGGGCAGGAACGGGAACATGATATTGAAGCCGTCGCAGCCGTCCGTGGTCAGCCATTGCTCCATCTGGTCGGCGATGGTTTGCGGCGTGCCGACGAACGAAAGTCCGCCATAGCCGCCGACCCGCTGCGCCAGCTGCCGCACCGTGAGCTTGTCGCGGGCGGCGGCATCGACCAGCCGCTGACGGCCGCTCTTGCTGGCATTGGTGTCGGGGATCTCGGGCAGTTGCCCGTCGGGATCGAAGCCGGAGGCGTCGGTGCCGAGCTGGACCGACAGCGAGGCGATGGCGCTGTCGTAATGCACCATGCTGTCGAGCTTGGCGCGCTTCTCCTTGGCCTCGTCGACGCTGTCGCCGACCACGACGAAGGCACCCGGGAGTATCTTGAGGTTGTTGCGGTCGCGGCCGAGCTTGTCCATGCGGCCCTTGATGTCGGCGTAAAGCTTCTGGCCATCGGCGAGGGGGCCGCCGCCCGTGAACACGGCTTCCGCCGTCTCCGCCGCGAGCTGCCTGCCGTCGTCGGAGGCGCCGGCCTGTACGATCACGGGCCAGCCCTGCACCGGACGGGCGATGTTGAGCGGACCGCGCACTTTGAGATATTTGCCCTTGTGGTCCAGCACATGCATTTTCTCGGGATCGAAATACAGCCCGCTGTCGACATCGCGCACAAAGGCGTCGTCGGCGAAGGAGTCCCACAGCCCCGTGACCACATCGTAGAATTCGCGCGCCCGCTTGTAGCGCTCGGCGTGCTCCATGTGGTCGTCGAGCCCGAAATTCAGCGCCGCATCCGGATTGGAGGTGGTGACGATATTCCAGCCGGCGCGGCCATTGCTGATGTGGTCGAGCGAGGCGAAGCGGCGGGCGACATGGTAGGGCTCGTCGAAGGTGGTGGAGCCCGTGGCGATCAGGCCGATATGTTCGGTCACGGCGGACAGTGCCGACAGCAGCGTGAACGGCTCGAACGAGGTGACGGTGTGGCTGCGCTTCAGCGCATTGACCGGCATGTTCAGCACGGCCAAGTGGTCGGCCATGAAGAAGGCGTCGAACTTTCCGGCCTCCAGCTTCTGGATCAGTTTCTTGATATGCGAAAAATTGAAATTGGCGTCCGGCCAGGCGCCGGGATAGCGCCACGCGCCGGTGTGAATGGAGACTGGCCGCATGAACGCGCCGAGTCGCAACTGACGTTTTGCCATTGGCCCATTCCGTGGTGGTTGTTGTTGGGGGGAGAGATAGGGCTTCGGATGGCTAACGTCATCTCGCGACGCGAGGAAGATTATTCCGTTTTTGTATGCTCTCTCAACATCGTCATTCCGGGGCGGAGCGAAGCGACGAACCCGGAATCCATAACCACGATCGGGAGTATGGATTCCGGGCTCGCGCCAGGTGGCGCGCCCCGGAATGACGGAGAAACCTAAGCCCCCAGCACGTCCTTCTGCATCTTGCTGCCGTAGAAATGGAAGAACGGCACCGGTGCGTCATGGCTGAGCGGACCGGTGGCGAGGCGCTTTTCCAGTTCGTTGAGGACGTTCTTGGTCATCGGATGGGCGTCGGCCAGATGCTTGGAGCCGAGGTCGACCCATACCAGCTCGACCAGTTCGGCCTCGGCATGGACCACGCCCTCGACGCGATGGGCGATGGCGGAGGCGTCGGCGGTGAAGAAACGGGTATCGAAGCGGCGGACGCGGCCGGGCGGGGTGATGGCGCGGGCGATGAGGAACAGCCCGGAGGGATCGGGCAGCAGGCCTGCTTCCGTAAAAGCCTGCCAGGCGCCTTCCAGCTTCGGCGCCTTGCCGTCGTTCTTGCGGCCGAGACACAGCCCGGTTTCCTCGCAGGCCTCGCGAATCGCGGCGATCGCCAGCGATCGCGCCCGCGACGGCGTGATCTTCGGGCTGCCCTTCATCAGATTATCTTCGAGCGCCTTCGGTATCGGCGCCGCCACCGGCACGCGGTTGTCCGACTTGTCGACCCGGCCGCCGGGAAAAACGAATTTGCCGGGCATGAACACCACCTTATCGTGGCGCTTGCCGACCAGCACTTTCGGAATGGCATGGCTGCGATCGACCAGGATCAGCGTGGCGGCGTCTTTTGGCCGGAAATAGGGGTGATGGTCGGCTTCTTTTCCCTGTTCCACGGCGGCAGCAGCTTCAGTCATTCCATCCCCACTTGTTCTTCGTTTCTTGTCGGCTAGCCGGGCGATATCTCATCCGGCGCCGTGTCGTCAAACCCGTGCATGCGCAGCGCCCACTGCAATCCGACCACGGCACCCTTTACCGGTTGCAGCAGCAGCAGCGATGCAATCAGCGTGAATGGCAGATAGACCGCGAGTTGCATCCAGATCGCCGGCGCATAATCGGTTTCGATCCACAGGATCGCCGGGACGACGATGTGGCCGACGATGACGATGACGAGATAGGCGGGGAGATCGTCGGCGCGGTGCGGCGTGAAATCCAGTCCGCATGCGGAGCAGTGATCGTCGACCTTCAGGAAGGCGCGAAACAGTTTGCCCTCGCCGCAACGCGGGCAGCGGCAGCGAAAGCCTCGCTTCAGCGCGGTCCACACGTCGCGCTTTTCGGTCGATACCTGCTCCGGCGTCCAGGTCCTGGCTGCGGTGACGGTTTCCATGGTCTATCCTTTGAAGGGCTTGCCCTTCTTCGATTTGCCCGACTTGGCCTTGCCTTTGGCCTTCTCTTTGCCCTTGTCTTTGCCTTTGCCCGGCTTGCCCTTGCGCGGGCTGCGGCCGGGATGCGTTTTCGCCTTCGCCCGCATCGCATCGCCCGCACCGGGGCGCCTGCTGCGTCCGCGCGGGGCGACGCTGCCTTCCGACAGCAGTTCGAACCGCAGCGCGCCGGCCACTGGGGCTGCTTCTACCAGACGAACGTCGACGACGTCCCCCAGCCGGTGCATGGCACCGCTGCGTGTGCCGACCAGCGCGTGGCGCGTCTCGTCATAATTGAAGTATTCGGTGCCGAGCGTGCGGATCGGGATCAGGCCGTCGGCGCCGGTATCCGAGAGCTTGACGAACAGCCCGGAGCGGGTGACGCCGGAGATGCGGCCCTGGAACGTGGCCCCGATCCGGTCGGCGAGAAAATGCGCGATCAGCCGGTCGGCGGTTTCGCGCTCCGCCTTCATGGCGCGGCGTTCGGTGACGGAAATCTGGGCGGCGACCTCGCTCAGGGTTTCGACCGTCTCGGTCTCCGGCAGCGCGCCTTCGCCGAGCCCGAGGCCGCGGATCAGGGCGCGGTGCACGACCAGATCGGCGTAGCGCCGGATCGGCGAGGTGAAATGCGCATAGCGCCGCAGGTTAAGGCCGAAATGGCCGTAATTCTCGGAGGCGTATTCAGCCTGGGATTGCGAGCGCAGCACCACTTCATTCACCAGCAGTTCGGCATCGTGCCCCTTGACCTGCGCCAACACGTAATTGAACAGCGAGGGACGCAACGCGCCTGACTTCGCGAACGGCAGATCGAGCGTCTTCAGGAACTCCTGAAGGTTATGAACCTTTTCCAGCGTCGGTTCATCGTGCACCCGGTAGATAAGCGGCAGCGCCTTCTTTTCAAGCATTTCCGCCGCCGCGACATTGGCGAGGATCATGAATTCCTCGATCAATTTATGCGCATCGAGCCGCTCCGGCACGATGACGCGGTCGACCGTGCCGTCGGGTTTCAAGAGGATCTTGCGCTCGGGAATGTCGAGGTCGAGCGGGTCGCGTTCGTCGCGCGCCTTCTTCACGGTGGCGTAGGCGTCGTAGAGCGGTTTCAGGATCGGATCGAGCAGGGGACCGGTGGTGTCGTCCGGCCGTCCGTCGATCGCGGCCTGCGCCTGCGCGTAATTCAGCTTGGCCGCGGAGCGCATCAGGATGCGGTGAAAGCTGTGCGAGCGCTTGCGGCCGTCGGCGCCGATCACCATCCGCACCGCCAGCGCGCCGCGCGGCTCGCCCGGCACCAGCGAGCAGAGATCGTTGGAGATCCGCTCGGGCAGCATCGGCACAACGCGATCCGGAAAGTACACCGAATTGCCGCGGGTCAGCGCGTCGCGGTCCAGCGCCGAGCCCGGCCGCACATAGAACGCGACGTCGGCGATCGCGACCGTGACGATATAGCCGCCCTTGTTGCTTGAATCAGGATCGAGTTCGGCATGAACCGCGTCGTCATGGTCCTTGGCGTCGGGCGGATCGATGGTGACCAGCGGCAGCTCGCGCCAGTCCTCGCGGCCCGCCAGCGTCGCGGGTTGTGCCGCTTCCGCCTCGCGCAATGCCGCGGGCGAAAACGCCTGCGGAATTTCGTGGGAATGAATTGCGATCAGGCTGACCGCCTTCTCCGAAGCGAGCGAGCCGAGCCGTTCCTTGACCTTGCCGGAGGCCAGGCCGAAACCGCGCGAGCGCATGATTTCGATGCTGACGAGGTCGCCGTCCTCGGCGCCGCCGGTGTCGGCCTTGGCGATGTTGAGTTCCCGCCCGACCTGTTTTTTGTCGACCGGGATCAGCCGCCCGCCGCCGTCGGGCAGGGCGCGGAAGATACCGAGCACGCGGGATCTGGCTTGATCGACCACCTTGATGACGCGGGCGCGATAGACGGCGCCTTCGGCATCGTCGAGTTTCTCGATGCGCAGCAGCGCGCCGTCGCCGACGCCGGCGGCGGTGCCGGGCTGTGGACGCCTCGGAACATGGATGCGGATTTTCGGCGGCTCGCCGCTCTCCACCTCGTCCCATTCGGTGGGTGTCGCGATCAGTTCGCCATCGGCGTCGCGGCCGCTGATGTCGGCCATCAGGGTGGCGGGTAGGGCGGCCGGCTCGGCGATCTTCTTGCCGCGCTTTTCAATCGCGCCCTGATCGGCAAGCTCGCGCAGGATGCGTTTCAGCTCGGCGCGGTCAGCGTTTTTCAGGCCGAACTCCCGCGCGATCTCGCGGGTGCCGACGGTTCCCGGATGCGCGCGGATGAAGGCGACGATGGCGTCCCGTGCCGGAAAGCCGCTGTCGCGCTGCCTGGCCACTTAGCCGCGGGCCTTGCCGGCGGCTTTCTTCGCCGGCGTCTTGGGCGCCGGCTTGGCGGCGGAGGTCTTGGCGGCCGGGGTCACCGGCGCGCGGGCCTTGCTGACGGAATCGGTCTTCGGCTTGGCCGCAGCTTTTTTGGCGACCGCCTTCTTGGCCGGCTTTGGGGCCTTGGCATCGGTTTCCGTTTTGGCCGCCGCTTTCTTGGCCGGCGCCTTCTTCTTGGCGCCACGCTTCGGCTTGCCGCCGCCCTTGGCGGCGCGCTCGTCGATCAGCGCGATGGCCTCTTCCAGCGTGATGGTTTCCTGGGTCTTGTCGCTCGGGATGGTGGCGTTGACGCCGCCCGACGTGACATAGGCGCCGTAGCGGCCGCTCTTGACCGCGACCGCGCCGAGAGTGGGATGATCGCCCAGCGGCCTGCCGGGATCGGCGCCAAAGCGCCGGCCGCTCGGGCCCTTCAAAATCTTTTCCGCGATCAGCGTCACTGCGCGGTTGAGCCCGATGTCGAACACCTCGTCGCCGGCCTCGAGGCTGGCATAGGTCTTTTCGTGTTTCACGAAGGGCCCGAAGCGGCCAAGCCCCGCGGTGATCGGCTCGCCGGTCTCCGGATGCTTGCCGATTTCGCGCGGCAGCGACAGCAGTTTCAGCGCCAGATCGAGATCGACATCGCTCGGCGACGTGTTCTTCGGAATACCGGCGCGCTTCGGCTTCTCGCCTTCGGCATAATCCTTGGGCTCGCCGAGCTGGATGTAGGGGCCGAACCGGCCGGCCTTCACCCAGACGTCGCGATCGGTCTCCGGGTCCTTGCCGAGCAGGCGGTCGGCGCTGGCCTCCGAGTCAGCCGCGAGCGGGCGGGTGTAGCGGCATTCCGGATAATTGGTGCAGCCGACGAAGGCGCCGAATTTTCCGGCCTTGAGGTTGAGCTTGCCGGTGCCGCAGGTCGGGCACTGCCGGACGTCGCCGCCATCGGCGCGCGGCGGATAGATGTGCGGCCCCAGCATGTCGTCGAGCGCATCCAGCACCTGGGTGACGCGCAGGTCCTTGATCTCGTTGACGGCGCCGATGAAGCCGACCCAGAAGTCCTGCAGCACCTGCTGCCAGGAAATCTCGTTGTTGGAGATGCGGTCGAGCTTCTCTTCGAGGTCGGCCGTGAAGTCATACTCGACATAGCGGGCGAAGAAGTTTTCCAGGAACGCGACAACGACGCGGCCCTTGTCCTCGCCGTGCAGGCGTTTCTTCTCGAGCTTGACGTAGCCGCGGTCTCTCAGCACCTGCAGGATCGAGGCATAGGTCGAGGGTCGGCCGATGCCGAGCTCTTCCATGCGCTTTACAAGTGACGCTTCGGAGAAGCGCGGCGGCGGTTCGGTGAAATGCTGGGTGACCGCGAGGTCCTGCTTCTTCAGCGCGTCGCCCTCGCTCATGGCGGGGAGGCGGCGCGAATCCTCGTCGTCGGCGTCGTCGTCCTTGCCTTCCTGGTAGAGCGCGAGAAAGCCGTCGAATTTTATGACCTGCCCGGTGGCGCGCAGCTCCAGCACGCGGGAGCCGGCCTTGGCGGCGATATCGACCGTGGTGCGCTCCATTTCCGCCGATTCCATCTGGCTGGCGATGGTGCGGGTCCAGATCAGCTCATAGAGCCTGGCCTGGTCGGTATCGAGGCGGCGGCGCATCTCGGCGGGCCGGCGCGACAGGTCGGTGGGGCGGATGGCTTCGTGCGCTTCCTGGGCGTTCTTGGCCTTGGTCTGGTACAGCCGCGGCGTCTCCGGGACATAGGCCTTGCCGTAATCCTCGCCGATCACCGTGCGCGCCTGGGTGATCGCCGAAGGGTCGATCTGCACGCCGTCGGTACGCATATAGGTAATGAGGCCGGTGGTCTCGCCGCCGATGTCGATGCCCTCATAGAGCCGCTGCGCGATCCGCATGGTGTGCGCCGGCGCAAAGCCCATCTTGCGGCTGGCTTCCTGCTGCAGCGTCGAGGTGGTGAAGGGCGCCTGCGGATTGCGCCGCGCCGGCTTTGCCTCGACCGTGGAAACCGAGAAAGCGGCGGCCTCGATCGCCATCTTGAGGTCTTCGGCTTCCGCGCCGGTGCCGATGTCGAGCCTTTGAATCTTCTTGCCGTCGGCGCCGATCAGCCGTGCCTCGAACGTCTCGCCGCGCGGCGTCGTCAGGGTCGCCACCAGCGACCAGTATTCCCTGGGGATGAATTTTTCGATTTCGAGCTCGCGGTCGCAGACCAGCCGCAGCGCGACCGACTGCACGCGGCCCGCCGAGCGCGCGCCCGGCAGTTTGCGCCACAGCACCGGCGACAGGGTAAAGCCGACCAGATAGTCCAGCGCGCGGCGCGCCATGTAGGCGTCGACCAGCGCGCCGTCGATCTGGCGCGGGTTCTTCATCGCTTCCGTCACCGCCTGCTTGGTGATGGCGTTGAACACCACGCGTTCGATCTTGTGGTCCTTGAGCGCGCGCTTCTCCTTCAGCACTTCCAGCACGTGCCAGGAGATCGCTTCGCCCTCGCGATCAGGGTCGGTTGCGAGGATTAGCTTGTCGGCGCCCTTTAGCGCCTTGGCGATGTCGTTGAGCCGGCCGGCGGCCTTGGGGTCGATCTCCCAGATCATCTGGAAGTTGGCGTCCGGATCGACCGATCCGTTCTTGGCCGGCAGATCCCGCACATGGCCGAAGGAGGCCAGAACCTCGTAGGAGGCGCCCAAATATTTGTTGATCGTCTTGGCTTTCGCCGGCGACTCGACAATGACGATATTCATGTCATTCCAATGGCTTACGGGAAAAGTAAAGGCCGGTTCCGCGAGACTCGCGTCGGCGTTTCGAAAGCGAACATGGGTGGTGCGACCGTCCCTGTCAAATGAACTGATGCGGAAAAGGCCCGAAAAGGACCCGCTAAAGTATCATGGGAGTTGCAATATGCGTCCTGTAGTTGCGCTCTCAGAGAGTGTATCTTACGAAAATGCTCGGGGTGAGGTGTGGCTTTTTGACCAAGACAGTACGCCGGCGGACGCGCTTGCCCCCGGGCCGGGGCGGCGTCTCGCCACCCGATGAACCGCCGGGAGATGGCGGGCCGGATGAGGCCGTCAACTTCATCGCCGACACCGTCGCCGAGTTGGCGCTGCTGGCGCGGCGCCACCGGCTCGATGTCCTGGTCCGCCTGCTCGAGATGGCGCAACTGGAGGCCGAGGAGCGGGTGAGGCTGCGCAGCAAGCGCAAGCTGTCGTGAGGGGGCGGCGGGGTTCTCTGTCAACGTCATTGCGAGCGCAGCGAAGCAATCCATTTTTTCGTTGCGCGCAAGCATGGATTGCTTCGTCGCAAGAGCTCCTCGCAATGACGTAGAGAGAGCTGCGCGTCGCTTAACAGCATCAGCCCGCCGCCGCAGTTACACGGAGACGGGCAGTAATGTCTGTCTAGCTACGCCGCGTGGAGATTGGTCGCCGCCTGCAGCGCGCCGGCCAGCGCCTTCTCGCGATGTTCCGGGCCGACCTGGATGCCGTCGGCGGAAATGAATTCGGGGTTTTGCACGCCGATGAAGCCGAACACCCAGCGCAGATAGGTTTCCAGGTGTTCGCCGACGGCCGCCGGCGTTCCGGCGCCATAAAATCCGCCGCGCGAGATTGCGATGATGACGCGTTTGTTGCCGGCGAGGCCTTCGGCGCCTGCCGCGCTATATTTAAAAGTCTTGCCCGCCACCAGGATGCGGTCGATCCAGGCCTTGAGCTGGCTCGGAATGGTGAAATTGTACATCGGCGCGCCCAGCACGACGACGTCGGCCGCCAAAAACTCCTCCAGTACGGCCTGACCGGCGGCCAGATCCTGCTGTAGCGCGGCCTCGGGCACGGCGCCCTGGCCGGCGGCGAGATGCGAGCCCGTCAGGTGCGCCAGCGGCACCATGGTGAGGTCGCGATAGGTCACCTCCAGGCCAGACGTGGCCTGGCGCAGGCGGTCGACGATGGCGGCGGAAACCTGGCGGCTGACGGAGTGGGGGCCCAGCACGCTGGAGTCGATATGCAGAAGTTTCATAGGTGTCACCCTTGGTATATGTTTGTAACTGGGGCTATATGAGTGACTGTCTGCAATCCCCGCAAGAACGCACAATTTTGATACAAGGGCACACTTTTGAAACCTGAGCACACCGATGTGCCCGTCCTCGAGCCCTACGCACATGAGGGCAGCGACTGCCGCGGCGTGGCCTCGATCCTGGCGCGGGTCGGCGACAAATGGAGCGTGTTCGTCATCATGCTGCTCGGCGGCGGCCCCAAGCGCTTCAACGAGATCAAGCGCATGGTCGGCGGCATCTCGCAGCGCATGCTGACGCTGACGCTGCGCGGACTGGAGCGCGACGGCCTCGTCACCCGCACCGTGTTTCCGACCATTCCGCCGCGGGTTGACTATGAGCTGACCGATCTCGGGCGCGGGTTGTCGCAGCCGGTGGAAGCGCTCGGCAAGTGGGCGCACGAGCATCAGCCGGAAATCGAAATCGCGCGGGCGAAGTTCGACGGAAGGAATGTGGAGAGGTGAGCTAGCCGTCGATTAGATCATCGACACCAGACCGCCGCCGTGGCGCTCCAGTCGGCCGGCGAGTTCAAGCTCGAGCAGCACGGCGCGCACCACCGCCGGCGGGGCGCCGGCCATCCGGATCAGATCGTCGAGCAGGACCGGCGCCGGTCCGAGCAGACCAACGATACGCGCGCGGTCGCCGGCCTCGGGATCGACATCGAGCGGTTCGTCATCCGGTTCGCGCAATTGCAGCGGCCGTCCCATGATCGGCTCGACCGCGCTGATGACGTCGGAGGCTTCCGTCACCAGCGTCGCACCCTGTTTGATCAGGTCGTTGGTGCCGGCGGCGCGCGGGTCGAGCGGCGAGCCCGGTACGGCAAACACTTCGCGGCCCTGTTCGGCGGCAATGCGCGCGGTGATCAGCGAGCCCGAACGAAGCGCGGCCTCGACCACGACGACGCCGAGCGCCGCTCCCGAGATCAGCCGGTTGCGCCGGGGGAAATCGCGGGCGCGCGGCGCATGCCCGAGCGGCATTTCGGAAATCGCCGCGCCGCCGGACTCGAGGATCTGTGCCAGCAGGTCTTCATGCTCGGGCGGGTAGATCCGGTCATGCCCGCCGGCCAGCGCCGCCACGGTGCCGCCGCCAAGGCTGGCGCGATGCGCCGCCTGATCAATGCCGCGCGCTAAGCCTGACACAATGATAAAACCGGCGTCGCCGAGATCGCGCGCCAGCGTGCCGGCGAATTTCAGCCCGGCGCCGGAGGCGTTGCGCGAGCCGACGATTGCGAGCATCGGCCGCATCAGCGCATCCTGCGCGCCGCGCACGCCGAGCAAAGGCGGCGCATCATCCAGCGTAGCGAGCCGCGGCGGGTAGCCGGCTTCGTCGGGCGCCAGCAGGCTGACGC
>JAZJYY010000038.1:23072-49833 GCA_040390145.1 Pseudomonadota bacterium
GGCGAGTTCGGCGCGCGCATCCTCCTCGCTGCAGATCCGCCCCGGACGATCGGCGCCACCGCGCCGCGCCAGATCCGGCAGCCGCTGCAGCGCTGTGCGGGCGCTGCCGAAATGATTGAGGAGGGAACGATAGGTACGCGGCCCGACATTGTCGGAACGGATCAGCCGCAGCCGGTCGATCCGCTCGGCATCGGTGAGGTGGGTGGTGCTCGGTGTACGCGTGTCCATGCGGGTCACAGCTTTGCGCAACCGAAGGGTGGGATCAACTCGATTCGCCCGTCATTCCGGGGCGCGCGTCTTCGCGCGAACCCGGAATCTCGAGATTCCGGGTTCGATGCTTTCGCATCGCCCCGGAATGACGCGAGAGGGGTGCTTGCCCCATCCCCGCGCGCTCCGTAAAAGCTGTCGACAAACAAAAGGGAAACAACACCCATGATCTCGCTCGCCGATCTGCAGCGCCGTATCGAAGGCGGCGAACTGTGCGCTGATGCCGCCATTGCGCAGTCGGTCGAAGCCATCGAGGCGCGGGAAAAGACCATCGGCGCGTTTGTCTGCCGGACCGAGAATCCCCGCGCGCCAAATGCCGGCCCGTTGCGTGGCATCGCCGTCGGCATCAAGGACATCATCGATACCGCGGATCTGCCGACCGAGATGGGTTCGCCGATCTATCGGGGGTTTCGGCCGCGCGCGGATGCGCCGGTCGTGATGGCGCTGAAGCAGGCCGGTGCCACCATCATCGGCAAGACCACGACGACGGCGTTCGCGGCCACCGACCCGACGCCGACCGTCAATCCGCGCAATACCGCACATACGCCGGGCGGATCGTCCTCGGGTTCGGCGGCGGCGGTGGCCGCCGGCATGATTCCGCTGGCGCTGGGCACGCAGACCGGCGGCTCGGTGATCCGGCCCGCCTCGTTCTGCGGGGTGGCGGCGATCAAGCCGTCGTTCCGGATGCTGCCGACGGTCGGCGTGAAGTGTTTTTCGTGGACGCTGGATACGGTCGGGCTGTTCGCGGCCGGGGTCGAAGACCTCGCGCAGGGACTGTCGGCCATGACCGGCAGAGGTGAGCTAAAGCTCGGTAGCCCGATCGAGACGCCGCGCATCGGCATCGTGACGCAGGACTTTGCCGGCGCGCCGGAAGCGGCGGGCGCCGAGGCGCTGCAGTTCGCGACGAAGGCCGCGGAACGCGCCGGGGCGACCGTGCGCCAACTGGCCTTGCCCGACATCGTCGGAGAGGCGTGGCGGATTCATCCCACGCTGCAGGATTTCGAGGCGCACCGGGCGCTGGCCTGGGAGTACCGGACGCGTCACGCCGACATGCCGCCGCTGCTGCGCGGACGGCTCGATGAAAGTGTGGGGATTGTGCCCGCCGACTACGACGCCGCGCGCAGCGTCGCCAACCGCGCCCGCAAGGCGCTGGCGAAGCTGTTCGATGATTTCGACGTGTTGCTGACGTTTTCCGCACCGGGTGCGGCGCCGAAGGGGCTGGCCTCGACCGGCGAGCCCCGTTTCAACCGGCTCTGGACGCTGATGGGCGTGCCCTGCGTCAACGTTCCTGGATATGTGGCCGAGAGCGGATTGCCTGTCGGCGTGACGGTAGTCGCGCGGTTCGGCGACGATGCGGGTGCGCTGAAGGCGGCGCGGTTTCTCGAAGAGGCGCTGAGGCGATCGTAAAATCGTAGGGTGGGCGAAGGCGCACTCTTCGCGCCGCGCCCACCATGCTGCACCCACGTCGGCCGAAGATGGTGGGCACGCTTCCGCCTTCGCTCGTTGAGCGACGGCGGGCGCTTTGCCCACCCTACGAAATTATTTTTCCCCGATCCGCCCTTCAGTCCCGGCCTGCAACCGCTTGATGTTTTCGCGGTGCGCCCAGAACAAGAGCATGGTCATCACGGCGAACAGGGAGGCCAGCGCAGGGTGGCCGAACCACCAGAAGAAAAGCGGCGTGACGAAACTGGCCACCAGCGCCGACAGCGAGGAGTAGCGGGTGGTCGCGGCGGTGGCGAGCCACAGCAGGCCAAACACCACGACGGCCGGCCAGAACAGGCCGATCAGCGCGCCGATATAGACCGCGACGCCCTTGCCACCCTTGAATTTGAGCCAGACCGGGAAGAGATGCCCGAGGAAGGCGCCGAGCGCCGCCAGCATCGCGGCGTTGGGGCCGCCGAAATAGCCCGCGATAACCACCGCGACCGTGGCCTTCAGCGCATCGAAAAGCAGCGTCGCCGCGGCCAGACCCTTGCGGCCGGTGCGCAGCACATTGGTGGCGCCGATACTGCCGGAGCCGATCGAGCGCAGGTCCTCGGTGCCGGCAAGCCTGGTCAGCACCAGCCCGAACGGAATCGAGCCGAGGAGATAGCCGAGGATCAACGCCACCGGCAGCCATGCTTCAGGCGACATCGCGTTGGCTCCCCGAGTCTTTTATTGACGCGTTTTCTTGACGCGAACCGGTGTCCACTTCGCTTGAAAACGCTCTACACATGCTCATAGACCGTGCGGCCGCCGACGATGGTGCGCACCACCCGGCCGGAAAACCTGGAATCGTCGAACGGCGTGTTCTTGCATTGCGATTTGAGATCGGCGGGATCCAGCACCCAGGGCGTATCGGGGTCGATCACGATGACGTCGGCGGGCGCGCCCGCCCGCAGCGAGCCGCCGGGCAGGCCCAGCAGTTCGGCCGGGCGGGTCGACATCGCCCGGATCAGGGTCTTGAAGTCGGTCGCGCCATTGTGGATCAGCCGCAACGCCGCCGGCAGGATCGTCTGCAGGCCGATCGCGCCATAGGCGGCTTCCGCGAACGGCAGCCGCTTGACCTCGACGTCCTGCGGATTGTGGTCGGACATCACGACATCGATCAGCCCGGAGGCGACGGCGGCGACCAGCGCCAGCCGGTCGTCCTCGGTGCGCAGCGGCGGCGACAGTTTTAGAAAGCTCCTGTACGGGCCGATGTCGTTTTCGTTCAGGGTCAGGTGATTGATCGAGACCGAGGCGGAGACCGACAGCCCGGCATCGCGGGCGCGTTGCAAGATTTCCAGCGATTCGATGCAGGTCAGCGAGGCCGCGTGATAGCGGCCGCCGGTCAGCGCGACCAGGCGCATGTCGCGCTCCAGCATCACGGCCTCGGCGGCATTGGGAATGCCGATCAGCCCGAGCCTTGCGGCGAACTCGCCCTCGTTCATGACGCCTTCGCCGACCAGATTGGGGTCTTCGGTGTGGTGCACGATCAGCGCGTCGAAGTCGCGGGCGTAGGTGAGGGTGCGCCGCATCACCTGCGCATTGGTGACGCTGCGGTCGCCGTCGGTGAAGGCGACGGCGCCGGCGGCCTTCAACAGGCCGATCTCGGTCATCTCCTCGCCGCGCATGCCTTTGGTCAGCGCCGCCATCGGGTGGATGTTGACGATCGCGGTGTCGCGGGCGCGGCGCAGCACGAAGTCGACCGTCGCCGAATTGTCGATGACCGGGGAGGTATCAGGCTGGCAGATGATGGTGGTGATGCCGCCCGATGCCGCGGCCTGGCTGGCGGAGGCAAAGGTCTCGCGGTGGCTGGCGCCGGGCTCGCCGACAAAGGCGCGCATGTCGATCAACCCGGGGGCCACGATCTTGCCGGCGCAGTTGACGATGTCGGTGCCTTCAGGGACGCCGGCAGCACCTATGCCGCGCCTGGAATCGCGGATCACGCCGTCGGCGATCAGGACGTCGCCGGGACCGTCCAGATCCCTGGAGGGATCGATCAGCCGGGCATTGGCGAGCAGGATCGGGCGGCGGCCGGTCAGCATGATGTCACGCGTTCGGCAGGTTGCGGGCGAGTGCTTCGAGCACCGCCATCCGCACCGCCACTCCCATTTCCACCTGTTCGCGGATCAGCGACTGCGCGCCGTCCGCCACGATCGAGTCGATCTCGACGCCGCGGTTCATCGGCCCCGGATGCATCACCAGCGCGTCCGGCTTGGCGTAGGCGAGCTTCTTCTGGTCGAGGCCAAAGTAGTGAAAGTATTCGCCGGTCGAGGGCACGAACGAGCCGTTCATGCGCTCGCGCTGCAGCCGCAGCATCATGACGATGTCGGCGCCGTTGAGGCCCTCGCGCATGTCGCGGGCGACCTCGACGCCCATCCGCTCGATGCCGCGCGGCAGCAGGGTGGAGGGCGCGACCACCCGCACCCGGGCGCCCATGATGTTAAGCAGAAGGATATTGGAACGCGCCACCCGCGAATGCATGACGTCGCCGCAGATCGCCACCACAAGGCCTTCGAGCCGGCCCTTGTTGCGGCGGATGGTGAGCGCGTCGAGCAGGGCTTGCGTCGGATGCTCGTGGGCACCGTCGCCGGCATTGATGACGGAACCATCGACCTTGCGGGCCAGCAGCTCCACCGCGCCGGAAGCATGGTGCCGCACCACCAGGATATCCGGGTGCATGGCGTTCAGCGTCACCGCGGTATCGACCAGGGTCTCGCCCTTGCGGATCGACGAGGACGACACCGACATGTTCATGACGTCGGCGCCGAGCCGTTTGCCGGCCAGTTCGAACGAGGACTGGGTCCGGGTCGAGGCCTCGAAGAACAGGTTGATCTGGGTGCGGCCGCGCAACGAGGTGCGCTTCTTGTCGACTTGCCGGTTGAGCTCGACATACTCCTCGGAGAGGTCGAGCAGGCCGGTGATGTCGGCAGCGGAAAGGCCCTCGATTCCCAGCAGATGCCGGTGACCGAGGACGAAGGTCGATTTCGATACAGGGGTCATTAAAACGAGAGCTATAGGCAGAGATGCCGGGCGGGGCAAGCGTCAATTCCCCCGCGGCGACTTATCCACGAGCGTTTCGCCAAAACGCTGAACCGCATTCGGTGGTGTTGCCACGGAGCAGTTTCGGCTAGGGTGCCCAAATTGCGGCGCGCGCATGCAGGCCATGGAAAATACTCGGCATTTTACCCGATCTTTCGGTATCGCCCTGAACATCCTGTTTTGGCTTGGATGTCTTGCGTTCTATGGCGCAATTGCGGCGACGCCGGCGGCGGCCGAGAAGCGGATCGCGCTTTCGATCGGTAACGACCTCTATCCCAATCTTGGCCCGGACCGGCAGCTGAAGAAGGCGGTCAACGATGCCGGAACCATCGCCGATTCCCTGAGGTCCCTCGGATTCGAGGTCATCGTCGGCACCAATCTCGGCCGCCAGGCCATGATCGACAAGCTCGCCGAGTTCACGGCGCGGTTGCAGCCGGGCGATACCGCCGCGCTTTTCTTCGCGGGGCACGGTGTCGCGATTTCCGGCGTCAATTATCTGATTCCGAGCGATGTCCCGGCGGTGACGGAGGGCGCCGAAGCGCGGGTACGCGGCGCTTCGATCGCGGAGCCGGACCTGATCGCGGAGTTGCAGGCCAGGTCGGTCCGCGTCGCGCTGCTGGTGATCGACGCCTGCCGCGACAATCCGTTTCCGCGCGCGGCCGGTCGCTCGATCGGCAGCACACGCGGCCTCGCCGATGCCAAACCGGCGCGCGGGATCTTCACGCTCTATTCTGCGGGGATCGGCCAGACCGCGCTGGACCGGCTGAGCGGCAACGATCCCGCGCACAATTCCGTGTTCACCCGGGTGTTCGCCGAGCAGATGACGCGGCCGGAATTGCATCTCGGCGACCTCGCCGTCGAGGTACGCGAGCGCGTCGCCGAACTCGCCCTCAAGGCCACCGATGGCGCCGGCCTGCCGGCGCCGCACGAGCAGACCCCGGCCTATTACGACCAGACCCTCGGTGGCCGCATCTACCTCGCGGGGCGACCGACCGCGACAAGTGTGCGGGAGCCCGCCACCGCGCCGGTGGTTCTGGCGGCAAAGCCGCCGGAGACCGAACGGGCACTGCGTCCGCCGCGGCCGGGTTCGCCGGGCGAAAGCTGCGCGCGCAACGGCTACGAGACTTATTGCGTCAGTTCGGTGCTGAAGCCGCAATTCGGCAGTTCCTATGGGCCGGAAAATCTGTTCGAGGGGCCGCAGAGCGCGGCTTGGGTGGAAGGCCGAGCCGGGCAGGGCATCGGCGAGTGGATCGCGATCGAATTCGACGGCCTGCGCACGGTGCGCTCGATCGTCGTGCGCAACGGCTACCAGAAGAACAGCGACATCTTCCACAAGAACAACCGCGTCCGTCAGCTGCGGGCGGTGTTCTCGCAGGGCGAAACCCAGACGCTGATCGTGCCGGATCGTTTCGGGTCGGAGTTGCTGACGCTGCCCAGACCGGTGCGGGCCTACTGGGTCAAGTTCATCATCGACGAGGTCTGGGCCGGCAATAAATATACCGACACGGCAATCACCAAATTGCTGGTCAATTCGGAGCGGGCGCAGTGAACGGGCTGCGTGGGTGCGTACGCGCCGGTATTCTTGCGTTCAGCTTCTGCGTATCCGTCCCGGCGCAGGCACAACCGCTGCCCGGCGATTTTGTCTTTCTGCGCGACATCGATCCGACCATCCAGCAGGACATCCGCTATGCCGGGTCCAACAATTTCGTCGGCCGCAGGCTGTCAGGCTATGAGGCGGCCGAATGCGTGGTGAAGCGGCGCGTGGGCCTGGCGCTGAAGTCCGTTCAGGCGGAACTGGCGAAGCAGAAGCTGTCGCTGAAGATGTTCGATTGCTACCGCCCGGCGCGTGCGTCGCACGACATGGTGGTGTGGGCGCAGAACGGCAGGGAGACGCCGGCCGAGCGGCGCTATAACCCGACGCTGCCGAAGAAGGACCTGTTCCGGCTGGGCTACATCGCCGAACGTTCGCAGCATTCCACCGGCGCAGCCCTCGACCTCACGCTGGTCGACCTTGCCGCCGACAATTCCGCCGCCTTCGATCCCGCCAAAACCTATGCCGACTGCACCGCGCCCGAAGCCGCCCGCGCGCCGGAGGGCAGCGTCGACATGGGCACCGGCTATGACTGTTCCGACGTCAAATCGCACACTGCGGCGCGGAGCATCACGGCGGAGCAGCGGCGCTGGCGTAACCTGCTGCTGGCGGCGATGGCGAAGCAGGGTTTTGTCAATTATTCAAAGGAGTGGTGGCATTTTTCAATGCCGGGCGCCGGCGGGCAGGCGTATGATTTTCCGATCAGGCGAGGGGCCAGATAGGTCTTACGTATTTCGCAAAATTCGTCATTGCGAGGAGCACTTGCGACGAAGCAATCCATCTTCACGGCCTGCTGTGCGATGGATTGCTTCGCGGAGCCTGTCATCGGGCGGCGCTTTGCGCCGACCCGTTGGCTCGCAATGACGGCCGCTCTACTGGGGCTCATTCCGGTATAGAATGATCGTCGATATCCGAGGAAACGACTCATGCCCCAGCCATCATTCGCCACCCACGAGGTCTTCAACCAGTCGCCGCCGTTCGAGGACGTCGATCTCTTCAACGCCGACCGGCCGCTGGTCGAGGCGGTCGCCGCCAATGGCGGCGCGTCGGCCGAAAAGGAACTCTCCGAATTCGGCAAGCACTGGGGGTCGTCGGAAATGGCGGCGCGGGGCCGCATCGCCAACGAGAACACGCCGAAGCTGCGGACGTTCGACTCCCGCGGCAACCGGCGCGACGAGGTCGAGTTTCATCCCGCCTATCACGAGTTGATGGCGCGCAGCGCCCATGCCGGCGTGCATAATTCGACCTGGGACGCGCAGGGCAGGCCGGCCGGCGGAGCATCGGAAGTGGTGCGCGCGGCCAAATTCTACATGGCGGCGCAGGTCGAGACCGGACATCTGTGCCCGATCACCATGACGCGCGCCTCGGTGGCGGCGCTGGCGGTTCAGCCGGACCTGCTGGCGAAGACGATGCCTGTGATCGGCACGCGGGCCTATGATCCGAGCTTTGTACCATGGCCGACAAAGCTCGGCATGACGCTCGGCATGGGCATGACCGAAAAGCAGGGCGGCACCGATGTGCGCTCCAACATGACGCGGGCGGAGCGCGACGGCGATGGCTATCGCATCTCCGGCCACAAATGGTTCATGTCGGCGCCGATGTGCGACGCGTTTTTGGTGCTGGCGCAGGCCGAGGATGGGCTGACCTGCTTCTTCATGCCGCGGTTCAAGCCGGACGGCTCGGTCAACGCGATCCAGTTCCAGCGGCTGAAGGACAAGCTCGGCAACCGCTCCAACGCGTCGTCCGAGGTCGAATTTCTCGGCGCCCATGCACAGCGGGTCGGCGACGAGGGCAAGGGCATCCGCACCATCATCCAGATGGTGCAGCTGACGCGGCAGGATTGCGCGATTGCCTCCGCCGGCCTGATGCGCTCTGGCCTGGCGCATGCGCTGCACCACGCGAGGCACCGCAGCGTGTTCCAAAAACATCTCGCCGATCAGCCGCTGATGCAGGCGGTGCTGTCGGACATGGCGCTTGATGTCGAGGCATCGATCGCGCTGGTGATGCGGCTGTGCCGTTCGTTCGACCGCGCGCCGCACGATGCCGGTGAGGCGGCCTATATGCGGCTGCTGACGCCCGCCATCAAATACTGGGTCTGCAAGAGCGCGCCGGGATTTCTGTACGAGGCGATGGAGTGCCTCGGCGGCAACGGCTATGTCGAGGAAGGCATTCTGGCACGGCATTTTCGGGAGTCGCCGGTCAATGCGATCTGGGAAGGTTCCGGCAATGTGATGTGCCTGGACGTCCTGCGCGCGCTGTCGCGCGAGGCCGAGGCGGCTGCGGCGGTGTTGCAGGGCCTCGCCGTCGAAACCAAGGGCCTGCCGGGCGCGGGTGAGGCAGTGGCGTTCGTCGCCAGGGCGTTCCGCCGGCCGGACGGCGAGCGCGTCGCACGGCTGGCGGTGGAGAGACTGGCGCTGCTGGCGGCGGCGGCCGCGCTCAACCAGGTGTCGGCGCGCCATGCCGAACTGTTCGCGGCCACCCGGCTGGGTGAAAATCATGCCAGCATGTACGGCGCGGTTGACCTGACCACCGATGATATCAGGGGCCTGCTGGCGCGGGCATTGCCCTGACGATTCCCAACTCGTCATGGCCGGGCAACAGCGCGAAGCGCGTCTTCGCGCCAGATGACCCGGCCCTCCACGCCTTTTTAACTCCGTGAGAAGAAAGGCGTGGATGCCCGGGTCAAGCCCGGGCATGACGAATTGAGATACACGCGCCAGCCGAAAGTCAGTTGATGGATTCCCTCGATCCCACGGCCCAACCTGTTACGGTGACCCCCGCAACACACCCGCCGCGCATCTGGAAATTCTGGGGCACCACGCTGTGGGGCCTGTTCATCTTCGCGATGCTGTTTGTCGGTCAGCTCGCGGTGGTGGGCTGGTTCGTCCTCCGGCAGGAGGGGCCATTCGATCTTGCCGCCGCGATCCATGTGGTCGGCGGCGGCCTGACGATTTCGCTCTCGGTGATCATGGGAATGCCCGCGGCACTCGGCGCGATATGGATCGCCACGCGGCTGTCGCGCACGCCGTTTCCCGACTACCTCGCGCTGCGCTGGCCGTCGTGGCGTCACCTGGCGATCGGCGTCGTCGCGCTGGTCGTGCTGGTGGGCGGCTGGGACCTGCTGTCGCGCGGGCTGGGGAGGGAGGTCGCGCCCGGCTTCATGGTCGACGTGCTGAAATCGGCGCGCGCCGACGGCGCGCTGTGGCTGCTGATGTTCGCCTTCTGTGTCGCCGCCCCGATCTCGGAGGAGTTTTTCGCGCGCGGCTTTCTCTATCGCGGCTGGTCGGAATCGTTTTTAGGCGTGCCCGGCGCGATCGTGCTGTCGGCGCTGGTGTGGACCGGGCTGCATCTGCAGTACGACTGGTTCTTTTTCGGCCAGGTATTTTCCATCGGCCTGCTGTTCGGCTGGCTGCGCTATCGCTATCACTCGACCTGGCTGACGGTGGTCCTGCACGGCCTCAACAATTTCGCCGCGACGCTGCAGAGCATCTGGCTGGCGGGGGCGCAATGACGGTTACGCCACCAGCGCGATCGCGATCGGCATGGTGACCGCCGCCAAAATCGTCTGCAGCGTGATGATCTGCGCCAATAGCGGCGCGTCGCCGCCCATCTGGCGCGCCAGCACATAGGCGCTCGCCGACGTCGGCACCGCCGCGCACGCCGCCACGATCGCGAGGCTGGAACCGGTAACGCCGAACCGCAGCGCCAGCGCGATCGCAAGCACCGGCATCAGCACCAGCTTGAGAAATACGGCGACGCTGGCCGCGAGGCTCGGGCGAAACATCCCCGCCAGTTGCAGGCCGGCGCCGGTCACCAGCAGGCCGATCGCCAGCGAGGAGCGGCCGAGCGCGTCGGCCACCTCGTGCCAGATCCGCGGCAGCGGCACATGCAGGACATTGAGCGCCAGCCCGATGACGCAGGCCCAGATCAGCGGATTGCGCACCACGGTCATGGCGACCGCACGCACCGACTGCTTTTCGGCGGAGGCGTATTGCGCCAGCACGGCAACGCTGAACACATTGACCAGCGGGATGATCGCGACCATCGCCACCGAAGCCAGCGCCAGCCCGGTGTCGCCATAGAGATTGCCGGAAACCGAGAGCGCCACATAGGTCTGCCAGCGGGTGGCGCCCTGGAAGATCGACGTGAAGGCCGGTCCGTCGACCGCGCATCGCGCCAGCAGCGGCCGCACGCCCAGACACAACAGCGACATCAGCAGCGCCGAGAGCAGTAATGCGCCGCCGACGCCGGCGACCGGAACCGTGGCGAGATCGGCCTTGACGAGGGTCTGGACCAGCAGCACCGGGAACAGCACGTAATAGGTCAGCCGTTCCAGCCCGTGCCATTGCGTCTCCAGCCGCAGCAGGCTCCGCTTCAAGATGAATCCCAGCACGATCAGCAGGAACACCGGCAGCAGCGCCGCCATGACCAGCGCCATATTCAGCGGCCCCTGCGGCTGTCGTGGAGCGTCATCAGCCGGTCGAGCGCGCCCTGCAGGATGTAGATCGCGGCGTGTTCGTCGATCACCTCGGCGCGCCGGGCCCGGCTCATGTCGGTTCCGATCAACTCCCGCTCCACCGCCGCGGTGGAGAGCCGCTCGTCCCACAGGGCGATCGCGAGATCCGTCAGCCTGGAAAAATTGCGGGCAAAGGCCCGGGTCGACTGCGCGCGGGGTCCCTCGCTGGCGTCCATGTTGACGGGCAGGCCGAGCACGAAGCCGACCGCGCCGCGCTCGGCGGCGATCGCGATCAGCCGCGCCGCATCCGACGTGAACGCCTTGCGCTGGATGGTTCCGACCCCGGTCGCGAGCCGGCGGTCGGGATCGGACACCGCGACGCCGATGGTCTTGGTGCCGAGGTCGAGGCCGATGAGCGCGCCGCGTTCGGGCCAGTGCGCGACAGCTTCGATCAGGGGCAGGATGAGAGCAGGCATGGCGTTCGCTTAACACGCGCCGCGCCACGCATGCAAAGGCACTTCCTTCACCTCTCCCCGCCGGGGAGAGGTCGGCGCATAGCGCCGGGTGAGGGGGTTACGAACACCGATCGAGCTTAACCCCTCACCCGAATTGCTTCGCAATTCGACCTCTCCCGATGGGAGAGGTGGGCACTGTGCTTCGCCACTACACCTACCGGATCGCCACCGGGTTGATCATGCTCTGGACGCCGCCCTTGAAGCGCGGCTGGCCGAGCACGAACAGGAACTCATAGGCCTTGTCCTTGGCGAGTTCGGCGGTGTCCATGTTTTCGAGGATGTAGGTGCCGTTCATCGCCAGCAGGATCTGGTGCACTTCGAACAGGTTCTTGGACTCGAAGGGAACCACTTCGACGCCCCAGGTATCGGCGCCGACCGCGACCACGCCCTTGCCGGTGAGATATTTGGCGCCTTCGACACCGAGACCGGGTTCGGCGCCGCCGTAGCGCTTGTCATCCTTGCCGATCAGGCTGAGCCAGCCGGTATGGAACAGCACGACGTCGCCCTGGCGGATTTCAACCCCCTGTTTCTTGGCGACCTCCTCGATCTCCTTGACGTTGAAGGCAGTGCCTTCCTTGACGATGTCGGTGTTGAAATGCGCGGCCATGTCGAGCAGCACGCCGCGGGTGACCATCGGCGGGACTTTATCGATGCCAAGCTTCTTCAGGCCGGTGGGATCGGCGAAATCGAGCAGCTTGTTGCCATTGTAGTAGACGTGCTCGATGCCGAGATGGCCGAGGCCGTCGAGCTGGCTGCCGACGCCGACCCAGCCGTCGAGCAGGTCGTCATTGTAGGTCGCCTTGTTGGGACCGAGGCCTGGACTGCCGGCCTGGCCGGGCTGTACGACCGTGATCCTGAAGGCGCGCGGCGGGTAGGCCGGCGTCTTGGAATCGACGGGAATGCCGAGGGCGTAGGTCTTGCCGGTCTTCACCAGCGACGCGGCCTTCACGACCAGCTCCGGCTTCATGTAGTTGGCGGCGCCGATCTCGTCGTTCGGTCCCCATTTCGATTTGGTCCAGTCCTGTGCGCTCGCGGTTCCGACCGTACCCAACACGGCGACAGAACAGCACAGTACGATTGCCCTCAGCATCGCAGTTCCTCCCAGGTGTTTGACGTTATCGTTGTGGTGGCTAGCGCCTCATCCTAACGTAGTGGCGCGCGGCGTCCAAAGTTTTCGACGCGAATGTTGACCGCGATGCAACCCGGCATTCGCAAGCGCGAAATACCCGGTCAATTTGCCGCAAATTAATGACAGCGCTTTTCGCCGCGCGGAATACCCGCCGGTCTCAGGCGGCAATGACCTGTCTGTTGCTCTGCAGGCAGGCGACAAAACCTTGCAGGGCGCTGTACTGATGCGCGCTGCGGCGCTGGATGAAGAGGGTGTCGACCTGCGACTGCGCCGGGCTGAGCGGGTGGATGCGGATGTTGCCGCTCTGGTCGTTGCGTTCGACCACGGCGCGCGGCAGCAGCGTGACGCCCATGCCGGCGGCGACGCAGCCGATCATGCCGTCGAGCGTGCCGAGTTCGAACCGCGCGGCGGAGGGCCATCCGAACTCCGTCAGCAACTGCTCGAGCCGTTGCCGGTAGCTGCAGCCGGTGCGAAACACCAGCGCGGTCGGTCCGGATTCCGGCGTGCCGGCGCGAAGCGCGGCGAGGCTGGCCCAGCGGCGCGCCGTCACCAGCACCAGCTCTTCCCGAAATGCCGTCACGCCGGTGAGTTCGGCATGCGCGATCGGGCCGGCGACGAAGGCGCCGTCGAGCGAACCGTCGAGCACGGCGGCGACCAGATCGGCGGTCGGCGCGGTCCGCAGGCTCAATTGCACCGCGGGAAAACGCCGGTGAAATTCCGCGAGCAGCGCGGGCAGCCGCACGGCGGCGGTGGTTTCCATCGAGCCGATCGATAGCGGTCCTTTCGGCTCGCCATCCTCGCGCGCGGCCAGCACCGCTTCGCGCGCCAGCGCTGCCAGCCGCTGCGCATAGGGCAGCAGGCGGCGGCCGGCGCCGGTCAGCGTCATGCCGCGGCTGTGCCGCTCGAACAATGACGTGCCGATTTCGGCCTCCAGCGCCTTGACCCGCTGCGTGATGTTGGATTGCACGGTGTTGAGTTCGTCGGCGGCGCGGGTGACGCCGCCGAGGCGCGCGACGGTCGAAAATGTCATCAGGTCGGACAATTCCACGGCGTCGGCTCCGTTTCATTTGAGAGATGGCAGCGTTCTCTAGAAATCATTTATTTAGAATGCTAGCCGGACCTACAGTGGCTGTCCAGAACCGAGGGATGAGCATGTCGATCGAGACGCCGCTGGCCGGCCTGTTGGGCATCCGCCATCCGGTGCTCTCGGCGCCGATGGACGTGATCGCCGGGGCGCGGCTGACGGCGGCGGTGAGCCGGGCCGGGGGCTTTGGCATTCTCGGCGGCGGTTATGGCGAACGAAGCTGGCTCGAGCAGGAGACGAAAAAACTCGAGCAGCAGGCCGCGCCTTTCGGCGTCGGTTTCATCACCTGGAGTCTGGCAAAACAGCCCGACCTGCTGGTCGTCGCATTGGCCGTGCGGCCGCGCGCGATCATGCTGTCGTTCGGCGATCCCAAACCGTTTGCGCCCCGCATCAAGGCGGCGGGCGCGTTGCTGATCTGCCAGGTTCAGGATGAAGTCATGGCGCAGCAGGCGCTGGATGCCGGCGCCGATATCTTGATCGCGCAGGGCTCCGAGGCCGGCGGGCATGGCGCGTCCCGCACCACCATCGATATCGTGCCGGCGATTGTCGATCTGGCGGCCGGCCGCGTGCCCGTCGTTGCCGCCGGCGGCATCGGCGACGGCCGCGGGCTGGCGGCGATGATGATGCTCGGCGCGTCAGGCATCCTGATGGGCACGCGATTTTATGCCAGCCAGGAATGCGACGGCGCCGAGGAAGCCAAGCGGCGCATCTGCGCCGCCAGGGCCGGCACGACCACGCGCGGCATCATCTTCGACCTGTCGCGCAACAACGTCTGGCCGGCGCCGTTCAACGGGCGCTGCCTGATCAACGATCATGCGCGCCGCTGGATGGGCCGGGAAATCGAACTGCTGCAGAATGTGAAGGCGGTCGCGTCAGACTATGCCGCGGCAAAAGCCGCCGGAAATTTCGATGTCGCCGCGGTGATCGCCGGCGAAGCCGTCGGGCTGATCCATGACATCCCGCCGGCCGCCGACATCATCGATCGTATCGTCGCCGAGGCCGACCAGATATTGTCCGGGCGGCGTAATTCCGCGAGTCGAGTTTTTCCTTCTCCCCTTGTGGGAGAAGGTGGCGTGGACAACGTCCGCGCCGGATGAGGGGTCTCCATCCGCGGGCAGACTCGTTGATGGAAACCCCTCACCCGGCCGCGATGCTGCGCCTCGCGTCCACCCAAGAGCGAGCTTCGCTCGTCTCGTCTCCCACAAGGGGAGAGGGGAAGAAAGTCAACGAGAGAGAGACAGCATCATGTGGCCGGACCGCCGAATCCTAGACCTCTTCAAGACCGAATTTCCCATCGTGCTGGCGCCGATGGCAGGGATCATGGACGCCGATCTCGTGATCGCGGCGGCGCAGGGCGGCGCGCTGGGCTCGCTGCCGTGTGCAATGATCTCGGTGGAGAAGGCGCGCGAGCAGGTCAATATCATCCGCCAGCGCGTCGCGACGCCGGTCAATCTGAACTTCTTCTGCCACACCCCGGTCGCGGCGGATTCGGCGCGCGAGGCCGGCTGGAAGACACGGCTGTCGTCCTATTACAGCGAACTGGGTGTCGATCCGGCGGCACCGGTCAATGCCGCCAACCGCGCGCCGTTCGATGAGGCGATGTGCGCGCTGGTCGAGGAGCTGAAGCCCGAGATCGTTAGCTTTCACTTCGGCTTGCCGGACCCCGCGCTGTTGAAGCGGGTCAAGGCGGCCGGCTGCATCGTGATGTCGTCGGCGACCATCGTGCGGGAGGCGATCTGGCTGGAGGAGAACGGCGCCGACGTCATCATCGCGCAAGGCGCCGAAGCCGGCGGCCATCGCGGCATGTTTCTGACCGAAAATATCCATGAGCAGCCCGGCACGTTCGCGCTTGTGCCGCAGGTGGTGGACGCCGTGAAGGTGCCGGTGATCGCGGCCGGCGGCATCGCCGACGGGCGCGGCATCGCGGCGGCGTTCGCGCTGGGGGCGGCCGGCGTGCAGATCGGCACCGCCTATCTGCGCTGCCCGGAGTCCAGGGTGATCGCGCCGGCGCGGCTGGCGCTGGCACAGGCGCGCGACGATTCCACCGTCATCACCAATGTGATGACCGGGCGTCCGGCGCGCGGGGTGGCCAACCGGGTGATGCGTGAAGTCGGCCCGATCTCGCCGGATGCCCCGGCATTCCCGCATTCGGCCACGGCACTTGGACCGCTGAAGGCGGCTGCCGAAAAGCTGGGCAAGGTCGATTTCACCAATCTGTGGGCCGGGCAGGCGGTGCGGCTCGGCCGTGAAATGCCCGCCGCGGAGCTGACCCGGGCCCTGGCCGGCGCCGCCCTGGCGCGGCTGAGCCGGATGGCGGGCTGAGAAGGCCGCCGCCACGGTTGCGGCGCAAAAGGAGCCTCTGCTATACGGCGGGCTGAATTCCCCGCCAGAGGCCTTATATGTCCGTCGATGCCGCCACCGTCCGCCGTATCGCGCATCTCGCGCGGATTGCGGTTACCGACGACGAAGTTCCCCATCTGCAGGGCGAACTGAACGCGATGCTGGCGTTTGTCGAGCAGCTCAGCGAGGTCAATGTCGACGGCGTCGAGCCGATGACCTCGGTGACCCCGATGGAAATGAAGAAACGCGCCGACGTGGTCAATGACGGCGAGATCGCCGACGATATCGTCCGCAACGCGCCGGCCACCGACGATCACTTCTTTCTGGTGCCGAAAGTCGTTGAGTAGTTCTATCTATTGAGACTGGAAATCCGATGTGTCTCCTCTGCGACGATGAAAAGGCCTATCAGGCCTATATGAACTACCTCGACGCGATGGAGCGGCAGGGCAAGGCCGCCGATCCCGACAAGGCGATGGACGCCGTGCTCGACGCGCTCGAAGCCTCCGAAAAGACCCGCAAACAGGATGATCCGGCCAACGACAAGACGTTGTCTCCGTTCTTCTGCAGCCCGGTTGATAAATGACTGATTTGACATCGCTGACGCTCGCCGAGGCCCGGGACGGTCTCGCCAGCAAATCCTTTACCTCGCTCGAACTGACCGACGCCCATCTCGGCGCGATCGAGGCCGCGCGCGTCCTCAATGCCTTCGTGCTGGAGACGCCGGATCAGGCCCGCGCCATGGCGCGCGCGATCGATGCGAAGATCGCCAGAGGCGAGGGCGGCCCGTTGGCCGGCATTCCGCTCGGGATCAAGGACCTGTTCGCGACAAAAGACGTGCGCACCACTGCGTGCTCCAAGATCCTCGGCAATTTCGTGCCGCCTTACGAATCCACCATCACCTCGCAGCTCTGGCGCGACGGCGCCGTCATGCTGGGAAAACTCAACAATGACGAGTTCGCGATGGGCTCGTCGAACGAGACCTCGTGCTTCGGCCCGGTGGTCAATCCGTGGCGGCGCGAGGGCGCCAACACCGCGCTGGTGCCCGGCGGTTCGTCCGGCGGATCGGCATCGGCGGTGGCGGCGCTGCTCTGCATGGGGGCGACCGCAACCGATACCGGCGGATCGATCCGTCAGCCGGCGGCGCTGACCGGGACCGTCGGCATCAAGCCGACCTATGGGCGCTGCTCGCGCTGGGGCATCGTGGCGTTCGCATCCTCGCTCGATCAGGCCGGGCCGATCGCGCGCACGGTGCGCGACAGCGCGATCCTGATGCGTTCGATGGCCGGCCACGATCCCAAGGACACCACCTCGGTCGACCGCGCGGTGCCGGACTACGAGGCGGCGATCGGCAAATCCGTGAAGGGGATGAAGATCGGCATCCCCAGGGAATACCGCCTCGACGGCATGCCCCAGGAAATCGAAAAGCTGTGGGCCGAGGGGGCCGCCTGGCTGAAGGCCGCCGGCGCCGAACTGGTCGACGTGTCGCTGCCGCACACCAAATACGCGCTGCCGGCCTATTACATCATCGCCCCCGCCGAGGCTTCGTCGAACCTGGCGCGCTACGACGGCGTGCGCTACGGCCTGCGGGTCCCCGGCCGCACGATCGGCGAGCAATACGAGAACACCCGCGCCGAGGGGTTTGGCGCCGAAGTTCGCCGCCGCGTCATGATCGGCACCTATGTGCTCTCGGCCGGTTATTACGACGCCTATTACCTGCGCGCGCAGAAGGTTCGCACCCTGATCAAGAAGGATTTCGAGGACTGTTTTGCCAAGGGCATCCACGCGATCCTGACGCCAGCGACGCCGTCGGCGGCGTTCGCAATCGGCGCCAACCTCGATCCCGTCGAGATGTATCTCAACGACATCTTTACGGTGACGGTGAACATGGCGGGGCTGCCGGGGATCGCGGTTCCCGCCGGCAGGGACGCGCAGCAATTGCCGCTTGGCCTGCAGCTGATCGGCCGTCCGTTCGATGAAGAGACGCTGTTCTCGCTCGGCGAGGTGATCGAGCAGGCGGCGGGACGCTTCACGCCGGCGAGGTGGTGGTGACGATGGCCGAATTCAAAGCCAGCCTGTCGGGCGCGGCCCCGGTGCCCGGTCTTGCCGCGCCGCTGGCGGCATTGTGGTGGGCCGCCAAGGGCAACTGGGATCGGGCGCACGGCATCGCCCAGGACGAGGCGAGCGCTGACGGCGCCTGGGTGCATGCCTATCTGCACCGGGTCGAGGGCGACCTTGGCAACGCCGGTTACTGGTACCGCCAGGCCAATAAGCCGGTCGCGACCGATGCGATCGAGACCGAATGGGAGCGGATGGTTTTGTCATTGCTCGGAGGAAGAGCATGAGTGCGGCAAGCGGTAAATTGATCAAGGGCGCCACCGGCGACTGGGAGATGGTGATCGGGCTCGAAGTCCACGCCCAGGTCACCTCGAAGTCAAAACTGTTTTCCGGCGCCTCGACCGAGTTCGGCGGCGAGCCGAACAGCCATGTCTCGCTGGTCGACGCGGCGATGCCGGGCATGCTGCCCGTGATCAACGAGGAATGCGTCAGGCAGGCTGTCCGGACCGGGCTCGGCCTCAACGCGCAGATCAACCGCCGCTCGGTGTTCGACCGCAAGAACTACTTCTATCCGGACTCGCCGCAGGGCTACCAGATCAGCCAGTACAAGTCGCCTGTTGTCGGCGAGGGAGAGGTCGTGGTCGAGCTCGGCGGCGGCAAGACCGCCACCATCGGCATCGAGCGGCTGCATCTGGAGCAGGACGCCGGCAAATTGCTGCACGACCAGTCACCGTCGCTGTCCCTCGTCGATCTCAACCGCTGCGGCGTCGCTCTGATGGAGATTGTCTCGAAACCGGACATCCGCGATGCCGAGCAGGCCAAGGCCTATGTGACGAAACTGCGCTCGATCCTGCGCTATCTCGGAACCTGCGACGGCGACATGGAGAAGGGCAGCCTGCGCGCCGACGTGAACGTCTCCGTTCGCAAGGCCGGTGCCACCGAACTCGGCACCCGCTGCGAGATCAAGAACATGAACTCGATCAGCTTCATGGGCGACGCCATCGAATACGAGGCGCGGCGCCAGATCGAAATCATCGAGGACGGCGGCAGCATCGAGCAGGAGACGCGGCTCTACGACCCCGGCAAGGGCGAGACCCGTTCGATGCGCTCCAAGGAAGAGGCGCACGACTACCGTTACTTCCCGGATCCCGACCTGCTGCCGCTGGAGTTCAGCGAGGCCTGGGTCGCCGAGATCAAGGCCGGCCTGCCGGAACTGCCGGACCAGAAGAAGGCGCGCTTCATCGCCGACTTCGGTCTGTCGCCCTATGACGCCGGCGTGCTCGTGGCGGAACGCGAGAGCGCGGACTTCTACGAGACCGTGCTGGGCGGGCTCGCCGACAAGGCCCGCGACGGCAAGCTCGCCGCCAACTGGGTGATCAACGAACTGTTCGGCCGCCTCAACAAGGAAGGCCGGGATATTACGGCTTCGCCGGTGTCATCCGGACAGCTTTCCGCCATCGTCGACCTGATCGGCGAGGGCACCATCTCGGGCAAGATCGCAAAAGACCTGTTCGAGATCGTTTGGACCGAGGGCGGCGATCCCCGCGCGCTGGTCGAGAGCCGCGGCATGAAGCAGGTCACCGATCTCGGCGCGATCGAGCAGGTGATCGACCAGATCATGTCGGCCAATCCCGACAAGGTGGCGCAGGCCCGCGCCAAGCCGCAGCTCGCCGGCTGGTTCGTCGGCCAGGTGATGAAGTCATCCGGCGGCAAGGCCAACCCGCAGGCCGTCAACGATCTCCTGAAGTCCAAGCTCGGCATCTGAACGGGCGCGCGATGTGACGGCGGCGGCATCGTCGCCGTCGCGCTTCGCGATCGACGCGTACACCGATCGTTCACCATGAGCGGCGACGCATCGCGCAAGCCGGCCGTTCGCGCCGCGAATCAGGGGCCGGCGATTCGCTCAAAAATCCGGTTTTGGCGAGCGGCGATGAGACGCAAAGCGTGTAGCCACGAAAATTTATTTGTTGCCAAAAATTGCGACTCAGAGTCCGCGCAGGGCGTTTTCAACCTGCCAAGGTGAGTCGCGATGACCTCCATCGTGCATCGTCATCGCCCTCGGTGAATAACGGAAACACCTTCAGTTATAGTATTTGCAGCGATATTGACATTCGCCGATGCAGCGTTTTCGCGTACTTCCCGCATCGTCGCGGAAATGTAGGGGAGTGTCGTCGATCAAGACGCGTGCGCGCACGTTTTCCCGCGCGTCAACACTTCCTTAAGCGAGACACTGTTTTTTTGCATGTGTTGGTGTATTCGGAATGCGTGCATTTCGATTCCCGAGTGCACGCAGCGATTAGTCATCTCTACATCGGAGGGCAACATGGCCAAGAAAGCTAAGAAGGCGAAGAAGGCGAAGAGCGCAGTGAAGAAGACTGCAAAGAAGACCAAGAAGGTCGCCAAGAAGAAGAAGTGAATTTTCACTTCTGAAAAATTGCCGGCGGCTTGATGCCGGCACGTCCCTAGAGCCTCAGGCGGCTCCATCGACGAAAGAGGGTGTCGGCGAGACATCAGGTCAAACGGCTGGATCGTTCTTTCAAGAGAGCTCGCTCTTTCGAAAACCGGTCCGGCAGAAGAAACAGGTTTTCTTCGTTCGGTGCGGATCTAATGGTCCGCAATTTCACCGGCGGTCTCGAAGTCTCCATTGCTTCTGAGATTGAAGTGAAATCTGGTCCTGACGTGTTCGCCGACGCCCTCGTTCTTTCCGCCGCCGCCGAAGATGCGCGGCGCGCCAGCTCCTAAATTTCCCATATCGTCGGTCTGACCACCTGCGGCGCATCGCGCGGCAGGCGATTTTTCGTGTCCTGAACAGCGGCGGCGCGGTTGCCGCTCCGCGGAGCCCGGACCGGTCCCTTCGAACGCAACAATGGCGGCGTTACCCGGCATCCGGGCCCCGGATCGCTGCGATGGTTATCGTTTCGCGAAATGCCACGGTAAACCGAATTCCGCAGGCGCGCGGAAACCCGCATGACACAGGCACTTCTGCAATTCCGTCCTCTGCGGCGCCGATCGGGCGTTTACGACGCATTCATCGCGAAATTTAAACCGCCCTTCAATTTTGATCGGTCATGATCATCCCAACATGCCGGCAAACGGCGAGGGACGACGGGGCGTTTTAACAAGTGGACGGGAGCCGCGCTCGGGGGAGGGCGGCCAACAATCAAAAAGGGGATGTCAGATGTTTCAGGGACAAATCGATCTGGATGCGGCCGTACCGGTGCAGGCGACCGCGATCCCGGACGTGTTGTTTGAGCGCGGCCTGTACTGGGCGAGCGGGCGTTCCGGCGTGGTCAACCTGGTCGCCGCGCACAAATGGTTCAATCTCGCCGCGCTGAAGGGGCGTACGGAAGCCATCGAGCTGCGTCGCGAGGTCGCCGCGCTGATGTCCGAGGTCGAGATCGCCATGGCACAGCGCGAGGCCCGCGCCTGGATCACGGCGCACTAGGGAACCCGCAGGGAAACTCGCAGGCCATCACCGCGATGGCCACGTCCATTGCGGTGGCGTGCTGTTCCTGACGACGGTTTCGCCAAGATCCTTCTCCAGGAGGATCTGCGCGCAATCGGCGTCAGCCTCGAGCGCGGAAACCAGCGCCGCGGCATGTGAGACCACCACGACCTGCGAGCGTTTGGCGGCCTGTTCGATCAGCCGCGCCAGCGGTGGCAACAGCTCGGGATGCAGGCTGGTCTCGGGTTCGTTGAGGATCATCAGTGTCGGCGGTCGCGGCGAGAGCAACGCTGCGACCAGCAGGAGGTAGCGCAGCGTGCCATCCGACAGTTCGGCAGCCTTGAGCGGCCGGAGCAGGCCGTGCTGTCGCATTTCGAGTTCGCAATATCCGTCGCTGCTGCTCACGTGGACTTCAGCGCCAGGAAATGCGTCGGCGACC
The DNA here is from genome assembly GCA_040390145.1 of Pseudomonadota bacterium. Classification (GTDB taxonomy): domain Bacteria; phylum Pseudomonadota; class Alphaproteobacteria; order Rhizobiales; family Xanthobacteraceae; genus Bradyrhizobium. The sequence goes on from JAZJYY010000038.1 coordinate 44,900, forward strand.
GCGGCGTCCAGCTGCCGGGCATTCCCGATTCTACGGATAGTCTGGATGGCGGCTGCCAGATCGGAGCCGTCGCTGGCCAGCACCGGGGTGTAGGTGCCGACCTGCGGCTTGCGCGACGGCGCATCCCGATCCGTCCGAAGGTGATCGTAAAATCGCCAGTCTCGCATCCGCTCCCGCAGCAGCAACAGTTCCAGCGCTTCGCGCGTGTCGCTGCAATGGGTCATCATGCTGTCGAACGCCTCGAGATCCCGGTAGGCTTCCCGCCATTCGCCATTGTCGTCTCGTATCCGCACGAGGGGGCCGGTTCGAGCCGCAAAAGTGTTGGACCGGCCCAGTCGCTCGCCGGTCCAGAGGCTTTCGACTTTGATCGCTGGGTCGTTCAGGAATATGCCCGAACTGGGGAGTCCGAGGTCGATGGCGTAGCCATAATCGTCGCCGGAAAAGCCGAGCTTCAGGCTGATCGGATTCTTCCGCACCACGCCTCGCACCGGCTGCTTGCCGGCTTTCATGGCCCGCGAAAATGCTTCCGGGCCGGCCCACAACGTCGACTGCAGGCCGCCTTCGGCGGCCAGTGACTGAATGATGCGGCCCTGTGCGATGTCTGCCAGCAGTTTCAGGGCCCGATAGAGGCTCGACTTGCCGCTGCCATTGGCGCCGGTCACCACATTGAGCGCGCCCAGTGTCACCCTGACATCACGCAGGGATCGATAACCGGAGATGGCAAGTCTCGTCATCATCGCACAGCTATCCAGATCCGCCCGGGAACGACGGGCGGACTGCCCACCCGGCATCAGCGCCTCAGCTCCCCGATTATATGCAACGAAGATCTGGTTGCGCCACCGCCGCGTATCAGGGGTTTCAACCGCAACCAGGCGGCGGGCCGCTGGCGTAATCCGGGTTTTGGTTTATCGTCGCGGCCGATGTCGAAACGCCCGCCATTTCCTGCCGGTCCCGGACGGCCGAACGCCAATGACCAGGCGCTGGAGCGCGCCAGCTTTGCATTGGGCATGCAGCGTCCCGGCGAGGCTGAGCGCATCGCCGCCGAGGTCTTGAAGGCCAATCGCGGCAACGTGCGTGCGGCGCAGATCCTCGGTCAGGCGCTGCTGATGCAGAACCGCGGCGATGAGGCGATCGCGCCGCTGGAAAAGGCCGCACGGCGCAGCGAGGATCCCGTTGTCGAGACCTTGCTGGGCGCGGCGTTCGCGCTCACCGGACGCCGCGACGAGGCGCTCGAACAATTGCGCCGGGCCAGCGCGAGGCGACCGCCATATCCGCCGGCATTTCTGGAGCATGGCATTCAGCTGGCAAGAGCCGGACGGTTCGAGGAGGCCATGGCGGCGCTCGAAAGCGGCCTTGCACTGGCGCCTGACGCCGTCGACATGCAAAGGGAGCTTGCCGCGCTTCATCTCAAGCGCAACGATCGGATCAAGGCCCGCGAACTGGTGCTGCGAGCCCTCAAGGTGGCGCCGGACCGGCCTGACCTTCTGACCGGGCTCGCTCACGTCATGCTGCTGGATGGCGAATACGCGGCCGCGGCGGAAGCTTTTCGGCGCGTCGTGGCGCTGCGGCCCGATGATGCCCTCGCGCGGGCGGAGTTGGGAAGGTGTCTGCTGGAAATGGGGGAGCGCGACGCCGGCGAGGCGAGCATTCGGATGGCGACGCAGGAAAGACCGGAGCTGTTCGGCCGGGCGATCATGTCGCTGGCGATTTCCTCGCGCGGTCGTTTTTTCCTGCGGCCGAGCGCGGCCGAAAAATTCCTGCGCGGTTGAAAGTTCAGGCGCGGAACTGGCGGCGGTAGAGGCCCGGCTCGCGATCGATTGCGGTGGTGAGGTCATGCGCCCGCTGACTCTCTTCCGCGGTGAACGGCATGGTGCGCGCCACCCAGTTTTCCCGCTTCACCGGCATGCACTGCGCGACCGGCGTGCCCTTCGGCAGCACGCCGTTGAAGCCGGCATCGTGCCAGTGCGCCGGAAAATGAATCCAGTTGTCGTGATAGCGGTCGCAATCGACCAGTCCGGTCAGCGTGGTGAACGGCAGATCGAAACGGTTGGCCGGATGCGTGAACAGCACCGCGTAGCCTTCCGGCGCCTCGATGGTCCAGAGATTATGAAACTTGATCAGGAAGCGGTCGTCCTCGAACAGCGGTGAGCCTGTGACCTGGCTGCCATCGTGAAATCCGACCGGCGAGCGCGAGAAGCTGACCGCGCCGCCCGGCGGAATTTCGTTGTCCCAGGTGAATTCGCCGTTCTCGACCCTGAGGTCGCAGATCAGCGGGATCAGGAAGCCTGTGGTCATGGCGTCGACGAACGGCGGACAGCGCTTGACGGTGTTCTCATCGCGGCCATTCAACGTGTTGAACGCCTGCGATGGCATCGTCTTGAGCCAGGCGGGAAGGGCTGAAGACGCCGGCACCGGCGGTGGCAGCACGCCTTCGAGTTCCGCCGGACAGCGGAACGTCAGCGTCATTGCATTGTCTTTACTGGACGTCACGCCATGCTCCATGGCCGCCGACAGGATCCGTGATCTATATTTGATGCCGGCGGCGAGGGAAGGGGAAACTCCCCCTGTCGCGGGCTGCGCAGCCTGTCTTTATATGTGTGCAGCGACCCGTGGCACGCGGGACACACATACCTTCCGGTTTGACCCTGCCGGTCGATTCAAGGCATAAGACCGGCAACGGAGAGGTGGCCGAGTGGCTGAAGGCAGCGCTTTGCTAAAGCGCCATACGGGGAAACTTGTATCAAGGGTTCGAATCCCTTCCTCTCCGCCACTCCTGAAGGTGCTGGCGCCAGGCCGGTAGCCGTAAGGCGCGGCGACGCCTCGCTCAGGTCTTCACCGCCGTTGACGCGCGTTGACACTTACAAGGTACTTGGCTGCAGCTGATTGCGGGCCGCAAAGGCGTCGCAGCTTCGGACGCGCGCGCATCGCGTGTGTTTGCGGCTGCTTCAGGTTCCCAACGATTCAATTCTCGCGCGCCAGCGAGGCATCATCCGCAACATCATCGCGATTCGATTGATGCGAAACGCGGCTGCGCTTCATCGAAACCATGCACGCGCGCAAAGCATTTGTTCCCGGAAAATATGGCTTTCTGAGATGTCGTGCCTGTGGTGCGGAACACGTTGTTCGCGACCGGGATCGGGAGTCGGACCGTGCGAGGCGGGGGGCGCGCGTCGCAACCGAGTTTGCGTGACGCTCTACGCGAGGATTCCATCAGTCAGATGACAGAATGCCGCGATCGGCCGAGCCGAGCGTCGTTTCGAGGTGGAATCGATCGTTCCGAGCGCTCGATTCGGCGGGAGTCGAGGCTCGGGGAGGGGAGGCGGCGCGGGGCGCCGCTTTCGCCGTGGTCGACGGGTCAAATGGAACTTCTCTAAATTAGTGTTGTAGAACAATAGCTTACAGAGAAAGCTGGATCACGGTTGCGTGTTATTTGTGCAACACCCGTCCAGAAACAGCCTGAGTCATGCCGTTCCGAAGCGTTCCTTTGTTGCGTGTGCAGAAGTGTTCGGTAATTGTGACCTTGCGACGGAGGGGGGCATCCCGAGGTCGTCCCGTTAGGTGGTTCGCTTAAGTCCCTCGCGTTGATGCGGGAGTGTCCGAAGGCGCGAAGCGACTAAGCGGGTTTTAAGGGACAAGGGAACCAACCTTAGGGTGTTTCACCCAGCGGATCCGGAACCTTCCCTACAGAGCAACTTGGAGGTTAACATGAAGATGGTTAAGAGCCTTATCCTCGGCTCAGCGGCGGGTCTCATCGCCATGAGTGGGGCACAGGCAGCTGATCTTCCCGTCAAGGCCAAAGCGGTCGAGTACGTGAGGATCTGCTCCCTGTATGGTGCCGGTTTCTATTACATCCCGGGCACCGACACCTGCATCAAGCTGGGTGGCTACGTTCGTATCGACACCACCTTCAATGGTGGCGTGTACGGCCAGCCGTTCTATTCCGGCGACGCCGGCCAGGGCAATCGCTACCGCGATCAGTTCAACTCCCGTTCGCGTATGGCGCTGACGGTCGATACCCGCACTGCCACCGCTTACGGCGTTGTCCGTACCTTCGGCCAGGGCGACTTCCAGTTCCAGAACTTCGGAACCACGAACCCCGGCAACCCCGCCGCCAACTTCCCCGGCAACGGCCTGAACAACGCTCTGCTCTCCACGGCAGGCGGCGGCTACGTCGCGGTTGAAATGGTGTTCATCCAGTTCGCTGGGTTCACCTTCGGTAAGTCCGCCTCGGCCTTCGCTGCGCCGTGGAATGGCTATCCGGGCAACAACAACTCGTTCCTGATGGGCGGCCATGACACCGTCACCGGTGTCAACAACATCCAGTACACCGCTCAGTTCGGCAACGGCGTGTCGGGCACCATCGGTCTCGATGATCCGACCGTGTTCCACCGTACTTCGGTGCAGAACCTCGCCCTCGGCGTCAACGTCAACGGCAACGGCACCAATGCCTACGGCGGCATCGCTGCTCCCGACATCGTCGGCAACATCCGCGTCGATCAGGCTTGGGGTCTCCTCCAGTTGTCGGCCGGCGCTCACCTCGTGAACGCTTCCTACAACAACCTGAGCGCCGGTGGCGCTCCGAACAACCTGTCCGAAATCAGCGGTCATCCCGACAGCAAGTGGGGCTTCGCTGTGCAGGGTGCTCTGCAGATCAAGAACATCCCGACCGGTGCCGGCGACGACATCAAGTTCAGCGCAGTGTACTCCCAGGGCAACACCAAGGAAGTCATCTCGACCTCCGGCGGTTCGCCGAGCTTCGCCATGTTCGGCAACAGCGGCCTTGGCTACCAGAGCGTTGGCTTCGGTAACACCAGCGATGGCGTCTACCTCCCCGGCGTGGGCGGTACCAATGGCATCATCCTGACCAAGGCCTGGGGTCTTCGTGGTGCGTTCAACCACAACTGGGATCCCTACTGGTCGTCCAGCCTCTGGGG
>JAZJYY010000039.1:0-75328 GCA_040390145.1 Pseudomonadota bacterium
GGCGCAGCCACGCGGGGCTTGAAGGACGAAGCGTGGTGTCCGGCGTAGCCTGAGCGCAGCGAAGGCGTAGACGGACTGCCCCCCCACCGGCTCCAAATCAAAAATGTTGAAAACAACCCCATGTACAGATACGGGAGCAGCCGGCTTCCATGGGTTAGCGCCAAAGCCGTTTGACACGTCGGGCAAATCACCGGCACATTTGCAGCATCGCCCAATCCTTGTATCCGCCCATGACACGGGCGTTTCGGCGCGACCAAAAGCCCAAATCCCCGCTCACTGAAGTCGCACCGGCTCGCCATGGCGAAGGCGCGCCCTTGATGGACGAAACAATCACCGCTGTCGTCGCCCGGCTCGACCGGGCGCCCGGTATCACCGACACGTTCTGCACGGTGACGGCGGGCGTGCCGTTGTTGCGCAGGATGGCGGCAACGCCATCGTCGGCAACGTCACGCAACATGCCAGCGTAATGGAGACGGCGAGCGCCGGAAAGCACAGGCATGAGCAATCCCGCGCCCGATATCCATCCGATGATGACGAGCCGCCGTTGCGGCGCCAAAACCCGCGCCGGCGGATCGTGCCGCGCGCCGGCGATGCGCAGCAAGAAGCGCTGCCGCAAGCACGGCGGCGCGCCGGGATCCGGCGCGCCGAAGGGAAACCGGAATGCGCGGCGGCACGGACTGTTTACGGCAGAAGCGATCGCGGAACGGAAGCAGATCGGGGAATTGTTGGGTGATGTGCGGAAGTTGCTGGAAGAGATAAAGTGATCTGTCTTGATCTCCGCCTGCCTAGTGATCGGCAGTTCGTGTCACGGTCGATCATCGCTTTGCACTCAGCAATCCCGCCATGGTGAGCGCTTTTTTTAGAAAATCGTTCCTAGCATCAACTTTCCGATCTTGGCATGCAGCGACTTCACATCGATCACCGGCGTCGCAGGCGCCATACCACCGGGTCCAAAAACTCCGAAAGCGCCCCCTTCGAGCTGTGCCTTCCACGCCGTAATCTGATTGGATGCTCGGCCAGTTGAGCTATCGTCCACCCTTGACAGCGGCAAGCGCCACCTTCGGCTGCGGGTATATCCGAAAAAGCCAACGCCAAGGTGGGGTAACCATTGGCGACACTGATTTCTAGTGAATCAACTATTTGTGAGCGGCTCTTCCTACTGTCGTCCATCTCCCCCCACTTGAATGGATGTCAAACTTCGATTTTTCATGGAGGTAGATATGAACCGTATGATGATAGGATTTATCTCAGCGTTGTGCTTGTTAGTATTCGGCTCAGCGTTAATCTTGTTCGGCTCTTCTGCCGATGCAACGACGAAGCTCACCATTGGGGCGAGGTCACATAATTCAGTACACGCTCTACTCGCCTCGGACGTGACGCGCCCCGTTATTATAAAAGCTATCTTTAGTATTTCAGGGACAAACCGAAGCCCATCTACCACTTTTGGGATTGACGTTGGGGGCAGCCAAATCTGCCAAACGACGAAGGGTTGGCAAGACAATCAAGCGATTTTTGAATTGTCTTGTAACGTCCTTTTGAAGCCAGGTCATGTGTCGATTCGTGCCTATGAAATTACTAATAAGTGGGCGACGGGCAATAGAATGGACGTGGTCGTAATCGATGCCAGCACGCAAGCGTCGATGGCCTCTTCAATCCAATAGTTAGTGGCCCGATCTGCCAACACTCCTGCGCCGCGTCGTCATTGGCAAAGTATCGCTTATGCCCCCCGGCGCAGGTAAGCCGCTCGAACCAACTTTAAACCAACGCTACGCCGCAACTGAACGTGAACAAACCAAATTGAACGCGGCGCTATTCGCTAATTTTATCAGGGGTTTTCCGGGGCCCCTCCCGCTCATAACGGTCTGGTTGCAGGTTCGAGGCCTGCCGGGCCCACCACGCTTCGCTCGCGAAGCGTGCGACGCTTAACCCATCCTAGAGCTCCGCCTGCCCCATCACATCGGCGCTCCATCCGCAATCTCGGCCAACAGCCATCGCCTGAACGCGACGATCTTCTTGAGGTCCCGTTGCGCCGTGCGATAACACAGGAAATGCATTTCGCGCCTGACGTCGCGCAATCGCCCCCCGCCGGCCCGCACCAGCTCCCCGCTTTTCAATTCGTCCTCGGCAAATCGCGTGCTTTCGAGCGCGAAGCCGAGGCCCTGCGCCGCGGCCGACACCGATAATGCGCCGCGGTCGAATGACGGCCGCTCGGCGGCCTTCGGCGACGATAAACCGTTCAACGAAAACCAGTCCGGCCATCGCACCGGACTGACGGCGGATTCGATCAGGACCAATCCCCTGGGTGCGGTCGTTCTGGTCAGATCAAACTTCTTTGCCACCCGCGGGGCCGCAAGCGCCGCGATCCGTTCGACCCCGAGCGGTTCGGCGCTGACCCCGCGAACCGTCGGCGGCTTGCCGTAGGCGATGGCCAGATCGAGTTCGGTCTGCCTCGCAAAATCGACGGGATCGGCGCTGGCCGTCACGCGAATATTGATGTCGGGGTGTCCCCGCATGAATGCGGTGAGGCGCGGGCTCAGCCACTTCGAGGCAAAGGATGGCGCGCAATGCAGCGATAGCAGCTGGGATTTCCCTGGGCCGGGCGCGAACTCCGCGCACGCCGCTTCGATGGTTTCGAAAGCGCCGGCGATCGCCGTGAACAGGCGTTGCCCTTCCAGGGTCAGCTCGACCTGCCGGTTGTGCCGGACGAACAGCGGGCGTCCGAAATGCTTTTCGAGAGCTCTGATCTGGTGGCTGATGGCCGATGGCGTCAAATGAAGCTCTTGGCTTGCGAACAGAAAGCTTCCCAGCCGCGCCGCCGCCTCGAATGCCCGCAACCCGTGCAGATTTGGAATCTGGCGCATCGGCCACCCAGGTGAATCTGATTCACTTGACGTCAAAAACTGTGCGTTTGTCAACCGGCCCTGCCGCCCGCATGATGCGACAACGAAGCCAGGGGAGAACGAAAAATGCTCGACAAGGTCCGCACAACCGATGCCCGCATATCGGTCTATCAGCCCGAGCAGCAAGGCCTGATATTTCCCGAGATTCCGACTTTCGAGGATTTCGCGGCCGAACGCGAATACCGCAAACAACATCTGGTCGCAGCGGTCCGCGCGTTTGCCATGCACGGCTTCGACTACGGCTTCGCCGGTCACCTTACGGTCCGCGATCCCGAACGTCCCGAGCTCTACTGGACCAACCCGATGTGCGTCCACTTCTCGCAGGTGAAGATGTCGAACCTGGTGCTGACGGACCATGCCGGCAACGTCGTCGAAGGCAAGTATGCCATCAACCGCGCGGGCTTCGTGCTCCACGCCGCGGTTCATGAACTCTACCCCGATATCGTAGCGATGTGCCATGCGCATACCGTTTACGGAACGGCATGGTGCGCCACCGGCAAGCCGCTGGACATGATCAGCCAGGACGCGGCCTGCTTCTATGGCAACCACGCGGTGATCGGCGCATCGGCCGGCGCGGTCGCCGTCGAGAATGAAAGCGGCTCTTCGGTCGCCGCCCAGATCGGCAAGAACCGGGCGGTGCTGCACCAGAACCATGGACTGCTCACCACCAGCCGCCACAGCATCGATGACGCCGCTTTCTGGTTCATCGCATTGGAGCGCTGCTGTCAGGTTCAGCTCCAGATCGAGGCATCGGGCGTGAAGCCGCAAGTGCTGTCGGATGAAACGGCAAGCTACAGCCTGAAGCACGTCGGCAACGATTTCATCGGATGGCTGCATTTCCAGACGCTCTATAATCAGATCACCTCGTTGCAACCGGATATGTTCGACTGATCGTCGCCGGGTGGCGCCCTGCTGTTGGGCGTCACCCGACAGCGGCCCGCCGCCGCAAGAGCGTGGCGATAGCCATGCCGCGACCGTACGGTCATCGTGGTGCATGGAACGATGCTAGCTACTTCTGATTGCGGCTTCGTTGCCAGGCCCGCCGATTATCTGGCGCATGCACGATAGCGGCAGGCTCTATTGGATCATGGTCCGAGATTCAGGTGGTTTCGGGCGCGGAGACGGGCCGGAAACGGCCAATACCCTCACGCCAGCGGCGGCCCAGGGCGGCGGCATTTGACCGCCACAGCCGCCGCTGCACATTATTCATACCAACGTCTGATCCCACTGGCCGCGCCCGAGGTTTCATCGTGGCTTGTGGCCGGGCCATCTTTAGTTCTAACCTCCGGCCAATTTCGGCACGACACCATCCTGTCCGCGGCAATCGGGGCGAAGCATCCGAACGCGGACGGCGACGACAACGAAACACAGGGGAGGATCACATGAAACGCAGGACGCTTCTCGGCGGCACCATCGCCGCCGCGGTATTCGGGTTGACGTCAGCCGCCATCGCCCAGCAGCCGCCGATCAAGATCGGCATGGGCATGGCGCAGACCGGCGGCCTCGCCGGCGGCGGCAAGGCCTCGCAGCTCGGCATCGAGGTCTGGCGGGACGACGTCAACGCCCGCGGCGGCCTGCTTGGCCGCAAGGTCGAACTCATCGTCTATGACGACAAGTCGAGCGCTTCGGAGACGCCTGCGATCTACTCCAAGCTGATCGATGTCGACAAGGTCGATATCCTGTTCGCGCCCTATGCCACCGTGCCGACCGCGCCGGTGATGCCGCTGGTCAAGCAGCGCGGCATGCTGCTGATGGGCAATTTCTCGTTCCAGGTGAACAGCAAGGTCGGCCACGACATGTGGTTCAACAATGCGCCATGGGGACCGGCCGACAGCTGGGCCACGACCTTCCTTGATCTCGGCCAGAAGGCCGGCGGCAAGACCATTGCGCTGCTCGCGGCCGACCAGGAATTCGCCCAGAACCTGGCCAAGACCGCCAGGGAGGTCGCGGCCAAGCTCGGCATGAAGGTCGTGTTCGACCAGGCCTATCCGCCGAACACGGTGGAATTTTCCGGCATCCTGCGCGCGCTCAAGGCCGCCAAGCCCGACATCGTCTATGTCGCGTCCTATCCGCCGGATTCGGCCGGAATCCTGCGCGGCGTGAACGAGATCGGGATCGGCGACAACGTCAAGCTGTTCGGCGGCGGCATGGTCGGCCTGCAATTCGGCGCGGTGATGGAAAATCTCGGTTCGCTGCTCAACGGCGTCGTCAATTACAACACCTGGCTGCCCGAACCGGCGATGTATCACGAGGGCACCAAGGCGTTCTTCGAGACCTATACGAAGCGCGCCATCGAAGCCAAGGTGGATCCGCTCGGCTACTATCTGGCGCCCTATGGCTACGCCAGCGGCCAGATGATCGAGGCGGCCATCAAGGCCGTGGGATCGCTCGACCAGAAGGCGCTGGCCAAGTACCTGCGCGAGAACACCCACAAGACCATCGTCGGGCCGATCACCTTCTCGGCCGACGGCGAGTGGAAGGAAACCGGCGTCGTTCAGGCCCAGTTCCGCGGCATCAAGGACAAGAACATCGAGCAGTTCCGCAGCCCGGGCAAGCAGGTGATCCTGTACCCGGCGAAAATGAAATCGGGCGACCTCATCACCCCCTTCGAGGCCGCGCGGAAGTAGGGCTCGCGAGGCTTCGCGGGTGCGCTGACCGGAGGCAGCGCACCCGCGCCTTTAACGGGATGGAATGGACGGCATGACCGGCAAACGGCAGCCGACGGGCGGGTCAGGGGGGACCTTACGTGTTTTCATTTGAACTGCTGCTCGATGCGGTGGTGATCGGGGTGCTGCTCGGCTGCTTCTATGCGGCGGTCAGCCTTGGCTTGTCGATCTCGTTCGGCCTGCTCGACGTTCCCCATGTCGCGCATCCGGCCTTCCTGGTGCTGGCTTCCTACGCCGTGTACTTCCTCAACGAGCATTACGGAATCGATCCGCTGCTGGCGGGGCTGCTGATCACCCCGCTGTTCTTCCTGTTCGGCCTCGTCGCCTACCGGCTGTATTACGAAACCTTCGAAAAGCGCGGCAGCGACGCCGGCGTGCGCGGCATCGCATTCTTCTTCGGCATCGCCTTCATCATCGAAGTCCTGATCATCCTGCAGTTCGGCGTCGACCAGCGCTCGGTCACCGCGGACTATGTCGGCAAGGCCTTGCGGCTCGGCGACATGCGGATACCGTTCCGGCTGATCGTCGCGTTCGTGGTCGCGGCAGCGCTGACGATCCTGCTGACGCTGTATCTGTCGCGAACCTTCATGGGCCGCGCCATCCGCGCGGTGGCGCAGGACCAGGAGGCACTGCGGCTGATGGGCGCCAACCCGATCCGGATCAAGCAATGGGCGTTCGGCATCGCGACCGCCGTGCTCGGCATCGCCGGCGCCCTGCTCATCATCGTCGCCCCCGTGGAGCCGACGCTCGACCGCGCCTATATCGGGCGGACCTTCTGCGTCGTCGTCATGGCCGGGCTCGGCAGCATGAGCGGCACGCTGGTCGCCGCCATCATCCTCGGCGTCGCCGAAACCATCGTCCTCACCCTGTTCGGCGCCTCCTGGGCCCCGGCGATTTCCTTTGCGATGCTGCTCGGCGTACTCGCCGTCCGGCCGCAGGGCCTGTTCGGCAGGCGATCATGAAGCGCAACGGCGTCACTTTCTGGATCGGCGCGGCGCTGTTTCTCGCCGCCGCACTGCTGATGACGCAGGTCATCGGCAACCAGTATCCGTTCTTTGCCGCTTACGTGATCCTGCAGTTCATCGTGCTGGCCGTCGCCTGGAGCATCCTCGGCGGCTATGCCGGCTACGTGAATTTCGGCACCAGCGCGTTTTTCGGCATGGGCGTCTATACCGCCGTCTTCCTGTTCAAGGCGACCGGCGCACCGCTCCTGGTGCAGATCGCCGCCGCCGCGGCCGTCGGCGCCCTGATGGGATTTGCGCTCGGCCTGCTGACCCTGCGGATGCAGGGCATCTTCTTCTCGATCGCCACCATCGCGGCGACGATCATCATCGAGACCGCGATCACGAACTGGCGGTATGTCGGCGGCGCGTCCGGCATTCAGCTGCAGCGGCCGGCGGTGATGGCCCCGTTCGACAATTACGTCGAGATGCTGTTCTTCGTCCAGGCGATCCTGGTGGTGCTGGCGGTGGCGATCTCGCGCTACATCCAGAATTCATGGATCGGCCGCGGCCTGCAGGCGCTGCGGGACGACGAACTTGCCGCCGAATGCACCGGCGTGCCGACGCTGCGGCTGAAGCTCACGGCCTGCGTCATTTCAGGGGCGCTGATGTGCGCGGCCGGCGCGCCCGCCGCGATGTATCTGCAATACGCCGACCCCGCCTCCGCCTTCAATCTCAACTACTCGGTCTCGGCGCTGGCGATGTCGCTGATCGGCGGTACCGCGCACTGGGCGGGGCCGATCGTCGGCGCCATCCTGCTCGGCGTGACGCAACAGCTGCTGACCGTCACCATTTCGTCCGAGGTCAACGTGCTGGTGCTCGGCGTCATGCTGGTGCTGTTCGTGGTGGCCGCCCCCGAAGGCATCGTCGGCCTGATCCGCAAGATCAGCGGCAAACGCAACGAAGGCGAAGGATGATGGCCGCCGAGCTCAAGGAAATCCAGGCGCCGCTGCTGCGGATATCCGCGCTGACAAAACGTTTCGGCGGCTTCACCGCGCTCGACAATGTCAGCGTCGACATCCCGCCGGGACAACGGTTCGGCCTGATCGGCCCGAACGGTTCGGGCAAGACGACGCTGATCAACTGCATTTCCGGCGCGTTCCGCACCGAGCCCGGCACCGTGACGTTCCGCGACGAGGACATCACGCGGCTGGCGCCGCACATTCGCACGCGTCGCGGCATCGCGCGCAGCTTCCAGATCCCGCGGCCGTTCCGCAGCATGACGGTGGCTGAAAACCTGATGGTCGGGCTCGACTTCGCGGCCGACACCAGCGTCATCGTCTCCGAGGCGCACCGGCGCGAGGCGATGATGTCGATCCTGACCAAGATGGGGCTGGCGTCAAAGGCGAACGTGTCCGCCAATCAGCTGAGCCAGGTGGAACTGCGCAAGATGGAACTCGCGCGTGCGATGGCGACGCATCCAAAACTGCTGATTTCCGACGAGGCGATGGCCGGCCTTTCCTCCTCTGAGGTCGACGAGGTGCTGGATCTGCTCCTGAGCCTCGCGGACCAGGACATCACCATCATCATGATCGAGCACATCATGCAGGCGGTGATGCGTTTTTCGGAGCGCGTGATGTGCCTCGAGGCCGGCAGGATCATCGCGATCGGCACGCCGAACGAAGTGATGAGCAATCAGCGCGTGCAGGAGGCCTACCTTGGCACTTAGCCTCGCCATCAGCGACCTCGATGCGGGTTACGGCGCGGTCAAGGCGCTGCGCGGCGTCAGCCTCCACGTCGAGTCAGGCGAGACCGTCGCGCTGCTCGGCACCAACGGCAACGGCAAGAGCACGCTGATGAAATGCGTCGCCGGCCTGGTGCGGCCGGAGCGCGGCAGCATGACGCTGACCATCGACGGCACCGCGCACGACCTGACAAAGCTGTCGACCGAGGCCATCGTTGACCTCGGCGTGGCGATGGTGCCCGAAGGGCGGCGGCTGTTTCCAAAACTGACCGTGCTGGAAAACCTGATGCTCGGCGCCTTCCGCCCGGCCGCCCGGCAAAACATCGATCGCAACCTGGCGCTCGCCTTCGAGACCTTTCCGGCCCTCAAGGGGCTGCAGAAACAGGTTGCCGGCACCATGTCCGGCGGGCAGCAGCAGATGCTCGCTATCGCGCGTGCGCTGATGTCGTCGCCGCGCCTGCTGCTGATCGACGAGCCCTCGGTCGGCCTGTCGCCGCTGCTGGTGTCGCAGACCATCACCAAGATCGGCGAACTCAACCGAAATCTCGGCCTGACGGTGCTGATGGCGGAGCAGAATTTCAACCAGACGATCCGGATCGCCGATCGCGGCTACATCATCGTCCATGGCGAGATCGTGGTCGCGGCCGATTCGGTCGACGAACTGCGAGGCAACGACATCGTCAAGCGGCTCTATCTCGGCGGGATCGTGTGAGGGCCTCCACGGGATGAGGATCGTGTTGCTTGTTGCAACATGCGCCACTGCCTCATGGTGAGGAGCGCTTCCAGCCAGCGCGCCTTGCGTTGACTGGACGCGCGTCTCGAACCATCTGGCCTATTACCAGCCGCCATCCTTCGAGACGCCGCGCGAAGCGCGCGCGGCTCCTCAGGATGAGGTCCAACCTTGTTTAAACAGGAAGCTATTCCCCCTTGAGGCCCGCCGCGCGGATCAGCTCGGTCCATTTGCGGGTCTCGTCGTCGACGAATTTTCCGAACTCCGCGGCGGTGCCGCCACGCGCTTCCAGTCCCTGCACCAGCAGTTTCTGTTTCACCTCGGGATCGGCGAGCGCGCGGATGACTTCGTCCTGTAGCCGGTCGACGATGGCGCGCGACGTGGCGGCCGGCGCCATGAAGCCGTACCAGCCAGCGGCAACCACGCTCTGCAGGCCCTGCTCGCGCAGGGTGGGCGCGTCGGGATAGATCGGGCTGCGGGCGGCCGAGGCCACGCCCAGCACGCGCAACTTGCCGGCCTGGATGTGCGGCAGCGCCGTGCTGATCGCGGTCAGCGTGGCGTCGAGCCGGCCCGCGAGCAGCTCGGTGTAGGCCATGTTGTCGCCCCGGAACGGGACGTTGAGGCCCTTGACCCCGGCGTCCCGGAACAGCAGTTCGGCGGCGAGATGCGGTTGCGAACCCGCGCCGGGCGAGCCGAAGGTCAGGCCATCGGGCTGCGACTTGCCGTGGGCGATCAGTTCCTTCAGCGTCTTGAACGGCGCTTCCGCATTGACGATCAGAAAGATCGGTGCGCTGACGGCCATCGCCACCGGCTGCAGATCCTTGCGCTCGTAATTCAGTTTGCCGTAGAGCGCTTCGGCCGTCGCATAGGGGGCGGCCACGTAAAGGAAGGTGTAGCCGTCCGGCGCAGCCCGCGCGACGGATTCGTTGGCGATGCGGGTGCCGGCGCCGGCCTTGTTCTCGACGATGAACTTCTGGCCGAGACGCCGCTCGAGATAGTCAGCCAGAATCCGCAGCGAGATGTCGTTGGCCCCGCCTGCGCCATAGGGTGAAACCAGCCGCACCACACGCGACGGCCAGTCGCTCTGGGCGTACGCCCGGAAGCCGGAACCGGCGGTGAGGCCGGCGGCGATGGTGGCCAGCAAAGTTCGGCGCGTGACGTTCATGAATCCCTCCCTGGAAACTGACCGCCCGCCGAAAGCCGGCAACGCCGTCCGGCGCCTCCGATCCACGCGCGCGATCACGCCGGACCAAGCGTTTTGTCCCGTATCCGGCATGGCCACGGTAGGTAGACACGCGCCATAGGACAATGTGTATTTTCCGTGTAATTTATCGGATGGTCTTATGAATATCGCCGGAGACAGGGATGACCATGGATGTGACGCTGCGGCAGTTGCGCGCCTACCTTGCCGTGCTGGAAGCCGCCAGTTTTTCGGAAGCCGCCAAGGCCATGCATCTGTCGCAGGCAGCGCTCAGCGGGCTGATCAAGGAGCTCGAGAACCGGGTGGGTGTGCGCCTGCTCGACCGCACCACCCGCAGCGTTTCCCGCACCGTGGTCGGCGAGGCCTTCGAACCCATGGTGCGGCGCGTGCTCGCCAACCTCGACGAGGCGCTGGACAGCGTGACCAGCCTGAAGGATCTGCGCCGCGGTCTGGTGCGGGTGGCGGCGCCCGAGACGCTCTCCTGCACGCTGCTGCCGGAGCTGATCGCCAAATACAATGCGAGCCATCCCGGCGTCGATGTCCGGTTCGACGACGTGCCGATCCAGCAGGTGCTGGCCGGCCTGCAGAACGGCAGCACCGACATCGGCTTTGGGCCGGCGGCGGTGATGGAAGACGAGGCGGTGGAAAGCCACATCATCTGCGCCGATCCGCTTTGGGTGGCGTTGCGTCCGGACGATCCGCTGAGCGCGGGCGCTGCGGTCGGCTGGAAGGATCTGCGCGACCGGCCGCTGATCAACTACATGCCCAATATCGCCATCAACGTGCTGAGCCACGTGCCGCCGCGGCATCACCCGAGGCAAATGGTGCCGGTGCACCGGGTCAACACCGCGCTGTCGATGCTGAGGGTAAGGCAAGGCGCGGTGATCTGCCCCTCGATGGCGGGCGCGCTGGTGCGCGGCTTCGGCCTGACCTTCCTGCCGCTGAAGCAGCCCATCGTGAAATGGCAGATCGCGATGTTCGCGCGGCGCCGGGCGTCGCTCTCGCCGGCGGTTGAGAGTTTTCTCAACTTCACGCTGGATTTTGCGCCGAACTGGGCGGAAGCGGGACCGGAGAGCCGCGATATTGCTCTTCGGGCGTCACGCAATTAAGCTTTCCAGCGAGCTCGCATCCAATATTCTCTTTCAGCCTGAGTCCTGGAATGAACGCATTTGCCGTCGCGCTGACAGCCCTGCTCATCGGCGTCAGTTTCAAAGCGCATGCGGGCTACAACGAGGATTACAAGGGCTGCCTCGCTTCCAAGGAAAACCCGGTGGCAGCGGTTGCTGCGTGCACGCGCCTGCTCGGGAACAAGAAGCTCACCCGTGACAGCATTCTCAATGCCAGGGCCAGTGCACGATTCAGGAGCCGTGATTTCGACGGCGCCATTGCGGATTTCGATCAAGCCATCAAGCTGAAGCCCGGCGCAGGGCATTACTACAGCAATCGCGGCGCAGCCTGGCTGCGAAAAGGAGAGCACCAGAAGGCACTCGCGGATTATACCCAGGCCATTCGCCTCGAACCGGCATCATCTCTTTCTCGTCGCAATCGCAGCGACGTGTTTCTTGATATGGGGGAGTTCGACAAGGCAATGGAGGACGCCAATGCCGCGATCCGCCTGGAGCCCACCAATTCGGGCGCCTATATCGCGCGTGCGGGCATTTGGCAGAGCAAGGGTGACTATGATCGCGCGATTGCCGATTACGACCTTGCCATCAAGCACGATCCGAAAAGCGAAATCGCATATGCAAATCGCGGTTCGACATGGAAAATGAAGGGCGACCTCGACCGGGCCATTGCCGATCTGGATACACAGTTGAGGGTAGCGACGTTCAGGAACGATTTCACCTATACGGCTCGCGGCGATGTCTACCGTTACAAGGGCGAATTCGAGCGCGCACTCAGGGATTTTGATGAAGTCCTTCGCCTGGTTCCCGACAACATTTCGGCAATGACCGGCCGGGGTCTTACCTATGAGAAGATGGGAAATGCCGAAGCCGCGCGCTCCGAGTACCGAAAGGCCCTCGCGTCCAACCCGACTCAAAGAAACTATGGGTTTACCGAATCCCTGAAAACAGCACAGAGCCGGCTGGAAGCACTCGAATCCGGCGCTTCGCAGCCCACCATTGCTCCGGCGCCCGCAAAGGCTATCGGACTGGCGTCGATACCCACAAAAGACGTGTCTCCGGCGCCCGCGATCGTTTCGAAACCGCCATCGGGCCGGCGCGTCGCGCTGGTGATCGGCAATTCCGCCTACCGGAGCGTGTCGCCGCTTTCGAATCCGCGCAACGACGCCGAAGCGATCGCCAGATCGCTTCGTAACATCGGCTTTGCAACCGTCACGCTCGCGCTGGACGCCACACGCGAAAAGCTGATGGACGCGCTTCGCGCCTTCGCCGTCGAAGCCGAGAATTCGGATTGGTCGATGGTCTATTATGCCGGCCACGGCATCGAGGTCGGCGGCGTCAACTATCTCGTGCCGGTCGACGCCAGGCTCGCGGTGGACCGCGACATCGAATACGAGGCGGTCTCGGTGGCGCAGGTCCTGCGCGCCGCCGATGGCGCGCGGAAGATCAAGCTGGTGATGCTGGACGCCTGCCGTGACAATCCGTTCACACCTCGCAAGACGGGTGCACCCGATGCCATCGCGCGCGCCTCCACGGCGGGCGGCACCATCGCGACGCGATCGAGCAACGGCCGCGGACTTGCCGAAGTGAAAGTCACCGGTGCCACCCTCGTGATATTCGCCGCCAAGGACGGGCAGGTCGCGCTGGATGGCGAAGGCGGTAATTCGCCGTTCGCGATCGCCGTGGTCCAGCGCCTCGCCACGCCCGGCGTCGAAATCAACAAGGTGTTCCGCCTGGTGCGCGACGACGTGATGGAAGCGACCGCCGGCCGGCAGGAGCCCTACACGTATGGCTCGCTGCCAGGCAAAGAGGATTTCTTCTTCGTGGCCAGATAGCAGGATTACGGACAAAAGTTCGTGTCAGACACGAACGGATCTGGCGAATGGCACAGCTGACGAGCGGACGCCTTGCCGAAGTGGCGCCTACGCGATGCCGATGTCGGTCAATCGAAAGTCTTTGCCTTTGCACAACAATGACACGTCCATCTTCTTCGCCAGCGCGCATGCGAAGCAATCGCCATAGTTCAGCGCGGCGCCATGTCCGGTCCCTTTACCGAATTGCAGATGCGCGGAGCGAGCGGTGTGCGCCTGATCCTCGGTCACCGGCTCGATCCGAATGCCCGCCGCCTTGATGAAATCGTCAAGCCAACGCTCGGCTTTGCCGGAAGCAATCTTTTTCAAGCCGCGCAGGACAATCGAAGTCTCTACCAGGTTGGCAGCCGACATGATCGGATCATCGTCGGTGGCGATGCTTCGGGCATAGACGTCGGCATCCTCCTCCTGGCGAAAGATTGCGATAACGGCCGAGCTATCGACGACGATCACGTCGGCAGTCCGTGATCATCATAGCCGAGTATCTCATCCGGGCCGCGCCCGGTGTCGGGCAGTGCGGCATACTGGCTTCCGATCTTCATCAATAGTGCCGCGACCTGGTCGGGACGCCGGCGTCGACGTTCACGCGCCAAGCGCTCGCGCAAAGCCAGCGTGACAGCGGCGGTCAGGCTTTCGCCGGCGAGGCCGGCGAGTTCGGTCGCAAGTTTGTGGGCTTCGTCGCTTTTAATGCTGAGATGTTTGGTCTTAGTCGTCATGATGGAAATATTGGCAAGTTCTACCATAGACGCAAGATGACGACGTCTCCTTAATCACTCGATGACGATCTCGCCGACCATGCCGTGATCGGCGTGGGTCTTGCCGTCGCTGCCGGAAATGCCGCAGCGCAGGTCGGTGACCTTGCCGGTCGCCACCGGTACGAACCACCATTCCGCCGACGACCCCGGATAGACCTCGATCTCGCGGATCGCGCCCTTGAACTCGGCGAGGTTGACGGTCTTGCCGTCGCGCAGCTGCGTGACCTGGACCTTGCGGGTGAAGATCATCTGGCTGAAAGCGTGTGAAGTGAAATAATGCGGATCGTTGCTCGGGTTCTTCAGCACCAGTTTGTAAAGCTTGCCGGTCTCGAAGCGCAGCTTGTTGGGCACGAAGGCATGCTCGCCCGGTCTGCCGAGTTCGACCGCGACCACTATGGGCTCCTGGCCGGCCAGATTGCCGGCGGCCTGAGCGACGGGAGCGGCGCAGAGCGCTGCCAGGACGGACAACCAACGAAACAAGCGCACGGAAATGACCTTTTCAGGCTGCGGAGCGCACGACTGACCCGCGATCTTTATTGCAAATGCGAATGACTCGCAATGAATCTCGTGCGCGCGAGCAGCGACGCGGTGTCGCGGCCGAGCCTACCGCCCGCTGAACCGCGCCGCGCGCTTTTCCACGAAGGCGTTGCGGCCTTCCAGCGCGTCCTCGCTGCGGCGGATTTCAGACTGCACTTCGATCTCGCGGCGGAACTGATCGGCATAGCTGGCGTGCTCGCTTTCCTCCAGCAGGGCGCGGGTGGCGACCAGCGCGCGGGTCGGCCCGGCGGCGAGGCGCTTCGCCAGTTGCATCGCCGCGTCCATCAACTGCGCGTCCTCGACCACCTGTCGCACCAGCCCCCATTCCAGCGCACGCTCGGCGGAGAGCGGCTCGTTCAGCAGCATCAGTTCGAGCGCGCGCTGGCGGCCGATCAGGCGCGGCAGCAGCCAGGTCGAACCGAGATCGGGCACGAGACCGATCCGGCTGAACACCTGAATAAAGCTCGCCGAACGCGCCGCGACGATCATGTCGCCGGCCATCGCCAGGCTGAAGCCGCCGCCGGCTGCGACGCCGTTGACCGCGACCACGACCGGCACGCGGCATTCGCGCAACGCCCGGAACGCCGGCCAGTAAAATTTCATCACGCCGGCGACGATATCGCTGCCGAGCGCTTCCGACGCCTTGAGGTTCTGGCCGGAACAAAACCCGCGGCCCTCCCCGGTCAGCACCAGCGCCCGCACACCGGAATCAGCCGTCATCTCGCCGATCGCGGCGGCGAGGCCGCCGAGCAGGTCGGGCGTCATGGCGTTCAGGCTGGCCGGCTCGTCCAGCGTCAATACGCCGACGGCGCCGTCCCTGGCTTGCTTCACCCCGGCCATTTTGCTCTCCTTGCTGAAATCCCGGCGGGTAATGTGCCATCCTTGGCGCACCACGCCAACCCGGCCCGATCCGATCAAGAACAACAAGGCAACCGCCATGCACGACCAGTTCTCCAACGCCCAGCACATCCGCAAACCCGCCACCGTTTCCAAGGGCGGCATCGTCGCCTCGCAATCGCGAAAGGCGGCAGAGGTCGGTGCCGCCGTGCTGGCTGATGGCGGCGACTGCGTCGATGCGGTCATCGCGACCACGTTCGCGCTCGGGGTGCTGGAGCCCTGGATGAGCGGCATCGGCGGCGGCGGGGCGATGGTGCTCTACCGGGCGAAGGAGAACCGTTACGAGGTGATCGATTACGGCATGTGTGCGCCCAACAGCCTGCGGGTGGAGGATTATCCGCTGTCCGGCGCAGGTGCTGCCTCCGATATCTTCCCCTGGCCTCGCGTGAAGGACGATCGCAATTTGCATGGTCCGGGCTCGATCGCGGTGCCCGGCGTGGTCGCCGGCATGGAAGAGGCGCACCGCCGCCACGCCAAAATGCCGTGGCAGGAATTGCTCGGCCCCAGCATCCAACTCGCCGGCGACGGGCTTTTGGTGGACTGGTGGACCACGCTGATGATCGCGAGTTCGGCCGCCGACCTCCGGCGCTATCCCGCAAGTGCAGCCGCCTATCTCAAGGACGGACTGCCGCCGAATGCGCAATGGGGCATCAAGTCCAGCGTGCGGCTGCCGCAGGACCGGCTGAAGGCGACGCTGTCCTACCTCGCCGCCGAAGGCCCGCGCGATTTCTACCAGGGCGACCTCGCACGCAGCATGGCGTCCGATATCCAGGCCGCCGGCGGCGCGCTTAACGTCGACGACCTCGCCGCCTTCCGCGCCCATGGCCGCGAGGCGCTGAAAATTCCCTATCGCGGCGGCAACGTCTACGCGACGCCGGAACTGACCTGCGGCCCAACCCTGGCGCATACCTTGCGCCTGCTGCAGCAGAAGCTGCAGCCCGGCAATGGACCGGATGCCACGGCCTACATGGAATATGCGCTGGCGCTGCAATCGGCCTATCGCGAGCGGCTGCAGGACATGGGCGACGCCGACGGCCGCCGCGCGCTCGGCGCCGAACACCTGGCGCCGGCCTGCACCACGCATTTTTCGGCGGTCGACCGCGACGGCAACATGGCCGCGGTGACGCAGACGCTGCTGTCGACCTTCGGCTCGAAATTCGTCACGCCGCAATCAGGCGTCACCATGAACAACGGCATCATGTGGTTCGACCCGACGCCGGGCGGGCCGAATGCGCTGGCGCCCGGCAAGCGCTGCCTGACCAATTACACCCCGGTGCTGGCGCAGGCCGCCGACGGCAGGCGGCTGGCGCTCGGCGCCTCCGGCGGACGGCGCATCATGCCGGCGGTGGCGCAGCTGCTGTCCTTCGTGATGGATTACGGCATGGATCTCGATGCCGCGATCCACACCCCGCGCATCGATGCCAGCGAGGGCGCGGTCGTGATCGGCGACATGCGATTGCCGCAGCCGGTGCGCGACGCCTTGCGCGCGGGCTTCGATTACGAGGAAGCGCGGGTGCAGACTTTTCCGATGAAGTTCGCCTGCCCGAGCGTGGTGCTGCGCGACGGCGACACCAATTCCGGCGCGACGGAGGCAGCTCACGCCTGGGGTGATGCGGTGGCGGAGGGGGCGGGTTCATAAGTCCAAGTTGAAGCGGCGCTTGCTTCCCTCTCTCCCGCTTGCGGGGGAGGGCCGGGTTGGGGGTCTTGCAGCGGGCACCGAATGCGCGGAGAGCCCCCCTCACCCGGATCACATCTGCGATGTGATCCGACCTCTCCCTGCAAGCGGGGCGAGGTCAGCTAGCGTCGGCACATCCGCCTTAAAAACAATCCCCTCATAGCCCTTCATTGACACGTCATTGATGGCCGCAACGTATTTCGGTGTGCCGCCGTTGAACACCACGTGCCGGACCTTGCCTTCCTCGTGGCCGGGCACATTGGAATTGTAGCCGGTGAACCAACCCTTGGCGTTACGCAGCAGCATGATCGCGTACATCTTGGCGACGTAGCCGCTCCAGCGCTGCTGCGCCGCAAGCGTGGGATCGGCGCGCGAAAAACCGCGCGCCCACATGTGCTCCAGCAGCGCGGTGCACCAGTTAACGCCGGTTTCGATGCCGCGCGGAAAATTGGTCGAGGCTGACCCGCTCTGCGGACCGGTCGGCATCAGCAGGTTCGGAAAGCCGTGCACCAGCATGCCGAGGAAGGTGGACGGGCCGTCCTTCCAAGTCTCGGACAATTTCTCGCCGCCGATCCCGCGGATATCGATCTGGTCGTAGGCGCCGGTGATGGCGTCGAAACCGGTGGAGTAGACGATGATGTCGAAGTCGTAGTCGCGCGCGCTGGTGCGCAGGCCGGTCTCGGTGATCCCTTCGATCGGCGTCTCGCTGATGTCGACGAGGTGCACGTTGGGCCGGTTATAGGCCTCGAAATAGCCCGTCTCCAGCGGCACGCGCTGCACGCCAAAACCGTGATCCCTGGGAATCAGCTTCTCCGCCACCGCGGGATCGTTGACGCGGCGGCGGATGCGGTCGGCGATGTAGGCGGAGAACTCGGCGTTGGCGGCCGGGTCGGTAAAGATTTCGCGGAAATTGCTCAGCCAGATGCCGAACCCGGGCTCGTCATAGAGCCGATCCCACAGCGCCAGCCGTTCTTCCCGCGTCACCTCGAAGAAACCGCGGCGGTCGGGCTCGTGCACGAAGCCGCCGGGAGTGCGGCCGCAGATCTCGAAAATCTCGTCGTAGCGCGACCGGATATCGGCCATCTCTGCGGCCGAGATCGGGCTGTTGTTGAGCGGCGCGCTCCAGTTCGGCCGCCGCTGGAATACGGTCAACTCGCCGACCTTGTCGGCGATCTCGCCGATGATCTGAATGGCGGTGGCGCCGGTGCCGATGACCGCGACCTTCTTGCCTGATATCTCGACCGGCTCGTGCGGCCAGTAGAACGTGTGAAACGAGCGGCCCTTGAAACTGTCCATGCCCGCGAACCGCGGCAGCGTCGGCGCCGACAGCAGCCCGACCGCCATGATGACGAAGCGGCATGTCAGCTCGCGGCCGTCACTGATCTTGAGACGCCACAGGTCCTGCGCCTCGTCGAACCGCGCCGACTCGACCTTGCAGTTGAACTGCATGTGCCTGCGCAGATCGAATTTTTCCACGACGTAATTGAGATAGCGAAGATTCTCCGGCTGGCCGGAAAACCGCTCCTTCCAGTGCCACTCCTCGAGCAATTCCTTCGAAAACGAATAGCCATAGGTGTAGCTCTCCGAATCGAAGCGGGCCCCGGGATACCGGTTCCAGTACCACGTGCCGCCGAGGTCGGGGGCGGCGTCGAGCACCAGCGCGTCGACGCCAAGGTCGGCGAGGCGCTTGATCTGGTAGATTCCAGCCACACCCGCGCCAACGACAATGACCTCGTAGTGCGACTTGCCTCCCGCCATTATTCCCTGCTCCGGAATTTTGTTGTTGGACATCGGCGAATAATGCGCCTTGCGTTTCACGACGGCAATAGCCGGCGCATGCGGGTCGCCGGGGCCGTGATCGCTGCCGTCCGGCGCCGTTCAGGGTGCCGGGAACGACCGAGCCTCGACCAATGCACTTGAAAGGCGGCGATACAGATCGCGGCGCCGGACAATCGGCCACCAGTCGTACAGAAAGATTTCGAGCGGACGCCAGTTCGCGACCCAGCCCAAAATCAGGAAGCTCTCCTCGATCATGCGGCTGAGCGACCCCTCGACGAATCCGCTGGCGAAGCGCGCCATGGCAAAGCAGGCGATCAGCACCATCATGCCGATCCCCAGGGAACGGCGGCCAACCCGGAACAGTTCGGTGAGGTCGCGCTGCAACATCGTCGCGCGGTGGGAAAAGTATCCGCGGATGGCTTCGGCCAGGTCCTGCGCCGCCTTGTTCTGAAGCTCGCTTTCCGGAAAATGAACGATAATCCGGATGGGCTGGTCGGTGTGCAATTCGCGCGCCCAGCCCACGATGAATTCCGCCGCCTCGCGGTCGAGGTCGCGCTCCCGAAACGGCGACGGGTCCAGGGTATGAAAGAGCTGCGCGATCTCGTCGACACGCAGCTCGATCGCATCGTCCGTGCTTTCGATCGTCATGGTCACTGCACCGAGACCCTGAAGCGTCCGCGCCCGACGGACTTCAGGGCTTCCAGCGACACTAGCACGACGACCCCGGCCGCCAACGTCAATGCGAGTTCCTCGAGACGCAGGGGTCCGAAGCGGAACAGCGCACTGACGGGTGGGAAAAGCAGCGTCAGACTGAGCATGACCGGAACGACCAGCATCACCCATGCAAGCGCGGCATTCGGCCGTCGCAGGGCCGCGATCAGCGAGGCGCTGAACGAGCGATTGACGAAGATCAGGCTGACAATGACCAGCACCAGCGAGAAGAACGTCAGCGCCCGCACCTCCACCTCCGGCATGCCGCGGTGCAGCGCCGTGAGGTAGATGACGGCGACCATCGCAAAGGCGAGGACTCCCTGTACCAGGCTCCACCAGATCAATCTGGCCGAAAACAGCGGCTGATCGGGCGGCCGCGGCGGACGGCGCATGACGTCGTCCTCTTCCGTCTCGGCCTCGAACACCAGCGAGCACACGGGATCGATGATCATCTCGAGGAACGCGATATGGATCGGCCCGAATATGATCGGCAGGCCGAACAGCAGCGGCAGCAGCGCCAGGCCCGCGATCGGCACATGCACGGCGAAGATGAACCCCATCGCCTTGCGAAGGTTGTCGTAGATCCGGCGTCCAAGCCGCACCGCGTGCACGATCGAACCGAAATCATCGTCCAGCAGCACGATGGAGGACGCCTCGCGCGCCACGTCGGTGCCGCGGCCGCCCATCGCGATGCCGATATGGGCCGCCTTGAGCGACGGCGCGTCGTTGACGCCGTCGCCGGTCATGGCGGCGATTTCGCCGTTGGCCTTGAGCGCCTCGACGATGCGCAGTTTCTGGTCGGGCATGATCCGCGCGAACACGGTCGCGGTCCGCACCCGCTGCGCCAGTTGTTCGCCGCTCAAGGTTTCCAGCTGCTCTCCGGTCACGACGTCGGCGGTGTCGAGCCCCGCCTGCCGGGCGATCGCGGTGGCGGTCGCGGGATAGTCGCCGGTGATCATCACCACCCTGATGCCGGCGGACCGGCACTCGGCGACGGCGGCGGGCACACTTGGCCGCAGCGGATCGGCCAGCCCGACCAGCCCTGCGAATTCGAACGCGAAATCATGCTGCGAGGCGGGCGGTGTGGCGCCCGCAAAGGAGGCATGGGCGACGCCCAGCACGCGCAGGCCTTCGGCCGCCATGGCGTCCACCGAGCGCTTCAGCGCGGCGAGCCCGGGGGCGCCCAGGTGGCAAAGATCGGCGATGGCCTCGGGCGCCCCCTTGGCCGCGACGACGAATTCCTGACGGCCATCGGATGGCTGCCAGACCCGCGACATCGCCAGCAGATCCGGGCGCAGCCCATAGGCGTGTTCCAGTTTCCATTCCGTGCCGTGCAGACGCCCGGTGCCGGCCAGCCGCTCGGCGCCGAGAGCGTGAAACGCCTTGTCCATCGGATCGAACGGATCGCGCGCGCTGGCCAGGATTCCATATTCGACCAGCGCGTGGAAGCGCTCCGGCATGGTCGTGCCCGGCGACTCCCCGGGGCGAAACGCGTCGTCGTCCGCGAGCCGCAATTCGGCGATGGTCATCCGGTTCTCGGTCAACGTCCCCGTCTTGTCGGTGCAGAGCACGGTCGCGGAGCCCAAGGTTTCGATCGCCGCGGCGCGCCGGGTCAGCACCCTCGCCTGCGAAATCCGCCACGCGCCCATCGCCATGAACACGGCCAGCACGACAGGAAACTCTTCGGGAAGCATCGACATGCCGAGCGCGATGCCCGCCAGCACCGCATCCAGCCAGCCGCCGCGCAATGTGCCGTACAGCACCACCGCCAGAATGCTGACCGCCGCGCCGGCCATGGCGAAGATCCGGACCACGCGGCGGGTCTGCGCCTGCAGCCGCGGCGGCTCCGTCTCCAGCGTGGCGAGCGACTGACCGATCTTGCCGATCTCGCTGCGGATTCCGGTCGCGACGACCTCGGCGATCGCCCTGCCGCGCACCACCAGCGAGCCGGAGAACACGCAAGGAAGGTCATCGCCGCCGGGCCGGCGGCTTTCGGATAGACCGGCGCCGGCACGCGCGGTCTTGCGCACGGGAACCGATTCACCCGTCAGCAGCGATTCATCGGCCTGCAGGTCGCGGCACTCGATGATGACCGCATCGGCGGGCACCCGATCCCCCTCCGCCAGCACCAGAATATCGCCGCGCGCGACCTCGCGGCCGGTGATCCGCTTGCGCACGCCGTCGCGGATCACCAGCGCCCGCGGGCTGGTGAGGTCACGCAGCGCTTCCAGCACGCGCTCGGTGCGACTTTCCTGGATCACCGTGATCAAGATGGACAGGGTTGCGAACACGCCGAGGATGATGGCTTCCCTGAGGTCGCCGAGCGCCAGATAGATCGCGACGCCGCCCAGCAACAGCGCCAGCATGGGCTCGCGCACCACCTCGAGCAGGATCCGCAGCGGCGTGCGCCGGTCCGGCCGGGGCAACTCGTTGAAGCCTTCGCGCTTCAGCCTGCTCCCGGCCTCCGCATCGCTGAGGCCGTGGATCGCGCCGGGCAATGGCATTTCGTCGGGCATTTCGCCTGCTTTTGAGGGTTGCGGCGGGTCCGCACCCGGCATGTGCCGCGATCGACTCCCCCCGGTCGGCACGAAATCTATCGCTTTCCGGCTGCCGGCGTTTGATCCATCGCAGAAGGCGGCGCACAACGCCTGCGGAACCAGCGGCGTCACTGTCTTGATGCCGCCTTCGCCCGAACGCAGCGGCGCAGAATGTTGAACCTTTGCGCTGGGCAGCCGCGTATCTCCCGGGATACCCTGGATGCCAAGCGGAGCACCGTCATGCGCGCCTTCCTCCTGCTCGTCGCCTTGCTGATCGGCGTCAACGCCCCTGCCCGCGCCGCCGACGATGTCGCCGCCGCGCAAACAGTCATCCGCGCGCAGGTTGAGGCGTTCAGCCGCGACGACGCGGCGGCGGCCTATTCGCATGCGGCGCCCGCGATACGGGACATGCTCCCGGAACCCGAGGTGTTCATGGCGATGGTTCGCGGCAGCTATGCCCCGGTCTACCGCCACAAGAGTTTCGAATTCGGCGAGGCGCGCGCCGCCGACGGCAAGATCGCCCAGCGCGTCAGTATCGTCGATGCCGAGGGCGTGCCGTGGGAGGCGCTCTATACGCTGGAGCAGCAAGCCGACGGCAGCCTCAGGATCTCCGGCTGCACGCTGCTGAAGGCCGGCCAGGGCGTGTGAATTCTCAGGCAGCCGTCGCTTTCCAAGTTTTTGCCCAGGTTTTTTCCCAAGTCTTTTACCATTGTCACGCTCTGCAGTTTGCGCCTTACTCGCTGCGCCTAGAATTGAGTTGCGTCCAGATCCGGGAGGAAACCAGAAATGAGAACAGTACAAACCATGCTGGCCGAAGCCGAAGCTGCGGTTCCACGTATCAGCCCAGAGGAAGCCAAGGGGCTGGTCGGCCGGCCCGACGTATTGTTTCTCGACGTCCGCGAACCGGGCGAGGTCGCGACATCGGGAAAGGTGCCCGGCGCTCTCGCCATCCCGCGCGGGCTGGTGGAATTTCGCGCCGATCCGGCTTCCGCCCTGCACGACGCGGCGTTCGACCGGGCCAAGACCGTGGTCGCCTATTGCGCATCCGGCGGACGTTCGGCGCTGGTCGGCAAGACGCTGAAGGACATGGGCTACGAAAACGTCCGCAACCTCGGCGGCTTCAAGGGCTGGCTCGATGCCGGCGGCGAGGTCGAAAAGGGATAGGCGGGCCGACGATCGGTCGCCGTTCAGCGTGAGGCGTAACGCCTCACGCCATCGCCATCCGCGAGCGCGCCCTCGCCCGCAGCAGCAAGGCCGTCACGATCACGACGTTGAGCGCATTCCAGGCGACGCCGTTGGCGAACGCGGCGGCGTAGGAGCCGGTGGCGTCGAAGATCACGCCGGAAATCCAGCCGCCGCCGGACATGCCGAACACCGAGGCCATGATCACGATGCCGACCCGGGTGGCGGCCTCGCTCGCCGGCATCGATTCGCGGACGATGATGGCGTAGCTCGGCACGATGCCGCCCTGGAACAGGCCGAACATCGCGGAAATCAGGTAGAGCGACGTGAGGCCGTCGAAGAAAAGATAGAACGCCAGCGCAAAGCCCTGCGCCACCGACCCGATCAGCAGCGTGCGGATGCCGCCGATCTTGTCGGCGAGGAGTCCCGAGCCGATCCGGCTGACGATGCCGCACGCCATCATCAGCGACAGCATCTCGGCGCCGCGCGCCACGCCGTAACCGAGATCGCCGCAATAGGCGACGATGTGAACCTGCGGCATCGCCATCGCCACGCAGCAGGCGATGCTGGCGACGCACAATAGCACCGTCAGCGTATTGGCGGACAGTTTGAGATCGATCCGCGGCGGCAGCGCCTTGCTGTGATCCTGCGCCGCACTGCCGCCCATGACCTGGCGCAGCACCAGCAACAGGACCGTCATCAGCACGCCGCAGGCGATGGCGATGCCGAAATGGGTGGCGCGCCAGCCATAGGCCTGCGTGCTCCAGTTGATGATCGGCGGCCAGAACGTGCCGCCGACATAATTGCCCGACGCGACGATGGTGACCGCCAGCCCGCGATAGCGCTCGAACCAGTGCGAGGCTTCCGCCATCAGCGGGCCGAAGGTGGCGGAGGCGCCGAGGCCCATCAGGAAAGCGATGGCGATGAACTGCCACAGCGCGGTGGACAGGCCGGCCAGCACATAGGAGCCGGTCAGGAAGACGATGCTCAGCGCCATCGCCGGCACGATGCCGAGCCGGTCGGTGATCTTGCCCATCAGGACGCCGCCGAGACCGAAGCCGAGGAAGATCATGGTGGCGGCGAGCGAAATCGCGCCGCGGCTGGCCGCGAATTCCTGCTGCACCAGCGGCATCACCACCACGACCGACCACATCCCGACCGCGCCGACGGAACCGATCAGGACCGCAATCGCGAGCCGCAGCCACGCCTGACGCGAGTCAGGGGTGAAGGCAGGCGAATCTTTCGATGGCTGGGAGGGGGCGTGCACATCAGCAACTTCGTCGCCCCGGCGTCCGGGGTCAAGCCATATGGCGCGATATTGGGCATGCAGATGCAGTGCAACAGAATGGGGGCCGTCGCCCTGCCTTATCTTCCGTCATTCCGGGGCGATGCGCCAGCTTCGAACCTCAGATGTGCACTTGCACATCGGGAATCTCGAACTGGGATGATCGGTGCCCACTTCCTCGAGATTCCGGGTTCGATGCTCCGCATCGCCCCGGAATGACGGGGTGCCGGTGCGCTGCCCCGGAAAGACCGGCCGTTAACCCTTTCCTAACCATACACCCGGCAAGAATTGCCTAGGTGGAGTCGAGTGTCGTCAGCCGCGTAAAACGGGAGAACCCCCGTGGACGCCAGTGCGGTGCCTCACTTTCGAAACGGCGGCCCTTCGGCCGCCGTGAAGACGTTTGGCGCCCGGGACCGGCATTCGCGGGGGGAAGCAGCTACCATGGTCGACGTTACGGCGGGTCAGGGCGCGGGCACAGCGGGCGGCGGATTTCCCGGTCTGGGCGACATCGGCAGGATCCTGAAGCGCGGCGATCTCGCGCTGGCGTTCGGCGTCCTGATCATCCTCGTCGTGCTGATCATGCCGCTGCCCTCGGTCGTGCTCGATCTCTTTCTCGCGATCTCCATCATCCTGTCGATCCTGATCCTGATGACCGCGCTGTTCATCCAGGCGCCGCTGGAATTCTCCTCGTTTCCGACCATCCTGCTGATCTCGACCATGCTGCGGCTGTCGCTCAACATGGCCTCGACGCGACTGATCCTGACCCACGGCCATGAGGGTACCGCCGCCGCCGGCCACGTCATCGAGGCCTTCGGCAACTTCGTGATGGGCGGCAATTTCGTCATCGGCATCATCGTGTTCGCGATCCTGGTGATCGTGAATTTCGTGGTCATCACCAAGGGTTCGGGGCGCATCGCGGAAGTCGCCGCCCGCTTCCACCTCGACGCCATGCCGGGCAAGCAGATGGCGATCGACGCCGATCTCGGCGCCGGCCTGATCGACGAAGCCACCGCCAAGAAACGCCGCAAGGAGCTCGAGGACGAAAGCGGCTTCTTCGGCGCCATGGACGGCGCCTCGAAATTCGTGCGCGGCGACGCGATCGCGGGCCTGCTGGTCGTCTTCATCAACGTCATCGGCGGCATCATTATCGGGGTGGCCCAGCAGGGCATGGGCTTTGCGGATGCCGCGCGCACCTACACCCTGCTGACGGTCGGCGACGGCCTCGTCACCCAGGTACCCGCGCTGATCGTGTCCACCGCGGCCGGCCTGCTGGTCTCGAAGGCCGGCGTCAGCGGCGCCGCCGACAAGGCGCTGATGAAGCAGCTGTCCGGTTATCCGCAGGCCTTGGGCATGTCGGCCGGCGTCATGCTGGTGCTGGCGCTGCTGCCGGGCGTTCCGATGCTGCCCTTCCTCGCGCTGGGCGGTGGCGCGGCCTATCTGGCGGTGACAGCCCGCAAGCGCAACGCCGCCAACACCGAGGCCGAAGCCGTCGCGGCAGCCGCCCCGGATGCCGCCGCAGCCGCCGCGGCGGCCGGTGCGGAGGAACCGATCAGCAATTCGCTGAAGATCGACGATCTCAAGATCGAACTCGGCTATGCGCTGCTGCCGCTGGTCAACGGCCCCGACGGCACCGACCGGCTGACCGAACAGATCAAGGCGCTGCGCCGCTCGCTCGCCGTCGAAATGGGTTTCGTGATGCCGGCCGTGCGCATCCTCGACAACGTGCAGCTGGAAGCCAACACCTACATCATCAAGATCAAGGAAGTGGACGCCGGCACCGGCAAGATCTGGCCGAACAGTTTCATGGTCATGGACCCCGCCGGCAACCAGGTCGGCATCCCCGGCATCCACACCATCGAGCCGACCTTCGGCCTGCCGGCGACCTGGGTCGACGCCAGCCTGAAGGAAGAGGCCTCGCTGAAGGGCTATACCGTGGTCGACGCCGCGACCGTGCTGTCGACCCACCTCACCGAGCTGCTCAAGACCAACATGTCGGACCTGCTGTCCTATGGCGAGGTGCAGAAACTGTTGAAGGACCTGCCGAAGGAACAGGGCGAACTGGTCAAGGACATCACGCCGGCCCTGGTCACCGTGTCCGGCATCCAGCGCGTGCTGCAACTGCTGCTGGCCGAGCGGATCTCGATCCGCGATCTGTCGACCATCCTCGAGGGCATCGCCGACGCGCTGGCGTTCTCGCGCAACCCGGCGACCATGGTCGAGCATGTCCGCGCCCGGCTGGCGCGGCAGATCTGCGCGCAAAATACCTCGCACAACGGCTACCTGCCGCTGATCGCGCTGTCGGCCAAATGGGAACAGGCGTTTGCCGAATCGCTGGTCGGAACCGGCGACGAGCGCCAGCTGGCGATGCAGCCGTCAAAATTGTCGGAATTCATGACCGTGGTGCGCGACCGCTTCGAACAGGCCGCCCGCGAGGGCGAAGCCCCGGTGCTGGTGACCTCGGCGGCGATCCGGCCGTTCGTGCGGTCGCTGGTGGAACGGTTCCGCTCGCAGACCACCGTGCTGTCGCAGGCGGAAATCCACCCCCGGGCGAGGCTGAAGACGGTTGGAAGTGTCTAGTAGGGACGGCGCGGGCCCGCCGGCGGCGCGGCTTTTTGGCCACAGGCAAACGCATTATCGCATTTGCGTCTGCGCGGCCGCTTTTCGGTACCCCTGACCTAAAAATACTTAACTGATTGTTTTTACTGATTCATTTTTAGATCAGGGCCGCCGCGACAAAGTTCCGGTCGCGGGTTTTCAACTCCTTTCACTGCCTTGTGATCGCCCCTTAGGAACGAATGGCCGAATTCCTACTTCTCCTGACAAGAGATGATGAACCTGTCAGCGGACGCACGACACCAAACCGTAAGACAGGGAATGCGGCAGGAGGTTTTCATGAACCATTCGATTTACAGCGCCGATCGCACGACCCACCTGAAGGTCGTAGTCGTAGCGCTGATTGCCGGTATCGCAGTGGCAGGCTTTGGCATCTCGGCTCGCACCACGTCGGACCAGGGATACACTCAAACCGCGAAGGTCCTCAAAGCCGGCCAACCGGTGACGATCACCAGCGCGAACATCTCGACCGTTCGCTAACGAAATTCAGGAATTCACGCGGCTCTTTAGCAGCCCCCCAAAGTCGCCTCGTGGATAATCAGACGACCCCAACGACCCCCAAGTCGACTACCGAAAACGCCCGCTCCCCACGGGCGTTTTCTTTTTTGCAAGGGTCCTGACCCGCCGTAAAGCGCGGGCGCTGGGACGCGTCACTTTTCCTGTTCCATCGTCACGGCGACATCCGCATTCGCGGAAAGCCTGACCTTGTCGCCTTCGACGCCCGCCACCAGGCCCTTGGCGATGAAGTGGTGATGCCCCTTGTGCGAGCCCTCGCCGCTGTCCTTTTTCGTCAGCTTGATGCGACCGTTCTCGACCTTGTCCACGGTGCCGACATGCACGCCGTCAGCACCGATGACTTCCATGTGCTCCTTGATTTCCATCGCCGTTCTCCGTTTCCGCATAAAGAAAAGGCTCCCACAGGGAGCCTTCCGAAAGGAGTACATCCGTCCCTCCGGTCTGACGTAACAACCGGATAGGCCACGCATGGTTCCTCGCGGGAACAAAAAATCCAGGCAAGGCTTAGGGTTTGAGGCTTAACGTTCGAAGGCTTGGCGCCCCAGACCAACCGCGGCACGCGCCTACACTTGCGCGGAAAAATTCCATCATCGGTTTCAAACCCGTCATCAATTCATCAAGCACGGAGCAATGTGTGCCGGACGCCTATATTTTTCTGCTGATCGGCTTCGGTGCGCTCGTTCTCCTGACTGCCTGGTTACCGATGGTTCTGAGGGAAGCGCCGCTGTCGCTCCCCATTTTTTGCGTGGCGATCGGCGCTGCCATTTTCGCTCTTCCCCTCGGTGTCTACGTTCCCCATCCCAACGGCAATCTGCCCGTTGTCGAGCGACTGACTGAACTCGTCGTCATCATCTCGCTGATGGGGGCCGCGCTCAAGATCGATCGCAAGATCGGATGGCGCTCGTGGATGGTGACATGGCGCCTGCTGGCCATCGCCATGCCCGTCACAATACTGGCGCTCGCCTGGCTCGGCCACGCGATGCTGGGCTTGGGCGCAGCCACGGCTTTGCTGTTGGCTGCAGCACTTGCTCCCACCGATCCGGTACTGGCCAGCGATGTGCAGGTCGGGCCGCCGAAATCCGGCCAGGAAGACGACACGCGGTTTGCGCTGACCTCCGAAGCCGGCCTGAACGATGGCCTGGCGTTTCCCTTCGTCATGTGCGCCATCGCGTTGGCCGAAGCGGGACGCACGGGGGAGCCCTGGGTCCTCGACTGGCTGAGCGTCGAGGTGGTCTGGCGCCTGGGCGCCGGCGTCGGGGTCGGCGCCCTCGTTGGCTTTGCACTGGGGTGGCTGGTCTTCCGGATGCCGAACCGGGCCAAATTATCGCGAACCGGCGATGGATTTGTCGCGCTGGGAATAACGCTCGCCATCTATGGCATTGCGGAATCCGTGCATGGATATGGCTTCCTTGCCGTTTTTGTCGGCGGGCTGGCCCTGCGCGCCGCGGAACGAAACCACAAGTACCATCAAACGCTTCACGACTTCGCAGAGCAACTCGAACGTCTGCTGATGATGATCCTGCTCGTTCTGTTCGGAGGCGCCATCAGCAGCGGCGGGCTGCTCGATGCACTGACCTGGAGTTCCCTAGGTTATGCCGTGCTTGCCATTTTTGTCGTGCGCCCGCTGGCGGGCTGGCTTTGCCTGGCGGGCTCGACATGTCCGCCGACGGAGCGCGCGGTCATCAGCTTCTTTGGCATTCGCGGGCTCGGATCGATCTACTATCTGGCCTACGCTCTGCAGAAAGAGGCGTTCGACAAGGTCGATGTTGTCTGGAGCACGATCGCCCTCGTCATCCTCATCTCGATCGTATTGCATGGTGTGACCGTGACGCCGGTCATGCAACTGATCGATCGCCGGCAGCGGCGAGGCACCGCCGCCAGGGAGACGAAGACCATCATCCGGCAGCGCCGCAAGCGGAGCGCCTGACACGCCGAACTGATCCCGAAACGCGTGTACCGAAGCGCGTCCATCGAGTGCAGAATTTCCTGGTGGAACTGACCAGGACCGGAAACGAGGCCGTCGCGGAACA
The DNA here is from genome assembly GCA_040390145.1 of Pseudomonadota bacterium. Classification (GTDB taxonomy): domain Bacteria; phylum Pseudomonadota; class Alphaproteobacteria; order Rhizobiales; family Xanthobacteraceae; genus Bradyrhizobium. The sequence goes on from JAZJYY010000039.1 coordinate 29,695, forward strand.
GCAGCGTCGCCCTGGACGGTGAGTTGTCGCTAGCAAGATCCGCTTAACGCACCTTTGATCATGGCCTCGAAGGTACGGGTAGCTTCCGCTTCGCTGCAACTGCCGCGTAGCTTGGCGGCCGCCAGCGCCTCGCCTCCGCCAACCAGTCCGATGCAACGTCGTTCCAATTCGGCCGGTGGCAGGATGCTGTGTGGCTTCAATACCGACACGAACATCTGAACGCTGTTGGCAAGCAGTTCCTCGAACACCGAGGCCTTTTCGTCGCTGCCCGCAAGTGCGGCGCCCACGGCCTGAAACTCACCCTCCATATCGGCGGCACATTCGATATAGGCCGCAGCCAGGAGGTTGACGGTTTCATCCGGGCCTCGCGTGCCGAGAGTCATGGCATCCTGAAAGGCCCTCACCTTCTCGGTATCGATCCTCCTGTAGAGTTCGATCAACAGGCCCGATCGCGTACCGAAGTGATCATAGGCGACAGGCTTGGACACGCCGGCGCGCACGGCCAGATGTCCCAGCGTCAGCCGGTCCGCGCCTTCCTCCCGAACAATCAGGCGAGCCGTCTCAAGCAGCTGACGCCGCCTCAACGCTTTGGAGAGCCGGTTCGATCTCGGCGCTGCTGCTGGAACTTTCATGTCGCTGTTCATGCCACGATATGAGGCAGGGAACCTATCAAGGCTGTATTGGTTTCCTTCCTACCTTTAGTAACTTATCGAGCCGACGGCATGAATGAACCTAAGGCAGGCAAGATAATCCTCGTAGCGGCGATCCGCGCCGGCAACCTCGCAGCGGCGACCGATCTCATCCGCTCGGGCGCGGATGTGAACAGCCTTGCACCCGACGGGCTCACGCCGCTGATGATCGCGTCGGGGCTCGGCCAGTCGCAGATGGTGGAGCTGCTGCTGACGGCCGGCGCCCACGTGCTCACCCAGGATCCCAGGGCGGGGGCGACGGCGCTGCACAAGGCGGCGCTATCAGGCAATCCCGACGTGGTGGCGCTGCTGCTGGATCGCGGCGCTTTCATCGATCAGCAGTCTCCCATTCTCGGGCACACGGCGCTGATGGACGCAGTCGTCTACAAACACGAGGATGTCGTCCGGCTGCTGCTGAAACGTGGGGCGAGGACGGCGATCCGGAATCACTGGAACGAAACGGCACTCGACCTCGCCCGACGCGATAACCTCGAAGCGATTGCGCGTTTGATCATGAAGAGGAACGAGGCCGACGACCACGCCATCCGCGCGCAGCCGCTGGTAACGGCGATCAAAGCGGGCGACCTTGAGGAAGTCCAACGCCTGATCGCCGCGGGGACGGATATCAACGTGCGCCTACCGATGGTGGGAAGCGCCGACGACGACTACACGCCGCTCGCGGTAGCGGCCCGCGAGGGACATACAGACATCGTTCGCGCGCTGCTCGACGCAGGCGCCGAGCCCCGCCGCGTGATCGGGCTCTTCCTCGGCACAGCGCTGCATGAAGCCTGCTACTTCGGACATGCCAACGTCGTCAGGGCCATGACCGACGAGCGTGCGCAGTCGACAGCACGGGCGTCCGAGCTCGATGCGCAGGGCGCCTACAACGGCATGTCACCACTGCACGACGCGGTCTGGCACGGGCATCTGGAAACCGCCCGGGCACTGGTCGAAGCAGGTCATCCTCTTGACCTGCGGACGCATGCGGGGCTGACGCCCCGGGAACTTGCCGCTCACTATGGCTACGCCGATCTCGTCGGCTTGCTTGCCAATGCCGAGGAAGCGCGAACATGACGCGGGTGATCCGCGCGCCAACCACGCAAACGAATTGAGGTGAAGTCATGAACCATCTTTCACGCAGAGCATTGCTGGCAGCCTCCGGTGCCGCAGTCGCAGCCTCCGCCATGCCTGCCCTCGCACGAGCGGCGACCATGCCGCCCGTCCGCATGGTCAAGACCAACGGCATCAAATTGGCGGTCTACGAGGCGGGCCAGGGTCCGGCCGTCGTCCTGCTGCACGGCTTTCCAGGATTAGCCCTCACCTGGCGCCACCAGATCCCGGCGCTCGCCGCTGCGGGCTATCGCGTCATCGTTCCTGATCTACGCGGCTACGGGCGGAGCGATGCACCTGATGCGGTGGAAGACTACGACATCGCGCACCTGACGGGAGACCTTGTAGGCCTGCTCGACGCGCTCGCCGTCGAAAAGGCCGTCTTCATGGGACATGACTGGGGCGGGCTGCTCGCCTGGCAGATGCCGCTGTTCCACCAGGCGCGGGTCGCGGGCGTGATCGGGGTCAACACGCCCTACATCCCGCACTGGATGCTCTGGCTGCATCCCGACCTCGTTGCAACAGCCTTGCCGAAGGGGCGGACCTTCACCGCTGATCCGAAGCTCGATCCCATTGCCCAGATGCGCGAGGTCTACCGTCCCGACATGTACGTCCTGATGTTTCAGGACGGCAAGACCGCCGATGCGGCGATGGACCGCGACCCGCGCGGCTCACTGCAGAATTCTTACCGCAAAAACCTCATCACCTCGGCCGAGTGGGAAAAGCTTCCGCCGGAGGTCGCGAACATGGAATACTATGGCAAGGCACTCCCGAAGGAATTGCCGGGGCGCGACGTCCTGACTGCGAAGGAATTGGACCTGTACGCCGAACAGTTCGGGCGCACCGGCTTTACGCCGGCGATCAACTGGTATCGCAATCTGACACGGAACTGGAAGGCGGGCCGCGACGTCGATCAGACCATCCGGGTGCCGTCGATGATGGTGTCGGCCGAGCATGACGTGGTCCTCAGGCCGGGTATGGCGGAAGGCATGAACGGCTATGTGAAAGACCTCGAGAAGCACGTCATCACCGATTGCTGGCACTGGACCCCAGAGGAAAAGCCGGAGGAATTGAACCGATTAGCCATCTCGTGGCTGAGAAGGCGTTTCCCGGCGAGTTAGCAGGCACGGGGCGATCGCCGCCGGCCTCGAATTCATGCGCAACGCAGATCGCGAATCCGGTTTCCGCGTCACAAGCCCAATCGATCGCCTTACAGACAGAACCCGCGATCGATCATCCGATCTGCGAAACTAGTTCAGGCGATACAGCGAAAGACGACAACCATTCAAATCCACCTCATTCCCTGAGGTCGACCTTGCGTTTCCAGGACGGATGCAGACCTTTCACCTGGCCTGGGCCACGGAATGCAACTCGTTGACGAGCACCCGGATGTTTTCGCTGTAGTCCACGGGCGCCACGACGAGATGGACGCCGCCTGCGCTGAAGGCGGCTTCCAGCATGGCCGCGAGTTCCGGGGCGGTGCCGACGCGCGAACCCTTCGCGCCGTATGATTGCGCATAGGCCACGAAATCCGGATTGCCGAATTCGAGGCCGAAGTCGGGAAATTCGTCGACTTCCTGTTTCCAGCGGATCATGCCGTAGGCGCGATCCTCGAGCACGAGGACGACGAGATTCAGCTTCAGCCGCACCGCCGTCTCCAGCTCCTGCGAATTCATCATGAACCCGCCATCGCCGCAGACCGCCAGCACGCGCCGTTCGGGATGGATCAGCGCCGCCGCGATCGCAGACGGAAGACCCGCGCCCATGGTCGCGAGCGCATTGTCGAGCAGCAGCGTATTGGCGACGCTGGTGCGATAGTTGCGGGCGAACCAGATCTTGTACATGCCATTGTCGAGGGCAACGATGCCCTCCGGCGGAATGACCTCGCGAACATCGTGCACGATGCGCTGCGGCGTCAGGGGAAACCGGTCCTCCGTCGCGCGCTCGGCGAGATGGGCCAGGATCCCTTCCCGCAAACCCAGCAAGGCCCCGGCATTGGGCAGCTTGCCTTCGAGACGATCGGCCAGGCTTGCCAGGCTCGCGCCGACGTCGCCGACGATCTCCGCCTGCGGAAAGTAGACCTGCTCCACCGTCGCCGGCGTGGCGCCGACATGGATCACCTGGGGTCCATCATCGCCCATCAGGAAAGGCGGCTTCTCGACGGTGTCGTGTCCGATCGAAATGATCAGGTCGGCCTGGTCGATGGCCTCGTGAACCCAATCCCGCTCCGACAGCGCGGCTGTCCCCATATACAGCCTGGAGCCGGCGCTCACCGCGCCCTTCCCCATCTGGGTGTTGAAGAATGGAATCCCACATCGCCGCACGAACGCCGACAGCGGCTCGGCGAGATGCGGCCGGCTCGCCGCGGCCCCCAGCATGACCAGCGGCTTGCTGGCGCCCATGATCATCGTGGCGGCGCGCTCAATGGCCGCGGCAGATGCGACTGGAAGCTCGACGATGTGCAGGGGAACGATGGCCGCATCGGCTTCGTCGGCCGCGACATCCTCGGGCAGTTCGAGATGGACGGGGCCGGGACGCTCCTGCTGCGCCACCCGGAAGGCGTCGCGGACCAGGGTCGGAACGCTCTGTGCGGAGACGATCTGCGTCGCCATCTTGGTCAGCGGCCGCATGGTCGCGACGATGTCGACGATCTGGAAACGCGCCTGACGGCTGCTCCGGATCGCCTTCTGTCCCGTGATCATCACCATCGGCATCGCGCCCAGATGCGCGTAGGCCGCGGCTGTCGTCAGATTGAGCGCACCGGGACCCAGCGTCGTCAGACAGACGCCCGCGCGCCCGGTGAGGCGCCCATAGGTGGCCGCCATGAAGCCGGCAGCCTGCTCGTGCCGCGTCAGCACCAGTTTTATGCTTGAGCGCCGCAGCGATTCCAGGACGTCGAGATTCTCCTCGCCGGGAATGGCAAAGATGTATTCGACGCCCTCGTTCTCGAGCGCCGCCACCAGCAGATCGGACGCTTTTGTCACGCCGCGGAAACTTTGCTTGCGCCCGCTTCAGCCTTCTCCGCCCGGTGCGGCAGCGTCCATTCCGGCCGAATGAAGTGACAGGTGTAGCCGTCAGGATATTTCTCCAGATAATCCTGATGTTCGGGCTCGGCCTCCCAGAACGGTCCGGCGGGCGCCACCTCGGTGACGACCTTGCCCGGCCAAAGGCCGGAAGCATCGACATCCGCGATGGTGTCTTCGGCGATCCGCTTCTGCGCGTCGCTGGTATAGAAGATGGCCGACCGGTAGCTGGCGCCGCGGTCGTTGCCCTGGCGGTTCGGCGTCGAGGGATCGTGGATCTGGAAGAAGAACTCCAGCAGCTTGCGATAGCTGATGGTCTGCGGATCGAAGATGATCTCGATGGCCTCGGCGTGATTGCCGTGGTTGCGATAGGTCGCGTTCGGCACCTCGCCGCCGGAGTAGCCGACCCGGGTCGAAATCACGCCGGGATAGCGGCGCAGCAGATCCTGCACTCCCCAGAAGCAGCCGCCGGCAAGGACGGCGCGTTCCGTCGAATTCGTCATATCTGTTCTCCCTGGTTGGCTGCGATCGTCGGTTCCGGAGTCTATCTAGGAAGCATCATGAGGCCGGACAATGCAAAACGGCAAATGTGATCGATTCCCGGGCAACTTCATTGGAACCCGTGGTTCGTCGTCGCATCCACTGTTCCTGGCCACGGCGTCATTGCGGAAGGCTCCGGCGCAGCGCAACATTCCGCATCCAGACAGCGAGGCAGATCATGGTGAAACCGTTTCCGTCGAAGACACACATCGGCAACCACATGCTGCATCCCGAGACGCTGATGCTGAATTACGGCTACGATCCGCAGCTGTCGGAGGGCGCCGTCAAGCCACCGGTGTTCCTGACCTCGACCTTCGTGTTCAGGACCGCCGAGGACGGACAAGACTTCTTCGATTACGTCTCGGGCCGGCGCGAGCCGCCGGAGGGGATGGGCGCGGGCCTGGTTTATTCGCGGTTCAATCATCCCAACAGCGAGATCGTGGAGGACAGGCTTGCGGTCTACGAGCGCACCGAGAAATGCGCCCTGTTCTCCTCCGGCATGTCGGCGATCGCGACCACGATCCTGGCCTTCGTCCGCCCCGGCGACGTCATCCTGCATTCTCAACCGCTCTATGGCGGCACCGAAACCCTGTTCGCGAAGACACTTGCCGGCCTCTCCATCGGCGCGGTGGGTTTTGCCGACGGCATCGACGAAGCTACCGTCAGGCTGGCGGCGGAGGACGCCATGCGCCAGGGCCGGGTTGCGATGATTTTCATCGAAACGCCGGCCAATCCCACCAACGGCCTGGTCGATATCGCGATGACCCGCCGCGTCGCCGACATGATCGGCAAGGCTCAGGGACACACGCCGATCGTCGCCTGCGACAATACGCTGCTCGGGCCGGTGTTTCAGCGGCCGATCGAACACGGCGCGGATCTTTCGCTGTATTCGCTGACCAAATATATCGGTGGTCATTCGGACCTGATCGCGGGCGCGGCACTGGGTTCAAAAGAGCTCATGAAGGGCGTCAAGGCGTTGCGCGGCGCCATCGGCACCCAGCTGGACCCGCATTCCTGCTGGATGCTCAGCCGGTCGCTCGAGACACTGAGCATCCGCATGGAAAAGGCCGACCGGAACGCGTTGCTCGTGGCGGATTATTTGCGCGATCATGCCAAGGTGGCCCGGGTTCACTACCTTGCCCACCACGAGGAAGATTCCCCGGCGGGCCGGCTGTTCGCGCGGCAATGCACCGGCGCGGGGTCCACCTTCTCCTTCGACATCGTCGGCGGCCAGGCCGCCGCATTCAAATTCCTGAACGCGCTGCAAATCTTCAAGCTGGCGGTGAGCCTTGGCGGCACCGAGTCGCTGGCCAGCCTGCCCGCCAGCATGACCCACTCCGGGGTTCCGGCCGACATCCGCCAGAAGATCGGCATTCTCGATTCCACGATCCGGCTGTCGATCGGTATCGAACACCCCTCCGACCTGATTGCCGATATCGCGCACGCCCTGAACGCGGCCTAGCCGTACACTACCGCGCGAATTGCCCGCTTCTGGCGAACTCTTCCGCGGCGATGCAGATCGCCCGCTGGGCTGCCGGATAGCCGCTGTAGGGAATAAGATTGATCAGCGTCTCTACGATCTCCCTGCGGCTCGCGCCGACCTTCAAGGCGGCATTGATATGCACGCGCAAGGGAGTATCCGTCGTCGCAGAGCCAACTGCCGCCAGCGCTGCGCAGGCGCTAAGCTCGCGGGTCTTCAGGTCAATGCCTTCGCGCGAGAACACCTCGCCATAGGAGTGCTCGACGATCATGCGCCCAAGGTCCGGTGCGATGTCGTCGAAACTTCGGACCACGGCATCGCCCGATGAGCCCGAGGTTCGCGCGAGCTGAGCGCGTCCGCGCTCCAATCTATCCGCACGGGTCTCCGTACCGCCTGGCATGGGAACGTCGATCTGGAGTTTTTCCGGTACCGCAGCAAGGACGCCCCGGACGGCCGAGAAAGCATTAAGCGCCGACGGAAAGCCGCGGTAGACACTGAGCTGCACGAGGATCTCGATGATTTCCTCACGCGACACCCCGTTGGCGAGGGCACCGGCCAGATGAAGACGCAGTGCGTCGGCGCGGTTACCGCTTGCGGCAAGCATCGCGATGATGGCGAGCAGCTTGGCCTTGTTGTCGAGGCCGTCGCGCGAAAGTGCCTCCCCGAACGCGAAATCGATCGAGAGCCGCGCCAGGTCAGGAGCGGTAGCCGTGAAGCGGTCCAAATAGTTCTGAACGTCACCGGCTGCGAGCCGGTCGAGCGTCTCCATTCCTCTCTGTCTGCGGCCCTCCGCATCATTCCTCACGGGTTCGATGGGGTGGAACGCGAGCTTCCGCTCTGCGAATACCGAGCGAACGATACCGACCGCGTCGACAGTAGCTGGAAATCCCAGAATGGCGACCGACACGAATAGCAGTTCCACGAGCGCTCGGGGTTCGCCGCCGGCATTCAGGAAGCCTGCCATATGAAACTTCAGTTGCGGCTGGGCACTTCCGTCGGCCAGCAGCATCGAGATCGTGCACAACTGGCGCAAGGGCAGTTCAAGTCCCGGGCGGGACAGCACGTCTCCATATGGGTATTCAACCGTGAATCGTGAAAATTCGACTGATATTTCAGCGAGAGCGTTTATTGGGCCGTCGAAATTGTCGCCGCCGATCCGCCGCAGGATCTGCAAACCACGTGAAAATCGACCGTCACAGGATTCCGCCGCCATGGCATGATCACTCCGATTGAGGACGAAGGCGCTTGCCGTGCCGAACAAGGCCATCGTGGTGAAGCGGCGACGCGAACTCGGTTTTTCCATCGCAACGGAAGCTGGACCTGGCATTCAAACTCTCCAGCTTGGGGGCACCCCCGCTGCGCTTACTCCCGGCGCCAAATCATGCCGGGTAAGCTTCCGTTCCAAATATGCCGAAGCCCTTGTGATAGATCCAATTCATTATTAGTATCGCTCCCATGCAGCGTGTTCATCTCGCTAACGTCGACCTCAACCTGCTCGTGGTGTTCGACGCGCTGGCAGCGGAGGGCCACGCCACCCGCGCTGCCGAACGGATCGGCCTGACCCAGCCTGCGATCAGCCATGCGCTTAACCGGCTGCGCGGTTTGTTCGGCGACCCTCTTTTCGTGCGATCAGCACGAGGCATGCTGCCTACGCCTCTCGCGCAGGAGATCGCCCCGAGCGTGCGATCAATCCTTGAGCGGGTTGAGGGCGTGCTGCTGCGGGGTGGCCGCGCCTTCGATCCCACGCAGAGCACCCGACAATTCGTCCTTGGGCTGTCCGATTATGCGGCCCTCGTGTTTCTCCCGCGGTTGATCGCACGTCTCGACCACGAGGCGCTCGGCGTCTCGCTCGTGGTCCGCAACACCAATCGCAGCGTCGGGCTATCGATGCTGGAAGACGGCGACGTCGAGCTCATCGCCGGCAACTTTCCGGAACCGCCCAATCAGATGCGGGAGGAGTTGCTTTATGATGAAGATTTCATCTGCGCCGGCCGTTGCGACCATTCCGGGCTGGACGGTTCGCCCGATCTCGATCGCTATCTGTCGCTGCGACACCTGCAAGTCTCGATGAAGGGTAATCCACACGGGTATGTCGACGCGATTCTCGCCAAACGAGGATTGAAGCGGAATGTCGCCGTCACCGTCAGCCACTTCCTCATGGCGCCGCTGCTGGTCGATGCTTCCGACCTCATCGCGACCGAGCCGCGTCGTCTTTTTGGACCGCTTGCCGATCGGTTGCTGCTCAAACTCTTTTCGCCGCCGATCGAGATTCCGCCCTTTCGGGTCGTTCAGACCTGGCACACCCGGCACGACGCCGATCCAGGTCACCAATGGCTTCGGCGGGTGATCCGTGAAGTGGGCCAATCGGCCTGATAGTGATCGTCGCCTCCCGCGCTCAAAAATGTCTGGCGGCGAGAAGCCCGATCAGAACCGCGCCCGAAACCGCCGTCACGGCGACCATGTTGATGAGGTTTTGCGTGGCCATTGATATCGTCGATGCCGCCTGGACCGCAGCCGGGCCGGACCTCGATTTCCTGCCGCTTGTCCTTTTCGGCTTCTTCTTTTCGGCCATGGCAATCCCAAAATGACGGGTCAGGCGCGCAAAGCGGCCTGACCCTGACGCTTTCCCTGTCGAGGTTTGTCCCCGATCAACTTGCAGCCACCATGTCATGGCCGGAGCGTGAAAAGCTTAATGGTTCTGGTAAACCCAGGTTAACCAGTGCTGATGGTTTACGATTTTCAACCGGCCTTTCGCGGCTTTCGCTGCATTTCCGGATCGAGACGTGCCAGGAAACGGCGGACCAGCCACGCAACCTCGTCGGTCGCTTCATCAAGGGCGAAATGACCCGCTTCGAGCAGATGGATTTCGGCTCCCGGCACGTGATCGGCGTAGGCCGTTGCGCCTGACGTGGTGAAGGAAGGGTCGTATTTTCCCCAGACGACAAGGGTCGGCGGCTGAACCTCGCGAAGCCATTTTTGCCAGGCAGGATAGGATGCGACGTTGTTGCGATAGTCCAGGAACAGAGCCGCCTGAATATCGGCCTGATCCGGACGGGACAGAAACGCGTACTCGTCCGTCCAAGTGTCCGGATCATAGCGATGGGGATACGGACTGTTGCCGACGTGCCGCAGCCGCGTCGCGTCGCGCGAGGTGAAGTTGGCCTTGAGATTGTCGATTTCGCGCGCGGGATCCGCCCAGTACTTTCGGCGAGCCTCCCAAAGCGGGCTCAAACCTTGTTCGTGAGCGACTGCGTTCTGGATGATGATGGCGTGGACGCGCCCGGGATGGGAAATGGCGAGACGGAAGCCGACAGGCCCTCCATAGTCCTGCATGAACAGAACGTATTTTGTCAGGCCGAGCTTCGTGACAAATCCGTTCATGACGTGCGCAAGCTGATCGAACGTGTAGGCGAAGCTGGAAGGCGATGGCGCGCTGCTGTGACCGAAGCCGGGATAGTCCGGAGCAATGAGATGGTACCGGTCGGCAAGCAGCGGCAGCAGCGGTTCCCACATCCGCGACGAGGACGGAAAGCCGTGCAGCAACAGGACAGTCGGCGCGTGGGTCGGTCCGGCTTCCCGGTAGAATATGTCAAGGCCCTGGACCTCGACCGACCGGTAGGAAATCGACCGACGCGTCGATCGCAGCTCGGATACCGATGTTGCATCGCTCCGGGCCGCTGGCGCGGAAGTGAGAGGTTGGGTCGAGGCGCTCATGCGATAACTCCCTTGTCCATCGAAGGTCGGGACCGCCGGACCAAACAACTGGCCCGGCGGTCGTCATCACGACGATCAAGCTTCAGCGTCGACATCGATGATGGCTTCGGCAAAGGCTCGCGGCGCTTCCTGGGGCAAATTGTGCCCGATCCCGCCGGAGATGGTCCGATGCCCGTATTTGCCGGAGAACTTGCGGGCGTAGGCCGCCGGCTCCGGATGTGGCGCTCCGTTCGCGTCGCCCTCCATGGTGATGGTCGGCACGGTGATCACAGGGCCTTGCGCCAGCTTCGCTTCGAGCTCGGCGTACCTTGCTTCGCCGTCCGCGAGACCCTGCCGCCAGCGATAATTGTGAATCACGATGGCGACGTGGTCCGGATTGTCGAATGCCCTGGCGCTGCGGTCGAAGGTGACGTCATCGAAGTTCCACTTCGGCGACGCCAGCTGCCAGATCAGCTTCGAGAAATCATGCCGGTATTTGTCATAGCCCAGCCGGCCGCGCTCGGTGGCGAAGTAGAACTGGTACCACCATTGCAACTCGGCCTTCGGCGGCAAGGGCATCTTGCCGGCCTCCTGGCTGCCGATCAGATATCCGCTCACCGACACCATCGCCTTGCAGCGCTCCGGCCAGAGCGCCGCCATGATATTGGCGGTCCGCGCGCCCCAGTCGAAACCGGCGATGGTCGCTTTCGCGATCTTGAGTGCGTCCAGCAAGGCAATCATGTCGACCGCGATCGCCGAAGGCTGGCCATTTCGGAACGTGGAATCGGCAAGGAAGCGCGTCGTGCCGTAACCACGCACGAAGGGCATGATCACGCGGTAGCCCGCAGAGGCGAGCAACGGCGCAACATCGACGAAGCTGTAGATGTCGTAGGGCCAGCCGTGCAACAGCAGGACCGCAGGTCCATCCGGCGGGCCGGCCTCCGCATAGCCCACATTGAGAAGGCCGGCGTCGATCTGCTTCAGCGGCGCAAATGCGGTGTTCGCGCCCGGACTGATCGCCGGCAGGCTTGTCGATTTCGCGCGAATGAGATCCGCCTTCGCGGCGCCGGCCAAGCCAAACTGTGCAGCGGCGAGCGTCATGGCGGCGGTACCGAAAAAGCGGCGGCGCTGATGGTCGATCTGATCTGACATGCTGATCTCCTTTGGTTTGCTCTTTCCGAAAATCGGGCGGCTGTGCCGCGGTGCAGGCGCACTCTGCATCAGCAAGAGCGCGCCGGCCCGTTAACTGTTGTTATTTCTCGCAAACACGTTCCCCGCGCGGGCGATCGGCAAGGTCTTGTGGCGTCGCCGGGCTCTGCTCGCTCTCCGCGGCGGAACCCGGGATCGGCGTTTACAAGGCTTAACATCTATAAACTCGCTCGGGCGCGACAATGGGATCAAGACCATCCCTGTTCAACAGGGAGAAATCAGGATGATTCCGCTGCTGGCCGATGCGATCGATGCGCATGGCGGCGCAAGCCGCTGGCGCACACACGACCGTCTCAGCGCAAGCTTCATCATCGAGGGCGAATTGTGGGACCTGAAATCCGTCAGCCAGGATGGACGCGCGCGAACGGTGCATGTCGACCTGCACAGACAATGGGCGTCGGTCGAAAACCTCGGCAAGCCGGGACAGCGGAGTGATTTCACCGCAGACCGTGTTGCGGTCATCTCCGACAGCGGCAGGACCATCGCCGAACGCCAAAACCCGCGCGCGTCATTCGAGGGACACGACATGCGAACGGCCTGGGATCTGTTGCACCGGGCCTATTTCGGCGGCTACGCGCTCTGGACCTGTCTGACAACCCCTTTCCTGCTGGCGATGCACGAATTCGAATTGCGCGAGATCGAGCCCTGGCGCGAAGGCGACGAGGTCTGGCGTGGTTTGCGGGCGGTGTTTCCCGACCGCCTCGCAAGCCACAGCCGCGAACAAGACTTCTATTTCGGACCCGACATGCTGGTCCGCCGCCATGATTATCAGGTACAGATTGCCGGCGCCTTCTCCGTTGTCCAATATATCTCCGAACCCGTCGTCGTCGAGGGTGTGAAGATTCCGACGAAGATGCGCGCTTATCTGCGCGACAGCGATTTGAGGCCGGTTCCTGAGGATCTGATGATCGGCCTCGATTTGTTCGCGCCCCGCTTCAGCCAGACCAATTCCAATACGGATTTGTGATTGTGCTCCGGACGTCGGAACCTCATAGCTGAGACGATCCGGTATTGATTTGAAGTCTGGGCCAAGACATTCTTCACCGGTTCGGATTGATTGCAGCCTTGGTGCAGATTTTCCCGGGATAGTTCTGGATGCGCCGCATCAACGCAAAAAGGTGCGCGCGACTTTAATCCCGCCATTTGTTGAAGTAACCGCAAATGTCATCCAACCTCCCGGGCCAGGACCATGCGACACAAGGATCCGGCGCGAACGATCCCGATTCCGGAGGAGTGCAGTTCGGCCGCTTTTGCCTGTACGAGAGGTCGCGGCTTCTCGAGAAAGACCAGGCTCCGGTCAAGGTGGGCAGCCGCGCGATCGACATCCTTTGCCTGCTGGTGAGCCGCGCAGGAGAGATCATCCACAAGGATGAGTTGCTGGCCTATGCCTGGCCAAATCTCGTGGTCGAGGAGACCAGCCTCCGGGTCCACATCGCCGAGCTTCGCAAGGTCCTCGGCGACGGCAAGGAGGGCGCACGCTTCATCACCAACGTTCCCAATCGCGGATATTGTTTCGTCGCCTCCGTGCAGCGCCGCGAGCGACAGGTCACCGCGGCGACGCCGCCAGCGCCCGAAACATCCAAAACTGGCCCGCTTCCGGTTCTTCTGACACGGATGATCGGACGGGACGACATGGTTCAAAACCTGTCGGACCGGTTGCTTGCAGAGCAGTTCATCACACTTAGAGGTCCGGGGGGCATCGGCAAGACGACGGTGGCACTCGCGGTTGCGCACGAGGTGTCGGCGCGAAGCGGACAGAAGGTACGTTTTGTCGACCTTGGGCCGTTGAAGGATCCCGGCCTCGTTCCGAGCGCGGTCGCCTCGGCGCTCGATCTGGTCGTGCAGTCGGCCGACCCGACCTCGAGCATCATCAAGTTTCTCACCGGCCGGCGCCTGGTGCTGATCCTGGACAGTTGCGAGCATGTCATTGACCACGTCGCGAGGCTCGCTGAAAGCATCTACCTGCAGGCGCCCGGGACTAGCATTCTGGCGACCAGCAGGGAATCGCTGCTGGTGCAGGGCGAACAGATTGTCGAGCTGCCGCCGCTCAAGACCCCGCCTGCCGAGCTGAATCTCACGCCGGACGAACTGCTGGATTACCCGGCCGTACAGCTGCTCGCGGCACGCGCCGCGGCCGGCGGCTACAGCATCGAAATGACTGGCGAAAATGCACGCCTCGTCGCCGGTATTTGCAACAAGCTGGACGGCATTGCGCTCGCCATCGAGCTCACCGCCGTACGCCTGGGCGCGCATGGGCTGAAGGAGATCGACAGGCTGCTCGACGGCAGGCTGAAGCTGGAATGGCGCGGGCGCCGTACGGCGCCTCCACGGCATCAGACGCTGAGCGCTACGCTCGACTGGAGCTACGACCTCATCAGCGAGACCGAGCGGCTGGTGCTTCGGCGACTTGCCGTCTTCGCTGGAGCGTTCACGTTGAATGCCGCGATGGCGGTTGCCGGCGATAAGTCGCTCGGCGACCAGGTGGTCGACGCCATCGAGCAACTCGTTGCAAAATCCCTGGTGACCGCGAGACTCGGTGAATCGTCGATGCGGTACCGGCTGCTCGACAGTACCCGCTCCTATGCGCAGAAAAAGCTCGGAGAGAGCGGTGAAGCGCGGGAGGTCGCCCAGCGGCACGCGGGGTATGTGCTGAATGCGCTGAGCCGGGGAATGTCCGTGATTTCGAAGCCGGGCGCCGAGCCTACCGAACCGGCGCGGGCCGAGTTGCTCGGCGACGCACGCGCGGCGCTGGCCTGGGTCTTCTCGGACGAAGGTGCTCCCGGCTTGCGCGCCGCGTTGAGCGGTGCAAGCGCGGCTCTGCTCGTCGAGCTCAATCTGCTGAATGAGTCCAGACAGGCGGCCCGACGCGGCCTTGCAGCGCTCGACGATCCGCACCGGGGCGGGCAATGGGAACTCGAACTTCAGTCGGCGCTCGGACATGCCGCCATGTTCACCGACCGCAACAGCGAGGAGGCCGAAGCGGCGCTGTTGCGCGGGCTGGTGATTGCACGGGAACTGGATGACCGCCCGGGCCAGTTTCGACTGCTGTCACGGCTGAACATGTTCTACCGGCGGACGGGTGAATGCGAGCGTCTGGTGCCGCTCGCGGAATCGGCTGAACAGGTGGCGCGGCAGATCGGCGACCCCGCGGGACTCGCCGGTGCCGACGTCCTGCTCGGTGTTTCCCATCATCTGGCCGGAAACCAGATCCTCGCCCAGCGTCATCTCGAGGCCGCCATGCAGAACGACGCCGCCCTGCGGCTCGCCGGCCCCATGCACTTTGCCTATGCGCGAACGCCGCGAATCCCGTTGGCCCGGACGTTGTGGCTGCGGGGATTTCCCGATCGGGCCGTCGCGCTCGCGCGCGCGGTGACAAATGATGCCGCGCCGCGCGATCTGGTCATGTACTGCATCGCCCTGTGCTGGGCGACGTCGGTATTCGGCTGGGTCGGCGACTGGACGAACGTCGAGGCGCTGACCGTCCGCCTGAACGAGCATGCGGTCATGCACGAGCTCGCGCCTTACCAGGCGGTGGCCGACGGGTTTCGCGGTCAGGCTCTGGTCGCACGGGGTGACGCGCAGGAGGGTGCCGCGATCCTGCGTGACGTGCTTCCCCGCCTGCATGCCGATCGCTATGAGCTCTATGCTTCCGGGTTCGGCGCCGACCTGTCGCAGGGACTGGCAGCCCTCGGCCAGCCATCCGAAGGACTGGAACTGATCGACACCGTCATCTCACGGGTGTCTGCCGCCGGCGAGGCATTCGACATGCCGGAACTGCTTCGCGTTCGCGGCCATCTTCAGGGCCTTCATGGCGATGAGGACAGTGCGAGGCGAAGTCTTGTGTCTTCCATTGAGCTGGCCGAAGCGCAGGGAGCGATTTCCTGGCGCTTGCGCTCGGAAATGACACTGGCCCGCCTCGCAGGAAAGCCGGGCCGGAAGGCCGCCCTGGCAGCCCTTGCGAAGACTGTGGGTCGCTTCAGCGAGGGGTTTGACACCGCCGACCTGCAGTCAGCCCGGCGCCTGATCGGCGAAACTGCCTGACGATCGAGCGACTGCACTTGCACGACGCTTGCAACGGATAACGCCGCTTTACATCACCTAACGAGCAATCTCCCGGGTTCTGCGCAAATCTGACGCCGCACTGAACCGATTGGCCGGCATATCGCACGGTCGAACAAAACGGGAGACTACAATGATCGCGCAGTCAGCTACCGAAATCATCGACCAGGACCGTCGCCAGGTCCTGAGCACGGCCGCGATGGGCATCATCGCCGCGGGCGCGGCAAACCTGATGTCGGTGCCATCAGCTTCCGGCGCGACCGGCAGCGACATCCGCCCCTTCCGCGTCCACGTGCCGGAAGAGACACTGGTTGACCTTCGTCGCCGCCTCGCCGCGACCCGGTGGCCGGAGAAGGAAACCGTCGCGGACGACACCCAGGGCGTGCAGCTTGCGACCGTCCAGAAACTGGTGCGCTATTGGCATGGCGACTACGATTGGCGCAAGGTCGAAGCGAGGCTGAACGCCGTCCCGCAGTTCATCACCGGGATCGACGGCCTCGACATTCATTTCATTCACGTTCGGTCCCGGCATCCGAATGCACTGCCGCTGATCGTCACGCATGGCTGGCCGGGCTCGGTGATCGAGCAGCTGAAAATCGTCGATCGTCTGACCAATCCCACCGCGCACGGCGCGAGCGCGACGGACGCTTTCGATCTCGTGATCCCCTCGATTCCCGGTTACGGCTTTTCGGGCAAGCCGGCGGCGACCGGCTGGGATCCGCAACGTATTGCGCGCGCCTGGGTCGTGCTGATGAAGCGGCTGGGCTACACGCGGTTTGTCGCGCAAGGCGGCGACTGGGGCAATGCGATCACCGAGCAGATGGCGCTGCTCGGCGCACCGGAACTGATCGGCATCCACACCAACATGCCGGCGACCGTCCCGGACGACATCGCCAAATCGTTGCAGCCCGGCGGCTCGCCGCCGTCAGATCTCACGGCCGACGAACAGAACGCCTATGACCAACTGGACTTCTTCTACAAGCATGGTCTCGGTTACGCGCTGGAAATGGCAAATCGTCCGCAGACGCTCTACGGCATCATGGATTCGCCTGCCGGGCTGGCGGCCTGGATTCTCGATCACGACACCCGCAGCCACCAGCTCATCGCACGCGTATTCAACGGAGAAGCCGCCGGCCTGACGCGGGACGATATCCTCGACAACATCACGCTCTACTGGGTGACCAATACGGCGATCTCTTCGGCGCGACTCTACTGGGAAAACAAGCTGGAGTTCTTCCAGCCCAAGAAAGTTTCCATTCCGGTGGCGGTGAGCGTGTTTCCGGATGAGATCTATGCCGCCCCGCGGAGCTGGACGGAGCGGGCCTATCCGAAGCTGATTCATTTCAACCGGCTCGACAAGGGCGGTCACTTCGCCGCCTGGGAACAGCCCGAGCTGTTCAGCGCGGAGATGCGCGCCTCATTCCGCTCACTGCGCCAATCGTCCTGAGTCCAGGAGGGCGCGCGCAAGCTGCGCGTCATCCTCTCTACCTCCACGACAACCCGAACCACAACGTCATTCAAATAACGCGCGTCCGTCCCGGGCGCCACAATCTGGGAACCAGTAAAATGAAAATCCTGATGGTCATGACCTCGCACGACAAGCTCGGCAATACCGGCCGCAAGACCGGCTTCTGGCTCGAGGAATTCGTTGCGCCCTACTACACCTTTCTCGACGCCGGCGCGGCCGTAACCGTCGCTTCGCCCAAGGGCGGGCAGCCGCCTCTCGATCCGGTCAGCGATACACCGGAGGGGCAGACCGATTTGACCCGGCGCTTCAAACAGGACTCGGCGGCGCAGGCCGTGCTGGCCAACACGCGTAAACTCTCCGAAATGCGGCAAGCCGATTACGACGCGGTGTTCTATCCGGGCGGGCACGGTCCGATGTGGGACCTGACGGAGGATCCGGATTCGATCGCGCTGATCGAAGCCTTCTACAATGCCGGCAAGCCGGTGGCCGCTGTCTGTCATGCCCCGGCCGTGCTCCATCGGGTCCTGTATCAGGGCCAGCCGATCGTGAAGGGCAAGCGTGTCGCGGGATTTACCAACGACGAGGAAGAAGCGGTCGGACTGACCAAGGTCGTGCCATTCCTCGTGGAAGACGAGTTGAAGCGGTTGGGCGGGCTTTATGAAAAAGCGCCGAACTGGGAGAGCTTCGTCATCACCGACGGCAGGCTCGTCACCGGCCAGAATCCGGCGTCGTCAAAAGCCGGAGCCGAAGCTCTGCTGAAGCTGTTGGTGCCGGCGCGCACCGGCGAGATCAGGCTGCAGCGCCGTTCGCCATTCTACTGGCGCGTCACCTTCGATCTTCCGCCGCTGAATATCTTCGGGCCGGAAACGATACCGCAGCTCAACGCCATCATCACCGCGATCGAAACCGACGAGCGGGTCAAGGTCGTCGTGTTCGACAGCGCGGTCGAAGGCTTCTTCCTCACGCACTACAACTTTTTCGCGCCTCTCGAGGAATCGACGAGGATTCCTCCGGGCGCGACAGGCCTCCAGGCGCTTCCCGATATGCTGGCGCGCCTGAGCCGTGCACCCGTTGCCTCCATCGCCTCGATCCGCGGCCGCGCCACTGGCGTCGGCAGCGAGCTGGCACTGGCCAGCGACATGCGGTTTGCAAGTCGCGAAAAGGCCATCCTGTCGCAATGGGAAGTGGGCGCCGGCCTGGTGCCCGGCGGCGGTCCGATGGCGCGGCTGCCGCGTCTGATCGGCCGTGGCCGTGCGTTGGAGGTGCTGCTCGGCGCCGATGACGTCGGCGGCGAGCTCGCGGAGCGCTATGGCTATGTCAATCGATCGCTGCCGGACGCAGAACTCGACGGTTTCGTCGAGGCGCTGGCGTCGCGGATCGCCTCCTTCGACAAACAGGCGATCGCCGAGACCAAGCGGCTGGTCAACGCGGCAAGCCTGCCGTCGGATGCGGATATCGCGCCTGAATGGGACGCCTTCATCGCATCGGTGCAACGCCCTGCCGCGCAGACGCGGATCAAGACCTTGCTGGAACGTGGATTCCATCATCCCGGCGACGTCGAGACCCGGCTCGGATATCATGTCGGCCGGCTGAGCAGCTGAAGGCTGTGTCTGGCTCGCCGAGCCGCCCGCGCAAGGAGGCCGCCCACAAGGGCGGCCTTTTTTTTGCGGTCGCCTCGGCCTGCTCAAAATGTGTTGTGGCTGCCTGGACCGCAGCGTTTGATCACGTCGTCGCCGTTCACTCGATCTTTATGCCGACCTTCTTGACGAAGCTCGACCATTTTGGAATTTCGGTCGCGACCCGCTCGTCGAGCTGCTGCGGTGTCGAGGCCACGATTTCCACGCCTTGCGCGACCTGCCGCTCCCTGACGTCCGGTTTATTGAGAATGGTCTTGACCTCGGCACTGACTTTGGCGACGAGATCGGGCGGTGTTCCAGCTGGTGCGAACATCGCGAGCCACGACGTCGTGTCGTAGTCGGGAAGACCGGAAGCCGCAATGGTCGGCAGATCCGGCAGCACGGCGGACGGCTTGGCGCCGGTCCATGCGATCGGCCGGATAAGGCCCGCCTTTATGTTTGGCAGCGACGTCGATATCGCGTCGAACATCAGTTGCACGTGGCCGGCAATCAGATCCTGCATCGCAGGCGCGGTCCCGCGATAAGGGACGTGAACCAGTTTGGTCGCGCCGAGATAGTTGAACAATTCGCCGCTCAAATGATTGATGCCGCCGGCGCCGGACGAACCGAAATTCAGTTTTCCGGGATTGCGCTTGTCGTATTCGATCAACTCCTGGGCCGACTTGACCGGAATCGACGGATTAGCCACCAGGATTACCGGGATATTGACGAGCAGCGACACGCCCCTGAGGTCCTTCAGCGGGTCATATTGCAGTTGCTCGTAGAGCGAGGGCACGATCGCGAAGTGGCTGCTGGTGATCAGGAAGGTGTAGCCGTCGCCTTCCGAACGCGCCACCTGGCCGGTTCCCACCGTGCTTCCCGCGCCGGGGCGGTTTTCCACGACGAAGGGCTGCCCGAATTTGGCCGAGAGACCCTGCGCGACCTCGCGCGCGATGATGTCGGTCGAGCCGCCCGCCGGGAAGGGAACGATGATCTTGACGATGCGGTTGGGCCAATCCGCCTGGGCGTGCGCGAACTCCACGCTGCCGAATTGCAGGACGAAGACGAGCAGGAAACTGAGTAAAACGCGCATGAATGGCTCCCGTCAGGTGTTGCTTTTCTGAGTTATGAGATCGCGGACTTCGTCGGGGCGGGCGGGACGCCGCCCATGGGCTCGGGCAATGCGGCACGCCACGGCGACCAGTTCATGATTCGCAGGGCTACCCGGTCCGCTGTAATCCTCGAGGCCGACGCGAACATGGCCACCGCGCTCGATCGCCAGTTCCGCCAGGTGGTCGTTTACATCGCCGTTGCGCAACGTCACCATCCAGGCCAGTTCGCCGCTGTCGAATAAATTGAGCCAGCCCTGCAAACCGTGCAGATCGGGCGTGAGGCCGAACAGCAGGTCGCCGGTGCAGAACTCCAGCTTGACGATACTGGCAAGCGGCAGCGTTCCCGCCCGGCGGTGCGCCTGCACGAGGCGCACGAAGCCTGGTTCGAATACGGAGATCGTGCACGGCAGATTTTGCTGCCGGCAAAGCTCGAAAGCCCACTCGGTGTCCGCAAACGTCGTCTGATACACCCGGTCGCTGACAGGCGGGCGGCCGGAGCGGCTGACATGGCCGAAATTCATCGTGCCGGGATCGACCGGCACCAGGGCGGCCAATCCCATCCGGCAGAGTTCGCTGACATGTCCGAGGCGTTGCGCCATCGTCGTGCCGCTGCCGCCGCCCGGCAGCGTCGGATAGAGCAGCAATCCGGGATGCCGCTCCAGCGCCCGGGAGAACGCATCCTTGTAGACGGCGCTGTCATGATGCCCGCCGGCGCCCACGATCGGCTGCCCGGCATGGACGTGGATGATCGAGGCACCGGCCTCCACGCAGGCCGAGATGCAATCCACGATCTCATCCGACGACAGGGGAACGTGGGGATTGACGGTCTTGTTGCGCGCGCCGTTGATCGCCGCCTCGATGATGACCGGCCGGGACGAGAATGCGTGCGACGGCGTCGTTTTGGCTTCGCTCATTCGCCGGATTTCCCCGCAAGCGCTTTCGCGAGATCGACGACGCGCCGGGCGCTGTCAACGATCGGCAGGTCGACCAGCCGGCCCTCGACACGCACCGCCGCAACGTTGCCGGCCATCGCGGTTTCGAACGCCGTGATAATGGCGGTGGCTTTGGCAACTTCATCCGAAGAGGGCGTGAATGCCAGATTGGCCTGTTCGGCCTGCTTGGGATGGATGCACAGCTTCCCGACGAAGCCGGCGCGCCTGCTGCGCTCGAGGGAAAGCTGAAGACCCTCCACGTCGTTGAGGTCAAGCCAGACCGTATCGATCGGCGCCTCCAAACCGGCGGCGCGCGACGCGTGCACCAGCCGGGCGCGGATATAACCAAGCTCGCTTTCGTCCCGCGCCGGCTGCATGCCGGTATCGAGCGAATAGTCGGCAACGCCGAATGTGAGCTGGCGGATGCGTTTGGAGGCCGACAGCATCTGCGCCAGGTTCTCGACACCTCGTGCGGTCTCGACCAGCGGCAGAATTTCGACAGGCAGACCCTTTCGCGAATATCTCCGCTCCAGCTCCGACAGCATCCAGTCGAGGATGGCGATCTGCCGGCCGTCTTCCGCCTGCGGAAGCATCACTCCGCGAAGATTTGCCGTCTGCAGGGCCATGAGATCGTCGAACACGTGGCGGCCGTCGATCTCGTTGATCCGAACGAAGATATCGGGCCCGTGCCGGCCCGCGAGCACGCTGACGGCGGCCGCACGCGCCGCGGACTTTTCGGCCTCGGCGATGCTGGTTTCCAGGTCCAGCACCACTCCGTCGGCCGCACTCGCAAGCGCGCTTTTGACGTGCCGCTCCATCGTGGTGGTGCAGATCAGGAGCGATCGAATCGGGCGCATGCTGTCGGTCTCTTCCCTGTCTTTTGCCGTCGCTGCGGGCGGCTTGGTCGTGCAACCGGGCGATGCGTCGTTTGACAACAACTGGCGCCACGGATAGATCAATAGTCCAACAATAGAACAAATAGGTACAAATGCCAAGCGAACGATCGGCGGCGCCGGCAGCCCTGGAAAACTGCCGGGTGCTCGACCTCAGCCGGGTTTTTTCCG
This sequence comes from Pseudomonadota bacterium, assembly GCA_040390145.1. Lineage (GTDB taxonomy): Bacteria > Pseudomonadota > Alphaproteobacteria > Rhizobiales > Xanthobacteraceae > Bradyrhizobium. The sequence continues at coordinate 51,690 of JAZJYY010000039.1, forward strand.
GGCCCTGGGCGGCCCAGATGCTCGGCGACCTCGGCGCCGAAGTCGTCAAGGTGGAGCGTCCCGGCGCCGGCGATGATTCACGGCGGCTCGGCCCCTATTTCACGCATCCGGAACGCGGCTCGGCCGAAAGCATTTTCTTCGCGAGCGCCAACCGAAACAAGAAATCCGTCACGGTGGATATCTCGACGGAACAGGGGCAGGCGTTGATCCGTGCGATGGCGGCGAAATCCGACGTGCTGATCGAGAACTACAAGGTGGGCACGCTGCAGCGATATGGCCTCGATCATGCGTCGCTCGCCCAAATCAATCCCCGGCTGGTCTATTGCTCGATCACGGGCTTCGGCCAGACCGGACCGCTCAGCAGGCGTCCCGGATACGATCTGGTTTTCCAGGCGATGTCCGGACTGATGAGCGTAACGGGAGCGGAGGGCAGTGAAGGCGGACCGCAGCGGGTGGGATTTGTGGTCTCCGATTTCACCGGCGGCATGTACGCGGTCATATCGATCCTTGCCGCCCTGCACTATCGGACGACGAGCGGCGTCGGCCAGTACATCGATCTCTCGTTGCTCGATACCCAGGTCGCGGCATTGTCCCACATTGCCGGCAATTACCTGATGACGGGCAATGTTCCGGCTCGCCATGGCACCGGCGCGCCGCAGGGAACGCCGTCGCAATTGTATCGCTGCGCAGATCGCGACATCGTCGTCGTCGCCGGTAATGAGCAGCAGTTCGCCAGTCTATGCGGCGTGATCGGCTTTGCCGATCTGGCGGCAGACAGGCGGTTCTGTTCCAACAGCCAGCGGCTGGCCCACAAGGCCGAACTGAATGCGATCATCCAGGGTGTTCTGCTGACGCGCGATGCGGATGAATGGCTCGCGCGGCTGGAGCGGGCAAATGTTCCCGCGGGGCCGGTTCTGGACATGGAGGGGGTATTCGCCCATCCGCAAATCCGGAATCGCGGCATGCGGGTGGAGCCCGGCGAAACCGACGGCAGCGTTCTGGCGCATATCGCCAATCCGATGAAATTCTCCGCCTCGCCTGTCAACGCCTATCGCGATGCGCCCGCCATCGGCGAGCACACCGACGAAGTGCTGGCCGATTGGCTGGGCCTGCCGCCGGAAGAGATTGGCCGGCTGCACGCATCCAACACGATATAAAGGCCTCAAGCCGTGGACGCGCTGATCATCGAAGCCAGGGTGAATGAGTACGCCACGCGCAACAGGAACAGCAACGTGCCGTGGTTGCCGCGCGAAATCGCGAGCGATGCCACCGCATGTTTCGAAGCCGGCGCCAGCATCGTCCACTTTCATGGCCGGGATGCCGAGGGAGCGCCGGACAACCGGTTTGAAACCTGCCGCGATACCATCCTGGCCGTCAGGGAGCGCTCGCCGATCCTGGTTCATCCCAGTCTGGGATATCTGACCGTCGCTTCCTCGTTCGAGGAGCGTTTCGCCAATACACAGCGGCTGGCCAGTGATCCTGCGACGCGGCCCGACTTCGTCCCGATGGACATGGGATCGGTCAATGCCGACCTGTTCGATGCCCGCACGCCGGCGTTCCGGTCTCCCGGCACGGTGTACGTCAACGGCACGGACATGCTGCTCGAGCTGTCGCAGCGCCTTCGCCGGGCCGACATCAAGCCATCGCTGGTGGCCTGGAATGTTTCGTTCATCCGGCAGATCGAGGCATTTGCTACGATGTCGCTGATCGACGCGCCGCTGTTCGTCAGCCTTGTATTGACCGACAGGATTCTGATCGCAGGTCATCCCGGCACGGAAGCGGGCCTCGATGCCTATCTCGCCTTCCTCCCAAAGAACGTGCCGACCGTATGGGCGGTGACCTATATCGGCGGCAGGCTGGACGCCCTGCTCGACAAGATCGTCCTGGCAGGCGGCCACGTTCAGGTGGGACTCGGCGACTATCCCTATGCGGAGGACGGCTGTCCGACCAATGCCGCTGTTGTCGCTGATATCGTCAGGCGGGCCAGGGAGCTGGGGCGTCCGGTCGCCTCACCGGACGATACGCGTCAAATCCTTCAGCTTCCGAATCGGCGGTGATTTCTGTATCGAACGTAGTGCGTCGCCTTGTATCGGAACCAACTTTAATGGTCGCCAAATCGATCGGCATTCAGACCGGTAAAGCGGGCAGAGCGGGGCGAGCGGCTCCTGCCTTGCCTCCCGATGCAGAGGACAAGCGGCACGATTTGCTCGAATCGAGCGGCCTGAACTTCCAGCCGCGCTACGCGCGGGTCGCGCAATCATTGATCGAGGATATCGCCGCCGGCAAGTTTCCCGTCGGCAGCCTGATCGCGACCGAGGCCGATCTCTGCGAGCGCTTTGGCGTGTCCCGCAATACGGCGCGCGCCGCATTAGCTGTTCTGTCGGATATGGGGCTGGTTACGCGTCACGCCGGTATTGGCACTTTTGTACGCAGCGTCACTGCGGATGCCCGCTATGTTCAGGAAGCGGAATCGGTCTCGGCGCTGTTTCCGAATATCGAGGCGACCGAACAGCGAACGCTGTCGGAATGCACCATCAGGGCCGACGCCAGCCTTGCCAAACTGCTGGACTGCCGGCGCGGCGAACAATGGATCCAGATCGAGTCGCTGCGCTCGATCCGCAAGCACCAGCTTCCGGTGGCCTACTCGCACCTGTACCTGCCGCCGCATCTGGCTAGCCTGAGCAAGCACTTCGACCGTCTCAGGGCGCCGGCCTATACGGTGATCGACCGCAAATCCAAATCGCGTGTCTTCAAGATGTACCAGGAGACCAGTGCCTGTCCGGTGCCGAAAATCGCGGCGCGGCGGCTCGGCGTGAAGGACCGGTCGCCGGGGATGCAGATCATTCGCCGCTATTTTTCCGAAGACGCCAGGACCGTGCTGGTTTCGAAGACGATTTATCCGGCCGGGCGATACAGCTTCTCGTTCGCGATCAAGCTGCTCCCGTCCTGACCAAGCTACCGCGCCGGCGGCACGGCCTCGATCAGCTTGCCGGTGAACACGATCGGCCCGGTGGCCACGCCGGTCGGCGACCCGCCTTCCGGCTCCAGCGTGACGGCATAGGTCGCCTTGTTCACGATGTCGGTGTCATAGGACGCCAGCGCCGGCCGCGTGGTGAAATCGTTGCCACCGATCACGCCGAGCGAACGCGCCCGCGGCAGCTTGTCGGACACCAGCCACAGCTCAAAACTCTTGCCGGGTTCGGGCGTAGCCCCGACGCGGCGCACGGTGAAATTCTTGGAGCTCCCGTCGACCGTGAGGATGAAGGCAGGCGACGCGCTGTCCTTCTGCAGAAGGGCGACGAACTGGCCTGACGGCGGCGGCGCCACGGTGGTCTTCACCTCGACCACCTGGGTCCGCACCTTCGGGCGAAGGCCGTCGGGAAGCCGGTCCGGCGCATAGAGCTGGGTGGCGATCATCGCGACCAGGCCTGCTGCAATCGCCGTCGTCGCGGTCGCCACATTGCGCCAGCGCCTTGCGCGGGCGGACAACTGGACGACGTTCGATGTGTCGACCGGCGCCGTGGTCGCGCTGATATCGTTGGCCGGCGCGGGGGGTGGAGGCAACGCATCGGGAAGCTGCAGCGGGGCTTGCTGTTCGGAATGTCCGATCGCGGCCTTGATCCGGTCCCAGACCTCGGGCCGCGGCTCGACCGACCCGACCATCTGGTTGAGGACGCCCAGCTTCTGTTGCCACGCCTCGACCATCGCCGTGAACTCCTTGTCCACGGACATCATGGTCTCGACCTGCGCGCGTTCGTCGGCATCGAGGGTGCCGAGTGCGTATTCCGCGGCGAGCGCGATATGGTCCTCGCTGTAGGCCATCATCTAGAGTCCAAGATCTTCTAAAGCCCGAGACACTCCCGGATATCCATCATGCTGCGGCGCAGCCATGTCTTCACCGTGTTTACCGGTGTCTCGAATTTCGCGGCGAGCTGATCGCGGCTCCAACCGTTGTAATAGGCCAGCAGCACCAGCTTTTGCCGGTCCGGCTCGAGGCGGCCGACGCACTCCAGAAGCCGCTTCAACTCTTCCGTCATTTCCCGGCGCGCCAGCGGATCGGGGCTGTCGGCCGCCACTTCCATGGCGGACGGCTCCTCTTCGATCGAGGTTTCGGTCCGCTTGCGCACGACATCGATCGCCCGGTTGCGGGCGATCGACGCCATCCACGTGATCGGCGACGACAGGCCGGGATTGAACTGCCCGGCGTTGTTCCAGATCTTGACGTAAGCCTCCTGAATGACCTCCTCGGCGAGATCCTGTCGCCGCAAGATACGGAGGACCACGCCGAAGAGTTTCGCGCGCGTGGCGGCGTAAAGGCGCTCGAAAGCCGCCTCATCCCCCTTCGCCACCGCGGCAATCAGCCAGACCAGCTCAGCTGGCGTCAGCATTCAGCGTCCCCAAAATCGCGAAGCCCTATCGCTCCATAAAGCCACCGGAGCGGCGGTCCTGACATGTCGTATCATACCTTGCCGGTGTCGTGGCCACCAAGTCGCCGATTCCGGACCTGTGGACAGCCAAAAACAAACCCGGACCTTGCGGCCCGGGTTTGGGTGGCTTTGGCAAGGGCGGTCGCCGGGGTCAGGCGATGGCCCCGATGCGGGCGCGCATCAGGCCGATGCTGTCGAGATCGGCCTGCTCACGGGCGCTCTCTTCGGCCCGCTCGCGCGCCTGGTCGCGCTCGTCCAGAAGTTCGACCTTTTTCAGCTCGTCGAACGCTTCGCCCAACAGGCCCTTGGCGTCTTCGAGCTGGATCCGCAGCTCGTCGGCGGAGCGGGTCAGGTTTTCGCGCCGCTGGATCGCGGCTTTGGCATAGGTCGGATAGGCGAAGTGCGTGGGATCGTTGATGCCGGCGCGCTCCTGCTCGGAATGGATTTCGCGCTCGAGATCGACCGACATACGCTGGAAATCGGCGATCATGCCCTCGATCTGGGCAACCCTTCGGCGCTTCTCGTCGACCTGAAATTTCTTCAGGCGGATCAGCGTTTCACGTGACTTCATCGACTCGTACTCCCCAGAAGTCCCGATTTGAACGCGGGACGGAACCGGCATCCCCAAATGAAGTCATAAGGGCCCCACCGGCAGCATTACTTGGCGTGGCGCCGATCATGGCCGGACAAAGTTAGCTTTCCGTTTCCAAATTCTGCAGGATTTGACCCAATTGGGCGTATCCGTCGTTCAGGCTGGTCACTTCGTCCTTGGCCTGGCGCAGGAAGCTCTCCAGCGCCGGATGGAGCTTGATCGCCTGATCGACCTCGGGACTGGAGCCCTGGCGATAGGCCCCGAGCCGGATCAGTTCCTCCATGTCGGCATAGGTCGCCATGACCTGCCGGGCCTGCCGGATCACCGGCAGGAAGACCGGATCGGCCGCCTTCGGCATGGTGCGGGACACCGACTTGAGGATGTTGATCGCCGGAAAACGGCCGCGCTCGGCAATCGAGCGCTGCATCACGATATGGCCGTCCAGGATGCCGCGGACCGCGTCGGCGATCGGCTCATTATGGTCGTCGCCGTCCACCAGCACGGTGAAGATGCCGGTGATGGTGCCGACCCCGGTTCCCGGCCCGGCGCGCTCCAACAGCTTCGGCAGTTCGGTGAACACCGTCGGCGTATAGCCCTTGGCGGTCGGCGGCTCGCCCGCCGACAGGCCGATCTCGCGTTGCGCCATGGCAAAGCGCGTCACCGAATCCATCAGGCACAGCACGTCCTTGCCTTCGTCGCGGAAGTATTCGCAGATCGCCAGCGTCAGGTAGGCCGCCTGCCGCCGCATCAGCGCGGGCTCGTCGGAAGTCGCCACCACCACCACCGAGCGGGCCAGGCCGGCATCGCCGAGGTCATCCTGCAGGAACTCCTGCACCTCGCGGCCGCGTTCGCCGACCAGGCCGATCACGGTGATGTCGGCATCGACATTGCGCGCCAGCATCGACAGCAGCACCGACTTGCCGACGCCGGAGCCGGCGAAGATGCCCATCCGCTGGCCGCGGCAGCAGGTCAGGAAGGTATTGAGCGAGCGCACCCCGAGATCGAGCGGCGTGCCGACGCGCTTGCGCGAATGGGCCGGCGGCGGCGAATTGCGATAGGGCATCGGCGAGGGACCCTGCACCAGCGGTCCCTTGCCGTCGATCGGTTCCCCCATCGCATTGATGACGCGGCCGAGCCAGGCCGCCGACGGCCGCACCTGGCTGGCGGCATTGGCGATCACGGCGCGGCAGCCGCGCCGCACCCCTTCGAGGCCCGCGAACGGCATTGCCATCGCGTTGTTGCCGGAGAAGCCGATTACCTCGGCGGGGATCAGGCGATTGCCGCCGGTGTCGATCACGATACGGGCGCCGAGCGACATGGCATGAATCGGGCCTGCGATCTCGACCATCAGGCCGCGCACCCCCACAACCCTGCCATATATATTGACGCCGTCGATGTCGCCGATCTGCTCGGCAAGCGCCTTCATTGCGAAACCCTTAAGTTTCCGCGCTTTTGGCCCCGGCCCTTAACTTCGTGTTTACCCGCATCGTTAATCATTGCGTCACTGTCTTTGGTGACTGAGAGCGCTTGCCCCTCAGAAGAAGGGTGAGTCGCAGGAGTCGGTTAGGCCCGTCTCTTAAAGTGGAACCTGAACGGGAGTGGTTACGAATATCTAGTTGGCTGCAATATCTTAGCGCGATTCGACGAAAATTGCACGGATAGAGCTTGCAGACCAGAATCAGAATTTGTTAACCATATGTCGTCAGGATCCGAATCAGTTGTGCAAAGGCGTTTTGAGTGCCGCAAATGCGGCCGACCTGACGCCCGGAGCGGCGACTATAGGGGACTGGCATGCGCGTTTTGCTGATAGAAGATGATAGCGCCGTTGCGCAGTCGATCGAGCTGATGCTCAAATCCGAGAGCTTCAACGTCTATACGACGGATCTCGGGGAGGAAGGCGTCGATCTCGGCAAACTATACGACTACGACATAATCCTTCTCGACCTCAACCTGCCCGACATGTCCGGTTACGACGTGCTCAAGCAGCTTCGGGTGTCGAAGATCAAGACCCCCATTCTGATCCTCTCCGGCCTCGCCGGCATCGAGGACAAGGTCAAGGGTCTCGGCGTCGGCGCCGACGACTACATGACCAAGCCCTTCCACAAGGACGAACTGGTCGCCCGCATCCATGCGATCGTGCGCCGTTCCAAGGGCCACGCCCAGTCGGTGATCCAGACCGGCGATCTCGTCGTCAACCTCGACACCAAGACGGTGGAAGTCGGCGGCCAGCGCGTGCATCTGACCGGCAAGGAATACCAGATGCTGGAGCTGCTCTCGCTCCGCAAGGGCACCACCCTCACCAAGGAAATGTTCCTCAACCATCTCTACGGCGGCATGGACGAGCCTGAACTGAAGATCATCGACGTCTTTATCTGCAAGCTGCGCAAGAAGCTCGCCAACGCCTCCGAAGGCCGCAACTTCATCGAGACCGTCTGGGGCCGCGGCTACGTGCTGCGCGAGCCGCACGAGGTCGAAGAGCGCATCCCCGCCTGACGATTGGGTTTACCAGGGAGCCCGTCCGGCTCTCTCCTCCCCAGACTGGACCCCGCCGCGAATGGCGGGGTTTTTGTTTGTGGGGGCTGCTCACCGCGCACGGTCAGGCGGCAGCGATCGCCTTTTCGATGTCGTGCAAGGCGTGACCGGTGAGGTCCTTCGCGATCTCGCCGCGGAGCACTTCAGACAGCTTCTTGTGGTAGCTTTTGCGAAGCTCGCCCAGGGTGCGCGGGGCGGCGATGATGACGAGATCGGCGATCTCGCCGTCGAGCACCCGCTTGTTGAGCATGTCGGCGATGCCGCCGGCAAAACCGTCTTCCGCGGACTGGCCGCCATCGGGATTGGCGGAACTGTTCTGATGGCTGGCGCCCGATCCCTTGTTGACGCTGTCGACATCAGGCTCGGCCATCGCCGTCAGCGCGGGATTGGCTTCATCGCCGGTATTGCGGAATAGGCTGAGCTTCTCGCCGTCGGCGACGGCCACGGTTGTTCCCTTGGGTAACAGCATGAAATCTCCCGGAGATGTGAGGGGTTATGCCGAACCAATGGATCAGCTTGCGCGAAGTTCCGTGCTTGCGCGCTGCTGTGGCGATGTTACGCGACCTGGTTGATCCCCTCCGACGGCGGCAGGCGGCGCACCTCCCTCGCAAAGGCCATGAACTTCGACATTGCCGCATCGCTTTCCCGGCTCGTGAACTGTTCGGTGAGGGCCAGGTCGACGTCGGCCACCGACATGGGGCGGCTCAGAAAATAGCCCTGGACCGTCGTGCAGCCCATCTCGGCCAGCATGTGAAGCTGCTCCTGCTGCTCGACCCCTTCGGCCACGATGTCGAGACCAAGCGCACGGGCCAGGTTCACGACATTCCGGACGATCGCCAGTGTCCGCGGCCTCGTCAGCATGCTCGCGACGAACGACTGGTCGATCTTGAGCGTGTCGATCTCGTAGCGATCGAGGTAGCTCAGCGACGAATAGCCCGTTCCGAAATCGTCCAGAGCGACGCGCACACCCAGCGCCCTGATGCCGATCAACACCTGCTCGATATGCTCCGGGCGGCGAAGGAATATCGCTTCCGTTACTTCCAGCTGCAGATCCTGCGCGCCGAGATCGGCTGAGGCCAGCGCCTGCTGCAGATCCGCAACGAAGCCCGGATCCTGAAGCTCGCTTCCGGACACGTTGATGCTGAGCCGCAGCTTCAAACCGGGGAAGCGATCGCACCAGCCTCGCATCTGGCCGCACGCCTCCAGCAAGACCCAGCGCCCGATGTCCCTGATGACGCCGGTTTGCTCGGCCACAGCGATGAATTCGAGCGGCGAGACCATCCCCCGCACCGGATGCTGCCACCGGATGAGGGCTTCCAGTCCCACGATCTCGCCTGTGCCCGTGCTGCAAATGGGCTGATAGACCAGAAAAAACTCGTTGCGCATCAGCGCGTTCTGCAGGTCCGTCTGCAGCTTCAGCGCCTGGACCGCGCTGTCATGCATGGATCCTGCAAAGACCGCGTAGCTGCCCTTGTCGTTGCGTTTCGCCTCGTACATGGCGATGTCGGCATCGCGCAGCAGATCTTCCGGCGTGCGGTAGTGCGACGTGGCCTCGACCACGCCGATGCTGCAGGACGAGAACACCTCCTGCTTGCCGATCCACATCGGCCGACGCATCGCCTCGATGATGCGGCCGGCGGTGGCGGCGGCGGACGCCAGGCCCTCGCCGTCCTCGATCAGCACGGCGAATTCGTCGCCGCCGATACGTGCCAATGTGTCCTGATGCTGCAAACAGGATTCGAGGCGTCGCGCCACCTCCATCAGCAAGAGATCGCCTGCCCGGTGACCAAGACTGTCATTCACCATCTTGAAGCGGTCGAGATCGATGAACAGCACCGCGCAGCGAAAGTTAGGATCGCTTTCAAGACGGTTCAGTGAAACGATGAGACGGTCCATGAAGAAGGGACGATTGCGCAGTTTCGTCAGATCATCGTGAAAAGCCGTGTAGAGCAGTTGATCCTCGACGCGCTTGCGCTCCTGGATCTCCGCTCCCAGCGTCTGATTGGCCGCTTCTGCCAGGCGTGCCCGCAGCGTGGTCTGTTCCGCATGCTTGCGACCGGTAATGTCGCGCTGAACGGACACCCAGTGCGTGAACCAGCCACGCTCATCGGCGACCGGCGCAATGCTGAGCTCCACCCAGAACTCGGTGCCGTCCTTTCGGCGATTGAGCAGTTCGACTTCGACCGGCTTCCAGGCGGCGAGCGCGGCCCGCAATCTTGCCAGCGCCTCCCTGTCGGTACCTTCGGCCTGCAGCAGCCTCGGCGTGCGTCCGAGCACCTCCTCCTCGGTATAACCGGTGGTCGTGGTGAAGGCCGCGTTGCAATAGACGATACGCGGTCCGGGAAGGTCGATCGGCTCCGCTTCGGTGATCAGCACGGAGTCGTTGGCATGGATGACGACGGATTCGAGCAAGCGAAGGCGTTCCAACTTCGACCGCCGCGTGACCGCTGCCCGTCCCCTGGCCTGGCGGCAGGCTTGCAACGACATGACGAACGAGATTTGCGAAGCGTGAGTTCGCAAGACATATGTCGTAGCTCCGTTCAGCCCAGCATGCGGCGCGGTGTCGGCCAGCAGGAGTACGCCGCCGATCGTACCGTCGTCGTGCGAAATCGGCAGCGCGGCGACGAACCTGATTTCCGAATGAGCTGCCCCCAGGAGCCGATTGTCCCTTGGCAGCAGCCTGCGCTCATCGTTGCTGTCGTTGACGATCAGCAGGCCGGCGGAATCGAAGCGCAGGGCCTCCATCAGCATCCGCGCGCCGGCGCTCTCAATGACGCCATCGACGCCGGATTGCGCGCGCACTTCAAGTTCGCCGGACACCGTTTCGAGAAACAGCACCGCGATCGGGCAGTCGGCCGCGTGCGCCGAACTGTGCGTCAACTGCAGGAGGTGCGCCAACGTGCCGGCGATGTCCGAGACCCCGGTCGCGGCCCGTGTGTCGGTTGAAACGGGCGGCGGAGAATGGCTCATGAAAAACCTCTGAGAGCAGCGGCATAGCGACGATGCCGGCCCGCAACAGGCCGGCACGGGACGCTACTCTCGACCGGTTAAGAAACGTCAGCTGCCACCGTGCCCGTTGCAGCGAGCATAAGCGGGTTAGCCGACATAGCTCCGTGCTTCTACGGCGGTTCAGTTCGCACGCCCGGTCGACTGCCACGCCGGCGCACGGCGCCGTCATCAGGGCGCGCCGCCTACAGCGTCTTCAGATACTCGATCAGATCATACCGCTCGTCGTCGCTCAGCGTACGTCCGATCACGCCGTTCTTGTAGGTCTTCATGTCCTGGCCCTTGTCGGCCTCCAGCGAATGACCCATCACGCTGTTGCCATTGATCGGCTTGCCGCTGCTGTCCGCTTCCTGGAACATGGTTTCACCGGTCCTGCAGGAACTGTCGCCGCCGGCGGCAACCCGGAAGCCGACATCCTGCGGATCGAAATCCCGTGCGCCGAGGCAGAATTGCTTCGGGCGCTCAGCCTGCGGCTTCAGCATCCAGTACAGCGAGGGCACCGAGCCGTTGTGGAGGTAGGGCGCCGTCGCCCAGACCCCGTTCAGCGGCCGCGCGCGATAGATCGGCTTCTCCGGCGTCGCATCCGGATTGGGACAGTTGCTGCGTTCGCCCCAGAGTTCCTTGGTCGCGGCGTCGCTGACCTTGTTGTCCTTCAGCCATTTCTGGCTGACCTTGTCGACGACGATCATCAGCGCGATGGAGAAGGGCATCTTGGTCGACGAGTAGGTCGCCAGATTCTTGCACTTCCAGCGCTCGCCGAGATCGCGCGCCGGCTGCAGGTCGAGGAACCCCGGGATCTGAACCTCTCGTGTCTGCAGCACGTTGGCCTGCGCGGGGTCCGTTCCCATATGCGCGACCTGTTTCTGGACTTCATTCAACACCCAGCCGCCGTTCGGATCCTGGGTCCAGCGCTTGTCGGACCAGAAACTCTTGTCCGGAAACTGGCTGTCGAACTGGCGATCGCTGACCGGTCCGAGGTGACACTCGGCGCAGATATCGGCGTAAAGCGCGCGGCCCTTGGCGACGCGGTCGGGCTTGATTTTCCACGCGTCGTCGTCAGGAAACAAATGCGACGGCCATTTCGGCGAGGTCAGCCCGCTGAAATCCTTCGGATTGCGGCCAAACGGATCCGGGCCGCGCAACATCGCTTCGATGCGCACGAGGTTTTCCAGGGCGACGGACGAGCTGTAAAGCTTCTCCGGCGGATGGTCCGGCGACAGATTGACCAGCGCGAAAACGCCGAGCGCCTCGCCGGCGTTGCGGATCAGGGGCTGTTCGATCGACGCGTCGTACTGCGCCCACCAGAACCAGGGCACGGTCCAGACCGGCGGGTAGCTGACGGGGGCATTGTTGGCGTGCCAGTTGCTTTCGAACCCGGAGAGACCGCCGGCCACGAGATCGGTATAGAAAACCTGATTGCCGATCCGGTTCAATGCGTCGAGCCGGCCGTATCCCTCGGCGGTGTCTTTCAGGCCCGTCGCCTTCTCCGTCTTCTGCGCAATGTCGATCTGGCCTTTCAGGAAATCGCCGACGCGCGTGAGACCCTGCTTGAGGTTGTTGCGCTCTTCCTTGCTGGCCTCGGCACCGAGCACGCGCGTCGCAAAGCGGTCGAACCGGCCCGGGACATACAAGGTATACAAGACGGACAGGCCGGTCGCCTGCTCGAGCTTGCGCAATTCCAGCATGGCCGCGCCGCCGTCGAAGCGCAGGCTGACGTCCTTGTAGCGAAGGCTGCCGGTGTGACAGGCCGCGCAGGTCAGCCCGATCCTGTCGGCGGAGGGCTGACCTGTGCCGGGATTGATGACGGGGGTCATGCGCGAGAACCCGACCGGCAGGCCGTCGAAATTATCGGCCGGCGTCGGCCGCAGGCCGGCCACGGTCTCCGGTGCCGGCGTGGTCCTGGCGCCGGTGTTCACAAAACCGAAGCGGCGAAGGGTCTCGGCGTCCGCCCGCACTGTCTTCGGACTGGGAATGAAACCGAACCGCTCAAGATAGCGCGGATCCGCCAGCATGCCGGGGCGGGTGAACAGATGAAGGCCTGACTGTTCCAGCGCCATGAACCAGGCGTAGGGCACCGGGAACGTCGCGGTGCCCTGGCTCGCATGGTGAAACCAGTAGCGGTCCTCGGTCGACCAGTTCTGGTCGAGCCAGCGCGCGGATTTCACCGGCGCGAGTGCCGGCAGCGGCGGCGGCAGCAATTGCGCCAGCGGCGGGATGAGCTTGCCGACCTGGTTGGGGAATTCGGCGATCGCCACGATCGCTGCGACGGCCAGCGCAACCAGCCAGACCGCGGCCTTGAGGACCTTGCGCAACGGACCGGGCGCCGGCGCATTTGCCTGCGCGGCCAGCCGCGCGTTGATGCGGTCGGGCAACCGCCGGTCGACGAACAGCGTCTTGACCTCGGCCACGCTGAGGTAGCGATTTTTGCCCTCGCCCTTGCCCATGATGTCCAGCAAGACCGGCCATTCGCCCTTCATCAGCAGCGGGTCGTACCAGCGCCGGTTATCCCTGGCGCGGTCGAAATTCGCAGCCATGTAGGTCTTGATCTGGCTGGCGGTGAGGCCGCGCTCGGTGCCGCCGCACGGATCCGGCCAGTCGCTGCCGAAATCGGCCAGACGCGCGATCTCGCTCTCATGCACCACCGCAGTCGCATCCAGAATGCGTGAGCCGACGCCATGCTTGTCCAGCGGACCATTGCGCAGCGCGTCGAGCTGTGCGCCGGACCACCAGCTCTTCAACAGGCGCAGGGGATTGAGGCCATTGGCGACCAGGGCGACCGGATAGGTCTTAAGGCCGACCAGTTTTTTCTGCAGGCCGGTCTTGCCGCTGGCGGCCTCGACGGTCTTGCACAGCTCCGGTATCGGCACGATGTGGCCATCGACGAACCCCTCCGACACCACCGCGCGCAGGAAGGGACAGGGATTATCGGGCGAAACCGCGGGGCCCGGCGCAGACGCGGCGCGCGCAACTTTGGAAATGCCGTCGTCTGCCATGGGCTCAATCCTGAAAAAACCGAAATTTTGAAAAGTACCGATCGTGGAAAATATCAAACTGACTCGCCGCAATTTGAAAAGGCGAATTTATTGGCAAAACGCTACCTTAGGCTGCAAGGGAGTTTTGGCAGAATTCGAACTTGAGTCAACTGGAGACCGCTGGCGAGCGACGCCCCCGGGGGGCGGGCGCTTTAGGGAATTCTCCGGTCAGATCGCGGCAATCGACCGCATCCGGCGCGGGCCCGACCCGAAACCGGCTTACGAATTCGCCGTAAACTTTGAGCCCCCGACCAGGGTCAGGTTGCGCAATGGGACGCCGGCCTTCAAAAGTCCGTCGCGATAATGCGCGGTGTCGGCCGGGTTCTTCCAGCGAAAATTCCTCAAATGCCGCTCGACGTTCAGGCCCGGAAAGCTGCTCAGCAGGACGGCGACCGCCTTGGCCGCTTCCTCGTTCCGGTCCAGTTGCGCAAGCGCCGCTGCGCGCACGCAGAGCGCCTGGAGATGGTTGGGATTGAGGTACAGGGCTTCGCGCGCCCAGGACAGCGACGCGTCGTACTGCCGGAGAAGGTAGTGGCTGAACGCATTGAACACCGGCCATTGGTATCGGGGGTCGCTATTGCCCTGCTGCACCGCCGCCGAGAAAAGTTCGATGGCCTGCCGGTGTTCACCGGTTACCATGTGGCATATGCCAAGCACGCCGCGCGCGCCCATGTCATAGGCGTTGAGGCCGACCGCCTTTCGTGCGGCATCCATCGCCGCGTCGTGATTGCCCTCCATCGCGTTCAAATAGGACAGGATCGAAAACGCGAATGACGAACGGGGATCAAGCCGGACGCTGCTTTCTGCGAGATCCAGCGCCTCCTTCCACAATTCGCTGGTGCTCCTGATCCATCCGAAGTGCACACCCTGCGTCAGGATGGTAGCGAGATAGGCGCGCGCGATGGACAGCGACGGATCGAGCGCGATGGCCTCCCGGAACAGACCGATCGAAGCTTCGTAGTCAGCCTTGGTCGGCTTGTAATAGTGCGAAAGCCCCTTCAGGAAACGGTCCCACGCGGTCAGGTCTGTCGACGCCCGCGACGGCGCGGACGCCTCGGCGCGATAGATCTCCGTCGCCAGCGCCGCGCAAAGATTGGTGGTGATCTCATCCTGCATCGCGAACAGGTCGCCGATGTCCCTGTCGTAGCGGCCGGCCCATAACTGCTGGCCGTTCTCCGGAGCTATCAGTTCGGCGGTGACGCGAATCTTGGTTCCGGCACGCCGCACCGATCCCTGGATCAGATAGCTGGCGTCGATTTCGCGTGCGATCAGCCGCGTGCTCACGTTCTTGCCCTTGAAGGCGAACGTGGAATTCCGGCTCAGCACCCGAAAGAAGGATTGCAGCGACAGCGCATGGATCAGGTCTTCGGTCAAACCATCGGAGAAATATTCGTCGGCGCTTTCACTGAGGTTGGCAAAGGGCAGAACTCCGACGATCGCGGTTCGCTGCTGCGCCGGCGGATGCGATGCGCTGCCGGCCTCCCTGCCGGATGTGCCGGACCTCGCCGGCTCCCAGGTCCAGACATGGACCGGCTCGGCGATGTTCTTGAACCGGTGTACGCCGGCGTCGGCCAGCGGCGTGCTGAGGTGCTTGCTGGCCTCATGATAGGCCTTGGCGGAAACCGCGACACCGCCGGGCGAGGCGATCGCTTCGAGACGGACGGCGATGTTGACACCGTCCCCGAACACTTCGTCCTCGTCGGCCATCACATCGCCCATGTGGACGCCCAGACGGAACTGCATGACCCGATCCGCGGGCAACTGGCCGTTCCGTTCGGCCATCAGCGCCTGCATTCCGATGGCCGATTCGATCGCGCCGACGACGCTCGGAAATTCCAGCAGGAAGCCGTCGCCGGTGTTCTTCACCAGCCGACCGCCGTGATTGAGAATGACCGGATAGACCGCGGTTCGATGGGCCTTGAAGGCGGCGTGGGTACCGGCCTCGTCGGTGCCCATCATCCGCGAGTAACCCGCGACATCAGCGCAGACGATTGCAGATAAGCGTCTCTCCATCTCCATGCCCCAAGCTGGAAGACACCACGGTACGCCTCGGCTGAGCCGATTCTCCTTACATATAGACCCCTCGCCTTGCGAAAACCATATCCAGAGGTTGTGGCAATGCCAAGACTGCCAGGATCCGGCAGGAACCGCATGATGCCCTCACATTCGGGCAGGCGATCCGACAACGTCGTTCTACGCCTGACGCAGGAACAAGGTCGCCGCAGCAAGGACCGACCGCGTCAGCTGCGCAGCCCGGGCGCTTCCTGCCCGGTGCGCGCCACATACTCGGTGTAGCCGCCGCCGTACTGGTGAATGCCCTCCGGCGTCAGTTCCAGCACCCGGTTGGACAAGGCGGCCAGGAAATGACGGTCATGTGACACGAACAGCATGGTGCCCTCGAACTCGGACAATGCGTTGATCAACATCTCCTTGGTCGCCATGTCCAGATGGTTGGTGGGCTCGTCCAGCACCAGGAAATTCGGCGGGTCGAACAGCATGTGCGCCATCACCAGCCGCGCCTTCTCGCCGCCCGACAGCACCCGGCATTTCTTCTCGACGTCGTCGCCGGAGAAGCCGAAGCAGCCGGCCAGCGCGCGCAGGGAACCTTGCCCTGCCTGCGGAAACGAATCTTCCAGCCACTCGAACACCGTGCGCTCGCCGTCCAGCAGATCCATGGCGTGCTGGGCGAAGTAGCCCATCTTGACGCTGCCGCCGACGGCGACCGTGCCGTCATCGGGTGCCGTGGAACCCGCCACCAGCTTGAGCAGCGTCGACTTGCCGGCGCCGTTGATCCCCATCACGCACCAGCGCTCCCGGCGGCGCACCTGAAAATCCAGCCCGTCATAGATGTTGCGGCTGCCATAGCCCTTCTGCACATTTTTCAGGCTGACCACGTCTTCGCCCGAGCGCGGCGCCGGCAGGAAATCGAACTGCACCGTCTGGCGGCGCCGCGGCGGCTCCACCCGTTCGATCTTCTCGAGCTTCTTGACCCGGCTCTGCACCTGCGCCGCATGCGAGGCGCGCGCCTTGAAGCGCTCGATGAAATTGATCTCCTTGGCGAGCATCGCCTGCTGGCGCTCGAACTGCGCCTGCTGCTGCTTCTCGCTCAACGCGCGCTGCTGCTCGTAGAATTCATAGTCGCCCGAATAGCTGGTCAGCGATCCGCCATCGATCTCGACGATCTTGTTGACGATGCGGTTCATGAATTCGCGGTCATGCGAGGTCATCAGCAAGAGGCCCTCGTAGCCGCGCAAAAAATTCTCCAGCCAGATCAGGCTTTCGAGGTCCAGATGGTTGCTCGGCTCGTCCAGCAGCATGGCGTCGGGGCGCATCAGAAGAATACGCGCCAGCGCCACGCGCATCTTCCAGCCGCCCGACAGCGTGCCGACGTCGCCGTCCATCATTTCCTGGCTGAAGCTCAAGCCGGCGAGCACTTCGCGCGCCCGCCCCTCCAGCGCATAGCCATCCAGTTCCTCGAAGCGGCCCTGCACCTCGCCGTAGCGCTCGATGATCGCGTCCATCTCGTCGGCCCGGTCGGGATCGCCCATCGCGGTCTCGAGCTCCTTCAGCTCGGCCGCGACGCTGCTGACCGGGCCGGCGCCGTCCATCACTTCGGCGACGGCGCTGCGGCCGGCCATCTCGCCGACGTCCTGGCTGAAATAACCGATGGTGACGCCGCGATCGACCGCCACCTGGCCCTCGTCGGGCTGTTCCTGGCCGGTGATCATCCGGAACAGCGTGGTCTTGCCGGACCCGTTGGGGCCGACAAGGCCGACCTTTTCGCCCCGCTGAAGCGCCGCGGAGGCTTCGATGAACAGGATCTGGTGGCCATTCTGCTTGGAGATGTTGTCGAGACGGATCATTTTTGCCTGGGGGAAAGGGGAATTTGTTGCGCTGCTCTTAGGCCATGGGGGGCGGTCAAGGAAGGGTGTTTTGGGCTGGCCGGGTGCCCATTCTCTGGCCCCCGAAAGGGAGGCACCCGGCTGCGGCGTGGATCGGCTCGAATGGCCGGTTTTTTGTCTGTCGATTGAACGCTAGCTGCGCATGCCGCGACCAACCCATCGTGCAACGCTGCGATCGGACGAGTAAGGGCGCCCTGAATGATTCTGCAATCGCTCGCCGGCTTGCCGGCGTTTCTGGTGTATTTCTGCACGGGCATGGTCGCCGTGGTCGCCTTTCTCTTCGTCTATACCCGCGTCACCCATCACGATGAATTCCAGCTGATCCGCGACAACGTGCCGTCGGCCGCGATCGCGCTGGGCTTGAGCCTGCTCGGTTTCGTGCTGCCGGTGGTCAGCGCCATCGCGCACTCCGCCAATGTCTGGGATTGCCTGATCTGGAGCGCGATCGCGCTGATCGTTCAGATCTCGGTCTATTTCATCGTCAAAATACCGGTGCCGAACCTGTCGGGGCGGATCGCGAGCGGCGAACTCGCACCCGCGATCTGGCTCGGGCTGGCCTCGCTCGCCGCCGGCGCGATCAACGCCGCCTCGATGATTTACTGAGATGGCCGACAAACCCGCCAGCGAGTTCGGGACGCGCAAGCCGGTGGCGATCCGGCCGCCGCAGCCGGTCAAGCGCGGCCAGGTCGCGCTGTTGCTGATGGGCACGCTGGCGGTCGGTGGCGGCGCCTATGCGATGATGCCGAGCGAAAACTGCGAATATAACCAGCCCGGGATGGCATCGCCCTCCGGGCTGACAACCAACAGCGAATGCCGGCCGCGCGGATCGTCCAGCGGCGGTCACGGCTATTCCGGTGGATCGTCATCGCGCAGCAGTGCTTACAGCGCCGGCTCCTCGTCGAACCACGCATCAGGCACGCCGTCCGATTCCAGTTCGGGCCATGTCACGCGCGGCGGCTTCGGCGGCTTCGCACACACGTTCAGTTCGCATTTTTCCGGCGGCGGCTAGCGTCCATGCAGCGCATCACCTGTCCCGAGCGCGACGACTGGCGCCTGACCGCCGAGCAGACCGGCTTCACGTTTCATACCATCGACGGCGAGCGGTACTGGGACGAGCGGGCTTATTACGCCTTCACGCTCGAGGAGATCGAACGCGAGATCGAAGGCCCAACCGGCGAAATCGACGCCATGTGCCTGGAACTGGTCCGGCGCGCGGTCGACGATGAACGCACCCTGCGCCGGCTGAAAATACCGGAAGCCTTCTGGCCGCTGATCGCGACAAGCTGGCACAAGGACGAGGGCAGCCTCTACGGCCGGCTCGACCTCGCCTTCGACGGCCGCGGGCCGGCAAAAGTGCTGGAATATAATGCGGACACGCCGACTTCGATTTTCGAGGCCGCGGTGTTTCAGTGGACCTGGCTGGAACAGGCGATCGAGCGGCGCATCACACCGGTGCGTGCCGATCAGTTCAACTCGATCCACGAACGCCTGATCGAAGCCTGGAAATCGCTCGGCAAGGAACATCAGCTGCACCTCACCGGCACGATCGACAATGCCGAGGATGCCGGCACGCTGGCCTATCTCCAGGACACCGCTGTTCAGGCCGGCCTTGCCACCAGCCTGATCGATATCGCCGACATCGGATGGCATGACGACGGCACCTTCGTCGATCTCGACGACCGTGCGATTGCGCTCGCCTTCAAGCTCTATCCCTGGGAATGGATGTTTCACGATGCGTTCGGCGCGCGGCTCGCGAGTACGTCGACGCGCTGGATCGAGCCGCCGTGGAAAGCCATCCTGTCCAACAAGGGAATTCTCCCCCTGCTGTGGGAGATGTTTCCGCATCACCCGAACTTGCTGCCGGCCTATTTCGAGGACGATCCGGCCGCAGCCTCGCTCGGCGCTTCCTTCGTGCGCAAGCCGCTGTATTCCCGCGAGGGCGCCAATGTCGCGCTGGTCAGCGGCGGCATGACGCTGGCGGAGCAGCAGGGGCCGTATGGCGCCGAGGGCTTTATCCGGCAGGCCTTCGCCTCACTGCCGAATTTTTCGGACCAGTATCCGGTGCTCGGCAGCTGGCTGGTCGACCACACGTCGTGCGGACTGTCGATCCGCGAGGACGAGAATCCGATCACCGGCAACAGCTCACGATTCCTGCCGCACGCGATCATCTAGATGTGAGCGCTTCCGCAACGACAGAGGCGGTGCAATCTTCTCCCCGCCACGCGCAAGAGCGCGTGGAGGGAGGGGAGTCTCAGTTCAGCGCGTCGCGGCCGCAACAGCCCGCAGCGGCATCGTGGCGGCACTGACGCGCGGCGCGCGGGCCGGGTTCGGGCGGTAAAGCCCGCGCCGTTCCGGATAGGGCTTGAAGGCATCGGACAGTCCGACCACGGATTCGGCAGCCCCCAGCGCCAGCACGCCGTCGGGTTCGAGCATTCTCGACAGCCGCTCGAAGATGCTGATCTTGGTGTCCTGGTCGAAATAGATCAGGACGTTGCGGCAGAAGATCAGGTCGAACGTGCCGAGATGGGAGAAGTCGTGCATCAGGTTGAGCTGCCGGTGCTGCACCATGCCGCGGATATCGGCATTGAGCTGCCACAGTTCGCCGACCTGCTTGAAATGCTTGATCAGCAACTGGATCGGCAGGCCGCGCTGCACCTCGAACTGGCTGTAGATCCCCGCTTTGGATTTCTCCAGCACTTCCTGCGACAGGTCGGTGGCAACGATTTCGACCCGCCATCCCGCCAGCGCAGCGAATTCCTTCACGCACATCGCGATCGAATAGGGTTCCTGCCCGGTCGAGGACGCCGCGCACCAGATGCGCAAGGCGCGGCGGCCGGCGCGCGCCTGCGCCAGCGCCGGCAATACCGCTTCCTTCAGATGATCGAACGGAATCTTGTCGCGGAAGAAGAACGTCTCGTTGGTGGTCATCGCCTCGACCACTTCGGATGTCAGCGGCTCGGTCCCGACCTTCAGCTTCTGCACCAATTCGCCGATGCCGGGCAGACCGCCCCTTCGCGCCAGCGGGATCAACCGGCTTTCGACCAGATATTGCTTGTCGGACGACAGATCGAGGCCGGATCGCTCCTTCAGGAGCTTGCGCAAGAACTCATAATCCAGCGGCGTCACGAACGATCTCCCGAAAACACCCGAACCAGTTTCGGCGCGATCTGATTGAGCGGCAGAATGGCCGAGCAAATCCCCGCATTGGCGGCGGCGCCCGGCATTCCCCACACCACGCTGGTGGCTTCGTCCTGGGCGATCACGCTGCCGCCGGCGGCGACGATCTCCTTGCCGCCACGCATCCCGTCCGAGCCCATGCCGGTGAGCACGACGGCGAGAATGCCGCACTGCCAGGCATCGATCGCGGAGGAGAACAGCGGATCGACCGCGGGCTTGCAGAAATTGACCGGCGGCCCGTCGTCGAGAGCGATCGCGACATCCGTGCCGCGGCGCACGACCCGCATATGGCGGCCGCCCGGCGCAAGATAGATCGTGCCGGCCTTGACGATTTCGCCGTCGACGGCCTCGTGCGCGGGCCGGTGGCTCGCGCGCGCCAGATGCTCCGCCAGAATGGTCGTGAAGGTGGGTGGCATGTGCTGGGTAATCAGCACCGGAAAGCGGTCGATCACCGCGCCGATCTCGGCGACCAGTGTCATCAACGCCTGCGGGCCGCCGGTCGATGAACCGATCAGCAGCACGCGCGGCGCCTGGCTGGAGAACGGACGGCGCGTCAGCTGCGAATTTGCAGCCGCCGCCTGCGGCAGCCTGGACAACGGCTCGCGCGCCGGCGCCAGCGGCGGACTTGCCGAGAGATGACTTGTTGAGGAATGAACCGGCACGGGATGCGCGGGCGCGGCATGCGAGGCGGAAGCCGGAGCGCTGCGGCGCACCTTGGCGCCGAGCGAGCGAATCTTCTGGATCAGGTCGTGGTGAAAGATGTCGGCGGCGGCGGCTTCCCGGGTGCTCTCCGGCTTCGGAATGTAGTCCGCGGCGCCCAGCGACAGCGCCTTGAAACTGATCTCCGCGTTGCGGCGGGTCAGGGTCGACGCCATGATGATGATCAGGTTGCGCTTCTTCGCCAGCAACTGGGGCAGCGCGGAAATGCCGTCGAGTTCCGGCATTTCGATATCGAGCACGGCAACGTCCGGATTGACGCGCTCGATCTGGTTGACGGCGTCAAGCCCGGTGCGCAGCGACGCCGCGACGACCATGTCGGGTTCGGCGGCGATCCAGCGCGAGATCAGTCCCCTGATCACGACGGAATCGTCGACCACCATCACTCGCAGCGGTTCCTGATGCGCTGAATTCGAAGTCGAGGAACTTGCCAACGCAATACTCATACATCACCAGGTAAAGCCGAACACGGCACGATGAAAACACTAACGCCGAGGACCTTCCTAGCCGACGGATCAACCTACGCAGATCAAGTTCAGATCAGGCCGACTTCCTGGAACTTGGCCGTAACGATGTCCTTGTCGAACGGCTTCATGATGTATTCGTTGGCGCCGGCGTGAAGCGCCCGCGCGATGTGCGCGACGTCGTTTTCGGTGGTGCAGAACACCACCTTGGGCGCGTCGCCACCGGGCATGCGGCGCAGATTGCCGAGGAATTCATAGCCGTCCATGATCGGCATGTTCCAGTCGAGCAGGATGGCGTCGGGCAGGCCGCGCTTGCAGACCTCAAGCGCCTTCTCGCCGTCCTCGGCTTCGATGATCTGGAAATCCAGGCCTTCCAGGATACGCCTTGCGACTTTTCGGATGACGCTGGAGTCATCGACAACGAGACATGTTCTCATTTTAGCCTCTGTTTCTTCCCTATCCCCTGGGGGAATGCTTCCAATGCCGCTTGGGTTTGCCGGTCTTATGCCGCCAGCAGATCAGGCACGATTTCGAGCACGCGGTCGACGTCGAGAACGACCATGAGCTGGCCATCGAGCCGATGCACGCCCCCGGCGAGCTTGGCCATGCGGGGATCGAGGTTGACGGGATTTTCCTCGCGGCCTTCGTCGGCGAGCTTGAGCACCTCGCCGATCTGGTCGATCAAAAGGCCATAGGATTCGCCGCGAAGGTCGACGCCGACCGCCATCGGCGGCTTGCCGTCCTCGTTTTTGGGCAGGCCGAGACGCGCGCGCATGTCCACCACCGTGACGATGCGGCCACGCAGATTGAGCACGCCGGCGATCTCGCCCGACGACAGCGGCACCCGCGTCAGCCGCTCCGGCATGAACACGTCCTGCACCCTGGAGATCGGCAGGCCGAACAGCTGGCCGCCGATCATCGCGGTGACGAATTCGGACACGGCGCCTTCGGTATTGTCGTTCTTGCTGGTCATGGTCGTTCCTTCGGGCTGAACTTGCTTCATGCCTAAGCCGCCCGGTTGAGTTCGGCGGTCTGTTCCTTCAGCGCGGCGATCAGCCCCGGACGGTCGAACTTGGCGACGTAATCGTGGAAGCCGGCCAGCCGGCCGCGCTCGATCGCCGCCGGCGACACCATCGAGGACAGCGCGATGATCGGCATGGCGCTCAGATGCGCATCGGCCCGGATCGTCTCGGCGAACTCGAACCCGTTCATGTCGGGCATTTCGATATCGGTCAGCACCACGTCGAAGGTCTGGCCCGAGCGCAGCGCGGAGAGGCCTTCCTGGGCACTGGGCGCGACCCGCACCTTGTAGCCCGCGGCTTTCAGCACCGGCGCCAGCATGTTGCGGAAGAACGCGCTGTCGTCGACCAGCAGCACCGACTGCGCGGTCACCGAAGGACGCATCTCCTTGCGGGAGAACCAGTCGGCGAACGCCATCGGCAGGAAATGGCCGACGTCGATCACTTCGGTGGCCTGGCCCTTGATCACGGCGGAGCCAAGAATGCCGTCCCTGGAGCCCGCGACCTCGATGTTGAGCCGCTCCTCGACGATGTCGATGATCTCGTCGACCACCAGCCCCATCGAGCGGCCGTCATCGGCGAACACCAGGATCGGCTGCGAGCCGGAGGTCTGGACGCTGACGCCTTCCATCTGCACCAGCGGCATCAGCTGGTCGCGATACTGCACCATATAGCGGCCGTTGGAGAGTTCGATCTTGTCGGTGGCGAGCTCTTCCAGCCGGGTGACGAGGCCGAGCGGCACCGCCTTGGGCTGGGCCGAGCCGGCGCGGA
>JAZJYY010000040.1:0-12613 GCA_040390145.1 Pseudomonadota bacterium
CCCGGATCACATCTGCGATGTGATCCGACCTCTCCCCGCAAGCGGGGCGAGGTGAGTTGAACGCCGCACCGAATTTTGAAGTCAGACCGCACTCACCGGCGGCGGCCAGGTTCGCAGCGTCATTTCGGCGATCTTGCGCAATTGTTCGCGGGTGGTGCCGCCGGCGGCCTGCACTGCCATGCCCTGCAGGATCGCAGAGATGTAGCGCGCGAGATCGGCGGCGTCCGAGCCTGCAGGCAGATCGCCTTCGGGGATGGCGCGTTCGAACCGCTTGCGCAGATCGTCCTCGCCGGTGGCGCGGCGTGCCATCAATTCCTGCTTGATGGATTCAGCGGCATCGCCGCAGCTGAGCGCGCCCTGCACGGCCAGGCATCCCGCCGGGTGGTCTGGATCGGTGACGGCGTCGGCCGCTTCATACAGAAGGTGTTCGACGACGGCGCGGATGGTCGGTTTTGCAAGCGCCGCCTGGACGTAACCGCCGGGTCCGTCGACATAGCGGTCCAGGGCCTTACGAAACAGCTCTTCCTTGTTGCCGAACGCGGCATAGAGGCTGGGTTTTGTAATTCCCATGGCTTCGGTGAGGTCCGCCATCGACGCGCCCTCGTAACCCTTGCGCCAGAATACCTGCAGCGCCTGGTCGAGCGCCTTGTCGACGTCGAATTGGCGGGGACGTCCCATGGCCATGACGGGTCCCTCCTGAGTTTCCTACCAACCGTTAGATAAGTGACTTGACAGTCGATGTCGATGGGCCATCTATACCGGACGTTATGAATGTGTGCGCTGCAGCGTAGTCGTGGATCGGGTGTTTTTCGCCCGGTTCAATCTGCTCAAACCGGGGTCGCAGCGCCGCATGGCCAATCGAATTGGGGTCTTTCATGAAAAATATCATCAAAAACAAGCGCCTGATTGGAGTCTCGCTGCTGCTGGCGGCATTGGCCGTGGCAGGCGGGGCGACTTTCCTTGGCGGCCGAAGCGGAACCGCGCAGGCCGAGGCTGCCGCCGCCCCGGCCCCCGTGCCGGTCTCGGTGTCGGTGGTGTCTCCCCGCGACACGGTGCCGTGGGATGAGTTTTCCGGCCGGCTGGAAGCGGTCGAGCGGGTCGAAATCCGCTCCCGCGTGGCCGGCGCCATCCAGGAAATCCACTTTCGCGAGGGCGCGCTGGTCAAACAGGGCGACTTGCTGATCCTGATCGATCCGTCGCTCTACGCGGCGGATGTCGCGCGCGCCGAAGGCCAGGTGGCCGCGGCCAAGGCGCGGCTGATCCTGACCAAGGGCGATTTCGAGCGCGGCCAGCAATTGACGGACTCGCGCACGATCTCGCAGCGCGATTTCGATGGTCGCATCAACGCCTATCGCGAGGCGGAGGCCAATCTCAAGGCGGCCGAGGCGACGCTGCAGACCGCAAAACTCAATCTCGGCTATACCGAAGTGCGCGCGCCGGTCGCCGGCCGGGTCGGCAAGCTCGAGATCACGGTCGGCAATCTGATCGCCGCAGGACCCGGCACGCCTGTCTTGACGACGCTGGTGTCGGTCAATCCGATCTATGCCAGCTTCAATGCCGACGAGCAGGTAGTGACGCGCGCGTTGAAGACGCTCGCCGACGAATCCGCATCGTCGGAGGTCAGCCGCATCCCGGTGCAGATGGGCACCGCCACCTCGGACGGCACCCCCTATAAGGGGCGCATGCAGTTGATCGACAACCAGGTCGATGCGCGCAGCGGCACCGTGCGGGTGCGCGCGGTGTTCGACAATGCCGATGGCCGGCTGATCCCCGGCCAGTTCGCGCGGATTGCCATGGGGCAGCCCAAGGCTGAGCCGGCGCTCCTGATCAGCGAGCGCGCCATCGGCACCGACCAGAACAAGAAATTCGTCATGGTGGTCGACAAGGACAGCAAGGCGGAATACCGCGAAGTTGCGCTCGGCGTCTCGATCGACGGCATGCGGGTGGTGACCGGCGGCCTGCATGCCGGCGAGCGCATCGTGGTCAAGGGATTGCAGCGGGTCCGCCCTGGCGCCGTGGTCGCGCCCGAGGTGGTCGCCATGGGCTTTGCCAATTCCGCAACCGAGGTAGCGCAGCGCCAGTAACCTGATCGCGGTGCCTTGCCAGGGGACCGCGCCAGCATCACGAACACGACAGAAATGCATCAGTGGGGTCGATCAGGTCGACCGCGCCGGGACCGTTGCGCTTCGCAACAGCGATAATGACGAGACAGTGCCATGAATTTCTCCAGATTTTTCATCGACCGGCCGATCTTCGCAGGCGTGTTGTCGACGCTGATTTTCGTGGCGGGACTGCTGTCGCTGCCGGCGCTGCCGATCTCGGAATACCCCGAAGTGGCGCCGCCGACCGTGGTGGTCCGTGCGCAATATCCCGGCGCCAACCCCAAGGTGATCGCCGAGACGGTTTCGACGCCGATCGAGGAGCAGATCAACGGCGTCGAGGGCATGCTCTATATGAGCAGCCAGGCTACCACCGACGGGTTGATGACGCTCAACGTCACGTTCCGGCTCGGCACCGATCCCGACAAGGCGCAGCAGCTGGTGCAGAACCGGGTGGCGCAGGCCGAGCCGCGGTTGCCCGCTGAAGTTCGCACCCTCGGCATCACTACCATCAAGAGCGCGCCTGACCTGACCATGGTGGTGCATCTGCTGTCGCCGAACGGCCGCTACGACATGACCTATCTGCGCAATTATGCCGTGCTCAACGTCAAGGACCGGCTGGCGCGCATCGAAGGCGTCGGCCAGGTGCAGCTGTTCGGCTCCGGCGACTATTCGATGCGGGTCTGGCTCGATCCGCAGAAGGTCGCCGAGCGCGGCCTGTCGGCCTCCGACGTGGTGCGCGAGATCCGGGCCCAGAACGTGCAGGCGGCGGCCGGCGTGGTCGGGGCCTCGCCGAGCCAGGCCGGGCTCGACCTGCAGCTCTCCATTAACGCGCAGGGGCGGCTGCAGACCGAGGAGGAATTCGGCGAGATCATCGTCAAGAACGGCGCCAACGGCGAAGTCACGCGGCTGCGCGACATCGCGCGAATCGAACTCGGTGCCGCCGACTATTCGCTGCGCTCGCTCTTGGACAACAAGTCGGCGGTCGCGGTTCCGATCTTCCAGTCGCCGGGCTCGAACGCGATCAAGATTTCCGACGGCGTCCGCAAGATGATGGCCGAGTTGAAGCAGAACATGCCCGACGGCATGGATTACAGTATCGTCTACGACCCCACCCAATTCGTTCGCGCCTCGATCGAGGCGGTGGTGCATACGCTGCTGGAAGCCGTGGCACTGGTGGTGCTGGTCGTCATCCTGTTCCTGCAGACCTGGCGCGCCTCGATCATTCCGCTGATCGCGGTGCCGGTTTCCATCATCGGCACCTTTGCCGTCATGCATATGTTCGGCTTCTCCATCAATGCGCTGACGCTGTTCGGACTGGTGCTGGCGATCGGCATCGTCGTCGACGACGCCATCGTCGTGGTCGAAAATGTCGAGCGCAACATCGAACAGGGGCTGACGCCGAAGGACGCGGCCTATCAGGCGATGCAGGAAGTCACCGGGCCGATCATCGCGATCGCGCTGGTTCTGATCGCGGTGTTCGTGCCGCTGGCCTTCATCACGGGATTGACCGGCCAGTTCTACAAGCAGTTCGCGCTCACGGTGGCGATCTCGACGGTGATCTCGGCGTTCAACTCACTGACGCTGTCGCCGGCGCTGGCGGCGCTGCTGCTGAAATCCCACGACGCGCCGAAGGATGCGCTGACCCGCGGCATGGACCGGCTGCTGGGCTGGTTCTTCCAGCGTTTTAATCGTTTCTTTCATCGCAGTTCGGAAGCCTATGGCGGCGGCGTCAAGCGGGTGATCTCGCGGCGCGCGGTGGTGATGGTGGCCTATGTCGCGCTGATCGGGGTCACCTATGGCCTGTTCAAGGCGGTGCCCGGCGGTTTTGTCCCAGGCCAGGACAAGCAGTATCTGGTCGGCTTTGCGCAGCTGCCCGATGGCGCGACGCTGGACCGCACCGAGGAAGTGATCCGCCGCATGGGCGATATCGCCCTGAAACTGCCGGGCGTCGAAAGCGCGGTGGCGTTTCCCGGTCTCTCCATCAACGGCTTTACCAACAGCTCGAACTCCGGAATCGTGTTCGTAACCCTGAAACCGTTCGAGGAGCGCAAGGCGGCGAACCTCAGCGCCGGGGCCATTGCTGGCCAGCTCAACGGCAAGTTTGCCGCGATCCAGGAAGCCTTCATTGCCATGTTCCCCCCGCCGCCGGTGGCGGGGCTCGGCACCATCGGCGGTTTCAAGCTGCAGATCGAGGACCGCGCCGGTCTCGGCTATGAGGCGCTCAACGACGCCACCAAGGTGTTCATTGCGAAAGCGTCGAAGGCGCCGGAACTGGCCGGACTGTTCTCGAGCTATCAGGTCAACGTGCCGCAGCTCTACGCCGATATCGACCGCACCAAGGCGCGTCAGCTCAGCGTGCCCGTCACCAGCGTGTTCGACACCATGCAGATCTATCTCGGCTCGCTCTACGTCAACGACTTCAACAAATTCGGCCGCACCTATTCGGTGCGCGTGCAGGCGGATGCCAAATTCCGCGCACGCGCCGACGATGTCGGCCTGCTGAAGGTGCGTTCCGACACCGGCGAGATGGTGCCGCTGTCGGCGCTGCTGAAGATCAGGGAAAGCGCAGGGCCGGAACGCGCCATGCGCTACAACGGCTTCCTCACGGCCGACCTCAATGGCGGCGCCGCGCCCGGATATTCGACCGGGCAGGCGCAGGACGCGGTGGAGAAGATCGCGGCCGAAACCTTTCCGAAGGGCATCGCGTTCGAGTGGACCGACCTGACCTATCAGGAAATCATCGCCGGCAATTCGTCGCTGGTGGTGTTTCCGGTGGCGCTGCTGCTGGTATTCCTGGTGCTCGCCGCGCAATACGAAAGCCTGACGCTGCCGCTGTCGATCATCATGATCGTGCCGATGGGATTGCTGGCGGCGATGCTGGGGGTCTGGCTGACCAAGGGCGACAACAACGTCTTCACCCAGATCGGCCTGATCGTGCTGGTGGGGTTGTCGGCCAAGAATGCCATCCTGATCGTGGAGTTCGCGCGCGAACTGGAGTTTGCGGGACGCACGCCGGTGCAGGCGGCGATCGAAGCCAGCCGGCTGCGGCTGCGGCCGATCCTGATGACTTCGCTCGCCTTCGTCATGGGCGTGGTGCCGCTGGTGATCTCAACCGGCGCCGGATCCGAGATGCGCCATGCCATGGGCGTCGCGGTATTTTCCGGCATGATCGGGGTGACGGCGTTCGGCATCTTCTTCACGCCGATGTTCTACGTGCTGCTGCGCGCACTGGCCGGCAACCGGCCGTTGACGCAGCACGGCGGAGCGACCGTGGCCGGTGTGGTGCACGGTCCGGCGGAGTGAGGCGCCTGCTCAGACCCGCAGCGCCGCCAGCAACTCATCCGGCCGCTCGACCATCATCATGTGGCCGGCGCCCGGCAGCACCACGGTGCGGGAGTTCGGCAGCGCCGCGGCCAGGGCCTTGCCGGCCCGTGCGGGGGTCATCATGTCGCGTTCGCCGAGAATCAGCGTGGTCGGGATTTTGATCTGTGCGGCGGCGGCAAGAGCGCCCTGATAGGCGTTGCAGGCCGAGAGATCGTTGAACAGCACGCCGGGCCGGCATTGCTCCAGCACGCGTTGCGCGCCGGTGTGCATCCACAGGCCTGGTGCGAGGCTGCCGCCGAGTTCGGCCTGAAAACCGAGGCCCCAGATCGAGACCATGTCGACGGCATCATGGTCGTTGGCTTCGGCAGCCCTGAGCAGATCGGGGCCGACGGTCATGGTCGCGGCCGTGCCGATCAGGCTCAGCGCCGACACCTTTGCCGGATGCCGCGCGGCGGTCTCCAGCGCGATCAGCGATCCCATGGAGTGGCCGACCAGCCGTGCCGTCACAGCACCGGCGGCATCGAGCAAGGCCGCGGTCCAGTCGGCCATCTCCGCGATGGTCGCCAGCGGCGCGCCGCCCGAGCGGCCATGGCCCGGCAGGTCCGGCGCCAGCACGCCAAAACCGTGATGCGCGAACCAGCGCGAATGCAGCGCCCATGTGGTGTGATCGAAGCCGGCGCCGTGCAGCAGCACGATCGTCGGCAGCGACCTGTCGAAATCGCGGCCGCCGGTGGCGACGAAGGTGTCAATGCCGTTGACGGTGAGTTGCATGCTCAGGCCTTCTGCGAGATACGGAGCGCCTGGCCGAGATCGTCGAGGATGTCGGTGGCGGTTTCGATGCCGACCGACAGCCGCACCAGTTCCTCGCCGATGCCCGAGGCCTTCAGCTGCTCGGCGTCCATTTGCTGATGGGTGGTGCTGGCGGGGTGAATCACCAGCGTCTTGGCGTCGCCGACATTGGCGAGATGGCTGATCATGCGAAGCGCCTCGATGAACTTCTTGCCGGCGGGGCGGCCGCCCTTGATGCCGAAACTGACGATCGAGCCGGCGCCGCGCGGCAGCAGTGTCTTGGCGAGTTCATGGTCGGGATGGTTTTCAAGCGAAGGATGCAGCACCCATTCGACCGCCTTGTTCGCGGTCAGGGCCTCCAGCACCACGTGCGTGTTTGCGATGTGGCGGTCCATGCGGACACCGAGTGTCTCGACGCCCTGCAGCAGCTGAAACGCATTGGTCGGCGACAGGCACGCGCCGAAGTCGCGCAGGCCCTCGGTGCGCGCCCGCATGATGAAGGCGGCCTGGCCGAACTGCTCGTCGAAGACGATGCCGTGATAGCCGGCATAGGGTTCGGTCAGCTGCGGAAACTTGCCGGACGCGCGCCAGTCGAAGCGGCCGCCGTCGACGATCACGCCGCCGATCGCGATGCCGTGGCCGCCGATCCATTTGGTCGCCGAATTCATCACGATGTCGGCACCGAGTTCGATCGGCCGGCTGAGATAGGGCGTCGCAAAGGTGTTGTCGATCAAGAGCGGAATTTGGGCGTCATGCGCGATGGCGGCGACCTTCGGGATATCCAGCACTTCGAGGCCGGGATTGCCGATGGTCTCACCGATCACGAGGCGCGTGTTGGGCTGGATCGCCGCACGGAATGCATCGAGATCGCGCGGTTTCACGAATGTCGTGGTGATGCCGAAACGCGGCAGCGTATGCGCCAGCAGGTTGATGGTGCCGCCATAGAGGGAGGCGGAGGCGACGATGTGGTCGCCGGCGTTGAGCAGAGTGGCGATCGCCAGATGCAGCGCCGCCATGCCGCTCGCGGTGCAGATCGCGCCGACGCCACTTTCCAGCGCGGCCAGCCGCTCTTCCAGCACCGCCGTGGTCGGGTTCGAAATCCTTGTGTAGATGTGTCCGGCACGCTCCAGATTGAACAGCGCCGCGGCGTGCTCGGAATCCTGGAAGACGTAGGACGTGGTCTGGTAGATCGGGACCGCGCGCGCGCCGGTGAGCGGATCCGGACGCTGCCCGGCATGCAGGCTCAGGGTCTCGAAGGCGGGTGGCTTGGGTGCGGGCATGGCGATCTCGGGAGCGATGCGGTTCGCCCGATCATTCGGACGACAGCACCATGTGCCACAAAAGCACCAGCCTTGTTAGCCCCTTCCCCCGCTGTCGCGACCGGAAGGCAGCCTTTCTTCCAATCGCGGCTTGCGGCAGATCCGACGACGATCCGCCCCGCTAATCGAGGATTGCGCTGAGGGTCGCCGGGGTGTCGATGATGACGGTGCTGCCACGCACGCCGTACCACACCGCGGTAATGGTCTGTGCCGCATTTGTCAGGGGCACGCTGACGACCAGTGTCGTCGGGATGCGGCCGGTGCTGCCGGGATTCTGGTCGTTGTAGGTGAATCCCGCCACCACGGGCGATGCGGTGCCGTCGACCGTGATGCCGAAGGTGCCGCCTGGATAGTTGTTGCCCTGCGCGTAGGGCAGCGGCACGTTCAGGATGACGAGCGCCGATGCGTCCACGCCTTCGGGGACGGTGAGAGTAAGGCCAGGTATCGGCACGAAGGTGGCGGAGTTGGTCTGCTGGGTACCACTGGTCTGCGCGTACAAGGGCATGATCACTCTCCCGTTGCTTCCGGCATGTTAACAACAGAAGGTTGAGCGAGGCAATATCGAAATCGACTAACCTTGGGTTGTGCCGGCGGCCGAGACTGCACGCCCGTCCATGCGTTTGCGCGGGTATTGCCCGGCACCTATAGTCGGGGCAGCCGAAACCGAAGGACCGCCCGCCTTGGAATACGAACATCTGCAGATCGCCGAGACGCTTTCGGGCCTGATGCGGCGCCGCGTATGGACCCGATGAAGCGCGCCGCGATCTGGGCATTCTACGCCGTCGGCGCGCTCGCGATCGGTTATCTCGCGCTGTACGCCTATGCCGTTTTCACCGGCCGCGACCTGCAGCCGGGCGATCCGATCCACATTTTCCGCAGGCCGGATGCGCCGGAATATTCGTAATGATCATGCCGTCGCGGCAACGCGGCCATAGTCGCCCGACCCGGCGGGCGTGATCGGCAGGCCGCCGTCGGCATATTCGTTCAGCTTGTTGCGCAGCGTGCGGATCGAAATGCCGAGGATATTGGCGGCGTGGGTGCGATTGCCGAGGCAATGCTTCAGCGTCTCCAGGATCAGGTCGCGTTCGACGTCGGCGACGGTACGGCCGACCAGGGCGCGGGTCACCTGTTCGGCGGCGAAGGTGGCGTGCGCCACCGCCGGTACGGTTTTCGCAAGGTCGAGACGGTCGCCGTCCGGGGTCAGGATGGCGTCGGCCCCGATTTCGTCGCCCTGAGCCATCAGCACCGAGCGGTGCATGGTGTTTTCGAGTTCGCGGACGTTGCCCTGCCAGCGGTTGGCGCTCAGCACGCGACGCGCTTCCGCCGAAATCGGGCGCAGCGGCACGCCGTTGGCGTCGGCGTATTTCTTGGCGAAATGCTGCGCCAGTTCGAGAATATCGGCGGGCCGCTCGCGCAAGGGCGGGATTTTCAGGTTCACGACGTTGAGCCGGAACAGCAGGTCTTCGCGAAAAGTGCCTTCGCGCACCGCGTCGGCCAGGTTGCGGTTCGAGGTCGCGATGATGCGGATGTCGACCGGCACCGGCCTGGTGCCGCCGACGCGATCGATCACGCGCTCCTGGATAGCGCGCAGCAGCTTGGACTGCAGCCGGACATCCATCTCGGAGATTTCGTCGAGCAGCAGGGTGCCGCCGGTGGCTTCCTCGAATTTTCCGATTCGCCGGGCGATTGCACCGGTGAAGGCGCCCTTCTCGTGGCCGAACAGTTCGGATTCCAGCAGGTGTTCCGGGATCGCCGCGCAATTGATCGATATGAACGGCTTCTTGGCGCGATGCGAGCGGGTGTGGACGTAGCGCGCCAGCACTTCCTTGCCGGTGCCGGATTCGCCGGTGACCATCACGGAAGCGTCGGAACCGGCGATCTGCTGCGCCAGTTTTATGACTTTGGCCATGGCTTCGTCGCGATAGACCAGGTCGCGCGAATCGTTGGCGACCGCGGCCAGCACCGCGGCGATCAGTTCCGGATCGGGCGGCAGCGGGATGTATTCCTTGGCGCCGGCGTGGATCGCCGCGACCGCGGCGCGGGCGTCATTGGAGATGCCGCAGGCGACGATCGGCACATGGATGTGTTCGGCTTCCAGCCGGATCACCAGGTCGCGGATGTCGAGGGCGACGTCGACCAGCAGCAGGTCGGCGCCCTTGCCGCCGCGCAGCACGCCCATCGCCTGGTCGAGGCCCTCCGCATGGGTGACGGAAGCGCCATTGTCCATGGCGATCTTGGTGGCGGTCGTAAGCTGGCCCTTCAGGGTGCCAACGATGAGAAGCCGCATGATATTCTCCTGTTCGTCTGTTCGCGCTCGCTTCGCGCTGTATCGTTGAGGGCGCCGTTAGGCGCGTTCCGCCTTGATGATTTCAGTCATGGTCACGCCGAGCTTGTCTTCCACCAGAACTACCTCGCCGCGCGCAACAAGCCGGTTGTTGACGTAGATGTCGATGGCTTCGCCGACGCGGCGATCGAGTTCCAGCACGGTGCCGGGCCCGAGCTTCAAGAGCTCGCCGACATCCATCTTGGAGCGGCCGAGCACCGCCGAAACCTGGACCGGCACGTCGAATACGGCTTCGAGGTCGGCGGCAATGCGCGAGGCCTGTTCGTCTTCGTGATAGGCCAAGTCATCGAGCGGCGGTGCGTCCGCGGAGTTGAGGTCGGGAAGCGGAACCTGTGCGTCGGTGTCACTCATGGATTAGTCCTCGTCGCCTGGTCTCGGGACGCAATGTAGCGTCCGACAAGTTCGTTGATCTTGGCTTCGATCGCCGCGCGCTCCAGCACCACGCCGCCGTCGGCCCACT
Source organism: Pseudomonadota bacterium (assembly GCA_040390145.1). Lineage (GTDB taxonomy): Bacteria > Pseudomonadota > Alphaproteobacteria > Rhizobiales > Xanthobacteraceae > Bradyrhizobium. The sequence goes on from JAZJYY010000040.1 coordinate 10,339, forward strand.
CGATCTTGCAATCGCCGGTCGGAATGTCCGGCTCGGCCAGGATGACGAGGCGGCCTTCGAAGCCGCTTTGCTTTGCCAGCCGCTCGATGCGCTCGCGGGCGGCCTCGTACAGCTGTTCGTTGATCCGGACCACCAGATGCGGCGTCGCCACCAGATGCGAGAAGCAGTCGCTGACCAAAGCTACGATCTCGCCGAGCGGCTCGCCGGCAATCAGTTCGCTGCACAATTTGCGTGCCACCGCCACCGCGACGTCGACCGCCTCGGTCTCCATCCGGGTTTCGATGGCGGAGAAATTCGTGGCGATGCCGCGAACGCCGATGCCGATCTCCTCGAGCGCCAGCGCGGCGCGGCGGTCGCTTTCCGCCTTGGCCTCGCGCTGTCCGGCATCGAAGCCGTCGCGATAGGCGCGGGCCTCGGCGGCGGCGATCTTCTGGGCGATTTCCGACGGCGTGGCCGGCTTCTCGCGCGCCTTGTCGGGGGCGCCGAAGTCCATGTCGAACAGGAATTTTGCGGGTGCGGCCATCAGTACACCAGTTCGTCGTCGGCGCGGTTCTTGGTCAGCATGATTTCGCCCTTGGCGGCGAGGTCCTTGGCGAGGTTGACGAGCAGCGCCTGCGCCTCGTCGACATCGCGCAATCGCACCGGTCCGAGGGCTGCCATATCGTCGAGCAGCATCTTGCCGGCGCGCGACGACATGTTGCCGAGGAAGAAACCGCGGACGTCCTCGTTGGCGCTCTTCAGCGCGATGCCGAGCTTGTCCTTGTCGACATTGCGCATCAGGGTCTGGGCCGAGGCGGCGTCGAGCTTGATGAGGTCGTCGAAGGTGAACATCAGCGATTTGATGCGTTCGGCTGATTCCCGGTTCTCTTCTTCCAGCGAAGTGATGAAGCGGGTTTCGGTCTGGCGGTCGAAATTGTTGAAGATCTCGGCCATCACCTCGTGGGCGTCGCGGCGGCGGGTCTGCGACAGGTTCGACATGAATTCGGTGCGCAGCGTCTGCTCGACGCGCTCGATCACTTCCTTCTGCACCGCCTCCATTTTCAGCATCCGGCCGATCACGTCCAGCGCCATGTCCTCGGGCAGGATCGCCAGCACGCGGGCGGCATGTTCCGGCTTCAGCTTCGACAGCACCACGGCGATGGTCTGCGGATATTCGTTCTTCAGGTAGTTGGCGAGTACCTCTTCCTGAACGTTGGAGAGCTTTTCCCACATGTTGCGGCCGGCGGGACCGCGGATTTCGTCCATGATGCCGGTGACGCGTTCGGACGGAAGATATTGCTGCAGCAGCCGTTCGGTGGCGTCGAAGGTTCCCATCAAGGCGCCGGAGGCGGACATTCGCGACACGAATTCGAGCAGCAGATCCTCCACCACGTCGGCCTCGACGGTGCCGAGCGTCGACATGTGCATCGACAGTTCGCGCACTTCGTCGTCGTCGAGCAGCGCCCAGACCTTGCCGCCATAGGTTTCGCCGAGCGCCAGCATCAGGATCGCGGCGCGCTTCGGGCCGCTCAGCTTCTCGCCCTTCGGACGGTTGGCCTGACGGCTCGCCAGCGAGGCGATGACGCTGGAAATATCGTTGGCGTTGGTGGTTTGCGGTACGGCCATGTTACTCTGCGGGCTCCGTCAGCCACTGCCGGACGATATTGGCGGTTTCGTTGGGATTGCGTTCGGCCAGTTCGCCGACGCGATGGACCGACTGGGCGTGGACCTGGCCCTGGACCTGGGCGATGTCGATTGCGCTCGGAAGCTGGCCGGGGACCAGGCTCTGGCCGGTCGCGTCGCCGGTGCCGTCGGTCAGCGCCGGCAGGGCGTCTGCGCCGGCGAGGGCCGGAACGACTTCGGAAGCCAGGATGCGCTTGACCAGCGGCCGGATCACCATGAACAACACCACCAGGCCGAGCAGCATCATGACGCCGAGTTCGATGACGTACATCACGTCGTCCTTGGTGAATTGCAGCATGCCGAGCAGGCCGCTCGGTTCTGCGACCGGGGGCACCATCGGAGCTTCGGCGAATTTCAGGTTCACGACCTCGACCTGGTCGCCGCGCTTCTGGTCGAAGCCGATCGCCGAGCGCACCAGCGTCGCGATGCGGTCGAGCTGTTCCTTGCTGCGTTCCTGATAGACCTGCTCGCCTTTTTCGTTCTTGGCGTAGCTGCCATCGACCAGCACGGCGACCGAGATGCGGTTGACGCGGCCGACTTCGGTCACCTCGGTCTTGGTGGTGCGGGAAATCTCGTAATTGTTGGTCTCTTCGCTCTTCTTGCTCTGGTCGCG
>JAZJYY010000041.1:0-56763 GCA_040390145.1 Pseudomonadota bacterium
GTCAGTCTATAATCAGACTGACCTCGAACGCCACAAGGGTACAGGGTGGGCAAAGGCGCGGCTTCGCGCCGTGCCAACCATTGATTCGAAAAGGACGACGCGGACCTTGTTGCGGCATCGCGCGCCATATCGCGAAAGATGGTGGGCACGGCGCGAAGCCGCGCCTTTGCCCATCCTACGGTTTTCTTGCCAGCCGCTTCGCCAGAAACTCTGCCAGCACTTCGACACGGGCGGGGCGCGGGCCGCCGGGGGGCGTCACCAGATGCACCGCGCCTTCCGGCTGCTTCCAGTCTTTCAGAATCACTTCGACTTCGCCTGAAGCGATGGCGTCGCCGACGAGGAAGTCCGGCAGGTCGGCAATGCCGAGCCCCGCGAGCAGCGCCGGCATGACGGCTTCGCCGTTATTGACGCGCAGCTGGCCCGCGGGACGCACGCTGGCCTGCTCACCCGATGCATTGGTGTAGTGCCAGACACCCGGGGTCGAGAGATAGGCGTAACCAAAGCATTTGTGTTCGGCGAGATGCATCGGATGGGTCGGCCGTCCCCAGCGCTTGAGATAGGCCGGCGTCGCCACGGTGTAGCGTGGCATCGCGCAGAGCCGGCGCGCGATCAGCGAGGAATCCGGCAGCCGCGCGATGCGCAGACCGGCGTCAAAGCCCTCGCCGATCAGATCGACGGTGGCGTCGCTGAGATGCAGATCGATCGAGACCTCGGGATACTGCGCGAGGAATTCCGGCAACAACGGCGCCACGGTTCGCACCCCGAAGGTCATGGGCACCGCGAGCCGCACCAGCCCGCGCGGCGTGGCCGATTGCGCCAGCGCCTCGTTCTCCGCCGCCTCGCCATCCGACAGCAGCCGCGCGGCGCGCTCGGCCAGCTTTTGCCCGGCATCGGTCAAGGCGAGCCGCCGCGAGGTGCGGTTGAACAGCCGGGCGCCCAGCCGCGCTTCCAGCCGGGTCACCGCCTTGGACACCGTTGCCTTGGACAGCGCCAATTCGGTCGCGGCCGCCGCAAACGACCGTAATTCCACGACTTTTGCGAAAATTGCGAAACCTTCGAAATCGGGAAGTTTGGCCATGGGCATTCCGAAGGGGGCATTATTAGAAACAATGTGTTTCTATAGTTTCTATTTATAACATACCGAGAGAGGCATATCCACAACGTCAACGGAAATCCAACAACGGAGAATCCCATGATCGACCACAGGCCTTTTGAAACGCTCGGCGGCGCCGACCACGGCTGGCTGAAGGCAAAACACCATTTTTCGTTCGGCAGCCATTACGACCCCAACAATATGGGCCATGGCGCCTTGCGGGTGTGGAACGACGACGAGATCGCGCCGAACTCAGGCTTTCCCGCACATCCCCATGCCAACATGGAGATCATCACTTACGTCCGCGAAGGCGCGATCACCCATCAGGACAGCCTCGGCAATGAGGGCCGCACCGAAGCGGGCGACGTGCAGGTGATGAGTGCGGGCAGCGGCGTGCGCCACTCCGAGTACAATCTGGAACCGACGCTGACACGCATCTTCCAGATCTGGATCGAGCCGACCACGAAGGGCGGCGCACCGACCTGGGGCGCCAAGCCGTTTCCGAAGTCGGACCGGTCGGGAAAGTTCGTCACCATCGCCAGCGGCTTTGCGGCCGACAACGATGCGCTGCCGATCCGGGCCGATGCGCGGGTGCTCGCCACCACGCTGAAGGCCGGCGAGAGCGCGGAGTACACGCCGGACAAGGCGCGCAACCTCTATCTGGTGCCGGCGGTGGGCAGCGTCGAAGTCAACGGCGTGTTCGCCAACGCCCGCGACGGCCTCGCGATCTCGGATGAAGCGCGGCTGACAATCGTTGCACTGGAAGATTCGGAGCTGGTGCTGGTCGACGCGGCCTGATCGCCGAGACAACTCAACCCTCGTCATGCCCGGGCAAAAGCGCGAAGCGCGTCTTCGCGCAAGATGACCCGGGCATCCATCCTCTTCACGTAAATTCTCGCGAAGTGAGATGGATTGCCGGGTCAAGCCCGGCAATGACGAATTCTTTTTGCCTTCTCACAACTCAACATCACGGAGCCCACCATGACCAAAGTTCTCGTTCTCTATTATTCCGCCTACGGCCATATCGAAACCATGGCCAACGCCGTCGCCGAGGGCGCGCGCGAAGCCGGTGCCACGGTCGATATCAAGCGGGTGCCGGAACTGGTGCCCGAAGCCGTCGCCAAGGCCTCGCATTACAAGCTCGATCAGGCGGCCCCCGTCGCGAAGATCGAAGAACTCGCCGATTACGACGCCATCATCGTCGGCACCGGCACCCGCTTCGGCCGGATGGCGTCGCAGATGGCGAATTTCCTCGATCAGGCCGGCGGGCTGTGGGCCAAGGGCGCGCTGCACGGCAAGGTCGGCGGCGCGTTCACCTCGACCGCGACACAGCATGGCGGCCAGGAAACCACGCTGTTCTCGGTGATCACCAACCTCCTGCATTTCGGCATGACCATTGTCGGCCTGAATTACGGCTTTGCCGGCCAGATGAAACTCGACGAGGTCACCGGTGGTGCGCCCTATGGCGCCACCACCATCACCGGCGGCGACGGCAGCCGCCAGCCGAGCGAGAACGAGCTGGCGGGCGCACGCTATCAAGGACGCGTGATCGCGGAGACCGCGAAAAAGCTGCATGATTGATGCAGGAAAGCTCGTCATTCCGGGGCGCGCGAAAGCGCGAACCCGGAATCTCGAGATTCCCCGATGTGCAATTGCACATCTGAGGTTCGATGCCTAGGCATCGCCCCGGAATGACGACGACGATCTTTGACAGCGAGTTATTTTCATGAGCAACACTTCGAAGACCTCCTGGCCGGAACTGCCTACCGTGGCCTGGCGTGACACTTATGCGACGCTGCATCTGTGGACGCAGATCGTTGGCAAGATTCGGCTGGTGCGCACGCCCTGGCAGAATCATTCGTGGCACATCGCGCTCTACGTCACCGCGCGCGGGCTGACCACCTCACCGATCCCCGACGGTAACAGGACGTTCCAGATCGACTTCGATTTCATCGATCATGTCTTGCGCATCAGCGGCAGCGATGGCGCGCAGCGGCAGTTTGCCCTCGCCGGCCATTCGGTCGCAAGTTTCCATGCCGCCGTGATGGCAGCCCTCGCCGAACTCGGCATTGTCGTCACCATCGACGAGATGCCGAACGAACTGCCGGATCCGGTGCGGTTCTCGCAGGACACCCGGCATGCCTCCTACGATCCGGATGCCGTCGGGCGCTTCTTCCAGATATTGGTCAATGTCGACCGGGTGTTCAAACAGTTCCGCACCGGCTTTCTCGGCAAGGCGAGCCCGGTGCATTTCTTCTGGGGCAGTTTTGACCTCGCGGTGACGCGGTTTTCCGGCCGTCGCGCGCCGCGCCATCCCGGCGGCGTGCCGCACCTGTCGGATGACGTCGCCACCGAGGCCTATTCGCACGAGGTCAGCAGCGCCGGCTTTTGGCCGGGCTCGGGCGCGATCGATTACCCCGCGTTCTATTGTTACGCCTATCCCGAACCGACGGGATTCCGGACCGCCAAGGTTCGTCCCGACGCAGCGTTCTTCAGCGAGGCGCTCGGCGAATTCATCCTGCCCTATGACGCCGTGCGCACCGCCGCCAATCCGGACCAGGCCCTACTCGAGTTCCTGCACAGCAGCTACGAGGCCGCGGCCGATGCCGCGCAATGGGACCGCAACGCGCTGGAATGCGAGCCGGGAAAACCGGGCGTGGTGCGGCGGATCTAGGTCTTCAGTCTTCGTGCCGTGAAGGCGCCTTGCCGAGGGCACGTCTGAGGAAAGCCTCCAGGCGCGGATGCCTGTGCAGGCTCTGCACGGCGCGATCACGCCATGCGTAGGGAAGTCCGCGCCAGCCCAGCGCCGCCGTAATATCGACAAGCGGAAACCGCGTCACGCCGAAGCGACGCTTGTAGGCGTAATTCCCGATACTGAAGTCGACCTCGCGCACGCCGTCGCGGTGAAGCGCCGCCATGGTTCGCTCAATGATCAATCGGCCGGGCGAACAGTTCGACCATTTTTCGCCGGCATTGCTGATCCGAATCATCACGTAACGCGTCCCCGTCCGGACGCCGAGCAGGGTCGCCACCACCTCGTCGCCCGACGTCAACGCGGAGACCACGGCATAACCGCTGTCGATCCCTTCCCTGACCAGGTTGCGATAGAAAGCGGCGCAGGTATCGTTGTTGAGAATGAATTTCAACCCAAGCTGCTGCATCCGGACACCCTGCTGGGCTTCCGTCACGGAGAGGATGCGCAGGGCTTCGTCCCTGTCGGTGACGATCCTGAACCCGGCCGCGGGATCGCGCGTGAATACCCGCCAGCTCCGCTCCAGTTCCTTGCGCACGGTGCGCTCGAGCGTAAAGCGCCACGCATCGTAATCCTCGCCGGTGGCAACGATATTGCCGTTCAGCAAACAGGGCGCGACGGCATCGAGCAGCGCCAACGGGTTGGGCCGATCCGCGAGCTCGACCGGCATCTTGCGCAGCCGAACGAGATCGGCGCCACCGGGCATGCGCCGCAGCGCGGCCTTGAGGTCGCGCCACATTGTAGCGGCTGCCCTGGCGTCGCGCGGCGCGGCCGGACCCAGCAACGGCGCATTGTAATCGGTAAGATCGAGGTCGGCGAACTCGACGATGCGTATTCCCTTCTGCAGGCGGCGGACCAGTGGCAGCAGCGCGGCCCGCTCGCCGGTCGCGGCATCCGAGACGATGGCGATCAGCGGCTCGACATCACCGACCTCGGCAAAGGCGCGGTACCAGGCTTCCAGCCAGCGGATATCCTGGAACGGCGTCGGCGAGCCGACGTCGCCCCGGCGCGACACGGCCTGTTTCCAGTCGCGCATGATCTCGACGCGAAATCCGACCCGGTGGGCGGTTCGCGCACCCGGTGTTCCCGCTTGTGTTGCCAATACGGTCATGGTCGTTCGATCGCCTTCACGCCGCCTTCGGAAGATCGACGATCCTGCCCGGCTTGGCGGCGTCGAGCCGGAAGTCGATCGGGCGGCGCGCGCTGCGCTCCCGCTTGACCCAGCTGCTGTTGCGCAGAAGTTTCTGCATCACGGCCTTGGCGAAGAACGAGGCGCCGCGCAGACTGCGGCTCTTCGGCTGATATCCGAACCGATGGCGCAGCAGGCCGTTGGCGAGGTTGACGATCTCGGCACGCCGGATGTTCTCGTTCACATACGAAACCGTCATCGAGATGTTGACAGTGCCGAGATTTTCAACCCGATGCGGCGCATTGAGCGGCCAGCTGAGCATCTGACCCGGTTCGAGGTCGAACACTTTCGCATGCGCATCATACCAGTCCGCATAGGGCATATCGACTTCCACATCGAACAAGGCGATGTCTTCGAGATGCTCCGGTCTGATGAAGGGGGCCGAAGCCGGATAGAGGTAGACCCGCTTGCGGCCTGAAATCTGGATCAGGCCCTGTCCCGGAAGGTCCGCGTGATAATAGACCTGCGCATCCGGCGACGAAATCAGGATGCCGGCCTGGTGCTTCGGCACCTGGAAGCCGGGCACCTTCGCGGCGATTTCCTCGAACATGCCGTCGAGCATGGTGCGATAGGCGGGGTCGACACCGGTGACGTTCCGCAAGTTCAGCCAGAATCCGCCGCCGGCAATCACGTTCATCACGTCGCGGCCGCTCAAATTGCCGAGTTCTCCTTCGCGCCACAGCCGGCGGGCGTCCTTCGCACCGGTTTGCACCATACTGTAGTGTTCGCGCGGATAGCGCTCGATCAATTCGGCAAGCCTGTCGGTCGAGAACAGCGGCGACTTGTGCAGTCCATGGGCGAGCCGGATCGGCTGCTGTTCCCAGAGAACCGAATGGGTGTCATCCCAACTGGTGAAAACCTTGTCCATGTCTCGCTCCTGCCGCATGTGTGCCGAAATCCAAACGTCCTTAAGTCCGTTGTCCCGTTATGAGACGGCCGGACAGCCTTCGTGCTCCAATCAGCAAGAAGAGTGCCGGGACAGACCGCGACTGCTTACGGGACGATAATCTCTGCGCGGTATGGCTGACCTCTACGATTGCAGGAAGGCGCCGGCGCCCCACGATGACCGCACAACCAGCCTACCAGGCACTCTTTCTCGGCGCGGGACCGCAAATGCAGTGCGGCGTCGGTCATTTCACCCGGCTGCTGCAGGACGCGGTCGAGAAACTCGATCCCGGCAGTTGCACTTCGTTAACCCTGACGCGTTCGGAGGGTTCGCCTCTCGGCATCTGGCGCGCGGTCGGCTCGGCGCGGAGCGTGGTGTGCAACTTCCCGATCGTGGCCTGGAAGCGCGTGATCCTGCGCCCGCTGCTGGCGCTGGCCATTGCAAAGCTGCGGCGGCGGCGCGTGGTCCTGATTCAGCACGAATGGGGCGGACTGCACTGGCTGCGACGCGTCAGCTATATTCCCGCCCTGCTGCTCGCCGACACCATCGTGATGTTCTCGCCGCTGGTGCGCCAGCAACTCGCCGTCGATCCGCTGGTCGGCTGGACGCAGCGCAAATGCGTACTGGCGCCGCTGCCGCCGAATATCGAAGCCCCCGCGGGCATCGCCGATTCCAAGCTGCGGCAGCGGCTCGCCGACGCGCGGGAACAGGGACGGCTGGTGATCGGGCATTTCGGATCGATCTATCCGGGCAAGCAGCCCAATGCGCTGCTCAGGATCGGCGCCCTCCTGAAGGCGCGCGGACTGAAGCCCCTGCTGGTCTATGTCGGATCGTTCATCCGCGGCGTCGATACGGTGGAAGAGAGTTTCTATGCCCGCGCCGCCGAACTCGGCGTGATCGACGATGTCGTGGTCTCTGGCTACGTCGCATCCGACCACGAAGTGTTCGGCCTGTTCAGCGAAGTTCACGCCTTCTGCTATCCGCTCGACGAAGGCCTCACCGCGCGGCGCTCCAGCATTCTCACCTGCGTGCAGGCCGGCCGGCCGCTGATCGTCACCGGCCCGGCGCTGGCAGATGAGTTCGACCATCACCCGCGCTTCCGCGAATTGATCAACCGCGGTGCCATCGTGCTGGTGGCGCGGGGATCCGAGGACGAGATCTATGCCGACCGGATCGCCTCCGCGCTGAAATGGCCGACGGTGCAGGCGCGGTTCGATTTCGACGGCTGGTGGCAGGACGTGGCGCAGGCGGTGCGCGCACAAATGGCGTAGCGGGGGCGATTTCACGCGCCGATCTTCGAAGCCTTGTATTGATGCGGTTCGATGCCGATCGCGGCCAGAACGCTGCCGATGGCCACCGTCATCGGATGCAATGCGATCAGCGCCTTGTGCTCGGTGAACACCAGTCGCCCGGCGCGAAACAGCGACAGCGGCAGCATCAGGAGCATCTTGGCGAGCAATCTGGCGCGTGCCCACGGCGTCCGCGCCGCCTTGACCTCGATGTGATAGTTGATCGCGCCGATGCGCAGGCCGCGCAGCGCCAGCCAGGACGGGCTGGTCCGGTTTGGCGGCACCGTCTCGGTGATCAGCGCGTCCGCCGCCCAATGGAATTTCATGCCGGCCTGACGGCAGCGTACAAAATAGTCGGTATCGCCGCCGCCGAGAAAATTGAAACGCAGGTCGAAGGCGGGGTCGCCGAGCCGCTCGAATACCGACCGCCTGATCAGGCAATTGCCGCAGCCATAGATGATCGGCACCGCGCCGCTGTGGTCGTAGGCGGGACGAAATGCCGGGTGGCGGCGGAGCCCGCGCTTGCTGCGGTCGTCGAAATGGGGCTGTACCGGCCCGCCGACCAGATCGGCGCCGGTCGCTTCCGCGCTGCGCACCATCAGATCGAGCCAGTCCGGCGAGGCAATCTCGTCGTCGTCGATCATCAGGAAATGCTCGGCGGCGAGAAACGTCGCCATCGCGGTCTCGAACGCGGCATTGATCGCGTGGCAATTGCCCTGCCTCGGCTCGATCACGCACAGGCCTGGAAATTTTTCGGCGCGGAGAAATTCGGCGGCAACCGGCACACTGGCGCAGCCGGCCGCATCGTTTTCGACGATGACGACCGCGAAGCGGCGACCGGTTCGCTGAGCCGCAAGCGATTCCAGCGTCAGCCGCAGATGCTGCGGCCGGCGGAAGCTGGGGATGCAGACCACGATCCCGACCGAAGGATCGAGCGAGGCTGACACCGCCGCCAGCGCGCGGGGGGCGGAGGGTATCATCGCAGCAGCTCCCATCGGCCGGCATCTCCCGATCTGAACATCCCGGTCATGACGCCTGCCTGGCGTTCGTTGGATGGCACGTTCCCGATGTCCCGGGACGGGAAACCGCCGGGATATTGCGACACAAGCGTCTCATTTTGACCGGCCGCGCCTGTGCGAGGATGGGGCAACGAACCTCCCCGCCGCCCGCCGGTGGTCTCCGCAAACGGCACAAGCCACGTCGCAATGCCGGACACTCCGGACAGCGGCGCTGCACTGAGACAGCCAGGCTGCGCGGCATAGGCCGCGCCAATCGGAAGATTTCTCTGTTCGGTCATGTATTGAGGCGCTTTTGCTTGCGGATTCGATGTTACGCGATCGTCACTGCAACATCCGGTCCACATCTTGAGAAGTGGCGACGGCGGCATCGACGATGGTTACCGCGCGGGAATTAACCAGCTCTTAACCAGTCCCAAAACGCCTTCGCAAGCCGCTGCACTGCCCGGCACCGATCTTGCTCATACCCTCCCGAGGACACCGACACACGATGCCAAGTACCATGACTGCCAATGCCGGAGAGATCACCGCAATGAACCCCGTAGCGCTGTTAACCCCAACCTACGGGCGCGATCTGGCATTGTGCGCCCTGCTTTGCGAGAGCGTCGACCGTCACGTCAAATCATTCTCGAAGCATTATCTGCTGGTTCCGGACTGCGATCTGTCTTTATTCTCCCATTTCGAAAGCGAGCACAGAGTCGTGCTTCCCGCTTCACACTTCCTGCCGGCATGGCTGCGGCCGCTGCCGCGGATCGTCCAGCGCAAGCGCCGCCAGTTCTGGTGGTCGTTCCGCGCCAAGCCGGTCAGCGGCTGGCACGTGCAACAGCTCATCAAGATTGCAGCCGCGATGTCGCTGCCGCACGAGCGGTATTGCATCCTCGATTCCGATATCGTGTTCTTTCGCGACTTCGACCTGTCGAAATTCCAGTACCCGAACTCAATTCCCCTCCTGAACATGAGAGACGAGGTCACAGCCGACCAATTCCGCCATGCGCGCTGGGTCGAGACCAGCCATCAGCTGCTGGGCCAGCCGGTGCCGCAGCTCCCTGCGTCGGACTTCATCGGCCATATCATCTTCTGGGATCAGCAGACGACACAGGCGATGGCGTCGAAGATTGAAGCTGTCGCGGGCCTGGGCTGGATCGAGGCGCTGTGCAGGATGCGCGATTTCTCGGAGTACATGTTGTACGGATACTTCGTCGAGAACGACGCCGGCTTCTCGGCCCGGCACACGCGCACCCCCCGCACCCAGTGCGTCAGCTATTGGGATGATCCGAAACTCAGCCGCGATGAACTGACCCAACTGCTCCGACGCGCCGAAAAGAGTGACGTCGCATTCTCGATCGCGTCCTTTTCCGGCACGCCGGTGCAGACCATCCGCGCGGTGATCGAGGAAAACGTCGCTGCCCCGGCACATCGAATCGCTGCCATCGAACCCGCGGGGCTCGCCGCGACATGCTGATCGGACAAGCCAGCATCAATCTGTCGGCCAACATCCTCTCGGCAGTGCTGGGGTTGTTGAGCGTGTTCGTTTTCACGCGGATCTTTTCGCCGCACGATTATGGCGTCTACCTGCTCGGAGTTGCGTTTGCCTCGGTCGTCAGCGTCTTCCTGGTGGGATGGTTTCGAAATCTCATCATGAGCCGGCACGCCCGGGACGACGGCAGCGACGTTCGCGGCCTCGTCGTCAGCGGCTATCTCGTCGGCTGCCTCGCCGCGCCGGCGGCCTATGTTCTCGGTCGGATGGTCGGTCTCGACGCCATGGAGGCCCTGGCCGCGGTCGGACTGGCGGTCGCGATCGGCGCGTTCGAACTGACGCAGGAGCTGGTTCGCGCCCGGCTGATGGCGTTTACCGCCATGAAAGCCACCCTGGTCCGTGCGGCTGCCGTGCTTTGTCTCGGCGTGGCCGCGTCGTTCCTCGGCAAGACAGGAATTCTCCTGCTGATGTCATCGACATTGGCCTATCTGCTCGCCGTCGTGATCCAGCGTTCGGCATGGCGCGGCACGGTTCTCACATTCGACGGCAAGGGACTCGCAGCCGCTGCCAGACAAGGCCTGCCGCTGACGCTGTCGCTGACCCTGCTTGCGATTTCCAGCGTCGCCGACCGCTTCATCATCGCCAATCTCGTCAGCACCGCCGACGCCGGCAAATACATCGCGGGGCTGGACCTGGTCCGGCAGACCCTGATGATGCCGGCGATGAGCATGGCGGCAGCCTTTTTTCCGCTCGCGATCCGGATCCATGCCAATCAGGGAGACGCCGCGGTGCGGTCGCATCTCGGCGAATGCGTGGAACTGCTGCTGAGCGTCACGTTGCCGGCATGCCTGGGCTTCGCGCTGCTGTCCTCTCACATCGCCAACGTGGTGCTCGGTGCCGACTTCCGCGCGATCGCCGCAGAGACGATGCCGATCGTGGCCATCGCCGTGATTTTCCAGATCCTGACGCAGCAATATCTGCATGCGAGCTTCCTGCTGTCGGGACGCAATTCCTTCTATCTGATCAACACGGCGTCGATCATCGTCGTCAATGTGGCGCTGTCCTACGTCCTGATCGGCGCCTACGGCACCATCGGCGCGGCCTGGGCACGGCTTGGCGCCGATCTGTTCGGCTTTGTCTGCGCCCTGATCCTCAGCCGCCGCGCATTTCCGATCCCGTTCCCGCTGCGACGTATCGCGCCGGCGTTCATCGCCGCATTGGTCATGGCGCTGCTGGTGGCGGCCGTCGATCAACGCCTGCAGGTTTCCGATCTGACCGCCTGCTTCGTCCTGGCAGGTGTCGGCATCGCCAGCTACGCGGCGCTGTGCTGGATGCTCGACATCTCGCGCGCCCGCGGCCGGCTGAAGCGCGCGCTGGCTTTATTCCGAACCAAATTCGCAAGCAGCACGATTGGATAGCAACCAGTGAACAAGACCGTCACCATCGATTTCGCCAACACCGTTCCCGCCGCCTACGCATCGGCAGCGTCGGAACATCCGCAGGCGCTGCTGGAGCTGCCGCACGGCGAGGCCCGCGAGAGCCTGCTCGCCGTTCACAGCATTCTCGGCAGCAGCCTGCCGCCGACCAAACTCGCGATCTATGAGGCCGGCGGCGGCTCGACCAGCTTCCTGCCGCTCGAGGTGCTGCGCCGCGCCCACGTCACCGTGGTCGACATCGACGAGGACCAGATCCGCAACAACGATTACGCGCAGGAGACTATCCTCGGCGACGTCCAGAGCCACCGTTTCGACCCCGGCAGCTTCGATCTCGTGATCTGCTACAACGTGATCGAGCATCTTCCCGACGTGGAGGCGGCGCTGCTGCGGTTCTGCGAGTCGCTGAAGCAAGGCGGCCTGATCCTGATCGGCGCGCCGAACCCGAAATCGCTGTCCGGCGTCGTCACCAAATATTCGCCGCACTGGTTCCATGTCTGGTTCTACCGGCACGTCCGCGGCGACAAGAAGGCCGGCCTTCCCGGCGAGGCGCCGTTCCCGACCTTCTTCCACCCGCTGGTCACGCTCTCCAGACTCGACGCCTTCGCCGCGGCCCATGGCCTGCAAATCGTCTACCGGAAGGAATATGAGAGCCCGCGCTATCCGGAAATGCGGGCGCGCAAGCCGGCCCTTGCCGCGCTGGTCGATGCCGCGGCCTCCGTCCTGAACCTCCTACTTCCCGGCAAGTCCGACGTCCGGCACGGCGACTATCACGTGATACTGAGAAAGATCTGAGCCATGAACGCGGTGTGGTCCGAAGCCAAAGCAAGAGTCAGCCATCGGCTGGCGACGCATTTGAGCGTCGAACCCTTCCGGCTGCTCAACGAAACCCCGATGGTCAGCTTCACCTTCGACGACGTTCCGAAGAGTGCCGCGACGACGGGTGCAAAGCTGCTCGAGGACCACGACGCGCGCGGCACCTTCTATGTTTCGGGCGGACTGGTCGGCACCGCATCGTCCGACTGGACGACTGTGGATGCGCAGGACATCGTCGATCTGCATCGCCATGGCCATGAGATCGGCTGCCACACCTATTCCCACACCCGGGCCTGCGATCTGGATGCGCCGTCGCTGGCTGCGGAAATTGCCGAGAATCGCCGCTACCTTCGCGCGCTCGATCCAACCATCAAGGTCGAGAACTTCGCCTATCCTTTTGGCTACGGGTCGTTCGGGCGCAAGGGCCAGCTCAAGCAGGCGTTCCAGACCTGCCGCAGCATCGTGCCGGGCGTCAACAGCGACACGGTGGATCTGCAGTTTCTGCGCGCGACGCCCCTGATCGACCACGGCATCGACCGCGACGAGATCGAGCGCGCCTTCGACCAAGCGCAGACCTATAACGGATGGTTAATTTTCTATACCCACGACGTCGCCATCCGGCCCAGTGTGTACGGCTGCTCGCCCGACCTGTTGAACCATGCGCTGGAGGCGGCATCGAAGCGGAGAATCCCGGTTCTGAACATCGCGGAGGCCCTGCTATGCGCGGGCGTCTAAACGCTTTTTTTGCCATTTCAGTGAATAGTCCCTCACTGAGTATGGTTAATTTTTCCTGTTGCGTTTGTTCCGCGCCTGTCCTCCGCGCGCGTTGCGTGACGCGAAGAGTAACCCCTCAGCCGGTGCGTGCGGCAGTTCGAATGAAAGCTGGGGACCATGCTTGTGTATGACCGACCTATGAACCAGGCCGAACCCGCCGCACAGACGCCGCCGGCGCCGGCCGGCTTCAACGTGCTCGAACTCGCCCGGCTGCTGTGGCAGCGCAAGATTGCGATCGCGAGCGCCGGCCTGATCTGTGCCTGCGCCGCCGTCATGATCGGCAAAAGCCTGACGCCGAAATATTCGGCGACCGCCCAGCTCTACGTCGATCCCAGGGAATTGCAGCTGGTCGACCGCGAACTGACGCCGCGGGCCCAGGATCTGTCCGGCCTCGCCATGGTGGTCGAAAGCCAGGCGCGGCTGATCACCTCGAACAGCGTTCTGCTGCAGGTGATCCAGGACACCGGCCTCGACAAGGATCCGGAGTTCGGCGGCAACGCCAAGAGCGGCCTCGCCTCGCTGCTCGGGCTGATCGGGATCGACAGCAAGTCTGCCAGCGACGCCAAGCTCGGCCAGATGGCGGCGCTGGAAGCCCTGATCCGCCACATCAACGTCAAGAAGACCGACCGCACCTTCATCGTCGACATCGACGTCTGGTCATATGAGCCCGCCAAGGCGGCGATGCTCGCCAACGCCATCTCCCGCGCCTATCTAGCCGAATCCAAGAAGTCGCAGGCGTCCGCCGCGCGGCGCGCGACCAGCGATCTGTCCGGCCGGCTCAAGGAATTGCAGGAACGGCTGCGCAACGCTGAAAACACGCTCGCGACCTACAAGGCGCAGAACAATTTCGTCGGCACCCAGGACACGCTGATCTCCGACCAGCAGCTCTCCGCCAGCAACCAGCGGCTCGCGGCAGCGCGCGCCCTGACGCTCGACGCGCAAGCCAAATACGACCAGATCGAAGCCAGCCGCCGCGCCTCGACCGACGCCGGCGCCATTCCGGAGGCGCTGCAGTCCCAGACCATCGCCAACCTGCGCGCGCAATATGCCGAGGCGCGAAAGCGCCAGGCCGAACTGACCAGCGAATTGGGACCGCGGCATCCGGCGCTGCGCCAGGTCGAGCAGCAGGTCAACGATCTCAAGCGCAACATCAGCGAGGAAATCGACCGTTTCGCGCAGTCGGCCAGGAACGACCTGACCCGCGCCCGCGACTACGAAGCCTCGCTGAACAAGGCGCTGGAGACCCAGAAGCGCCAGAGCGTGCAGCTCAGCCAGGCTTCGGTGCGGCTGCGCGAACTCGAACGCGAGGTGGAAGCCAGCCGCGACGTTTATCAATCCTTCCTCAAGCGCTCGCGCGAAACCGAGGAACAGGAAAGCCTCAACACCTCGAGCGCCCGCATCATCGGCGAAGCCACCGTGCCGCAGCGGCGCACCTTCCCGCCGGCCATGAGCATGATCGCGATCGTCGGCTTCATGCTCGGCGCGTTCGCGGCTTCGGCCTTGACGGTCGCCACCAACCGGCTGTCGCCCGAGACCAGCGAACCGCGACCGGAGCGTTCCGAGCCCAGGATGCCGACGCCGCCCTCACATCCGGTGGCAGCCGAACAGCCCCGGCAGCAGCATAAGCCGGCGGCGCTCGCCGTGGTCGAGAAACCATTGATCGCGCGGCTGCAGGAATCCGACGTGGTGCGGACGCTCGGCGGAATCCTCAGCCTCGGCGGCATTCCCGACGCGACACGGATGGGCTGGCCGACGCTGCGCGCGGGCCTACCCCAGACGGCCTTCCTCAATGCCATGCGCGACATTCACGCGATGGCGGTGCGGCGTTCGTCCGCCGCCGCGATGCCGGTGATCGCCGTGATCGGCGCCGGCGCCGGCGAGGACCGCAGCATCGCCGCGCTGAACATCGCACTGGCCGCCGCGCGCGACGGCGCCAACGTGCTGATGATCGATGCCGACCACGCAACCCACGCCATCTCGAACAAGGTGAATGGTCTCGGCAAGAGCGAGCCCAGCCGTCTCGGCTGGCTCAGCATCGGCACCAAGGCTTCCCGCGCGGTCAAGACCGCCAACGGAATCTCGATCCTGCCCGTCATCAACGGCAACGACGCCAGGGTCGGCGACGCCATCGGCAAGGCGATCGCGCAGGCGCGCTCCGCCGGCGGCTACGACCTCGTGGTCCTCGACGGACCCGCGATGCCCTGGAGCAACGCCGACCGCAAGCTGCTCGACTTGGCCGATAGTCTCGTCGCCATCCTGCCCGTCAGCCTCGATATCAACGACGCCATGGAAGACATCATCACAGCGCTCGGCGACGCCGAGCGCAAGCTGATCGGCGTCGTCCTCAGCGAGCTTCAACCCACGACCGTCAACCGTCAGCGAGACCAACAATATGCTTGAGCGTCGCGCAAATCCTGTCGGAAGGGCCGCTACAGCGGGCGTGCCCCGGATCTCGTTGGGCGGGCTGCGGCTCGCCGTGCTCGATATCGAGCAGACCGCCAACTTCATGATCGAGATGGTGTTCCCGCGACGCCGGATCGACCGTCCGCTGTATCTGACCTCGGCCAATGGCGAGGTGCTGGCGCGCTGTTCGACCGAGCCGATGACCGACCGCCTGTTTCGCGCCGCCGACCTGATCAACGCCGACGGCCAGCCGCTGGTCACGGTGTCACGGTTCAAATCGTCGACGCCGCTACCCGAGCGGGTCGCGACCACCGATCTGTTCCACACCGTGGCGCGCAAGGCCGCCGCCGCGGGGCTGACCTTCTACATGTTCGGCGCCGATGAGGCCGAAAATGCCGCCGCCGTCGCCAATGTCCGGAAAATGTATCCGGACCTGCGGATCGTCGGAAATTCCCACGGCTACCTGAAAGGCGATGCACTGCGCGCCAAGGTCGACGAGATCAACGCGCTGGCGCCGGATTACCTGTGGGTGGCGCTGGGCGTTCCCTATGAGCAGTCCTTTGTCGAGGAATTCACCTCGCGCCTGTGCAATGTCGGCATCATCAAGACCTCGGGCGGGTTGTTCAACTTCCTGTCCGGCAGCCGGACCCGCGCGCCGCAATGGATGCAGACCATCGGGCTGGAATGGGCGTGGCGGATCTGGCTTGAGCCGCGCCGGCTGTTCTGGCGCTATCTCACCACCAATCCGCGCGCGCTCTATTTGCTGTTCAACAAGAACCGGACGCCGGAGACCTGAAGATGACTGACCGTCCGGCTGTTCTGGTGACCGGCGGCGCCGGCTATATCGGCTCGCATTGCTGCAGGGCGCTGACGGCGGCCGGCTATCAACCGGTCGTCTTCGACAATTTTTCCACTGGCCACCGCCACTTCGTCACCGGCGCGCTGGTGACCGGCGATCTCGCCGACAAGGCGGCGCTCGCGCGCGCCTTCGCTCAGCACGAGATCGTCGCGGTGATGCACTTCGCGGCATCGAGCCTGGTCGGCGAATCCGTCGCCGATCCGCAGAAA
Source organism: Pseudomonadota bacterium (assembly GCA_040390145.1). Taxonomy (GTDB): domain Bacteria; phylum Pseudomonadota; class Alphaproteobacteria; order Rhizobiales; family Xanthobacteraceae; genus Bradyrhizobium. The sequence continues at coordinate 16,197 of JAZJYY010000041.1, forward strand.
TACTACATCAACAACCTCGCCGGCACGCTGTCGCTGCTGGAAGCGATGCGCGAGGCCGGCTGCGCCAGGCTGGTATTCTCCTCGACCGGCGCGGTCTACGGCAACGCCGACAGCAAGGCCCTGCCCGAAAGCTACGCCTGCGCGCCGATCAATCCCTACGGCGCCTCGAAATGGATGATCGAGCGCGTGCTGTCGGATTATCGCGACGCCTATGGATTTGGTTCATTCGCGCTGCGTTATTTCAACGCCAGCGGCGCCGACGCGTCAGGCGATATCGGCGAGCTGCGCGACAACGAAACCCATCTCATTCCGCGTGCCATGATGGCGCTGCAGGGTCACGTGTCCGACTTCGCGGTGTTCGGCGACGATTACGACACCCCCGACGGCACCGCGATCCGCGACTATATCCACGTCACCGATCTGGCGGCGGCCCATGTGCTGGCGCTGCAGCTGCTGCTGCAGGGGCATCGCGGCGGCGCCTTCAATCTCGGCACCGGCACCGGTTTTTCAGTGCGCGACATTCTCGGGGCGATCGAGGCCGAAACCGGCCGCGCCGTGCCCCATCTGGTAAAGCCACGGCGAGCCGGCGATCCCACCTATCTGGTCGCCGACCCCACCGCGGCGCGCGAGACATTGAAATTCCGCACCGCGCATTCGGACCTTGCCACCATCATCCGGACCGCATGGGCGTGGCACCGCAAGGCCCATCCGCAAAGGCCGGTTCGATCCTTCACATGAACTCTTCAGGTTAGCTCTTGCAGATTTCCGGCCTGCACACGCACAGCAGCGACGTGCCGTAGAAGCCCTTCGGCAGCAGGCGGCTTTCGAGCCAGAATGCCCAGCCGAGAAATCGATGCAGCCACGGGGTCGCGGGCGCTGCGAAGGCCGTCGCCCGACTCAATCCCATCCGCTTCAGGATCCACGCCGGGAGGTAGAGTGCATGGAAGAAGTAACTCCACGACTCGATCGACAGACGTGACGACCGCGCCACCTCGCGAAGTCTTCGAATATCATAGCGCAGAAAGTGGCGATAATGCTCGTCGTAATTCGACCAGAGCTCCTGCCGAGCGGGAACCGTGATGATCACCGCGCCAAGCGCCGGCAACGCCTGAAACACCGAGGCAATGAAATCCGCCGGGCGTTCGATATGTTCGACCACGTCCAGCAGCAGAACCGCTGTCACCCGACCTCGCAGATCCGCGTCCAGATCCGCAAAGTCCGTGCCTGAAAAAACGAAGGCACGCACATCTTCGTGGACGCGGGGACTGCCGAGATCACAGCCATAGGCATCGAAACCGGCGGCCCGCAACACGCCGACGTAATGACCGCGTCCCGCGCCGATTTCCAGAACCGTGTCGCCTTCGCTGCAAGCGGCCCGGACGCAATCCCGGACGATGTCGCTGCGGGCACGGTGCCAGTAATGCAGCTCATATCCCGGTGGATAGGCTTCATCATACTCCTCGCCGCTGAACTCGGTTCCTACGGGGCCGGCCGGATGCTCTGAAGTGGTCATGCTATGTATCATATTCCCACGGTTACTCTCCGCTTCCTATCACATGCGGGACAGGCACCACGCCATCTCAGGCTGAAAAACGCTGTTGTATTTCGCTACCGCGCCTGCCAAAATGATCTGCTCAGATTCCGGTTGAATTTTGGTCTGGCTGAGGTTAGGTGCGGGTTGCACAATCCAGCGGAATTTTCACGCATCCCGATATTCAGACCGAACATGCAAGATGCCTGGCAGCAACAGCAGACAGAAATGTTGGAGCTGTCCATCGTCGTGCCCTGTTTCAACGAGGAGCCGGGCCTCGCCGAACTGGTCCGGCGGTGCAGCCAGAGCGCGGCATTGGCGGTCGGCGAAAGCTATGAACTGATCCTGGTTGACGATGGCTCGACTGACGGCACCTGGGCCGCGATCACGGCGCAAATCGCCCGCTATCCGAACATCGTCGCCGTCAAGCTTTCCCGAAACTACGGGCACCAGATCGCGCTGACGGCGGGACTCTCGGCTGTGCGTGGCAAGGTCGTTTTTGTTGTCGACGCCGATTTGCAGGATCCGCCGGAACTGCTGGGCGGCATGATCGAGGCGATGAACAAGAATGCCGCCGACGTGGTCTATGGACAGCGCCGCAGCCGTGCCGGGGAGACCTGGTTCAAGACCTTCGCGGCCAGCCTGTTCTACCGAATTCTCGAGCGATCGACCGACGTGCTGATTCCGGTCGATACCGGGGATTTCAGGCTGATGTCGAGGCGGATCTCCGACATTATCGCGCAGATGCCCGAGCGCGATCGCTTCATCCGCGGAATGGTAGCTTCGGTCGGCTTCAAGCAGATCGCGTTTCCCTACGACCGCCAGCAGCGCTACGCCGGATCTACCAAGTATCCTCTCGCCAAGATGATCGCCTTCGCAACCGATGCATTTCTCGGCTATTCCATGATCCTGCTTCGGCTGTCTTCGATTGCCGCCCTCGGGCTGCTGGTCGCGCTGATCGGTGTCGCGGCATATTCGATCTATGCGTGGCTCTATCTAGAAGTGGTGCCGGGATGGACCAGCATCATGATCTCGGTGATCGTGGTCTCTTTCTTCCAGCTGGTCACGCTGAGCGTGATCGGAGAGTATGTCGGACGGATCTATCTGAGCACCAAGAACCGGCCGCTGTTCATCATCGACTCCGTCGAACGCAGTTCGCAGCAATGAGCGCGCTGCATGAGTACACCGAAGAATTCTTCGAGTATATCGAGCGGGGATCGACCACCTCGGCAAGACGCTTCAGCGCGTTTCTGACCCCGCTGCTCGACGTCAACTCGATACTCGATGTCGGCTGCGGGCGAGGCGCCTGGCTGCGGGAGTGGCGCAACGCCGGCGTGAGGGTTGTTCATGGCGCGGACGGCCCCTATGTCCGGCGAGAATCGCTGCTGATCCCCGCGGAAGATTTCACCGCCGTCGATCTGTCGCGAAAATTCGATCTCGGGCGACGCTATGATCTGGTCAGCAGCCTGGAAGTCGCGGAACACTTGCCGCCTTCCGCCTCGGAAACGTTCGTCGCCTCGCTGGTGGCGCATTCCGATCTGATCCTGTTCTCCGCCGCGACGCGCGGTCAGGGCGGCGAGAACCACATCAACGAACGGCCGCTGTGGTACTGGCAAAGCGTGTTCGCCGAACACGGTTACGTGGCCTTCGACGCGATCCGTCCGCACTTTCGAGACGACGCCCTGGTCGAGCCGTGGTACAGGTTCAATTCAATCCTGTACGCGAGCCCTGCCCGTATCGCCACTCTCCCTCTGTCGGTCCTCGCGACACGCGTTCAGGGAGACCGGGTCAAGGAGATTGGAGACCTGAGATGGCGCGTTCGGCGCTCGCTGCTTCGATTTCTCCCCAACAAGACCGTCACTATGCTCTCGAAATGGAACTACCAGCGCCTCAACAGGGCTTACAGGGCCGGAAAGAAGTCGATCGATGCTGCTTAGCCAGGTCGCAGGAAAGCGCAGCTCGTGTTTCGCCTAGCAGGTAAATTTCCGGGATCCGGCAGCTTTCATCTTCCGACTGACAAACTGGCGCTGTTCGGCATTATCTGCGGACTGTCGTTTCTGATTGCGTTTGCGCTGACGGGAAACCAGATCTTCCGCGCAAACTGGGGGGTCGTCGACGACTGGGAACCCTTCGAATGGCTCCAGGCCGGGCATCTCCCGTTCAGCGAGATCTGGAACACGCTTATCACCAGGACCGAGGTCGGCATGCCCTCGGGACGATATCGTCCCGTCTACTATTCCCTGAAGGCATTGGAGACGGCGAGCTGGGGTACCAACGTTCACCTTTGGTATTTGACTCGCACGCTCGAATTCACGGTTTTCATCGCATCGATCTGGTGGATTACCAGCCGATTTGTCGGAATCGGGGCTGCCGCAATCCTGCTGATTCCAATGCTGGCGATGCCGTTCTGGGCCGACGTGTGGGCCAGGCTTGGCCCGTCGGAAGCCTACGGCAGCGGCGCGCTCGGAATTCTGCTGCTAGGGGCTTATGGCGTCTTTGCCGGCGAAAGCGCCGCCGTTCGACGCATCGGTGCGGTCGCCATCACCATCGCGACGATTATCCTGGTGGGCGTCAAGGAGACCTTTGTACCGTTCGCGGGCTTGAGCGTCGCGCTATTGTCGATAGCCTGGGCGCGGCAACGTCTGTCACTGCCGTTCGCCGGCCTGCTGTCCGCCGTTATCTGCGGCGTTACCGGGGCCATCATCATCGCCGTGCAGAAGGTCCTCGCGGGCGGCGTCGACTACTATGCCAAGCCGGTCGATCCTTCGTCATCGATTGCGGTCGCCCGATCGAGCCTTGTCTACGCGATATCGTACTGGGGACCGGTTTACCTGGCGGCCGGATCGGCGCTCGCCATGCTCGAACGATCAAGGGGGCAAACCCTTCGGCGATGGGCGGCAGCGTCTTCCGTGGTGGCCGCTGTGTTCGTTTTCCTCGTCGCGATGTATGTCTCGCAATGCGTCGCCTATCGCAGCGAGCTTCCCATGAACACCCGCTATGACTTTCCGGGCGCGCTGTTTGTGCCGATCAACTACTGCCTGCTGGCGTGTTACATCGCCTGGATGACGCGGCAGTATTCGCCGCCATGGTCCAGCTACGCGGTGGCCGGCGCCGTAATCCTGTCGGGTTATCTCCTGATACCGAAGATGGCCGGCCAGTTTCGGCCAGCGAGCCTGCCAAAAGCGACGGTCCGCAATATTCAGAGAACTGACACGTTCTTCCGCGAGATGCAGGCAGCCGTTGCAGCGGCCAGGAGCGCGCCCGGGCGTCCGGTCATTCTGGAGGCCCATGAACCCTGGTCCTGGGCATATGAGCCGATTTTTGCGCTTGCGATCTATCTGGAAGCACTGGGAGCCAGAAATCCGGTCTCGATACGCATGCATGCCGACGACCGCCCATCCGAAGCGCTCGATGACGGGCTGAAAAAGAGCATCAAGATACTTCAGGACCAGGGCAACAAGCGGTTTATCCCGCTTGCCACCAGCCTCGCGAACATGAAGGACGGCTGCATCAGCATCGGGATCAATGGCTCACCGGCAGCCGAGTGCACCGGTTTCACCATCAAGACTGAATAGCCTGCCGGGACGCCGCGCTCCACCGATGCACGGCATCCCCGAGGGCACGAAGCCGGCTCACAGCGGCTTGATCTGCACCTTGCGCCACTTGATCACGCCCGAGCCGTATTGCAGCGCGAACGGTCCGCTGGCGTGCTTTGAGTCCTGCACGTCGACGGTCTTCTGGCCGTTGAACACGACGACGAGATGCGGGCCCTGCGCCGTGATCTCGAAGGTATTCCATTTGCCGCCGGCCTTCGGCATCGGCTCGACCTTGGCGATATCGACGATCGCGCCGGTGCCGTAGGTGGGATCCGGCCGCTTGTCGAAGATGTTGACCTCGTAGCAGATCTTGGCGTCGATCTTGGCCGAACCGTCGCAGCGGATGAAGATGCCGCTGTTGGCATCGTCGTCGGCCCAGAACTCGGCCTTGATCTGAAAATCCTTGTAGGACGTCTTGCTGACGAGATACGAGGGATCCTTGCCTTCGGTGATCTTGTCGGCCACGAGCGCGCCGTCCTTCATCGCCCAGTTGGCTTTGCCGACCTCGGTCCAGTCACCCATCCTGGTGCTGTCGACCAGCGTGACCCAGCCGTCGCCCTGGCCGAACGCCACATTCGGAAATGGCAATGCGGCGGCGCCGATCAGCAATCCAGCCGCGAGTGTCGCAAGATGCTTCATGAAAATACCCTCCCTGCCTGTTTTGATTGGGCGCAACCTAGCAGCACTGCGGGCGGGGTAAATGCGTTTTTCATGCTGCAGTTGCGTTGTGGCGGTGTTTCGCCTGCTACGCCCGCAGCCGCGCCTTGCCGTACGGCAAACCACCCACTGGCAGGCTGACGCCCCGCAGCGGCGAAGCAACTTTTCGCATGATCACGCGTTTCAACCGTTCATTCAGTCGAGGAATTTGAGACATGGCCGATATCGCGCAGATCAAGGAACACATGGACGTGATTTCGTCGGACAGGAAGACGGTCGGCAAGGTCGACCATCTCGACGGACCCGACAAGATCAAGCTCACCAAGCAAAGCTCGCCGGATGGACAGCACCATCATTTCATTCCGGTATCGTGGGTCGATCACATCGACCAGCACGTGCATCTGAACAAGTCCGGCGCGGATGTGACCGCGCACTGGCAACACGGGCAGCGATAAAGCTCGCCTCCGTATGTCGGAGGAAGATATCAGGGATCAGGAGACCGCATGCACCGAGCCGCTCATTTGCAATTCGATCGCATCGTGCAGGAATACGAGCGGTGGCGCGCGGTTTCCGACGATGAACGATCGCCGTCGCCCGCCTGGTGGTGGGGGCCGGCATTCGAGGTGGTCGGCCTGAAGACGCCGCTGCCGGCTGCATCGTGCATCAGCCTCGGGCTTCCTGCAGGCGCTACCTATGCCGATGGCGCGGAGGTCTTTCTGAAGTCCTTTGCCGGTCAGACCTCGCTGCCATGGCCCGATGATTTTCCGCGCCGGCCGGAGCATCGGGATTCGAACTAGCGCTCCGTCACCGTAACGCCCGCACCGGGGTGCTTCTCGGCTTTTGTCGCCGAGCCGGTTTTGCCCCGGCGACGCCGGCGTCCGGCTGCAGCGGCGGTGATACCAGCATTGGTGCCGACCGTAGCAGGCTGGCCAGCTCGGCAGGCGGCAACGGCTTGCTGAACAGATAGCCCTGCATTTCATCGCAGGCGTGACTGCGCAGGAACGCCTGCTGTTCGACGGTCTCCACGCCTTCCGCAACGATCGTCATCCCCAGCGCCTTGCCCATGCTGATGATCGCCTGGGCGATGGCCTGGTCCTCCGAATCGTTCGGCAGGTCGCGCACAAAGGAGCGATCGATCTTGATGGTATCGATCGGGAATTGCTTCATCAGCGACATCGACGAATAGCCGGTGCCGAAATCGTCGATCGCAAGCCGAATGCCGCGGCTCTGGATCGCGTCCAGCACCTTGACTGCCCGGGACACGTTCCGCATCACCATGCTTTCGGTGACCTCGAGCTGCAGCAGCACCGCAGACATGCCGCTCGACGCCAGGGCCTCGTCGATGTCCTGCAACAGATGCTGGTCGGCGAATTGCCGCGGCGAGAGATTGACCGCCATCGACACCGGCCGCAATCCGCGGCGCTGCCAGGCCATGTTCTGCGCGCAGGCTTCCCTCAGCACCCAGCGGCCGATCGGAACGATCAGCCCGGTCTCCTCGGCAAGCGGAATGAATTGCATCGGCGACAGCACGCCGAGCTCGGGATGAGTCCAGCGCAGCAGCGCCTCGACACCGGTGATCTGTCCGGTCGCCATGTCCACCTTCGGCTGGTAGTGCAGCGCGAACTGATCGCGTTCGAGGGCGCGGCGCAGCGCGCTTTCCAGCGTCAGGCGCTCGATCGACGGGGTCTTGATCTCCCTGGTGAAGAAGCGGAAACCGTTCTTGCCGTCTTCCTTGGCGAAATACATCGCCATGTCGGCATTCTTGGTCAGCGTCTGCACGTCGTCGCCGTCCGAGGGGTACATGGCGATGCCGATACTGGCCGTGGTATGGCACTCGTGACCGCTCAATTGCAGGGGTTCGCCGAGCACGGCCAGCAGTTCGCGGGCGATGCCCTCGATGTCATCGCGCTCGGAGGTCTGCTCCAGAATGACGACGAATTCATCGCCGCCGAGCCGCGCCACGACGTCGCTGGAACGCAAGGCGCCGCGCAGCCGGCTGGCGATTTCCACCAGCAGCATATCGCCGGCATCGTGGCCCAGCGAATCGTTGATCACCTTGAACCTGTCGAGATCGATGAACAGCAGCGCAAATCGCCGCTGGTAGCGGCGCGCGGCCTCGATGGCGTGGCGAAGCAGCTCGTTGAACATTTCCCGGTTGGGCAGTCTGGTCAGGCTGTCGTGCGATGCGAGGTATTCGATCCGCTCGTCAGCCTTGGTCTTTTCGTCGGCGCGGTCGAAATTATCGAGGGCGAACGAGATATTCTCGGCCAGCCTTGCCAGCAGCTCCACCAGATCATCGGTGAACACGTCTTCCTCGCCGGCGAGGAACAGCAGCACGCCGGCGGAGGCGCCGTCCTTTTTCAGCAGGGGAAAACCGGCGCCGGATCGCGTTCCGCCACCCTTCGCCAGCTTGTGCCAATGGGCGGTTCGCTCATTGGTCAGAAAATCATTCATGATGCAGGGCGCTCTGGTCCGGAACGCCGTTCCGGTCAATCCGCGGCCCTCGGGGTGCGCGGCGGAGATGGAGAATCGGGTGCTTCTGACCCGCTCCTGGTTTTGCCCCTTTGAAGCGGCGATCCGCAGGAACTCATTTCCCGGCTCCACCAGCGCGATCGTCGTCGAGGTGAATTTGCCTCCCAGCACGGCGGCCGCGCAGACCAGTTCGAACATTTCCTCGCGGGTCTTGGCCCGCATGATCGCTTCGTTGGTTTCGCTGAGCGCAGCGAACATTCGCGTCAGCCGCTCCTTTTGTTGCTCGGCCTTCGCCTTTTCCTCGGCGCGGTCGAAGTTATCCAGCGCGAAGGAGACGTTTTCGGCCAGTCTCGCCAACAGCTCCACGAGATCGGACGTGAAGGCGTCGCGGTCGCGGGAAATAAACAGCAATACCCCGATCGCGCGGTCACCTTCCTGCAGCAGCGGAAAGCTCGCGCCGGACTGCGTCCCGTCGTCCCTGGCTTGTTGGTGGAAGTGCGCCGTCCGCTCATCGGCGAGAAAATCGTTGATGATGCAAGGTTGCCGGGTCCGGAACGACGTCCCAGTCAACCCTTTGCCTTCCGGCAGCTCGGCGGAAATCGCGAAACGCTTCGTTCGCATGCGCTCGTAGTCCATACCCTTGGTCGCAACGATCCGCAGAAACTCGTTACCGGGCTCGGCAAGTGCGATGGTGGCAGACGTGAACATTCCGCCGAGCACCGCGGCATGGCACACCAGATCGAACAGCTCCGCCCGCGTCTTGACCCTCATGATGGCTTCATTTGTGGCGCTGAGCGCCTCGAACATCCCGGTCAGGCGCTCTTTCTGCTTTTGCGCTTTCGCCTTCTCGTCGGCATGGTCGAAGTTGACCAGCGCGAAAGCGACGTTCTCCGCAAGCCGCTGCAGCAGGTCGACGAATTCGGGCGTGAACGTCTCGAGTTCCAGGGAGTTGAACATCAGCACGCCAGCGACGCGGTCGCCATCGAGCAACGGCAGCACCGCCGACGACCGCATGCCGCTGCGGCGCGCCTTGTCGTGCCATAGTGCGGTTCGTTCGTCGGCCAGAAAGTCGTTGCTGAAGCACGGCTTTCGGGTTCGAAACGCGATTCCGCTCAGGCCGCGTCCTTCCGGCAGCCGGTCCGTAACCGCAATTTTCAGGTCTCTCACTTCGTCTGCATTCGGCCCCTTGGCGGCGACGATGCGAAGAAACTCGGAATCGGGTTCGGCGAGCGCAATGGTCGTGGAGCTGAATTTCGCGCCACGCACAGCCGCCTCGCAGACCAGATCGTACAACTCGGCTCGGCTTTTCGCCCGCATGATCGCTTCGTTGGTTGCGCTCAGCGCCGCGATCATCCGCGCCAGACGCTCCTTTTGCGCATCGGTCCTGGTTTTTTCGGATGCCCGATCGAACGTATCGAGGGCGACCGAAACGTTCTCCGCAATGCGCGTCATCAGCGCGATAATTTCCTGATCCGCTGCCCAAGATTTACTGATGAAGAACAGCAGCACACCGACGCTGTCCCCGGCCTTGATGAGTGGAAGCGCGACCCCGGCCACGACGCCGACTTCGCGTCCCAATTCATGCCATGGCTGCGACTGTGCCGAGTTGAGGATGTCGGCATTGATGCAGGCCTGCTGTGTCCGGAAGGCGTTGCCGCAAATGCCCTGGCCGTAGACATTGTCCGGGTCGATCGAAAAACGCGTGCGGGTGATTCGTTCGGCGATGTCGCCGGTTCCTGCCACTGGCTTCAGCCAGATCGAGCCAGGCTCCGCGAGCAGGACGGCCGCCCCGGTGGATTTACCGCCATGCACGGCGGCATCGCAGACCAGCTGATAGAGCTCCTGCTCGGTCCTGGCGCGAAGAATGGCTTCGTTGGTCGCGCAGATGGCGCCGAACAGCCGATTGAGCCGCCGCATGGCACGCTCGCTGTTCCTGCGCGCAACCTCGCGATCGAAATTGTCCAGCGCATAGGAAATGTTCGCCGACATTCGATCGAGCAGCGAGACGATCGGGTCGGTGAGCGCGCCTACCTCGCGCAAGGTGACGAGCAACACGCCGACGCCACGGCCGTTGCAGTTCAGGGGCAGCGCTGCCGCGGCTCCGATATGCGCCTCGGTCGCCCCTTCACGCCACGCCAGCGAACGCGAGTCGTTCAGATAGTCGTTGCTGATGCTGATCTTCCCGTCGCGGAAGGCCTGTCCGCAGACCCCGAGGCCCTCGGGGATATCGGCCGCGATCGAAATATCGATCCCGCGCAGCCGCTTGACGTCGTCGCCGAAGCCGTCGGCGAACCGCAGCATAGTGGTCCCCGGTTCCAGCAAGAAGACCGCCGTCGCCAGGAAGTCTCCGCTGGAAAACGCGGCTTCGCAGACCTGCCGGTAAAGTTCCTCGGGCGATTTGGCGTACAGAATTGCTTCGTTGGTTGCGCTCAACGCCGCAAACGTATGCGCGATACTCGTCTCCAAGATCTACTCCCCGGGAGCGACATTCGATCCGTCCCGAGAAATTATGCGGCGCGACAGCTAAGTGCCCGTTATGAAACGCGATAAGTTGCGATTCAGAGTAAACGTCGCGGCAACGATAACGGAAAAAACCGAATGGCGGTTCCGCGAGCGGAAGCCCCCGGCCGTTTACGTTGCATTGCACCCAAGCGTGGCAGCCAGAATCCTGCGCCAGGAAGCCGCGCCCAGAATGTTCGCTGCCCGGAATTTGCCAGCAGAAGAATTTGGCCCAGGTCATTGCCATCACGTGATCGCTTTGAGACCATGCGACTCGCGACAACAAGCAAGACCCGCCCTCCGCGCGGGCTCCAAAGAGGCTCCCCCATGCCCATCGTCCACGCCGACCGTCTCACGCGTATCGGTGCCGCGTTGCTCAAGGCTGCCGGCGCCTCGGACGAGGAGGCGGACGCGGTGGCGGTCGGCTGCGTCAACGCCAACCTCGCCGGCCACGATTCGCACGGGATCATCGCGATTCCGACCTATATCGACCGCATCAAGGCCGGGCATATCGTGCCCGGTGCGAAATGGACCGTCGTGCAGGAATCGCCGACCACGACCGTGATCGACGGCCATTGGGGCTTTGGATTTCATGTCAACGCCAAGGCGATGGCCATGACCATCGAAAAGGCGAAGACCGCCAATGTCGCCGCCTGCACCGTGTTCCGCCAGAGCCATGTCGGCCGGCTCGCCGCCTATCCGATGATGGCGATGCGCGAGGGCATGATCGGCATCGCCGCCGCCGATTCCGGCCGTTCGCCGAAAATCGTGGCGCCGTTCGGCGGCCGCGAGGCCCGGCTCGGCACCAATCCGATCTCGATCGCCGTGCCCTCGGACCTCAAGGCGCCGTTCTATCTGGACATGGCGACCTCGGCGGTCGCCGCCGGCAAGATTGCCCTTGCGGTTTCCCGCGGCGAGGAAATTCCGACCGGCTGGATCGTCGACAGCGAGGGGCGCGATACCACCGATCCCACGCAATACCGAAAGGGCGGCGCCCTGCTGCCGCTCGGCGGCAGCGAGGGCTACAAGGGAAGCGGCCTCGCCGCGATGATCGAGGTGCTGTGCGGCCTGCTCACCGGCCTCGGGTTTGGGGTCGAGCCGACCGGGCGACACAATGACGGATGCTTCATGGCGGTGTTCAACGTCGCGGCGTTCCGCCCGCTGAAGGACTTCGAGAAGGAGGTCGGCGAGTTCGCGCGCTATCTCAAGGCGACGCCGCCGTCCGAAGGCTCCACCGGCGTATTCTATCCCGGCGAGGTCGAGTATATCCGGGAACAGCAGCGCAAGGTCGCCGGCATCGAAATCGAGGACGCCACGTGGGAAAAATTGCGCGCGCTGGCGGGCGACTACAAACTGGCCGCCGAACTCGATCTCGCATGACGTGCAATTCTGACGACACCGGGAGAAGCGCATGACACGGCAAATGGTGATGGTCGGATTCCTGCAGGCGCAGAACTGCACCAATCTGCCGAGCTCGTGGCGCCACCCGGAATCGCGCGACGATTCGATGTCGGCGGATTATTACCAGGAGATCGGCCGGATCCTGGAATTCGGCAAATTCCACATGGCGTTTTTCGACGACCGGCTGGCGATGCCGGACCGCTACGGCAATGATCACGCCCACACCGTTGAATACGGCATCCGCTGCGTGAAGATGGATCCGGTGGTGGTGCTGACCTGCATGGGCATGGCCACCGAAAAGCTCGGGCTCGGCGCGACCGCCTCGACCACCTATTTCGAACCGTTCGACGTCGCGCGGCGTTTTGCGACCCTCGACCTGATGTCGGGCGGGCGGGCGGCCTGGAACGTCGTCACCTCGCTGAACGACGGCGAGGCGCACAACATGGGCAAGGACGCCCATCTCGCGCATGATTACCGCTACGACCGGGCCGATGAGTTCATGGAAGTGGTGCTCGGTCACTGGGACGCCTGGGAAGACGGCTCGGTCATCATGGACAAGAAGAGCGGCCGCTTTGCCGACCCGACCAAGGTGAAGCGGCTCGACCACAAGGGGGATTTCTTCAAGTCGCGCGGGCCATTCACCGTCCCGCGCTCGGCCCAAGGCCATCCGGTTGTCATTCAGGCCGGCGCCTCCGGCCGCGGCCAGCGCTTTGCCGGGCGATGGGGCGAGGTGATCTTTACCGCCGCGCGCAATGTCGCCGCGGCCAGGGAGGGCTACGCCGCCGTCAAGAACGAGGCCTCCAAGGCGGGGCGCGATCCCGACCAGATGTTCCTCTGCAACCTCACCACGCCGGTCTGCGCCGCCACCAAAGCGGAAGCCGAGGACAAGATGGCCCTGATCAACAAGCTGCCGCTGGAGATCGACGCGCTGTCGCTGCTGGCGGAGGCGCTGAATCACGACTTCGCATCCAAAGGCCTCGACGAGCCGCTGACGACAGACGAACTGCAGGGCATGCAAGGCATTCTGGGCATCCGGGACGGTGTGCTGAAAGCCTCGGGCAATAGCAACCCGAGCGCGCGCGATTTTGTTACTTTCTCCGGGCGCGGCCAGGTGCACGACGCCATCGTCGGCGGGCCGAAGGAGGTCGCCGACAAACTTGAAGAAATGTTCGTCGAACGCGGCTGCGACGGGTTCGTCATCGCGGCGACCATCGTGCCGGGCTCCTATGCCGATTTTGTCACCCACATCGTTCCGGAATTGCAGCGCCGCGGCCTGTTCCACAAGGATTATGCCGGCAAGACCCTCCGCGAAAATCTCGGATTGAAGCGTCCGGCCGCGGGCGCATGGAAGACCCAGCCGCGCGCCGCGGCAGAATAAAAGCAAAAAGGAATCAAGCGATGCGCTGGCTAAAATTCACCGCCGCAGGAAAAACCTCCTGGGGCCTGGTCGAAGGCGACAAGGTTTTGACCGTTACCGGCGACCCCTTTGGCGAGTGGCAGAAGACCGCACAATCGCACGCATTGAAGGACGTCAAGATCGAACTGCCGCTGATGCCGCGCACCTTCTACTGCGTCGGCCTCAATTACCTCAAGCATCTCAAGGAAGCCGCCGACAAGGCCGGCACGGTTCCCAGCATTCCCGACAGGCCCGAGATCGGCTATCGCGCGCAGAATGCGCTGATCGCACATGATGAAGACGTTGTGATTCCGGCAACCGCCACCGAGAAAATCCACTACGAGGGCGAGCTGGTCGTGGTGATCGGCAAGAAGGCGAAGCATCTTTCCGAGGCCGACGCGATGTCCTGCGTGTTCGGCTACACCATCGGCAACGACGTCAGCGAGCGCAGCTGGCAAAAGGCCGATCGCGGTCTTTGGCGCTCCAAGAATGCCGACACCTTCAAGCCGATGGGCCCCTGGATCGAAACCGATGTCGACCTCGACAAGATGGAAACCATCATCCAGGTGAACGGCAAGGAAACCGGCCGCTTCCGCACCAACGACATGATTTTTGGCGTCGTGCCGTTCCTCGTCGAACTGACGAAGTATTTTACGCTGTGGCCGGGCGACGTGATCTGGATGGGCACCGACGGCGCCTCACCCGACCTGAAGGCCGGCGACGTCGTCGAGATCGAACTCACCGGCATCGGCACGCTGCGCAACAAGTTCGTCAGCGAGACGGCGGCGGGAGCATAAGGCGGCACTGTGCCGTGTTGAGAGACCCCCACCCCGGTCGGACCACCAAACGGTGCGACGCTATTCGACCCTGATCCCCGCGGCTTCGATGACCTTGCGCCAGCGCTCTTGCTCGGTCTGGAAATAGCGGTCGAGCTGCTCCGGCGGGCCGCCCACCATGACGAGGCCCTCGTTCAGGCTCAATCGCTTGAAGACGTCGGACTGCAGTGCTTTCGACGCGGATAGGTTGAGGCGATCGATGATCTCGGGCGGCGTTTTGGCCGGCGCATAGAGGCCATACCAGGCTTCCGCCGCATAGCCGGGGACGCCGGCTTCCGCGACGGTCGGCAGTTTGGGAAACGCCGGCGAGCGTTCCGCCGAGGTCACGGCGATCGCGCGCAACTGACCGGCCTCGACCAGCGAAGCGGCGCTTGCGACCGTCGTGAAAATCACATGGATCTGCCCTCCGATCAGGTCGGTGATGGCGGGAGCGGCGCCCTTGTAAGGTACGGTGGTCAGGTCGACCCTGGCCATATGCTTGAACAATTCGCCCGCGAGATGCGCCGAGGTCCCGGTCCCGTAGGTGCCATAGGTGAGCTTGCCGGGCTCCGCCTTCGTAGCCGCGATCAGGTCTGCAATGGATTTGATCGGGGAAGCCGGATTGACCACCACGAGGTTAAACGAGCGCGCCAGCAGCGACACCGGTGCAAATGCCCCCTGCGCGTCGTAGGGCAGCTTCGCGTTCAGGCTCGGATTGACCGCGTTGGCAAAGGTGCCCATCAGCAGCGTGTAGCCGTCCGGTGTGCTGGTCGCGACCGACTGGGTTCCGATGATGGTCCCCGCCCCTGGCCGGTTCTCGATGATGATGGATCCGCCGAGATCCTTGGCCATCTCCTGCGCCAGCGCGCGCGCGATCACGTCGGTGCCGCCGCCCGGCGCGAACGGCACCACGATGCGGACGACCCGGTCGGGATAACCGGCAGCGACCGGGCCGGTCGTCAGCACGCAAAGCAGCACCAGCGCAATCGCGAGGAACTTCGCGTTGGCAATCCGACTCAACGACATGCGACTGCTCCGGTTGGCATTCTGAAGGCGAGATGACAGCTCAGATCATTCTTGCCACGAAAGGAATCCTTCGCAACGCCACCGTCAGCGCCCAGCTCAGCGACAGCGTGCCGGCGAACACGATGGCACATTTGACGACCGCGGGAAGCGAATAATCGTAGACGGCGTATTGCAGCCAGATGATGAAAATATAGTGCAGGAGATAGATGCCGTAGGCCGACGGCCGCAGCGCATCGAGCAGGCCCCAGCCGGATTTGGCGAAGCGCAGCAGGATCGCCGGCACGGCGAACACCATCGCGCCACTGAACAACGCAAAGGCGAGGCCGTAGCTGATGTGGAACACCGGCGGCGGGCTGTCGAGATCTATCCAGTGATGCTTGACATAGACCAGAGCGAGAATCGCGGCATAGAACAGCAGCGCCCAGCCGAGCCAGAGCGACCAGCGTTTCGCCAGTTCGCCGTCTTCCGCCAGCAGGCCGGCCCGCAGGCCGACCGCGCCGACGCCGATGCCGACGAAGAAATATCCGGTGTAAAGCAGAATGCGGCTGGTCTGGATCGGTAGCGGGTAGCCCCGCGGCTCGAGCCAGCTGCCGTCGCCGAATATCAGGCGCAGTGGCAGGTACACCGCGATCGAAAAGATCAGGAACGCCACAAAGGCCGCCACCGGCCGGTGGCGCGCGGAAAAAACGAGCCGGCCCAGCGCTGCGATGGCGCGCGGCATCGCCAGCCAGACCGCGGCGGCCAAAGCGTCGAACGTCAGCAGCACCCACAGAAACCAGGCCGGCCCCGAAGGCCAGGGTCCGATGGTGATCGTGCGCCACCAGAAATGGAGAAAATTGAAATCGGTGGTTCCCGGCAGATGATAACGCAGGAAGGTCGGATAATAGGCGATCGGCATCAGCACGAAGACCGACAGCAGGAACGGCACCCCGAGCCGCCAGGCGCGGTCGCGCAAAAACAGCGCCGGCCCCTTTCGCGCCAGACTGTTAGGCACGAACAATCCGGAAATGAAGAACATGAAGGCCATGAAGAAACTGTCGTTGAAGAGCACGACCAGGTCGAAGCCGAGCCAGCGCATCTTGTCGCCGCTGCCGAACCAGGTGTAGTTGACCACGCTGTGGTGCAGCAGCACCAGCAACGTGATCACCGTGCGCGCTCGGTCGAGCGGCGCGACGCGCTGCGGCGCCATCGTCGCCTGCTCGCTTCCGTCGGTTCTTCGCAGCATCCAGTCCATTCCGGGCGGGGGGCGGATCGTTCGGTCCGATTCAGATCAGTTCGAGAACGCGTCGTAAATGATCTTCTTCAGCCGGGCCTGAATCCGGACGCGGTCGGACGGATTATTCTCCATCAGCACGAAAAACATGTCCTGCGCGCGGTCGATCACCAGATATACGCCGGTGGCGCCGTCCCACTTGATCTCGCCGGGCGAGCCGGGCGGCGGCGGCACCGCGTTGCCGGGATCGGTGCGGACGCCGAACCCATAGCCAAAGCCGAACCCGTCGCCGGGAAAATAGAAATAGTTGCGTTCGACCCCGGACCCCGGGCCGATATGGTCCGTCGTCATCGCAGCAAACGTCGCCGGACTGAGATAGGTCTTGCCGTCCAGCGTCCCGCCGTTCAGCAACATCTGCGCATAGCGGGCGAAATCCGCAATGGTCGAGACCATCCCGCCGCCGCCGGATTCCCACCGCGTGACGTCGAGCGAGTTGCGCTCGACATGGCGGTCCTTCGGCAGCGGCCAGGCGTAGCGCGCCCGCTCGGCGGGATCGGCCAGGAAGAATTTCGTCGTGGTCATGCCGAGCGGATCGAGCAGGTTTTCCTTCTCGAACTGATAGAGCGACTGGCCGGATACGACCTCGATCACGCGGCCGAGCACGTCGGCCGAATGCCCGTAATCCCACAGCGTGCGCGGCTGTTCGGCCAGCGGCAATTTCGCGATCCGTTCGGCAAACTCTTCATTGTCGAAATCGCCAAGATAGATATCGGCATAGGATTTCCGGACCAGACCCTCGCCGTAGAAGCCGTAGGGAATGCCCGAGGTATGCAGCAGCAAATCCTCGATCGTGAGCGGCCGGCGCAGCGGCACCAGATCGAGCATCGGTTTTCCGGATTTATCCTTGCGTTCGACGCCGACCTTCATGCCCGCGAAGGAGGGAATGTACTTGCTGACGGGATCGTCGAGCGCGATCTTGCCGCGATCGACCAGCATCATGACCGCCACGCTGGTGATGGTCTTGGTGACCGAATGAATCGGAAAGATGCTGTCCATCGTCATCGGCACGCCGGTGACGACATCGCGCTTGCCGAAGCTCTTGAAATATACCGGCCGGCCGTGGCGCTGGATCAGAACGATGGCGCCGGGAATCTTGCCGGAGGCGATCTCGCCATTGAGGAAGTCATCGATGCGCTGAAGCTTCTCGACCGACAACTCGGCCCCCGGCGGCGGACCGAACGCGCCCGCGGCTGATGGCAACGAGAGCGCGGCCGTGGCGATGGCAGTGACCATCCCGGCGAACAGGGCAGCTGCGGCTCGGGATGACGCGGAATCGCGCGAGGACATACATTGACCCTGACGGCAAAGCGAACGACCAGAATCGAGGCTATGGCATTGCTGCAGGCCGATCCAGACAGCGCTTTGTCGCGGCGGCCGGGCCCAAACCTCACACCGCGGTGGCCTTGGCGAAATCGACATAGATCTCGCGCAAGCGGGTAGCCATCGGCCCCGGTCTGCCGTTGGCGACGGCCCTGCCGTCGATGGTCACCACCGCCTGCACGAAGACGGTGGCGCTGGTGATGAAGGCTTCCTTGGCGGCAAGGGCTTCCTCGATCGTGAACGGCCGCTCCTCGACGCGCAGCTGGCGCTCTTCCGCCAGCGCGACCACGGCCTTGCGGGTGCAGCCCGGCAAGATCGCGCTGCCATTCTGCCGGGTCACGATGACGTCGTCCTGGGTCAGAATGAAGCAGGACGACGAGCCGCCTTCGGTGACCTTGCCGTCCTCGATCATCCAGGCCTCGCCGGCACCGGCTTCCGCCGCGGCCTGCTTGGCCAGGACCTGCGCCAGCAAGGCCACGCTCTTGATATCGCGCCGGACCCAGCGCAGGTCGGGCACGGTGATCACGCCGATGCCGGTCTTGGCCGATTCCGCGTTCACGATGTCCTTGACCGCGGTGAACATCACCAGCGTCGGCTTGACGTCGCCCTTGGGAAACGCGAAATCGCGCCCGGTATCGGCGCCGCGCGTCACCTCCAGATAGACCATGCCGTTGACCAGATGATTGCGCGCGACCAGCTCCCGCTGGATTTCCACGATGCGGTCGATCGTTTCCGGCAATGCCAGCGCGATTTCCCCGACCGAACGCTCCAGCCGCGCCAGATGCGAGGCATTGTCGATCAGCTTGCCGTCGAGCACGGCGGCGACTTCGTAGATGCCGTCGGCGAACAGAAAGCCGCGGTCCAGTATCGAGACCTTGGCCTCTGACATCGGCACAAACGAACCGTTGACGTAAGCGATCTGTTCCAAGCGGGTTCTCCTGCAGCGGGCTGGTTTGGCCGCGTTATATACGCAAATCGTTAAGGACGAGAAACCCTCGTCTTCATTCCGGGGCGATGCGCAGCATCGAACCCGGAATCTCGAGATTCCGGGTTCATCGCTGCGCGATGCCCCGGAATGACGTGGACAGGCCTGAGCCGCGCGCCCTAATGCGCCAGAATCTTCGACAGGAATTTCTGCGCGCGGTCGCTGCGGGGGCTGCCGAAGAAATCCTCCTTCTGGGCGTCCTCGACGATTTCGCCCCGGTCCATGAAGATGACCCGGTGCGCGACCTTGCGGGCAAACCCCATTTCATGGGTCACCACCATCATGGTCATGCCCTCGCGGGCGAGATCGACCATGACGTCGAGCACTTCGGAGATCATTTCGGGATCGAGCGCCGAGGTCGGCTCGTCGAACAGCATGGCGATCGGGTCCATCGCCAGCGCACGGGCGATGGCGACGCGCTGCTGCTGGCCGCCGGACAGTTCGGCGGGATATTTGCGCGCATGCTCCTTCAGGCCGACCCGATCGAGCAGCTTCTCGGCCTTCGCGACCGCCTCGTCATGCGACCGGCCCAGCACCTTTTCCTGCGCCAGGCACAAATTCTCGATGATCTTCAGATGCGGGAACAGCTCGAAATGCTGGAACACCATGCCGACGCGGGCGCGCAGTTTCGGCAGGTCGGTTTTGGGATCATTGACCTTGATGCCGTCGAGGATGATTTCGCCGCCCTG
The DNA here is from genome assembly GCA_040390145.1 of Pseudomonadota bacterium. Taxonomy (GTDB): domain Bacteria; phylum Pseudomonadota; class Alphaproteobacteria; order Rhizobiales; family Xanthobacteraceae; genus Bradyrhizobium. The sequence goes on from JAZJYY010000041.1 coordinate 35,857, forward strand.
GAACGGCTCCAGCGCGTTGACGCATTTGATCAGCGTCGATTTTCCCGAGCCGGAGGGACCGCACACCACCACCACTTCGCCCTTGGCGACGCTGGTGGTGCAATCCTTCAGCGCCTGGAACGCCGGCCCGTACCATTTGTCGACGTGTTTGATCTCGATCATGCGCGCTTCCCTACCGGACAATACTGATACGCGCCTGCAGGCGCCGGACGGCGAAGGAGGCGACGCAGGAAATCGTGAAATAGACCACCGCCGCGAACAGGTACATTTCGACTAGCCGGCCGTCGCGCTGTGCCACCTTGCTGGCCGCGCCGAGGAAGTCCGGCATCGACAGCACATAGACCAGCGAGGTGTCCTGGAACAGCACGATGGTCTGGGTCAGCAGGATCGGCAGCATGTTGCGAAAGGCCTGCGGCAGCACGACGTAGCGCATGGTCTGGGCGTAGGTCAGGCCGAGCGCGTTGGCTGCTGCCGGCTGGCCCCTGGAGATCGACTGGATGCCGGCGCGCATGATCTCGGAGAAATACGCCGCCTCGAACATGATGAAGGTGACGAGCGCGGAGGTGAAGGCGCCGACGCTGACGGGGCGCGAGGCGCCGGTCACCCACTGCCCGATATAGGGCACCAGGAAATAGAACCAGAAGATCACCAGCACCAGCGGCAATGACCGCATGAAGTCGACGTAGAGCCCGGCGATGCGGCCGAGCAGCTTGAACCCGGACAGCCGCATCAGCGCGATCAGCGTGCCGAAGATGATGCCGCCGAGCGCGGAGAGCGCGGTAAGGGTCAGCGTGAACGTCATGCCGTCGAGGAACAGATAAGCGAACGAGCGGCGGATGACGTCGAAATCGAAGGTGGCGAACATGATGCGCTATTTCCCCGTGATGTAGCCGGGGATCGCCAGGCTGCGTTCGAGGGCGCGCATGCCGGTGACGACGATGATGTTGATGACCAGATACATCACGGTCGCGGCGGTGAAGGCCTCGAACACCTGGAACGAGAATTCCTGCATCGACCGCGCCTGGCCGGTCAGCTCGATCAGCCCGATGGTGATCGCGACCGCGGTGTTCTTGATGGTGTTGAGGAATTCCGAGGTCAGCGGCGGCATGATGATGCGGAACGCAATCGGCAAGAGAATGTAGCGATAGGCCTGAAACGTGGTCAGCCCGAGCGCGGTCGCGGCCTGTTTTTGCCCGCGCGGCAGCGAGGCGATGCCGGCAGCCAGTTGCACGGCGACCCGGGCCGACATGAAAAGCCCGATCCCGATCGCCGCGGTATAGAACGGCGCATGGGGCATCTGCTTCAACCACAGCCCCCAGCTCCGCGGCAGCAATTCCGGCAGCACGAAGAACCAGAGGAACAGCTGCACCAGCAGCGGCATGTTGCGGAAGAATTCGACATAGGCGAAACCGACCCAGTAGGCGGTCTTCGACGGCAGGGTCCGCAGCACGCCGATCACCGAGCCGAACACCAGCGCGATGATCCAGGCGAACACCCCGGTCTGGATGGTCAGCCACAGTCCCCTCAGCAGCATATCGAAATAGGTGCCGGTCCCCCCCGGGGCCGGTTCGAAGAAGATGCTCCAGTTCCAGTTATAGTTCACAGGGTTTTCCGTTCGCTGCCTCTGACGAAACCCATGCAATGACCGGGCCATTGCATGGGTTGCGCAACGCTTACATGGCGTAGGCGTCAGGATCGGGCGAATCCGAAGGCTTGGCAAACGACTTCTTCTGCTCCGGACCGAGCGGCACGTTCAGGTTCAGCCCCTTCGGCGGGATTTTCGACATGAACCATTTCTCGTAGATCTTGACGCCTTCCGGGCTCTGGTAGAGCGCGGCGGTCGCGGCATCCGCCACCTTCTTGAAGGCTGGATCGTCCTTGCGCAGCATGATGCCATAGGGCTCGGGCTTGGAGAACGCGTCCTTCGAGATCACATAGTCGCCCGGTGCCTTCGAGCCGGCAACCAGGCTGGCGAGCAGGATATCGTCCATCACGAAGGCGACCGCGCGGTCGGTCTCGACCATCAGAAAGGCTTCGGCGTGGTCCTTGGCCGGGATGATGTTGATGCCAAGGCTGCGCGCGGCATTGGCCTCGGTGAGCTGCTTGATGTTGGTGGTGCCCGACGTGGAGACAACCGACTTGCCCTTGAGGTCATCGATCGAGTTGATCTTGCTGGACTTCTTGGAGACGAAGCGGCTGGCGGTCAGGAAGTGAGTGTTGGTGTAGGCAATCTGCTTCTGGCGATCGGTATTGTTGGTGGTCGAACCGCATTCGAGATCGATGGTGCCGTTGGCGAGCAACGGAATTCGGGTCGATGACGTCACCGGGGTCAGCTTGACCTCGAGCTTGTCGAGCTTGAGCTCCTTCTTCACCGCATCGACGATCTTGTAGCAGATGTCCATGGCGTAGCCGATCGGCTTCTGGCTGTCGTCGAGGTAGGAGAATGGAATCGACGAGTCGCGGTGGCCAAGGGTGATGGTTCCGGTCTGCTTGATGTTCTTCAGCGTCCCGGTGAGTTCCTGCGCCATCGCCGGCCCCGCGCACAGCGCGGCGGCAAGCGTGTAGCCGATCATGGCATTGCGTTTCATACGTGTGCTCCTTGCTTGGTTGATGTCATCGACTGCTTGAAAATTTCGCTCAGAACCGGTGCAATATAGCGGCGAAACTGCCCGGGGTTCTCGCTCATCGGAAAATGACCGAGTTGTTCCATGATGGTGACGCTGGCGCCGCGGATCGCGGCCGCGGTTCGCCTGGTGTCTTCGGGGGTACAGGAGAAATCATACTCGCCGGTCAGCAGATAGAGCGGACACACGCCGGTGTCGATCTTCTCCACCCGGCCGCGCAGATCGCCGTCGACCCGATAGAAATAGAGATCGCCCTTGAAGATGCCCGGCCCGCCCTGCATGTAGGCCCACAACGTTTCCCGGCGCGAGACGTCAGGGCTTTGCGGCGCGATCAGGCCGGACACCAGCGCGGCGCACACCTCGCCGCCGTGAACGTCAGGACGATGCAGCCAGGAGGTATCGTACCACGGCGCCTGGAAATCGGCGGCTTCAAGCCCGATCAGGGCGCGAAATTCGCGCGCATGGTCGATCGCCAGGTTGAGAACGATGCGGCCGCCGATCGAGCAGCCCATGATGACGGGCTTCTCCAGTCCCAGCGCACGGCAGAAGGCGCGGATGGTGTCGGTGTAGCGGGCGGTCGTCAGCCGGTATTCCTCGCCGGTCCAGCCGGCAGGCGGATTGGATTTGCCGTGCCAGGGCATATCGAAGGCGATGATGCGGAATTTTTTGGCGAGTTCTTCGTCCGCCAGCAGATGCCGCCACTGCCGCCCATCGGAGCCGGCCGTATGCAGGCACACCAGGGGAATGCCCGCGCCGTTCTCCTCGAAATAGATCCGGTGCAACTCGCCACCGGTTTCGACATGGACGTAGCGGCCGACCATCGGCTCGATATAGCCGGTCATGTCGGCACCGCCTGACCATGCCGCCTTGGCAGCGCCAGCAGGTCCTTGAAGTACTGAAGATGCGTCATGAACGGATGCAGGTCGCCTTCGAGGGTGGCTTCCTCGCGTTTGGTCAGGGCCAGCAGATCGTGCCAGCCCGGCCGTGGCGCGGGCTGCCAATATTCCGACCAGGCCGCGGAAGTCGCGCGATAGGAGAAGCGCCAGGACCGCATCAGGACCGGCGCTGGCGTCAGGTCGACGATCCTGCCGCCGCGGATCGACACATGAAACGGGTGATCGAGCGGCCCCAACAGGCACTCGCAGTCGAGCGCGCGGCCGCGCGCCATCAGGGCCGGCGCCTGCTCGAGCAACCCGGGAATTCCGGCAAACGCCTCGATCACGGCGGCTTCGGAGGCATCAGGGGATGGCGTCATGCGCTTCAAGCAGGCGTTTTCCTGCAATGCCGACATTGGCAATAGGAACCCATATCTATGACCCGAACGTCAGGCCATCGCAATGGGCCGTTTGGGGGACCCCGCCGGACGCCGGCCGGGCGCGTTTTTCCATGGCGCGGCAAGCTTGCGGCAGGCTTATTGTCGCACGCGCCGATTCCGGACGGAATGCAGGCAGCGCAACGATTTACGTGCTTTTCTTCCCAATCATTTTCGGGGAAGATTGAAGCCGGTAACCAGAACAATGACGGCTCGTCGTGAACGGGACCGCTAGGGAGAAGCTGAATGTTCCAACGCAATCGTTTGATGGTCGCTTTAGCTGCGGTCGGCATGCTCATGTCGGCCGGCGCCGGCGCACAGGAATATCCCGTCAAGCCGATCACCCTGATCGTGCCCTGGCCGGCCGGCGGCTCCACCGACATCTCGATGCGGGCGATCGCCGAGAGCGCATCGAAGATTCTCGGCCAGCCGATCACGATCGACAACAAGGCCGGCGGCGGCGGCACGGTCGGCCCCGCCACCATGGCGGCGGCCTCCAAGCCGGATGGCTACACCATCGCGCAGATTCCGATCACGGTATTCCGCCTGCCGCTGATGCAGGAAACCCCGTGGGACCCCGCCAAGGACTTCAGCTACATCGTTCATCTCACCGGCTATACATTCGGTGTTACCACCAGCGCCGAGTCGCAATTCAAGACCTGGAAGGATGTAGTCGACTACGCCAAGGCCAATCCGGGCAAGGTGACCTACGCCACCCCGGGAGCCGGAACCTCGTTGCATATCGGCATGGAACAGATCTCCGCCCTGGCCGGCATCAAGCTGACACAGGTGCCGTTCAAGGGCGGCGCCGAAACCAACGCCGCGGTGCTCGGCCAGCACACCATGTTGCAGGCCGATTCCACCGGTTGGCGTCCACTGGTCGACGCCGGCAAGCTTCGGCTCCTGATGGTATGGACCTCGGTGCGGTCGCCGAATTTCCCCGACGTACCGACGCTCAAGGAACTCGGTTACCCCATGGTCTATGATTCGCCGTTCGGCATCGCCGGGCCCAAGGGCATGGATCCGAAGATCGTCGCCAAACTGCACGACGCCTTCAAGAAGGCGCTCGACGATCCCGCCGTGGTCGCGACGCTCGCCAAGTTCGACATGGTTCCGAACTACAAGAATACCGAGGACTACAAGAAATTCGTCACCGAGGTCACCGCTTCCGAGCTCAAGGTGATCGAGACGCTCGGTCTTGCAAAGAAGAAGAACTGACCACACTCGTGTCCCGGAGGCGGTGCAGCGCATCTTCAGCGCTGCGCCGCAGAGCCGGGACCACCATCAGCGTAATGGACCCCGGCTCTACAGCGCACCGCCAAGACGCTGCGCTGCGTCCGGGGAACGCCCGAAAGTATCTCGATGGCTGATCCAACCAACGTCAAGCTTCGACTCAACAACTCCGAATTATGGGGCGGCCTGATCGGGCTCGCGCTCGGCGCCTTCGTGGTCTGGTCGGGTCTCAAGCTCAAGCTCGGCACCATCAACGATCCCGGCTCCGGCTATGTGCTGTTCTACACCGGCCTGCTGATGTGCCTGTTCGCCGTCACCATCATCACCGCGGCCGTGACCGAAGGCGGCCCGACCTTCGGCTCGCGCTGGAAAGATGCGCGCTGGACCAAGCCGCTGTTGGTCATCGGATCGCTCATCGCGTTTTCCCTTGCGCTCGATACGCTCGGGTTCCTGCTTTCCACCATACCGCTGATGTTGCTGCTGCTGCGCCTGGTCGATCCGGTGCGCTGGTCGCTGGCGATTCCGATCGCCCTGCTCGCGCCGCTCGGGGTGTGGTGGGTTCTCAAGCGCCTGCTGCTGATCCAGTTGCCTTCGGGCATCTTCGAAATCGGCTGACTGGACCAAAAGCATGGAAACGCTTCTCAATGTCGGGCATGGCTTCGGCGTCGCGCTGATGCCGATCAACCTGCTCTACTGCTTCATCGGGGTGTTCATCGGCACGCTGGTGGGCGTGCTGCCCGGCATCGGGCCGATTTCGGCGATGTCGCTGCTGTTGCCGATCACGCTGTCGGGAACGCCGGAATCCGGCATCATCATGATGGCCGGCATCTATTACGGCTCGATGTATGGCGGCTCCACCACATCGATCCTGGTCAATATTCCGGGCGAAGCAGCCTCCGTGGTGACCTGCATCGACGGCCACCAGATGGCGAAGCAGGGCCGCGCCGGCCCGGCGCTCGGCATCTCCGCGCTGGGCTCGTTCATCGCCGGCACCTTCGCGCTGGTCGCGCTGATGCTGGTGGCCCCGTCGCTTGCCAGCGTCGCGATCGCCTTCGGGCCGGCGGAGTATTTCAGCCTGATGGTGCTGGGGCTGGTGGTCCTGACCTTCCTGACCCAGGGCTCGATGGCGAAAGCGCTCCTGATGGCCTGCATCGGCCTCGTGCTCGGCTTGATCGGGCTCGACAGCATCACGGCGCAGCCGCGGCTGACCTTCGGCCGCCTGGAACTGATCGACGGCATCGGCCTGGTGCCGGTGGTGATGGGCCTGTTCGGCATCGCCGAGGTCCTGATCAATACCGAGCAGCTGATCAAGCGCGACGTCATCAACGCCAAAATCACCCAGCTGCTGCCGAACAAGGCCGACTGGAAGGCGAGCGCCGGACCGATCGGGCGCGGCACCATCCTCGGATTCTTCTTAGGCATTCTGCCGGGCGGCGGTTCGGTGATCTCCTCGTTTGCGTCCTATGCGCTGGAAAAGCGGCTGTCGAAGACGCCGGAGCGTTTCGGCAATGGCGCGATCGAGGGCGTCGCGGGGCCGGAAGCCGCCAACAACGCGGCTGCCGGCGGCGCCTTCATTCCCCTGATGACGCTCGGCATCCCGCCGAATGTGGTGATGGCGCTGCTGCTCGGCGCCTTCGTCGTCCACGGCGTGCAGCCCGGCCCGCTGATGATCACGCAGAACCCCGGCCTGTTCTGGGGCATCGTCGCCAGCATGTATATCGGCAACGTCATGCTGCTGGTGCTCAATCTGCCACTGATCGGGATGTGGGTTCAGCTCTTGAAGCTGCCCTACAACATCCTGTTTCCGCTGATCATCCTGTTCACCATCATCGGCGTCTACTGCTCCAGCAACAACGTGTTCGACGTCTATGTCATGATCGCCTTCGGCGTGATCGGCTATTTCATGCGCAAGCTCGGCTATGAGCCGGCGCCATTGGTGCTGGCCTTCGTGCTGGGCCCGATGCTGGAAAACAATCTGCGCAAATCGCTGATCCTGTCGCAGGGCGATCTCTGGACCTTCGTGGAACGCCCGATCTCGGCGGTTTGCCTGTCGATTGCGGTGGTGCTGCTGATCGGCCCGCTGCTGCCGGCGCTGCGCAAGAAGCGCGAACTGGTCGCGCTCGACGAGGGCGCCTAGGCTGCCAGGGCCGCCTGAAATTTCAGAGCAACTTGGCGCGCGCGAACAGGGCGCGAAGCGCGTTGGTGGCCTGCACGATCAGCATGCCGTCTTCGGCCGCGGCCTCAAGCGCGGCCTTGGCATCGCTGTGCAGCGACTTGAACTCCATCCATTCGACCGAGTTGAGGCTGCCGATGAAGCCGTAGGCCTGGCCGACAGTCTCGATCGCGACGGTCCTGCCGTTCACCTTGACCCGGAACGTCGCCTTCAGCCGTGTCTGAGAATCCGATGCCTTGCTCATCGCCTTACCGTTGTTCAGCGGCGCCGGCAAAGTCAACCGGAACTCACGCCCGAACGCATGGCCCGCGGCCGCTCGCCCAGATCCCAGAACAGGCCGGCCATGATGCCCAATGCTTCCTCGGTCAGGTCGAGCAGAATGTGCTCATCGGGCGCATGCTGCGAGCAGCCCGGATAGGAATGCGGCACCCAGATCGTGGGCAGGCCCAGGCCTTCGGAGAACACGTCATTGGGCAGCGAGCCCCCGAAATTCGGCAGGACCGCCGGCGCCTTCCCGGTGGTCTGCCGGATCGACTCCGCCGCCCAGCCGACCCAGGGGCTGTCGAAATCGGTGCGTGACGCGGCAAAGCTCTGCGCCGCGCTCACCTCGACCATTGCAAATCCGTTGTCGTGCAAATGCGCCCGCACCGCATCGATGACCTGTTCGATCCGGGTGCCAACGACGAAGCGCAACTGCAGCACCGCATGCGCCTCGCCGGGAATCGCATTGGCGGGACTTGCGATGTTGCCGGACGACATCGCCAGCACTTCCAGCGTGTTCCAGGCGTAGAGCCGCTCGGCGGGCGACAGCCCCTCCTCGCCCCAATTCTCCGACAGCGCCGGCTCATCCTCCGTGGGCTCGACCTTCACGTCGGCCAGAACAGCGCGAATCGCGTTGGAAATGCGCGGCGGTTTCAACTGCTCCAGCTGCATCCGCCCCTGGTGGTCGACCAGGCAAGCGATCGCGCCGGACAGGATGGTCGCGGCATTGGCCAGCACGCCACCCCAATTGCCGGAATGATGCGCGCCGTCGCGCAGCTTGACGTCGAGATGAATCCGCAGGCCTCCGCGGCAGCCGAGGAAGATGGTCGGGCGATCGGCCGACAGCCGCGGCCCGTCGGAGGCCAGGAACAGGTCGGCCTTCAGTTCCTCCCGCAGCGACTCGCAGACCTGGCGCAAATCCGGCGAGCCGATCTCCTCGCCGGTCTCGATGATGAATTTGGCATTGAAACCGAGCTTGCCGCCACGCGCCGCGCGCACCGCCGCCAGCGCCGCCATGTTGATGCTGTGCTGGCCCTTGTTGTCGGCGGTGCCGCGGCCATAGACCCGGTTGCCCGACACGGTCGTCCGCCACGGATCGAGCTTGTCGCGCCATTGGCCTTCCATGCCGTCGACGACATCGCCATGGCCGTACGTCAGCACGGTCGGCGCCGACGCGTCCTCCTGATATTCCGCGAGCAGATAGGGATTCTTTCCGGTCGGCGATTCGATCAGCCGCGAGGTGAAATCGAGCTGCGCAAATGCCGGCTGCAGCCCTTCCTCGAGATAGGCGCGCAGGGCATCGCCGCGGCCGGGGGTCTGGCTTTCGGTCCGATACGCGACCCTGCGGCCGAGTTCGGCGAGAAACTCGCCGGAATGAAGCTGTTGGCGGGCTGCGGCGACGGCATCGGCTCTGGTCATGTCTTCTCTTTTTTTGCAGCTGGTTGCAGTCACTGACCTTTCGGCCTTGGGGTCAACGTACCGAGAACCGGCGCCGACAGGAAGTGGGCATGACGCGGACGATTTGCTTTGCTAAGCACGGCCCGAATGCGACAATTTCGTTCGCAGCCCGGCATGCAGATCGGGCGGATAACAGAGACGCTACGGGGCGAGCGAGGGCAATTTGGCCATGAAAAAACAAATCCGGCTCAACGCCTTTGCCATGAACTGCGTCGCGCACCAGTCCCCGGGGCTATGGACCCATCCGCGCGACCGCACCAGCGACTATAACCGGCTGCCGTACTGGATCGATCTGGCGAAAACGCTGGAGCGCGGGCGGTTCGACGGGCTGTTTCTCGCCGACGTGCTCGGCGTCTACGACGTCTATGGCGGCAATCCCGACGCCGCGTTGCGCAACGCCGCGCAGGTGCCGGCCAATGATCCCATGCTGCTGATCCCGGCGATGGCCGCCGCCACCGAGCATCTCGGATTTGGCGTGACCTCGAACCTGTCCTACGAGCCGCCCTATACGTTCGCGCGGCGGATGTCGACGCTCGATCATCTGACGGAGGGGCGGGTCGGCTGGAACGTGGTGACCGGTTATCTCGACAGCGCGGCGAAGGCCGCCGGCAAGGACAAGCAGACCGGGCATGACGACCGCTACGAGGTCGCCGACGAGTATATGGAAGTGGTCTACAAGCTCTGGGAAGGCAGCTGGGAGGACGACGCGGTGCTGCGCGACCGCGCGCGCGGGATTTTCACCGATCCCGCCAAGGTGCATCGCGTGCAGCACGCCGGAGAAAACTATCGCGTCGACGCCATCCACCTCAGCGAACCCTCGCCGCAGCGCACCCCCGTGCTGTACCAGGCCGGCACCTCGCCGCGCGGACGGCAGTTCGCGGCCGAGCACGCCGAATGCGTGTTCATGTCGGGGCCGTCAGCGAAAGTGATCGCGCCGCGCGTCGCCGCGATTCGCGAACTCGCGGCCAAGGGCGGGCGCAACCCGGCCGAGATCCTGATGTTCAGCATGTTCACCGTCATTCTCGGGCGCACCGAGGCCGAGGCGAAAGCCAAATACGACGACTACCGCAGCCACATCAATCCGGAGGGGGCGCTGACGCTGATGTCCGGCTGGACCGGCGTCGATTTCTCGACCTACGATCTCGACCAGCAGGTCCGCCATGTCGAGAACGACGCCGGCCGCAGCGCGATGGACAACGTCACCCGCGCCGATCCCGACCGGGTCTGGACCGTGCGCGAGGTCGCCCAGCATGTCGGCATCGGCGGCGCCGGGCCGGTCGTGGTCGGCTCGCCGGAAACCGTCGCCGACGCCATCGAGGCCTGGTTCGAGCAGACCGACGTCGACGGCCTCAACATGCCGTTCGCCGTGTCGCCCGGCGATTTCGCTGACATCGCCGACATGCTGGTGCCGGAACTGACCCGGCGCGGGCGCTACAAGCCGGCCTACGCCGAGGGCACGCTTCGCGAAAAGCTGTTCGGCGCGGGCCGCGCGCGGCTCGGCGCGCCGCATCCGGCGGTGCAGTATCGACCGCATCTGCGGGCGAACGCGGCGGAGTAACGGCACCGGCGCCAGTCGTATCGCCCTCTCCCCCTGTGGGAGAGGGCATCACCGGCGCCCGCAACTGACACATCTGGGTGAGGGGTTGGTTCAGCGAACTCAGTGCCCACTGATGGACCCCCTCATCCGGCGCTTCGCGCCACCTTCTCCCACAAGGGGAGAAGGGATGCTTCGCGTCGCCCCGGAATGACGGAATGCTTAGACCGTCCCGTCGACGACCACTTCGATCAGCTTCGCGCCGGGCCGGCTGAATGCCGATTTCAGCGCGGCCGCGACATCCACCGACTCGGTGATCTTCATCGCCTCGAGCCCGAGCGATTTGGCCAGTGCCGTGAAATCCACCTTCGGGTCCGCAAAGTCCATGCCGACGTAATGATCGTCGCCGTGGAACGCCAGCAGCCGCTGCTTGATGATGCGGTAGCCGCCATTGTTGACGATCACCACCGTCAGGTTCAGCTTGTGATGCGCCGCGGTCCACAGCGCCTGGATCGAATACATTGCGCTGCCATCGCCGGAGAAGCACACCACGGGACGGTCGGGATTGGCGAGGCTGACGCCGACCGAGGCCGGCAGGCCCCAGCCGATGCCGCCGGAGGCCAGCGCGTGATAGCCGTAACGGTCGCGATGCGGGCGCAGCGCCAGGATCTGACGCGACGACGTCAGCCCCTCGTCGACCAGGATGGCATTGTCCGGCATCGCCTCGACCACCTGCAGCGCCAGCCAGTCCGGATCGATCGGCGAGCGATCTTTTGCCTTTGATATCTGTTCGACCAGCGTCTTGCGCCTGGCCGTCCAGTTCCTGGAGGCCAGCGCCGCGAGCCCCTGCTTCGCCCGGCTCTCCAGCGCCGCGCCGCCGGCAACCTTCAGCGCCGGCACCAGCACGCGCAGGGTCTCCTTCACATCGGCCTTCAGCGCGATCTCGGCGCCGTAATTCTTGGCGAGGTCCCAGTCGACCAGCCCGACCTGCACGATCGGCATGCCCTCCGGCAGCGGATCGATCTCGCTGTAGACCGACATCCGCAGCGGATCGGCGCCGAGCACGATCACGAGATCGTAGGGCGACAGCACCTCGCGCACCTGCTTCTGCAGCCGCGACAGCGCGCCCATGAAGCACGGGCTCTCCGACAGGAAATGCGCGCCGTAGGGCGTCGAGCATTGGTAGGCGGGCGCCCCCAGCGCTTCCGCCAGATCGGCGGCTTCCCGCAGCGCGTCGCTCTTGACGATCTCGTCGCCGGTGATGATGACGGGATTTTGCGCCTTCAGGATCCGTTGCGCCAGCGCCTGCAACGATTCGTCGGATGGCCTGACCCTGGTGTCGACGCGGGTCGAACTGCCCAGTTCGATGCCGGCTTCGGCGTTCAGGATATCGCCGGGCAGCGAGATGAACACCGGCCCGGTCGGCGGCGTCATCGCGATCTTGGCGGCGCGGCGCACGATCCGCGGCAGGTCTTCCAGCCGCGTCACCTCCACCGCCCATTTCACCAGGGGCTCGGCCATCTGCACCAGCGGACCGTACAGCACCGGCTCCATCAGGCCATGGCCCTGCTCCTGCTGGCCGGCGGTCAGGATCATCGGCGTGCCGGTAAAGCTGGCGTTGAACAGCGAGCCCATCGCGTTGCCGAGCCCGGGCGCGACATGGACGTTGCAGGCGACGAGCTTGCCCGAGGCGCGGCTATAACCATCGGCGATGGCGACCACCAGGCTTTCCTGCATCGCCATCACGTAGGTGAGATCGGGATGTTCCTTCAGGGCGTGCATGATTGGCAGTTCGGTGGTGCCGGGATTGCCGAACAGATGGGTGATGCCCTCATCCTTGAGCAGGGCCAGGAACGCCGAACGCCCGGTAATACGATTCATCAACTGTCTCCTCCTGCCCCACGGCTCGTTGACCTGCGGGTGCTGCCATCATGGCTGATCCGTACCATCGGTTGCAAGGAAGCGCGGTCATGGCTGCCCTGCGCCGATTCGCGCGCATCCGCTATTGTATTGGCGGCGGGTTGATTCATAGTGCTTTTGAGAACCGCATGGCCGAAGGCCGTATTATCAGGTCTGGAGCACTCCCCTCGATGTCCGAAGAAGCTGGTTCGGCGACGGGACCATCCCCGCATGATGGTCTGCCGGCCGAGCGCCGGCGCTGGGCGGTGACGGCGATCTTCATCGCGGTCGCCGTGGCGTCGCTCGATACCGCGATCGCCAACATCGCGCTTCCCGCCATCGCCGCCGACCTGCGTGTCAGTCCCGCCGATGTCATCTGGGTCGTCAATGTCTACCAGATCGCGCTGGTGGCGACCTTGTTGCCGCTGGGGGCGCTCGGCGAAATCGTCGGCCATGAGCGGATCTATCTGGGTGGATTGCTGCTGTTCACGGTGGCGTCGCTCGCCAGCGCCTGCGCGTGGTCACTGGAGAGCCTGCTGGTGGCCCGCACGCTGCAGGGACTGGGCGCCAGCGGGCTGATGAGCGTCAACACCGCGCTGGTGCGCTTCGTTTATCCGAGCCACATGCTCGGCCGCGCCTTCGGCTACAATGCGCTCACCGTTGCGACCGCGACCACGCTCGGTCCGACGGTCGCGGCCGGCGTCCTGGCGCTGGGGCCATGGCCGTGGCTGTTCGCCATCAACATTCCGATCGGCCTGCTCGCGATCGCGATCGGATGGAAGACGCTGCCGCGGCCGCCGCGGGCGGTTCACCGGTTCGACTTTCTCGGCGCCATGATGGCCGCGGGCGCGCTCGGCCTCATCATCATCGGGATCAGCAGCGCGGCGCATCACGTCGCCGCCGCGCTGGTCGGGGTCGCATTGGCGATCGGGATCGTGCTCGGATGGCTTCTGATCCGCCGCCACGCCGATCATCCCGCGCCGATGCTTCCCGTCGACCTGTTCCGGTTGCCGATCTTCGCGCTGTCGGCGGCCACCGCCATCTGCTCGTTCGTGGTGCAGGGGCTGGCGTTCGTGGCGCTGCCCTTCTACTTCCAGGAGACGTTGCTCCGGACCGCGGTCGAGACCGGTCTGTTCATGACCCCCTGGCCGCTCGTGGTCGCGATCATGGCGCCGATCGCGGGCCGCCTGTCCGACCGCTATCCGGCCGGAATTCTCGGCGGCATCGGCCTGGCACTGCTTTGCCTCGGAATGGGATTGCTGGCCACGTTGCCGGCGGCACCCACCACCGCCGATATCGTCTGGCGCATGGCGCTGTGCGGATGCGGATTCGGTTTCTTTCAGGCGCCCAACCTCCAGGCGCTGATGTCGAGCGCTCCGGCCGGCCGCAGCGGCAGCGCCAGCAGCATCGTGGCGACCGCGCGTCTCACCGGCCAAACCATCGGCGCCGCGCTGGCCGCATCCTGTTTCAGCTTCTTCGTCCGTGACGGCGCCGTGGTGGCGCTGGCGCTGGCCGCGGGCGTCGCCGCGATAGGCAGCCTGATGAGTTTTCTGCGGCTGGTCGTGATACCGCGGGCGGAGTGACGCGCGCGATCAGAACATCCCCTCGTGCTCGACGCGCTTCTTCTTTCTCGAGCGCTGCCAGACCACGCCTGGAAAGCCTTTCAGGGGCACCAGCGGCTCGCCGGTCCAGGTCCACTCCTGCAGCTGTCCGATCGCGATGTGATAGAGCGGTTGCCGACCGGTGCGGCCACTAAACAAGGCACGGGGAATGTTGACCATGTGCGGCGAGCGCGGACGTTCATAGACCAGCGGCGTGCCGCAATGCGCGCAGAAGCTTCGTACCGTCGTGGTCGCCTTGTCCTCGAAGCGGGTGATGGCGGTTTTGCCTTTTGTGATTCTGAACCGCTTGCGCCAGCTGCCGACATAGGTCGCATAGGCCGCGCCATGCGCTTGCCGGGATGCGGCCGAATGATCGTGCCAGGCCCAGCGGGCGGGGGTGTCGATTTCGAAGGCGACCTTGCCGCACAGGCATTGGCCCTTTGCGATTCCGACCGCTTGCGCTGCTTTCGCCATGTGCCCCGTTCCCTCAGCGTCATTGCGAGGAGCGCTTGCGACGAAGCAATCCATTCTTCCTGTGCTGGGCTATGGATTGCTTCGCTGCGCTCGCAATGACGGCAAAATCGTAGGGTGGGCAAAGGCGCGTCTTCGCGTCGTGCCCACCATCTTCGTTCGATAATACCAAATGGTGGGCACGGCGAAGACGCCTTTGCCCACCCTACAAGCGCGTCACGCCTTCTCCAGTTCATCATGAACAGGATAATCCGTATAGCCCGCGGCATCGCCGCCATAGAACGTGGCGCGGTTATACGGCGTCAGCGGAAAGCCTTCGCGCAGCCGTCGCGGCAGATCGGGGTTGGAGATGAAGATGCGGCCGAACGCGACCGCGTCGGCGTGGCCGTCCCGGATCGCCGCATCCGCGGTCTCGCCGGTAAAACCGCCGGCTGCGATCAGGACGCCTTTCCAGATCGGCCGGAACAGCACCATCGCCGACGGCACGTTCTGCCAGTTCACTTCGGCGCGGCCGGCGCCGCTGGAGCGTGGCTCGATGAAGTGCACATAGGCCAGCCCCAGCGGATTGAGCGACTCCACGACGTGGGTATAGAGCGGCATCGGATCGGGCTCGCCGCTTCCATTGGCGATGCCGTAGGGAGACAGCCGGATGCCGACGCGGTCGGCGCCCCAGACATCGATGGCGGCCTGCGTGACTTCCATCAGGAAGCGCGCGCGATTTTCGATCGAGCCGCCATACTGGTCGGTACGCAGATTGGTGTGCGACTGCAGGAACTGCTCCAGCAGATAGCCGTTGGCGCCGTGGATCTCGACGCCGTCGAAGCCGGCCGCCTTGGCGTTGGCGGCGGCCTGCCGGAAGGCCTCGACCACGCCGGCGACCTCTGCCGTCTCGAGCGCGCGCGGCGTCTCATAGGTCGTCGATTTTCCGCCCGCCGTTCCGGCCTTCAGGTCGGGCGGAATCGGCACAGCCGAGGGCGCCACCGGCAGCACGCCGCCGGGCTGGAACGAGGAATGCGAGACGCGACCGACATGCCAGAGCTGCAGGAAGATCACGCCGCCCTTGGCGTGAACGGCATCGACCACTTCGCGCCAGCCCTTGATCTGCGCGTCCGAATAGATGCCGGGGACGGCAGGGCTTCCGAACGCGGTCGCCGCCACCGGCGAGGCTTCGGCAATGATCAGGCCGCCCGGCGTGGCGCGCTGCGCGTAATATTCCACGTTGAGCGGCCGCGGCGCCAGCGAAGGCTTTTCCGCCCGCATCCGCGTCAGCGGCGCCATCACGAGGCGATGCTCGAGCTGGTACGGTCCGATGGTGAGTGGTGAAAACAACGACGTCAGTTTCATGTCCGCCCCGGTTGATTGTTCTTGAAGGGGCTATGTACCCGGTTCCCGCCGGCGGCAAAAGGTTGATCAGGCGGGCTCGCGTGACATGAAGACCTCCCATGCGGTTTCAGGCATGGTAGGGCTGCTGCATCACCATCATCAGCGGTGCCGTACATAAATTCAGGGAGGAACGCGTGTCCCATCCAGCCATCGCCCCCAACCATGTCGCCGTGGTCACCGGCGGCGCGTCCGGCATCGGGCTTGCCGCCGCGATGCGCTTTGCCGCGCTCGGCATGAAGGTGTGCATCGCCGATCTCGGCGGCGACCGGCTCACCGCGGCCGAAGCCAAGGTGGCGTCGGTGGCGCGGGGCGCGTCCGCTGACATCATGGCGATGGCGGTCGACGTCAGCCATGTCGAGCAGGTATCGGAACTGGAAAACGAGGTGCGGCGGCGGTTCGGCTGCGCCGACATCCTGATGAACAATGCCGGCATTCAGCCCGGCAGCACCATGTTCGGCCCGCTGGAGAACTGGCAGCGCATTCTCGGCGTCAACCTGTGGGGCGTCATCCATGGCTCGCAGGTATTTGCGCCCCGCATGATCGAGCGCGGGCGAGCCGGCCTGATCATCAATACCGGCTCGAAGCAGGGCATCACCACGCCGCCGGGCGATCCCGCCTACAACGTCACCAAGGCCGGCGTGAAGGCCTTTACCGAGGCGCTGCAGCACGAGTTGCGCAACATTCCGGGCTGCAAGATCAGCGCGCATCTCTTCATCCCCGGCCACGTCTTCACCGCTCTCACCGCGCGCGGCCGCACCGAGAAGCCGGCCGGCGCCTGGACGCCGGAGCAGACCGTCGACTTCATGATCGAGCGCGTCGGTGCCGGCGATTTCTATATCCTCTGTCCCGACAACGACGTGCCGCGCAGCCTCGACGAACGCCGTATCCTGTGGGCCGTCGGCGATATCGTCGAAAACCGCCCGGCGCTGTCGCGCTGGCATCCCGACCATGCCGAGGCGTTTGCAAGGTTTGTGAAGGGGGAGTGAACTCAATCCTGTCATTGCCGGGCCTGACCCGGCAATCCATCCACTTCAAAAAAAAACTTGCTGGGAAGATTGATGGATGCCCGGATCAAGTCCGGGCATGACGAGTGCCTTGTGTCGGCCTTCTGGATCTTCGCGCGACCTCAGCGGCTCTTGACGAAGCACATTCCGAGCCGCGAGGTCTTGCCGGCGGCCTCGCAGGCAAGCCCCGCGGCGCAGGTCCAGCTGCGAAAACTCGGGTCGTTGTCGGCGGCTTTCGCGCTGTGCTGGTAACAATGCGCGCCCCAGCCGTCGTAATGGCCGGTGCCCTTCAGCTCCGACCAAAACTCCGACCGCGTGCGCAATTGCGGGCGACCGGAAAACCCGCGCGAGAAGTCCGGGCTGCTGCCCGATTTCATCGAGGTGAGGATATCCCGCCGCCGGACCTGGTCGCCGAAGAAATGCGGCGACGCCGGCACCACGGCCGCGTTCGACGGTTTGGCCGCCATCCAGTCCACACCCGGAAAATGGAAACCGCCGATCCCGCGGGTCTGATGACAGCCTGAACAGGTGATGTCGTTTAGCCGGCGCTTGAAGCCGGCCACCGAGCGGATGTTCTGCGGCGTGAAACCGACGTCAGCGGCTTTCCGAAGCGCGGCAACGACCTCGCTCTCGCTGAACACCGCCTTCGCGGCGTCGCCCTCGCCCCGCACCAGGCCGAATTCCGGCTGCAAGTCGGAGGGATCGAAACCGACCGGCGTGGCGGCGATCGCCGCCCTGGCCAGGAACCGCTCGGGTATCAGGACCGTGCCGCGATCGAATTCATGGAGGTGCCTGGGATCGATCAGCCATGCCTTGAAATCGCGTGCGAGATCGGGGTCGGCCAGAAGCCGCTCGCGATCGATCTGGTTTTCCATCGGCGCTTCCGCAAAGGCGCGCGCAACGGGATCGAGGCGAAACACCTTCAGCAGATAATCGGTGCGGAAATCGCGCACCGCGGATTTCGGTGCATGCGCGATCTGCAGGTTGGTTTCGATGCGATCGACGTTTTCAGGCCGGACCAGATCGAGCGGGCCGTCTTTCGCGAGCAGCCTGCTGGCAAGCTCGGCACCCGTAAGCGTCAGTTCGCCGGTATCCAGCCAGCGCCGCGCGATGTCCGCGCAGCTGATCCCGGCGCCCTCGGCATCGCTCATGCCGCCGCGCGCCTTCAACACGATGTTCAGGGTCATGGGCAGGCGCCGCGGCACGGCGTTTTCGCCGGCTTGCGCTATCCGCGTCAGCCGGTAGATCAGCCTGACTTCGCCGCAGCTCTCGGGCGATACAAAGGCGCGGTCCATCCGGTTGACGATGCCGGCCAGCACGAAGCGCGCGTCGCCGGAATAAAGCATGCCGCGATCGAACAGCTGAAAGTCATATCCGGTTCCGACGCCGATGCTCTCGTTCGGCAGACCGGCCTTGTGCCGGATGACATAACGGTCGAATTCGGCATCGAGCGCGGCGCGGACCTTCGCCAGCGACGACAGGGCGAACAGCTGGCCGCTGCTCAGGGGAGCATCAACGGATCTCTCCGGCTGCATGATCCGGCCCACCGCAAACCGCCCGCGATCGAGTTCGCGCAACACCGTGGGGTCGGTGATCGCCGCACCGCGCTCCAGCGCGGGGCCTTCCGCGGCATGCGCGGGCACGGCGCCGCAGAGCCAAACCAGGATGATGAAAATGAATGGCAATGCGCGGTCCATATCCTGACAAACACCGCATCAGAGGCCTCATTCCGGGGCTTGAAGCGGCGATAGATTAGTCAGGAAAGTAGCCGAAGTGAGGAGCGCGTGTCTCGCAGAGCTTGTCCGCCTCGCCCCGCTTGCGGGGAGAGGTCGAAGCCGAAGGCTTCGGGTGAGGACTATCTGCGAGTCCGAATGCGGGGAGAGTTCCCCTCACCCGCTCGCTGCGCTCGCGACCTCTCCCCGCAAGCGGGGCGAGGTAAGAGACCGTCCGCGCCAAATCCCTACCGCGCGACCACCAGGCCCTTGCTGGTGACGACCACCCAGCGGCCGTCCTGCTTGCGGATGGCGTCGACGCGGCCGAGGCCGGGGACGGGATCGCCGGCATAGACTTCATAGATTCCCTGGCGTCCCTCGATCAGCGCGCCGCCATGGGCGACTTCGCGCAGCACCCAGCCCTCGACCGTCGGCAGCCGCGCCACTTCGGGTTTTTCGGGTTTTGGGGCAGGCAACGGAACGGCTGCGGCAGCCGTCGCCGGCGGTGAAATCGAGCCAGTGACTTCCTTGGTTGCTGCCGGAGCGACCGCGACCGGCGCCGGCGCGGGTGCCGCGTGCGCGACTTTTAATTTCTCAACGGCTTCAGCGAGCTTCGCAAGCTTGGCGGCGGGCTCGACCTGCGCCTTCTCGATCCTGTCGAGACGGTCGCTGGCCTTGTTGTCCCTGACGATGCCGACCTTCGAGGTTTGCTCAACGCTGGCCTTCAGCGCCAGGATGTCGGCGTCGATCCGGGCCACGGAAGCTTCGAGCACGAGATTGTTCGACGTTGCCGAGGCTCCGCCGGCAAAATGCATCACGCCCGCGGTCGCCAATGCGCCGCCGAGCGCGCCCGCTATCGCCGCCAGCGCCGCCACGGCGGCCAGCGCGGACAACCGCCGCTTGCCGAACATGCCCTGCGCCTGCTCGGGTTCGGCTTCCGGCTCGGCACCCTGGTGGTCCCAGGTGCGGTCGCCCGACGCCATGATCATGATCCTGCCCGGCGCGCGCGGCGCGTCGGCCTTGGCGGTATCGGTGGCTTCAACCTTGGGCGCTTCGACCTTGGCAGCTTCAACCTTGGCTGCGTCCGCCTTGATTGCGTCCTTGGCGGCGGCGTCCTGCGCCGGGACCAGATCGGGAGATTCGACCTCGACCACGGTTTTCGCGGCTTCCTGAGCCGCCACCGGCGGGCTTGCCGCGTCGGATGCGTTGGAAACGGCCGGCCCGGCCACGGATCCGGACTCGCTGCTGATCGGCTCGGCCTGATGTTCGCTCACGTTCGAATTCTCCAGGTAGGGTTCACCATTTGGTAACTTTCATTCCTTGCGAATTCGTTACCGCCGGCGGCCTTACCAAAATTTTAGGAACTCGCTCCGCCCGGTTCTGACGGCACCGGTTCATGTTGCTCTGCGGTATCGCGGGAAGCGTCCCGATGTCTCGTTGCGTCCCCCGGTTTCGGGATTAACATGGCTGCCGCGACCAGCCAGAAGGCGCGGATCCATGGCCATCGAGAAGTGCATCAACGAATTCGATGTGGACGAGGTCATCTTCGAGGAGGGCTCGACCGGGCGCGAGTTGTTCGTGGTGCTCGACGGCAAGGTCGAGATCGCCAAGCTGGGCGGCGCCGGCAAGACCGTCATCGTGACGCTGGGCAAGGGCGAATTCTTCGGCGAGATGGCGGTGATCGACGGCTCGTCACGCTCGGCCACCGCAATTGCAGCCGCGCCGAACACCAGGGTGATGCGTATCAACCACGCCCGCTTCGTCTATCTGGTCAGCCAGCAGCCGGCGTTCGCACTGATGGTGATGGATGCGCTGTCAAAACGCCTGCGGGCTTCCAACGCCGTCAATTTCAGGGCGGCCACCCCATGAGCGAGCGCAAGCCGAGCCCGTTTCCGATCCTCCTCAACAACGACGTCTGCTCGCTGATCGAGGCGGCCACGGATGTCTATCAGATCCGTTTCAAGAACCGCGCCGCCAACGCCTATCTGGTCCGTGGCAGGAACCGGACCATCCTGATCGATGTCGGGCTGTCCTCGAATTATCCGGCGCTGCTGGAATGCCTGTGCCATGCCGGCTGTCCGCCCGAGGCGATCGACATGGTGATCCTCAGCCACGAGCATCTCGATCACATCGGCGCCGCCTGGCATTTCGGCGGCCGCACCCTGATCGCCGCGCACCGGCTGGCCGCCAACAAGATCATGCTGCGCGACGATTTCTCGATGCTGCGCAAGATGTTCAACGA
>JAZJYY010000042.1:0-7101 GCA_040390145.1 Pseudomonadota bacterium
ACCCCGCCGCTCATTGCATTCGCGTCGACCCTCCCCCTCCAGGGGAGGGTGAAGATCACGCGTTCTTCAGCGCCACCCGGAACTCCGCTTCGGTCTTGGCCTTGACTTCGTCGAGCGTGACGCCGTCGGCGAGTTCGATCAGGGCCATGCCGTCTTTGCCGTGCTTGTCGATGGTGAAGACCGCGAGATCCGTCACCACCATGTCGACCACCTTCTCGCCGGTCAGCGGCAGGTTGCACTGCTTGAGCAGCTTCGGGCCGTCTTTGGCGGAATGCTCCATCACGACCACGACGCGCTTGACGCCGGCGACGAGGTCCATCGCGCCGCCCATGCCCTTCACCATCTTGCCGGGGATCATCCAGTTGGCGAGGTCGCCATTCTGCGCCACCTGCATCGCACCGAGGATCGACAGGTCGATATGGCCGCCGCGCACCATGCCGAAGGAATCGGCCGACGAGAAATAGCTGGTCGACGGCAGTTCGGTGACGGTCTGCTTGCCGGCGTTGATCAGATCGGGGTCTTCCTCGCCCTCATAGGGAAACGGCCCCATGCCGAGCATGCCGTTCTCGCTCTGCAGCACGACGTCGACGCCGTCGGGGATGTAGTTCGAGACCAGGGTGGGAATGCCGATGCCGAGGTTGACGTAAAATCCGTCGCGCAGTTCCTTGGCGGCGCGGGCAGCCATTTGTTCGCGGGTCCAGGCCATCAGACTTCAACTCCGGTTGCGGCGGCGGCAGACGCATCCGTGCGCTTGCGCGTGGTGCGTTGCTCGATCCGTTTGTTGGCGCTCCCGACTTCGACGATGCGCTTGACGAAGACGCCGGGCGTGTGGATGTGGTCGGGGTCGATCTCGCCGGCCGGCACCAGGTGCTCGACCTCGGCCACGGTGATCTTCGCCGCGGTCGCCATCATCGGGTTGAAATTCCGCGCGGTCTTGCGGTAGACCAGATTGCCGGCGGTATCGCCCTTCCAGGCGTGGACGATGGCGAGATCGCCGAACAGCCCGCGCTCCATGATGTATTTCTCGCCGTCGAAAACCTTCTCTTCCTTGCCTTCGGCGATCAGGGTGCCGACGCCGGTCTTGGTGTAGAACGCCGGAATGCCGGCGCCGCCGGCGCGGATGCGCTCGGCCAGCGTGCCCTGCGGCGCGAATTCGAGTTCCAGCTCGCCGGCCAGGAACTGCTGGGCGAACAGCTTGTTCTCACCGACATAGGACGAGATCATCTTCTTGATCTGCCGGGTCTCCAGCAGCCTGCTCAACCCGATGCCGTCGACGCCGGCATTGTTGGAGACCACGGTCAGGTTCTTGACGCCGGAATCGCGGATCGCGTCCGACAGCACCTCGGCGATGCCGCACAGGCCGAAGCCGCCCGACATGATCATCATGCCGTCCTTCAAAATGCCTTCGAGGGCCGTTTTGGCGTCGGGGTAGACCTTGTTCATGGAATACGACCTGATGGGAGGAAGGGCGCCGGCGACCTGGGCACTGGCGCCTGCATTGACCCGGATTATTAGGCGAATTCTTCGCAATGCGTCAATGACGGGCGAATTTGTATCAAAGAGGCCGGATTACCGTGTTCCAGCAACAACGGGTGCGCCCCCTCTCCCGCCCTTGCGGGGGAGGGCCGGGGTGGGGGAACGGCAACGGGACTCGCGGAGAGAGACCCCCACCCGCCTCGCCTCGGGCGGCGCTTCGCGCCGACCCTTGGGCTCGGCACCCTCCCCCGCAAACGCGGGAGAGGGAAGAAGGGCGGCGGCCTTGAAACCGTCAAGAAAACCTATCAAGTTGCGGGAGTTGGCCTGCCGCCCGGCTCACTTTGAGATCGGCCCGACGTCATCAACCTGACATCAGCTAAACCAGACCCGGGCTCTAACAAGACTTGGTCTAACAAGACTTGGATATGTCATTGACGGTGGCCCAACGAATGAAGCGCCTCGGCATGCCGGTTGCCGCATTTTTCGGCGTGGCGCTGATCGGCCTGATCGGTACCTCCTGGTTTCTCAACCGGGACGCCCTGCGTCAGGCGGTGGAGGCCCAGATCCGCGCCGTCACCGGCCTCGACTTCGTCGTCAACGGCGCCATCGAGGTGTCGGTGTTTCCCGGCAGCTACGTCTCCTTTCATGACGTCGGCCTGAAGGGCGCAGCGACATCGGATCCCGCGCTATCCGTCGACGTCCTGACCGCGAATCTGCGGCTGTTGCCGCTGCTGCTGCGTCGGTTCGAAATTTCCGACGTCATGATGCTGCGACCGCATATCCGCGTCGTCCGCGACGGCGATGAGAGCAACTGGACGCCGTTCATCGAGACCATCGCGCGCACCATGCAGCCCGGCGCCGAGAATCCGCTGTCGTTCTCTGAAATCCGCATCCAGGACGGCCTGCTGACCTATCAGGATGCCGCCAACCGCGTCGCCGAGACCATCGGCGATATCGATCTGTCGCTGGCGTGGCCCTCGATCTCCCGTTCCTTCGCCGCGACAGGGCAATTCGACTGGCGCGGCGAACGGGTCGACGGCTCGATCAGCACCAGCGATTTCGTCGCGGCCCTGTCCGGCGACCGCGCCGGCCTGAAGGCGCGGCTGGCCAGCCCGCCGCTGAAACTGGCGTTCGACGGCACCGTCGCCAACCGCACCAGCCTGATGATGGAAGGCACGGTCACGGTGGACAGCCCCAGTCTGCGCAACGCGCTGCGCTGGGCCGGCCAGCCGCCGCCGGGCACCGGCGGGTTCGGCCGCTTCGCGCTGAAGGCCCGCGCCAATGTGGTGGGCTCGTCGATCGCGCTGACCAACGTCAATGTCGAACTCGACGGCAACGTCGCCGAAGGCGTCATGACCTACGCCAACACCGGCCGCCAGACGCTGCAGGCGACGCTGGCTGCGGGCAATCTCGACTTCACCCCCTACATCTCCACCTTCCGCCTGCTCGCGTCAGGCGCGCGCGACTGGAACCGGCAGCTGTTCGACCTCACGGCGCTCACCACCACCGACCTCGACATGCGGCTGTCGGCGGCCAAGGTGACGGTCGGCTCGTCGAAACTCGGCCGCACCGCGTTCGGCGCCAATCTGCGCGGCGGCGCGCTGGCGCTCAGCGTCGGCGAGGCGCAGATGTATGGCGGCATCGCCAGGGGCTCGTTCGGGATCGCGCGTTCCGACACCATCGCCGACATCAAGGCCCAGTTCCAGTTTACCGATGTCGACCTGCAGGCCTGCGCCAGCGAATTGTTCGGCGTGACGAAACTGACCGGCCGCGGCAATCTCAACGTCTCGCTGGTCGCCTCCGGCGCGAGCCCGTTCGGCCTCGCCCAGTCGCTCGACGGCAGCGCCACCCTCACCGGCCAGAACGGCGCGATATCGGGCTTCAATGCCGAACAGCTGCTGAAGCGGCTGGAGCGCCGGCCGCTGTCCGGCGCCGGCAATTTCCGCGCGGGCTCGACGCCCTACAACACGCTGACCATCGCGGTTAAATTCAGCGACGGCATCGCCACCGCCGAGGACATCCGCGTCGAGGGTCCGTCGGCGCGCCTGACCCTGACCGGCACCGCCTCGGTGCCGATGCGCGAATACGACATGAAGGGCATCGCCAGCCTGATCTCGGCGCCCAACGCCGCCGCCGGCTTCGAACTGCCCTTCGTGGTGCAGGGCCCGTGGGACGATCCCCTGATCTTCCCCGACCCGGAAAGCCTGATCCGCCGCTCGCCGGGTGCCGCACCCTTGCTCGACGCGGTGAAGGACCGCAAGACAAGGGACGCAGTGCGTTCGGTGCTGGAGCGGATTACGGGCGGCCGGCCGGCCGGGGCGGATGCGGAGGCGCCGGCGGCGGCTGCGCCGGTCGAGGCACCGAAGGCGAATTGAGCGGTAGCATTTTTGTAAGCGGATTAGCGAAGCGTAATCCGCCGCCTACCTACTTCCGTGTCCCGTCCTCGATAATCTCGACAACCCGCGACATGTCCTGCTGGGCGCGGCCCTGAAACACGCCGTGTTTCAGCACCAGCCGCACCGCCTGGCTCACCCACATGGGAACGCCGAGTTCTTCGCCCTGCTCGATGGCGAGATCGACGTCCTTCATCAGCATCTCGATGGTGGCGCCGAAGTCGAAGGTGCGTGGCAGCACGGTATTGGGGAAGATATGCGTCGTCGCAAAATTGCGGCCGGTGCCGTTGTTGAGAATTTGCAGCATGGCGTCGTCCGGAATGCCGGCCCTGGCCGACATGGTCATGGCCTCCGACGTGGCGACGAGGGCGACGGCACAGAGCATGTTGTTGGTCAGCTTCATGACCTGCGCGGCGCCGGGCCTGTCGCCGGCAACGACGACCGTCTTGCCCCACAGCTGGAAAACCGGCATCAGCTCGGCAACCCTGCCCGGATCGCCCGATACCATCATGGCCAGCGTTCCCGCTTTGGCTCCGACGACGCCGCCGCTGATCGGGACATCGATGACGGTGACGCCGGCCGCGGCGCATGCCGTCTCAATCTCGCGGATAAACGCCACGCCGACCGTGCAGGTGTTGACCAGCGTCTTCATGGCCTTGCCCGCGAGCAGGCCGTCGGGTCCGGAAAGCGCCTGCCGAAAGATCTCGAGGGTCGGCAACGAGACGATTACCGTGTCGCAGGCATCGGCCAATTCCCTTGCCGAACTCGCGCGCCGCGCCTGACGCTCGAGCAGCGGCAGCATGGCTTCCTCCCTGATATCACAGACCCATAATTCGTGCCCGGCGTCGAGCAACTTGCCCGCCATGGGTTGACCCATATTGCCGATGCCGAGGCAGCCGATGCGCATCATTTTTGCTCCACCTGAAGACGTCGAACATGCCGAAGCGAGGCGACTATGCGCCCGGCGCCTTGTAGTCGGTCTGGTGGACTTCGACGACCGTGCCGTCGGGATCCTGCAGGAAGATCTGATACCAGCCCGCGACAGCCCACACCCCGTAGTCGGCGAACTGAATGTTCTTCTCCCGCAGCATCGCCTTGAACGCCTCAATATCGTCGGTGCGAAATGCGATGTGGCCGCGATCGACGGGGTTGAGGCTCTGTCCCGTCCGGAACGCAACGCCGAGATCCTGCGGTGAGATGTGAAACTCGGTGGTGCCATCGGTAAGAAACTCGACCTGGCCCGGGTAGCCCTGCGACGTGATCCGCGCGTCCTCATAACCTGACGCCGGCTTCATATTGAACAAGGAGCGGTAGAATCCCGCGACCGCGCCAACGTCCTTGGTCGAATAGTTGACGTGATGGAGTTTCAGTTCCATTGGATTTCCTTCCCTTTCGATCAGACAATGAAGCTACGCCGAAAGCCATCGATCACCAAGGCGACCGCTCGGTGTGACGCGCTGTGCACCCCTACCCCCGCAGCCGAACTCGATCCTCGCGCGCGCAGGCGGTGACAAAGCCGATCACGGCCCGCACCGCGGGCAGTTCGACGAGGTCGGGATGCGCCAGCAGCCAGAGGTCCGATAGGCTGGCGAGCTTTTGCGGCGCGACACGGACGAGGTCGGGATAGGCCTCGGCGACCAGGCAGGACAACGCCGAAATCCCGAGCCCGGCCCTCGTGGCGGCGAGCATGTCGCCCTGCGACGAACAGCACATCACGACGGTGCCCTGCCGCGTGATCAGGTCGCTCCAGCGCGCCAGATGCGCATTCGACTCGCGGTCGGCGAAGCCGATCACGCTGTGTCCTTTCCATTCGTCGCGCCGCTCCGGCAAGCCCTGCCGCGCCGCGTAGTCGCGCGAGGCATAGAAGCCGGTGCCGAGGCGACCGATCTTGCGCCCGATCAGGTTTTCCGCGCCGCTGTCGACCGGACGCAGCACGACGTCGGCCTCGCGGCGGCGCACGCTGGCCGGAAACGGATGGGTGACGATCTCGAGCTGCAGATGGCCGTGCTCGCGCAAAAACGTCCCCATCCGCGGCATCAGCCAGTGCGCGGCGAGCGTGGCGCCGATCGACAGCTTTACGATACCGCGGGCATGCGCGCCGGTCGCCGACACCGCGGCTTCGGCCCGCAGCGCCGCCGAAGCCATCGCCTCGACATGCTCGCGAAACTTGCGTCCCTGCGCGGTCAGCGACAGGCCTTCATTGGACCGCGCGAACAGTTTGGTGCCGAGCTGTTCCTCAAGGGCTACGATATCTCGGCCCACCGTGGGGTGGCTGGAGCGCAATTGCCGCGCGGCGGCGGCAAGACTATGGGTCTCGGCCACCGCGACGAAGGTCTTGCAAAGGTCCCAGTCCATCGGCGTCCTCGTCCTGTCCGATGTTCAATCATGGCAGATCAGTCGTTCAATATTGAACAGGCACCTCGGGTTCGTCCAGCCTTATAATGCCACTCAGGTTCGCCGAGACGAACCGCCGCACCGAAGGGATGAATGCCATGCCGTTGCCCGCCTCGCTCGTCAACACGCTCGAACTCCCCGTGGTCGGCTCGCCGCTGTTCATCGTGTCCGGTCCCGAACTGGTCATCGCCCAGTGCAAGGCCGGCGTGGTCGGGTCGTTCCCGGCGCTGAATGCGCGCCCGGTCGAAAAGCTCGGGGAGTGGCTGACCCGGATCGAGAACGAGCTCGGCGAATACAAGGCGCTGCATCCGGACAAGAAGGTCGCGCCCTACGCGGTCAACCAGATCTGCCACGCCTCCAACGACCGGCTGATGCAGGACATGGAGACCTGCGTCAGGCACCAGGTGCCTGTTATCATCACCTCGCTGCGGCCGCCGCAGGAGATCGTCGAGGCCGCGCATTCCTATGGCGGCGTCGTGTTCCATGACGTCATCAACGTCAAGCACGCGCGCAAGGCCGCCGAGCAGGGCGTCGACGGCCTGATCCTGGTCTGCGCCGGCGCCGGCGGACATGCCGGCACGCTGTCGCCATTCGCGCTGCTGCGCGAGGTGAAGCAATGGTTCAAGGGCACCATCCTGCTGTCGGGCGCGATTTCCGACGGCGCCAGCATCGCGTCCGCGCTCGCGCTCGGCGCCGACCTTGCCTATATCGGCACGCGCTTCATCGCCACCGAGGAGGCGAATGCCGATCGCGCCTACAAGAAGGCGCTGACCGAGCACGCCGCGCACGACATCGTCTATTCGAACCTGTTCACCGGCGTGCACGGCAATTATCTCGG
>JAZJYY010000043.1:0-36472 GCA_040390145.1 Pseudomonadota bacterium
CCTTCATCTGGTGCATGGGCGGCACCCAGCACACCGTCGGCACCGCCAACGTCCGCGCCTACTGCAACCTGCTGCTGGCGACCGGCAATGTCGGCACCTTCGGCGGCGGCGCCAACATCTTCCGCGGCCACTGCAACGTGCAGGGGGCCACCGATCTCGGCCTCGATATCGTGACGCTGCCGCTCTATTACGGCCTGGTCGAAGGCGCCTGGAAGCACTGGGCCCGGGTCTGGGAAGTCGAATACGACTATTTCCAGTCGCGCTTCGACGAGGTGCCGGCCAAGTCCGGCCGCCCGGCGCGCAACCGCAAACAGAACATGGAAATGCCGGGCATCCCGTGGACCCGCTGGTTCGATGCGACGCTGGCCAATCCCGACGATGTCGATCAGCGCGACAGCGTGAAGGGCGTCTTCATCATGGGCCATGGCGGCAATACCATTCCGCGCATGACGGAAATGGTGAAGGGCCTCGAAAAGCTCGAATTGCTGGTCGTCGCCGATCCGCATCCGACCACCTTCGCGGCGATCTCGGACCGCAAGAACGGCACTTATCTCTTGCCGGCCTGCACCCAGTTCGAGACCTCCGGCTCGCGCACCGCTTCCAACCGGTCGCTGCAGTGGGGCGAACAGGTCGTCAAGCCGATCTTCGAGTCGAAGGACGATTACGAGATCCTCTACCTGATGTCGAAGAAGCTCGGTTTCGCCGACGCGATGTTCAAGAACATCAAGGTGGAAAACAACCATCCCGCGCCCGAAGACCTGCTGCGCGAAATCAACCGCGGCGGATTCTCGACCGGCTATTCCGGTCAGTCGCCGGAGCGGCTGAAGGCGCACATGAAGAACCAGGACAAGTTCGACCTGGTGACCCTGCGCGCCAAGGCCGACGTGCCTGAAGTCGGCGGCGACTATTACGGCCTGCCATGGCCGTGCTGGGGCACGCCCGAGATCAAGCATCCGGGAACCCACACGCTCTACAACACCAATCTGCACGCCAAGGACGGCGGCGGCACGTTCCGGGCGCGGTTCGGCGTGGTCTACGAAGAAAAGCAGCCGGACGGTTCGGTGAAGAACGTCAATCTGCTCGCCGAAGGCTCCTACAGCAAGGGTTCGGAACTGACCGACGGTTATCCCGAATTCACCTATGGCGTGCTGAAAAAGCTCGGCTGGGACAAGGACCTCACCGCGGCCGAACTCGCCACCATCAACAAGATCGGCGGCAACAATCCGGACGGCGTCGGCTGGGCGGTCGATCTGTCGGGCGGCATCATTCGCGTCACGCTGGAGCATGGCGTGATGGCCTATGGCAACGGCAAGGCCCGCGCGGTGGCGTGGAACCTGCCCGATCCCGTGCCGGTTCATCGCGAGCCGATCTACACCGCGCGCCCCGAACTGGTCGCCAAATATCCGACCCGGCCCGACGGCCGCCAGTTCCGCATGGCCAATCTCGGCTTCTCGATCCAGAAGGCCGCGGTGGACAAGGGACTGGCCAAGCAATTCCCGATCATCCTGACCTCGGGGCGTCTCGTCGAATACGAAGGCGGCGGCGAGGAAACCCGGTCGAACAAGTGGCTGGCCGAGTTGCAGCAGGACATGTTCGTCGAGGTCAACACGTCGGATGCGGCCGAGCGCGGCATCAAGGACGGCGGCTGGGTCTGGGTGTATGGCCCGGAAAACGGCTCCAAGGCGCGGGTCAAGGCGCTGGTCACCGACCGGGTCGGCAAGGGCGTGGCATTCATGCCCTTCCACTTCTCCGGCTGGTTCCAGGGCGTCGATCAGCGCAGCAAATATCCGAAGGGTGCGGACCCGATCGTGCTCGGTGAAAGCGTCAACACGATCACGAGCTACGGTTACGATCCGGTCACCGGCATGCACGAGGGCAAGGTGACCCTGTGCCAGATTCAATCGGCGTGAGGGGAGAATAGATCATGGCTCGCGTCAAATTCCTGTGTGATGCCGACCGCTGCATCGAGTGCAACGCCTGCGTCACCGCCTGCAAGAACGAACATGAAGTGCCGTGGGGCATCAATCGCCGCCGCGTCGTCACCATCAATGACGGCAAGCCCGGCGAACGCTCGGTGTCGATGGCCTGCATGCATTGCACCGATGCGCCCTGCGCCGCGGTCTGTCCGGTGTCGTGCTTCTACACCACCGCCGACGGCGTGGTGCTGCACTCCAAGGACCTCTGCATCGGCTGCGGCTACTGCTTCTACGCCTGCCCGTTCGGCGCACCGCAGTACCCGAAGGTCGGAAACTTCGGCTCGCGCGGCAAGATGGACAAGTGCACCTATTGCGCCGGCGGCCCGGAGGCGGACAACTCGCCGGCCGAATACGCCAAATATGGCGCCAACCGCCTGGCCGAAGGCAAGCTGCCGATTTGCGCCGAGATGTGCTCGACCAAGTCGCTGCTGGCCGGCGACGGCGCGATCATCGCCGAAATCTACAAGGAGCGCGTGATGAAGCGCGGCTACGGTTCGGGCATGTGGGGCTGGAAGACCGCCTACAGCGATTCACCGACCGGCTGATGCAAATGGCGCCGCCTCACGGCGGCGCTCGCGTAACCAGGACATCGATCTCAAGCCACCGAAAGGGCGTTGTGCAAATGCCAGGCTCACTTTCAACTCTCAAAGCGCTGTGCGCCGCCGTGGCGCTGCTGTTCGCGGTCGCCCATCCGGCGGCGGCGCAGCTTTCCTTCAAGCCCACCGCCGAAGCCGTTCAGGAGGACAAGCTCCTGAACGCGCTGAAAGAAGGCGACAAGATCAGCGGCCGGGTCAGCATTCCCGACAAGATGTCCGGCAGCCTGATCCAGCCGGCCGGCCGCGACTGGCGCGATTTCCAGCGCAGCACCCTGCCGATCATCGGCGGCATCGCCATCATCGGAATGCTGGCGGTGCTGGTGATCTTCCTGATGGTGCGCGGGCGAATACGCGTCGATCACGGCTTTTCCGGCGCCAAGATCCTGCGCTTCGCCGCTTTCGAGCGATTCACCCACTGGCTGACGGCGAGCTGCTTCATCGTTCTGGCGCTGTCCGGCCTCAACATCTCGTTCGGCCGCGTCCTCATCATGCCGCTGTTCGGCGCGGAGGCCTTCGCGACCATGTCGGGCTACGCTAAATACGCCCATGACTATTTGGCGTTTCCGTTCATGGTCGGCCTCGTGATCATGTTCCTGATCTGGATCAAGGACAACATTCCCGGCAAAATCGACATGGATTGGATCAAGCAGGGCGGCGGCCTGTTTTCCAAAGGACAGCATCCTCCGGCCAAGCGCTTCAACGCCGGGCAGAAGGGTATCTTCTGGATCGTGATCATCGGCGGCACGCTGATGGCGGTGTCCGGCTGGTTCCTGCTGTTCCCCTACGTTCCCGGCGATGTAACGACGCTGCAGTTCTGGACCGTGATCCACGCCGTGATCGCCATGCTGTTCATCGCCGCGATGCTGGCGCACATTTACATCGGCTCGGTCGGGATGGAGGGCGCGTTCGATGCCATGGGCACCGGCGAGGTCGACCTGAACTGGGCCAAGGAGCATCACGCGCTCTGGGTCGAGGAAGAGCAGGCCAAGGGCAAGGCACCATCGGGACCCACGCCGCGCGCCATGCCGGCCGAATAATCCGGCCGGTTCAATCAATCTCTTCGACAAGATCTTTTTAGACGAGATCTTTTCAGACAAGTTCCTGGGGTAGTTCATGAAAGTCTTTCTTGCGGCCCTGGTGTTCGCGGCGGTCGTCGCCGTCGGCACCGCGATATTTCTCAGCGGCATCCAGCAGCAGAGCTATTCCGCATTCTCGACCAGCGGCGCCAGGGTCGGCGACCCCGGCAAGAACCTGATGGTGCCGGGCTGATTGCGGCGTTGAAATCAGCAACCGCCTCCCCTGCCTGGCCCGTCGAAATCCGGCTCACCCGGGATCGCCGGACGCTGCGCGTCAGCTTTGACGACGACGAGACGTTCGAGCTGACAGCCGAATTGCTCCGCGTCACCAGCCCGTCGGCCGAAGTGCAGGGCCACTCGGAAGCGGAACGCAAAACCGTTGGCGGCAAGCGCAACGTCACCATCCTCTCCGTCGATCCCGTCGGCAATTATGCGGTCAGGCTGGGGTTCGACGACATGCACGCCACCGGGATCTACTCCTGGGCGTTCCTGCGCGATCTCGGCGTCAACGCCGAGCGCCGGTTCCAGGACTATCTCGACGATCTCGGCGCCAAGGGCCTTGATCGCGACAAGCCCGGCATGCGCTGACGGAACCGAAAACCGGCCCCTTGACGACGGCACGAACCGACGAAACGATCGCTGCCAATGTCAAAGCCCGGCCCCAGGACCCGCTTCGCAATTCTGACCTGTGCCGCCCTGCTGGTCATTCCGCCTTTGGCAGCAAGCCCTGCCTCGGCGCAGTTGCGCGGACATGGCGGACCGGTGCGGGCGCTGGCGATTTCTCCGGACGGACAAACCGTGCTGACCGGCAGTTTCGATTCGACCGCGATCCGCTGGTCGCTGGCGCGCAACGCCGCCGAGCAGGTGTTCCGCTTCCATGCCGACGCCGTCAACGCGGTGGTGTGGCTGAAGGATGGACGCGCAGCCACCGCCGGCGCCGACGGGCGGATCGCGATCTGGACCGCCGGCAAGACCGAGCCCGATGCCGTGCTGGAAGGCCATGAGGCGCCGATTGCGGCACTCGCGGTCTCGCCCGACGGCGCCACGCTGGCCTCGGCGTCATGGGACCGGACCGTGCGGTTGTGGCCGCTCGCGGGCGGTCCGGCGCGCGCGCTCGAAGGACATACCCAAAACGTCAACGGCCTGGCGTTCTCGCCCGACGGCCGTACGCTGGTCAGCGTCAGCTACGATCTGAGCGTGCGGATCTGGCCGCTGTCGGGCCCCTCAGCTCCGACCGTGGTGACCATACCGAGCCCGCTCAACGCGGTCGCGATCGGCGGCGATGGCGAGATCGCGGCCGGCGGCGCCGACGGCAGGGTCTATTTCCTGACCGGCAATGGCGCGCGTTCCGGCGACGTCGCCGCCGGGCCGCGGCCGGTGATCTCGCTGGCGGTCTCGCCCGACGGTGCATGGGTTGCCGCTGCCGGGATCGGCGGCTCGGTGGCGGTGATCGACCGCAAGACACGCAGCCTGGCCCGCACGCTGGTGGGCCCCGGGCTGCCGGTATGGTCGGTCGCGTTCCTGCCGGACAGCCGCACATTGCTCACCGGCGGCGCCGACAGCACCATCCGGCGCTGGAACGCGGTGACCGGCGAGCCCGTCGACGCGCTGCTGGTGGACACGGCACCGGATCCGCTGGCCGCCTATGCCGGCGACCGCGGCGCGGAAATCTATCGCGCCTGCGTCGCCTGCCACACCCTGACGCCCGACCAGGCCAACCGGGCGGGGCCGACCCTGGCCGGCATCTTCGGCCGCCGCATCGCCACCGCGCCGGGCTATCATTTCTCCGAAGCCTTGAAACGCCTCGACATCGTCTGGACGCCGGAGACGGTTTCGAAACTGTTCGAGATCGGACCGGCGGCTTATACGCCCGGGACAAAAATGCCGGAGCAGCGCATTGGCTCGGAAGCCGACCGCGCCGCGCTGGTGAAATTCCTGGAGCGCGCGACGAAGTACCGCGCCCCCTGAAATCTCGAAAGCGCCTTTCGGCAGTTCCGCGGCCCTCGCTCGAGGTGACAGCGCTCCCTTGCCCTGCGCCAGCCGATGCCTGGCCCGCAGGGGGCCTTGTCAACCAAAACTTAACAGATGTCGGGCACTGCTTGAAAAGAAGCCTGATCCAAGCTGACAACGTGAAGGCCATCATCGGGCAAAGCATCTCGACCGGAAGCGCGTCCGCTCACTCAACTGCCTGCGGAGAAATTCTTGGCGACCGTCGTTTCAGTTACTCCAACCAACAATCCTGAAATCGACGGCCTGCTGGGTGGCACCGCCTGGGCCGGCACCGTAACGTACAGCTTTCCCAGTTCGCCCGGCAGCTATGCGGTGGGCTACGGCTACGGCGAGCCTGAAGACCCGAGCTTCACGGGTTTGTCTGCAGAAATGCAGTTTGCGGTAAGCTACGCCATTGCCCTGATCGTGAGCTACACCAACATCTCCGTACAGAACGTCGGAACCGGTGCAGCGGACATCATGGTGGCGCACTCCGCTGTGGTTAATCCGACATCCTGGACCTACCTCCCGGACGCCGCATATTCCGAAGGCGGCGATGTCTGGTTCGGCACGGACTATGATTTTTCGCAGGCGGCGCTGGCAAACTACTATTTCCAGAGTGCCCTTCACGAACTGGGACACTCCTTCGGTCTCAAGCACAGTTATGCCGAATTGTCCGGCGATGTGGCCGTGCCGACCGCCCATGACAGTTCTGAATACACGGTCATGAGTTATCGCAGCTACGCGGGTGCTGACATTCTGGCCGGCTTGACGGCCGAAGAATACGGCTTCGCCCAAACCTATATGCCGAACGATATCCTCGCTCTGCAGACCATGTATGGCGCGAATTATTCGACCCATAGCGAGAACACCGTCTATTCATGGGATGCAGCCACAGGGCAGCAATTCATCAACGGCGTCGCTCAATTGGCGCCGGGGGATGGCACAGGCGGGGCGGCCAACCGCATTTTCGCGACCGTCTGGGACGGTAACGGCATCGATACCTATGATATGTCGAACTATGCGACCGGCGTGACGATCAATCTCAATGCCGGTGCCTCGTCGATCACCTCCACCACGCAGCTGGTCGATCTCGGCGACGGTCATTTCGCTTCTGGCAATATCTACAATTCGTATTTGTTCAACAACGACCCGCGTTCCCTGATCGAGAACGCGATCGGAGGCGCCGGCGCCGATACGATCACCGGAAACCTCGCCAATAACGTCCTGCGCGGCAACGGCGGCAACGACACGATCGACGGCGGCGCAGGCACCGACAGCGCGGTCTTCTCGGGCTCGCGGGCTTCCTACACGGTGACATTGCTCGGCGGAACCAGCGTGCGCGTGGTGGGAGCCGACGGCACCGACACGCTGACGAACGTCGAGCTACTGGTGTTTGACGACCAGACCATCAACTGGGCGAACCAGGCGCCACAGGTGAGCCTGCCGAACGGGGCGAATGTAACCGCATCCACCGCCGGCCAGGTGTTTCAGCTGTCGTCGCTGTTCAGTGGCAGCGACCCCGACGGCGACACCCTGACCTACTATCTCTACGACGGTACCGCGACCGCCGGCAGCGGCTATTTCGTGGTCGGCGGCGTTACCGTGGCGGCCCAGACCATTTACGCGGTCAGCGCGGCGCAACTCGCACAGACCACGTTCGTGGCGGGAGCGGCGGGAACATTCGACGATCTTTCCGTCCAGACCTTTGACGGGCAGGCCTATTCCGGCTGGAACGCTCAGGTGCATCTGAACGTCCCTGCGATCAACAGGGCGCCAACGATCAGCCTGCCCTCCGGCACCGATGTGACGGCATCCGGGCCCGGGCAGGTGTTTCAGCTGTCGTCGCTGTTCAGTGGCAGCGACGCCGACGGCGACACCCTGACCTACTATCTCCGCGACGACACCGCAGCCGCCGGCAGCGGCTATTTCGTGGTCGGCGGAATGATCGTACCGGCCGAGACCATCTATGAGGTCAGCGCAGCACAACTGGCACAGACGACGTTTGTGGCGGGAGCGGCGGGAACAGTCGACAATCTCTCCGTCCGGACCTTCGACGGGCAGGCCTATTCCAGTTGGTCTGCACAGGTCCACCTCAGCGTCCCCGCTGCGCCGAATACGTCGCCAACCGTCAGCCTCCCCTCCGGCGCCAATGTGACGGCATCCGCGGCCGGCCAGGTGTTTCAGCTGTCGTCACTGTTCAGTGGCAGCGACGCCGACGGCGACACCCTGACCTACTATCTCTACGACAGCACATCGACCGCCGGCAGCGGCTATTTCGTGGTCGGCGGAGTTACCGTGGCGGCCGAGACCATTTACGCGGTCAGCGCGGCGCAACTGGCACAGACCACGTTCGTGGCGGGAGCGGCGGGAACATTCGACGATCTTTCCGTCCAGACCTTTGACGGGCAGGCCTATTCCGGCTGGAACGCTCAGGTGCATCTGAACGTCCCTGCGATCAACAGGGCGCCAACGATCAGCCTGCCCTCCGGCACCGATGTGACGGCATCCGGGCCCGGGCAGGTGTTTCAGCTGTCGTCGCTGTTCAGTGGCAGCGACGCCGACGGCGACACCCTGACCTACTATCTCCGCGACGAGACCGCGACTGCCGGCAGCGGCTATTTCGTGGTCGGCGGAATTACCGTGGCGGCCGAGACCATCTATGAGGTCAGCGCGGCGCAGCTGGCACAGACCACATTCGTGGCGGGAACTGCCGGAATAGTCGACAATCTCTCCGTCCGGACCTTCGACGGGCAGGCCTATTCCAGCTGGTCTGCGCCGGTCCATGTCAGCGTCCCCGCGGCGCCCAATGCGCCGCCAACCATCAGCCTGCCCTCCGGCGCCAATGTGGCCGCGTCAACAGCCGGACAGTCGATTGCGTTCTCGTCGCTGTTTGCCGGCAACGACGTCAATGGCGATACGCTGACCTACTATCTCTACGATACCAACGCAGCGGCCAGCAGCGGCCACTGGGTCGTCAACGGGACGATCGTCGCGGCCCAGACCATCTATCAGGTGACGGCAGCGCAACTGGCGCAAACCAGCTTCGTGGTGGGCGCCGCCGGCACGGCGGACGAAATTCTGGCACAGGCGTATGACGGCAAGGCCTATTCCGGCTGGAACGCAAGCGTTCGCGTCACTGCGCCGGTGGCGTCGAATACCGCACCAACCGTCAGCCTGCCCTCCGGCGCCAACGTGACCGCGTCAACAGCCGGTCAGTCGATTGCATTCTCGTCGCTGTTCGCCGGCAACGACGCCAATGGCGATACGCTGACCTACTTCCTGTTTGATTCCAATGCAGCGGCCAGCAGCGGCCACTGGGTCGTCAACGGGACGATCGTCGCGGCCCAGACCATCTACCAGGTGACGGCATCCCAACTGGCGCAGACCAGCTTCGTGGTCGGCGCCGCCGGCACGACGGACGAAATTCTGGCACAGGCGTTCGACGGCAAGGCCTATTCCGGCTGGAACGCAAGCGTTCGCGTCGCTGCACCGGTGGCGTCGAATACCGCACCAACCATCAGCCTACCCTCCGGCGCCAATGTAACCGCGTCAACAGCCGGGCAGTCGATTGCGTTTTCATCGCTGTTCGCCGGCAACGACGCCAATGGCGATACGCTGACCTACTATCTCTACGATACCAACGCCGCCGCCGGCAGCGGGCACTGGGTCGTCAATGGAACGACCGTCGCGGCCCAGACCATCTATCAGGTGAGCGCAGCGCAACTGGCGCAGACCAGATTCGTGGTGGGGGCCGCCGGCACGGTGGACGAAATCCTGACACAGGCGTTCGACGGCAAGGCCTATTCCGGCTGGAACGCAAGCGTTCGCGTCGCTGCGCCGGTGGCGTCGAATACCGCACCAACCATCAGTCTGCCCTCCGGCGCCAATGTGACCGCGTCAACACCCGGACAGTCGATTGCGTTCTCGTCGCTGTTCGCCGGCAACGACGCCAATGGCGACACGCTGACCTACTACCTCTACGATTCCAACCCAGCGGCCAGCAGCGGCCGCTGGGTCGTCAATGGAACAACCGTCGCGGCCCAGACGATCTATCAGGTAACAGCGTCGCAACTGGCGCAGACCAGCTTCGTAGTCGGCGCCGCCGGCACGGCGGACGACATTCTGGTGCAGGCGTTCGACGGAAAAGCCTATTCCGGCTGGAACGCAAGCGTTCACGTCAGTTCGCCGGTGTCGAATGCCGCACCAACCATCAGCCTGCCCTCCGGCGCCAATGTGACCGCGTCAAACCCCGGGCAGTCGATCGCATTCTCGTCGCTGTTTGCCGGCAACGACGTCAATGGCGATACCCTGACCTACTATCTCTACGATTCCAACGCAGCCGCCAGCAGCGGCCACTGGGTCGTCAATGGGACGATTGTCGCGGCCCAGACCATCTATCAGGTAACCGCGGCGCAACTGGCGCAGACCAGCTTCGTGGCGGGCGCCGCCGGTACGGCAGACGACATCCTGGCGCAGGCGTTCGACGGCAAGGCCTATTCCGGCTGGAACGCAAACGTTCACGTCAGCGTGCCGGTTCCGAATGCCGCACCAACCGTCAGCCTGCCCTCCGGCGCCAACGTCACCGCATCGGGACCTGGGCAGTCGATTGCGTTCTCGTCGCTGTTTGCCGGCAACGACGCCAACGGCGATACGCTGACCTACTTTCTCTATGACGGCACGACGGCCGCCAACAGCGGCCACTGGGTCGTCAACGGCACCGTGGTTGCCGCCGGGACCATCCATCAGGTCAGCGCGGCGCAACTGGCGCAGACCACCTTCGTGACAGGTGCGGCCGGCACCGCAGACGAACTCTACGTTCAGGACTACGACGGCAAGGCCTATTCCGGCTGGAACGCCCATGTCCATGTGGCGGTGCCGAACACCAACAACGCACCGACCATCAGCCTGCCTTCCGGCACAGCGGTGCAGGCGACCGCCGCCCAGTCGCTGGCGGCTTCCGGCCTGTTCAGCGGCAGCGACGTCAACGGCGATACCCTCACCTACTTCGTCTACGACACCAACGCGGCGGGCGACAGCGGCCATTTCGAGATCAATGGCGCGACGGTCGCGGCCCTCACCATCACGCAGGTCACCGCCGCACAACTGGCGCAGACGACTTTCGTGGCGGGCGCTGCGGGTACCACCGACTATCTCTACGTCGAAGCCTTCGACGGCAAGGTGTATTCGCCCTGGACCGAATTCCACGTGTTCGTCTAGTCCAGGGTGTCCGCGAGCGCACGAACGATCCGGAAAATTATCGCCCCGTCTCGAACGAACACTGCGCGCCGCCCCCGGCCTTCTGGCGAATCTCCTTCGCATCGATGGCGCAGCTGAGCTTCGAAAAGCTTGCGACGTTCGACCCGGCCGCCCCTTCGGCGACGACGCCGGCGGTCGCTGCCGTGGCATAGAGCTCGTTGGCCTCGCGGCCCTTGATGGTTTTTTTGCCGACCTTGAAGGTCAGCTCGCAGGCGCGCGCCGCGATATCGACGTTGCTGGTTCGGCACACCACGGTATCGACCATGACGGAAAATTTGGCCTTGGTGCCGATCAGGAAAACACTGTCGCCGCCGAACAGCCGCGCCATCGTCTTTTTGTCGTAAGCCGGCAGATGCGGCGAGTGCTGAGCCACCACCGCGGCCAGCGCCAGCGCCGTGGGCCCGGTGATGGTGACGGGTGCCGCCGACGCATTCGACGCCGCGGCGCAGAACAGGAGAAATGCGGGCGCTGCCAGCTTCCGCGTCAGTGAATACGTCATGTTTGCCTTCTCGATGCCACGAACCGTGCGCAATGCGCGCCGATCCCGCGCACTATACGACGCGA
Organism: Pseudomonadota bacterium; assembly: GCA_040390145.1. Classification (GTDB taxonomy): domain Bacteria; phylum Pseudomonadota; class Alphaproteobacteria; order Rhizobiales; family Xanthobacteraceae; genus Bradyrhizobium. The sequence goes on from JAZJYY010000043.1 coordinate 11,461, forward strand.
TCCGGCCAAGCAACAGGTTCACCAAGTAACGCTTTAGGGAACGCAGCCCGTATCCGCGTCTCGATGCGGGAGATGCCCGGAGACGCCGAGCGCTCCTCGCCTTTGCGCGCATCCTATGTCGACGCCGCGCCGACCATCACATCGATCGCGCCCTTGACGATCGCCTCGAGTTGCTTGCGCGGTGTCCGCGCCCGGGCGCGGATCGCGATGGTGTGGATGGTTGCGGAGGCGAGCTGCGCCAGGACTTGCGGATCCGCCGTCGATGCCAGTTCGCCCTTCTCCTTGGCGCGGCTGAAGCAGCCCGCGAACGCCTTGTCGAATTCGGCAAACCCTTCCAGCACCATGGCGCGGATCTCGGGATCGGCCACCGCTTCCGACGCCGCCGTCATCACCGTGAAGCAGCCGCGCGGCCCGGCATCGCCGGACAGATAGATGTCGAGCGCCACCGCGAAGATACGCTCCAGCCGTTTGCGGATCGGCAGCTCGTCCCTGAAAATGTCGATCATCGCGGCGCGGGCGTCGGCGCGGTAGCGCTGGTAGCTCTTGATGTAGAGCTCGCGCTTGTCGCCGAACGCGCCATAGAGGCTGGGCCGGTTCATGCCGGTGGCGGCAGAGAGATCGTCGAGCGAGGTGGCGGCGAAACCATCCTTTCGGAACAGGTCGAGCGCCTTGCCGAGCGCGACCTCGGGCTGGTAGGCGCGCGGCCGGCCGCGGCGCTTCGGGGCGTCCGCCCCGGCCGTGACCGAAGGGGATTTGGCCGAAGCGGCCGGCTTCCCAGTTTTTTGTACCATCTCGCAAATAATTCCTTGACCGGGTTTATATTATGCGGAACAGTATGAAAATCAACCATGGTTCGGGAATCCGGACCGACCGCCAAGGAGGCACCCATGGACCTGTATTTCTCGCCGCTCGCCTGCTCGCTGGCGACCCGTATCGCGCTGTATGAAGCCGGCGCCGAGGCCAGCTATCTCGAAGTCGATCCGAAGACCAAAATCATCCAGAACGATGGCTCCGATTTCAGGACGGTCAACCCGCTCGGGCTGGTGCCGACGCTGCGCACCGATGACGGGACGATCCTGACCGAGAACGCGGCGATCCTGCAGTATGTCGCCGATCGCTTTCCGCAGGCCGGCATTGCCTCGGGCTCCGGCATGGACCGCAGCCTGCTGCATCAATGGCTGTGCTTCATCGGCACCGAACTGCACAAGGGATTGTTCATGCCGATGCTCGACAGGAAGGCGCCGCCGGAGGTGAAGACCTATGCGCTCGGCAAGGGCCTGTCGCGGCTAGACTATCTCGATGGCTATCTTGCGGGTCGCGAGTTCCTGCTCGATCATTTCAGCGTCGCCGACGCCTACCTCGTCACCATCATCAACTGGACCATGGCGACGCCGCCGATCGAGCTCAGGAAATGGCCCAATGTAAAAGCCTATCACGACAGGCTGCGCGCGCGGCCCAGCATCGCCAGGGCGATCGCCGAGGAGTTCACGCTCTACCAGGCCGAACTGGCGCGGCACCAGGCGGCGGCGTAGCGAGTCAGCGGCGGCGATCTTCTTACCCTCCCCTGGAGGGGCCCTTCAGGGGGGTAAGCGCAAAGCCCTACGCCGAATTCAAAATGCACTCTCCCCCAGCCCCGGCACATCCGCCGGCCGCGGTCCCGGTGCGGCCCAGTGGAAGCGACGATCCTTCTCCGCAATCGCCAAATCGTTGATGCTGGCCTCGCGGCGGCGCATCAGGCCGGCTTCGTCAAACTCCCATTGCTCGTTGCCGTAGGAGCGGTGCCACTGCCCGGCATCGTCGTGCCATTCATATTGAAACCGCACGGCGATCCGGTTGTCGTGAAACGCCCAGAGATCCTTGATCAGGCGGTACTCATGCTCCCTGGCCCATTTGCGGGTGAGGAAGGCGACGATCGCGGCGCGGCCTTCGAAGAACTCGGCGCGGTTGCGCCAGCGGCTGTCCTCGGTATAGGCCAGCGACACCCGCTCGGGATCCCTGGAATTCCAGGCGTCCTCGGCCATGCGGGCCTTCTGGGCGGCGGTCTCGCGGGTGAACGGCGGCAATGGCGGACGCGACATGACGAACCTCGGGTTTGTTGATCGCCGGATTGTATCGCCGCTTTGCCATGAGTCGATGGCGTCTCGCCAATCGGCCGATCACGAAATCAGATCGGCCTTCATCAGGGTGCGCAGCGATTTCGGGATCGGCTTGGCGCGCCCCTCGCTGATGAAGGCGACGCGCACCTCGGCCTTGACCAGCACCGCCTCGCCGCACCGCACTTCCTGCGCCAGCGTGATCGACGCGCCCTTCACCGCGACCGGCCACGTCACCACATCGAGCACGTCATCCATCCGCGCGGGCTTCAGGTAATCGATATGCATCGAGCGCACCACGAAGGCAAAGCCCGGCGTCTCCGCCTGCGCCTCGGCGAACAGCGCGTGCTGTTCGGCGCCCATCAGCCGCAGATGATTGGTGCGGCCGCGCTCCATGAAGCGCAGATAGCTGGCGTGATAGACGATGCCGGAAAAATCGGTGTCTTCGTAATAGACCCGGATCTGCATGTGATGGCGGCCGTCGCGGATCGCGCCGTCGAGATGTGCTGTCACTTGCGGTCCCCGATTGCCCTTGAAAAGCGATCGTTTTGCGCAAAATCGCCCTGCTACGCAAGCTGGCTGATTTGTCCGGTCCAGGGTTACGATACCGCCGCTCCCGCCCCGCCCAGCGTCACCAGCACGATTTCCGGCGGGACGCCGATGCGGAACGGCATGATGCTGCAGCCGAGGCCGCCGGAGACGACGACGTCGCAGTTCATGCGGGTGTGGCCATAGGTGAGCTGCTTTCCGGATATCGCCACGGGCGACCAGCCAAGCAGGCGGACCTGGCCGCCATGGGTGTGTCCGGAGAGTTGCAGCGCGACCCTTGCCGGCACCCGGGCGGCGACGTCGGGCTCGTGCGCGAGAAGAATGACGGGCGCATCGTCGGTCACCTTTGCCAGCGTCGCACCAAGATCGTCGACGCCGATGCGGCGAACCGGACGAAAGCGCCGCGCCGGCAGATAAGCCAGCTGATCGCCAAGCCCGGCCAGCCAGAACGGCCGCCCGGCCTTGGCCAGCCGCACCACATCGTTTTCGTAGACCGGAATGCCCACGGCTTCGAGCGCACGCCTTGCGATCGTCGTTCCCTGCCCCTCGCGCTGAACCGTCTGGTCTTCCCAGTAATCATGGTTGCCGAGCACCGCATGGACGCCGAGCGGCGCACGCAACCCGCCAAGCACGGGCGCCCATTCGCGGCACGGAATGAAGCGCGTCACCTTGCGATGCCCGGCGACGTAGTCACCCAGCAGCACGGTGATATCGGGCTTGAGCGCATTGGTGCGTTCGACGATCGATCCAATACGATCGAGCGACATCCAGGGATCGCAGGCATGCAGGTCGGCGATGACGGCGATCTTCAGGTTGAAACCAGCCGGCCATTGCGGCGGCCGGACATTGTAGCGCGTGACGCCCAGCCGCAGCGCGGGCTCGCCGAATCCGTAAGCGACCGTGGAGATGCCGGAGGCGCCGAGACCGCCGGCCAGACGAAGGAAATGACGACGTGAAATCATGAGGGTTTTCCGTGATGCAGCCTCATGCTGAGGGCGCATTACAGCCGAATTCGGGTGGGTTTGTGCAGAATGTCAGCAGGAAGGCGTCAGTTCTTGCGCCTGCGGCGCCGAACCGGGCCGCTGCCGCGTCAAGGCCGCTGCACGCGTCGAGAGCACCAACCACACCGTCAGCCAAAGGACGGGCACCATCAGTACAGGCCCATCCAGAATGGCGTTGACCAGGTACAATCCGATCGGCACCAGTAACAGCGCCGCGGCGCATGTCCAAATTGCATTGACTAACGGCCGGCCTCGGTCTGCCGAGAAGACTTGGGCAGACAATCGAGCGCCCACCAAAAAAATCAACCAGATAGCCATGTAGGGCAAGAACAGCCCGAACACCGCTTCCTGGATCTGGAAAATGGGAATCGCGATGGAATCGGCCCAATGTGGATAATAATCGCGCGCGCCCTCAGTCAGGAAGAAAAATTGGTACGCGGGAATTTGTATCCACCAGCACAGGCCTGCGAGGGTAAGAATCCACAAACTCTTTTTCGGAGTCAGAAATTGATTCCGGCATTTCCCTACGTTCAACCAGAAGAATACGGCGATCATCAAGCCGGACAGGAGTAAGCCGCCGCCGCTGTCGACAAGTTTCCATTTGCTGGTGCGAAGGGCGCTCATGGAGCGGTGCCATAGGTTACTGTCACATTTCAGATTTTCGTCACTCTTGGGAATCCCGGGCGCGCATTCATCGCCCGAGATGATCCTCTCCGCCGCGACCGGATCGTTGTAGGCGGGCATCAGCGCGCCGATGACCAGAAGCACCGCTCCCGCCACAACCAACAGCAAAGCGAAATGACGCAACCAACGCCACAGCAATCGGGATTGATTGCCACTATCTGCGCTTGGCGCAACGGACGGATTGATCATTGGCTGACATCGCCGCGTGAAAACGTGACCGAACGATGGCCCAAGCGCATCGCCGAATTCAGGCGCGCTTGTGCAAGTTGTCAGTAGTTAATCAGCAGGCCGACGTCAGTCCTCGCCGTCAGGACCACCGAACAACCCGAACTGCGCGGGATCGCGCGCCGGCTCGGCGAGGCCGAGGTGCTTGAAGGCGTGCGTGGTCAGCAGCCGCCCGCGCGGGGTGCGCTGCAGGTAGCCGCACTGGATCAGGAACGGCTCGATGATGTCCTCGATGGCGTCGCGCGGTTCCGACAGCGCCGCCGCCATGGTCTCGACGCCGACCGGGCCGCCGCCGTAATTCATCGCGATGGTGGTGAGATAGCGCCGGTCCATGGCATCGAGGCCGGCGGCGTCGACTTCGAGCGCGCTCAGCGCGTGATCGGCGATCTTACGGTCGATCGAACTGGCGTCGGCGGCGGAGGCGAAATCCCGTACGCGCCGCAGCAGCCGGCCGGCGATGCGCGGGGTGCCGCGGGCGCGGCGTGCGATCTCGTTGGAACCGTCAGGCGTCATGCCGATGTTGAGCACGCGGGCGCCGCGGGTGACGATCTTTTCCAGCTCTTCCACGGTGTAGAAATTGAGCCGCACCGGGATGCCGAAGCGGTCGCGCAGGGGATTGGTCAGCAGGCCCGCGCGCGTTGTGGCGCCGACCAGCGTGAATTTCGCCAGCTCGATCTTGACCGAGCGCGCCGCCGGGCCCTCGCCGATGATGAGGTCGAGCTGAAAGTCCTCCATCGCCGGATACAGCACTTCCTCAACGGCCGGGCTGAGGCGGTGGATCTCGTCGATGAACAGCACGTCGCGCTCTTCGAGATTGGTCAGGAGTGCTGCGAGGTCGCCGGCCTTGGCGATCACGGGCCCCGATGTCGCGCGAAACCCGACGCCGAGTTCGCGCGCCACGATCTGCGCCAGCGTGGTCTTGCCGAGGCCGGGGGGGCCGACGAACAGCACATGGTCCAGCGCCTCGCCGCGCTTGCGCGCCGCCTCGATGAATATCGACAAATTGGCACGCGCCTGCGCCTGGCCGACGAATTCGGACAAGAGCTGCGGGCGCAGCGCGGTGTCACCGACATCGTCGCTGCGGCGCTCGGGGGTAACGATGCGGGAAGGCGTAGTCATGTCAGCAGAATAGCACGAAGCTGGATTCTTACCTCTCCCGCTTGCGGGGGAGGTCGCCGCGCTCGATAGAGCGCGGCGGGTGGGGGAACTCTCTCAACTGGCAGCGGTGTATGCTGGGGCACCCCCACCCCGGCCCTCCCCCGCAAGCGGGAGAGGGGGAAGAAAGCTGACGCGGCCTGCCCAACAAAAAAAATCCGCCGTCGGTTCCTCACTTCGCCAGTTCCTTCAGCCCCAGCTTGATCAGCTGCGCGGTCTCCGCCGCCTCGCCGGCGCTGCGCGACGCCGCGGCGATGGCGGCGGCCGCCTGCGGCTGGCCGTAGCCGAGATTGACCAGCGCGGAGATCGCGTCGGTGACCGGGCGCGGCGCGCGGTCGGCGTCGATGGCGCCGGACAGATGCACCAGCGCCGGATCGACATTGGCGAAGGCCGGAATCTTGTCCTTCAATTCGGTGACGATGCGCTCGGCGACTTTGGGGCCGACGCCCGGCGTGCGCGTCACCGCGGCCTTGTCGCGCAATGCGATGGCGTTGGCGAGATCGGCCGGCGGCAGCGTCGAGAGCACCGCCAGCGCCACCTTGGCGCCGACGCCCTGCACCGTCTGCAGCAGCCGGAACCATTCGCGCTCGCTGTCGCTGCGAAAGCCGAACAGTCTTATCTGGTCCTCGCGGACATAGGTTTCGATCGACAGCACCGCCGCCTCGCCGGGCGACGGCAGCGCCTGCAGCGTCCGCGACGAGCAATGCACCTGGTAGCCGACGCCGCCGACGTCGAGAATGACAAAATCCTCGCCGTAGGAATCGATCAGGCCCTTGAGTTTGCCGATCATGCGCCGACCACTTTCAGCCGCAGCGCGGCGCTGCCGCGGTGATGCGCGTGCGTAATGGCGATCGCCAGCGCATCGGCGGCATCGGCCGATTTCGGCTCGGCCTTGGGCAGCAAAATCTTCAGCATCATCAGGATCTGGTTCTTGTCGGCATGGCCGGCGCCGACCACGGTCTTCTTCACCTGGTTGGGGGCGTATTCCGCCACCGGTATCCCGAACATCGCCGGCGCCAGCATCGCGACCCCGCGCGCCTGCCCGAGCTTCAGGGTGGCGACGCCGTCCTTGTTGACGAAGGTCTGCTCGACCGCGGCTTCCGCCGGCTGGAAATCGCCGAGCACCGCGGCGAGCCCCTCATGAATCGCCAGCAGCCGGCTCGCCAGCGGCAGGCTGTCCGGCGGCTCCACCGAGCCGCAACTGACAAAAGTCAGCCGGTTGCCCTCGATCTCGATCACGCCCCAGCCGGTACGGCGCAGGCCCGGATCGATGCCGAGGATACGGACGGGTTGGCGAATCGGAGGTGATGTCATGGGGTAGTGATACCGCCGGAGCGTCTCAGGCGAAACAGAAAGAGAACGTCATCCCCTGCGGCCAGTGTCGCTCCGGCAAAGCGAATGATGAGGATTTTCCGACACGCGCCACTCCGCCCCACTTGTCGTCTTCGGCTCTTGACCGGGGACCCAGTACGCCGCGGCTTCTCGGTGGAATCGCCGACGTCTCGGATTACTGGGTCGCCCGGTCAAGTGCCGGGCGATGACAGTTGAGAATGGGCGACGACGGAAGGCCTGATCACCCGCCCATCCTGGCGACCAGCGCGTCCGACACTTCGAAATTGGCGTAGACGTTCTGCACGTCGTCATGCTCGTTGAGCAGGTCGATCAGCTTCAACAGCTTCTCGCCGGTCTCGTCGTCGACCGGCACGGTGTTTTGCGGCTTCCAGGTCAGCGCTGCCTTGCGGGCTTCGCCGAATTTCGCTTCCAGCGCTTTGGCCACGTCGCGAAAAGTTTCCTTGGAGGCGTAGATTTCGTGGCCGTTCTCGCTGGAGACGACGTCGTCGGCGCCGGCCTCGATCGCGGCTTCCAGCATGGCGTCGTCGGAGGCGACCTTGGCGTCGTATTCGATGATGCCGGTGTGGTCGAACATGAAGGCGACCGAGCCGGTTTCGCCGAGATTGCCGCCCGACTTTGTGAAGAAGGAGCGGATGTCCGAGGCGGCGCGGTTGCGGTTATCGGTCAGCGCCTCGACGATCACGGCGACGCCGCCGGGACCGTAGCCCTCGTAGCGGATCTCGTCGTAATTCTCGCCCTCGGTGCCGGACGCCTTCTTCACCGCGCGCTCGATCGAATCCTTCGACATGTTCTCCTGGCGGGCGGAGATGATCGCGGCCCGCAGCCGCGCGTTCATGGCGGGATCGGGCGCGCCCATCTTGGCGGCGACGGTGATTTCCCGCGCCAGCTTGGAGAACAGTTTCGACTTCTGGGCATCCTGCCGGCCCTTGCGGTGCATGATGTTCTTGAACTGGGAATGTCCGGCCATGCGGTCTCTTTTCGGATTCGTCCGGGAAGGAAATGGGAGGAAGGCGCGGCGTTATAGGCCGGTAATCCGTCGAAATCAAAGATTTACCGGGGTTTTCGGTATGCCAGTAGTGGTTGCTGCCCGCAAAAAAGGCAATCGTTAACCATGGTTTCATCGGGGAATGGGAGAATGCCGCTCACATTTCGTCGTCCCCCGTCATTTCCGAGAGACGCCCCCATGGCATTCGGTTTGTTTCGAAAACGTCTGCCGGAACCGGCCGCGCCTGCTATTGCCGTCGTTGCTTCCAGCCCTGCCGTGACAGCCGATGCTCCCGCCGCGCCGGAGAGCGATTCGGCCCGGGAAATCCTCGAACTGCTCGAACTCGAACTCGGCGCCTTGATTCGGCAGCTCGAGCGCGCGGCCAATTCGGTCGCATGTGGCGCCGAAGCCACCGCGGCGACGCTTTCCAGCATCCGACAGCGCACCGACGCCCTGACCGGGCGCACCAGCGCCGCGCAGTCCACCGCGAGCACCTTCTCGCTGGCCGCGGACAAGTTCACCCATTCGGCGCAAGGCATCGGTTCGCAGGTGCGCGACGCCAGCAAGCTCGCCGACGAGGCCAGCGCCGCCGCCCGCGAAGCCAGCCTCAATGTCGACCGGCTCAGGGAGTCCTCGGCCGCGATCGGCAATGTCGTCAATCTGATCGCGCAGATCGCGCGACAGACCACGCTGCTGGCGCTCAACTCCACCATCGAGGCCGCGCGGGCCGGTTCCGCCGGACGCGGCTTTGCCGTCGTCGCCACCGAGGTCAAGGCACTGGCGGTGCAGACCCAGAACGCGACCGAGGAAATTTCCAAGAAGATCGACGCGCTGCAGAAGGACGCCGCGGGCTCGGTCGACGCGGTGCACCGGATTTCGCAGGCAATCGAGGCCATCCGCCCGGTATTCGAGATCGTCAACGGTGCGGTAGCGGAGCAGACCGAAACCACCAGCGAGATATCCGACAACGCCGCCACCGCGTCGAACTTCATCGTCGCGGTCGGCGAGAGCGCGGCCGAAATCGATCATGTGACCAAGCAGGCCGAGGTCCATGGCGAAAGCGTCGCTAGCGCCGGCAAGGCCGTCACCATGTTCGCGCAAAAGCTGAAGTCGCGCTGCGCGGTGCTGCTGCGCCAGGACGAACGCAAGGACCAGCACAAGAACCAGGCGCTGCCGTGCCATCTGGACATGGAAATTCAGACGGCGCGCGGCAAGGTCGCGGCCGCGGCCTATGAAATCTCGATCGAAGGCATCCTGATCGGCGGACCGGACGCCGGAAGGCTGCCGCTGAACGAAGCCCTCAATGCCACGCTGCAGGATATCGGCGCATGCCGGATCCGTGTCAGGGAACACTCGAAGGCCGGCGCCCGGGCGCGGTTCGAGGCCGCGGATGCCGCGCTGAAGGAAAAGATCGAAGACAAGCTGTGGTCGATCCAGGACGAAAACACCGAATCCGTCACCCGCGCCATGGAAGCCGGCCGCGCGCTGACCAGGATTTTCGAGGACGGCATCAGGAGCCGCGCCATCTCCATGGACGACATGTTCGATGAGAACTACGTCGAAATCGCCGGCACCAATCCGGTGCAACACCGCACCCGGATACTGGACTGGGCCGATCGCGCGCTGCCGCCCTTCCAGGAGGCTTTCCTCACCAGGGATCCGCGGATGGCGTTCGCCGCGATGATCGACCGCAACGGCTATCTGCCGGTGCACAACAAGATCTACTCGCATCCGCAGCGTCCCGGCGACGTCGCCTGGAACACCGCCAACAGCCGCAACCGCCGCATCTTCAACGATCCCGCGGGCCTCGCCGCCGGCCGCAACCAGCGCGCCTATCTGATCCAGAGCTATGCCCGCGACATGGGCAACGGCAAGACCATCATGATGCGCGAGATCGACGTGCCGATCCGCGTCAATGGCCGCCACTGGGGCGGATTCCGGACAGCGTACAAACTCTAGTTCCAGCGCTCAGCGCAGGCTTTCCGGCAATTCAAAGTCCTTGTATTCCCGCTCCAGCATCGCCTTCAGCGCCGGCGTTTCCGGCCTGGCATCCTTTGCCGGCATCGGATCGCTGTCGGCCCGGATGAAGTCCGGCGGCGTGCCCGGCAGTCGGTAGAGATTGAAGCCGATCCGGCGCACCGCGAAGTCGGCCTGCAGATGGCCGTCCGCCATCATCGCGCCGGCGGGCGCGAGGTAGAATCCGTCCTCGCGATAGGGGCCGAGCACCGAGAAGGTTTTCGTATCCCTGGCCACGCTGCTGCGCTGGCTGGAAAGCCTTGTCAGCTGAATCTGCTTGCCATTGGTATCGACATAGACGCGGCGCAGCGGCAGCTCGGCGGCGTCCTGCGTCACCACGCTGACCAGCACCAGCACGTGCTTGGCGAGCTTGCGGTATTCCTCGGCATCGGCCGGCCAGGTGAAATCGACCGACGATCCCCGCGCCGCGCCTTGCGGTGCGGATTTCGCCGTTCGAACCGCGGATTTCTCCAGCCGCTCCGTCATCTCGGCCGCCGTCACCGGGTTCTGCGCGACTGGCCGCTGGGTCAGCGTCTGCGCGTGCGCCGCCGTGGCAAGAAATGCCGCCAGTATCCAGATCAGGGCACCCCGCAAACCATTCTCCATCCAGCGCGAGATCAAAGCCGGCTTCGTGCGTTCAGGCTGTCGTCCAGAATCCCGGCAGCGCCGGCTCCAGCCGGCCGCCGATCCGCACCGGCGCGACCTTGCGCGCGAGGCCGGTCGCATCGTCGGTCTCGACCGCGACGCCGCTCAGGGTGGCGACGCCCGTGGCAGGCTCGAAACGGCCCGAGGGAATGCCTGACGTGAAGCGGCGCAGCGGCTCTTCCTTCTGCATGCCGATGATCGAATCGTAATCGCCGGTCATGCCGGCATCGGTCATGTAGGCGGTGCCGCCGGCGAGGATCTGGTGGTCCGAGGTCGGCACATGGGTGTGGGTGCCGACCACGAGGCTGGCGCGGCCGTCGCAGAAAAATCCGATGCCCTGTTTTTCGCTCGACGCCTCGCAGTGGAAATCCACCACGATGGCATCGGCCGCCTCGCCGAGCGGACAGGCTTCGAGTTCGCGGTTGAGGACCGCGAACGGATCGTCGAACGGCGTCATGAAGACGCGGCCGAGCGCGTTGAGGACAAGCGCGCGCTTGCCGTTCTTGGTGTCGACCAAAGCGGCGCCGCGGCCCGGCGTGCCCATTGGATAATTCGCCGGGCGGATCAGCCGCGGCGCGCGCTCGATGAACACCAGCGCCTCGCGCTGGTCCCAGGAATGGTTGCCGAGCGTGACCGCATCGGCGCCGGCGTCGATGAATTCCTGGTAGATCGCCTCGGTGATGCCGAAGCCGCCGGCGGCGTTCTCACCATTGACCACGACGAGATCGAGCGCCCAGTCGCGGATCATGCCCGGCAAATGGTCCGCGATAGCGGTGCGACCGGACCGGCCGACCACGTCCCCGACGAAAAGAATACGCAAAGCTTTCAACTCCGGAAATCGAACATCCCGGTTTCCGTTAGCACATAATCCAGCGCCACGTCGTGCGACAACGCCGGTACCGCCTCGATTTCCTGCGCCGCGAAGGCGAGGCCGATCGCCGTGATCGACTTGGCTTTGCGCAAATGCGCCAGCGTGTAGTCGTAATGCCCGGCGCCATAGCCGATGCGATGCCCGAGCCGGTCGAACGCGGCCAGCGGCACCAGCATGATATCGGGAATGAGTTCGGCTGCGGCCGGCGACGGCTCGAGAATGCCGAGCGGCCCCAGCATCAGCCGGTCGTCGGGCGACCAGGCGCGAAAGGCCAGCGACTTGCCGCGCGCCAGCACCGCCGGCAGCGCCAGCCGCGCGCCTTGCGCCGCCAGCATCCGCATCAAGGGCAGCGGATCGATCTCGCTGCGGATCGGCGAGTAGCCGGAGACGATGGTGCCGGGCTCGATCTCGATAGGGAGGCCGCGTTTGGCGACAGCCTTGGCCGCGGCGGCGCGCTTCTTGTCGCTCAATGCGTCACGCTTCGCGAGAGCGATGGTGCGCAGATCGGCCTTCGATCGCTCGTTCGGCAAAACGGACATCCAGCGTTATGGACGCATTTTCAGAAGAATAACCGACGGCAAAAACAAGAAAAGTGCGAAGCCGTAATGGCCGTTGAAGCACTCGATCCCGGAGTTCCCTACGAAAGTAGGTGGGCACCATATGACCGGATCCACGGACCCGGCCAGGGACAGTTCCCGGAAGGATCGATAAGGCCCCGGGGATATATGGCTTCTGACGCGCGACACAGCTTCGCAGAGCCAATGTAACTACGATGCGGGCATTGCGCCAGCGGTAACGGGGGCTTTGGTCACGCAATCGCGACGCATTCCGCTCGGTGGGGCTCAGCCCACGGCCCCTCCGCGTCATTGCGAGCGCAGCGCGGCAATCCAGCTTTCCTTTTGGTGAGGCAATGGATTGCTTCGTCGCAAGCGCTCCTCGCAATGACGGAGGAGGCAGTCCCGCCAACCTACCCGATCAACACGCCGCCGCCGATGGTGCGGTTCAGCACGTGGGTGGTCTTCTCGATCCGGTCGGCCGCGGAGTTCAGCGCGTTGACCACCGCGATCTGGGTCGCCCGGGCACGGTCCGCCGAGGTCACGCGGACGTCGCGCAGCGCTTCGAGTTCCTCTTCGAGGTTGCGGATGCGCTGGCCGGCGTCGAGCAGCTCGTCGCACACGGTCAGCGCCGCCATCACCGTCAGGCGCGCGTCGCCGATCTCGCCGAACTTGCCGCGCAGGCTCTGGATCCGCGATTCCAGGCTCTCGGCGAGTTTCAGCAGGCGCGTCTCCTGGCCTTCCTCGCACGCCATCCGGACCTGCCGGCCGTTGATGGTGACATTGATATGGTTCATCAGCTGTCTCCGGGATCGAGGACGGAGCGGATGGTGCCGATCGCGGCGTCCAGCCGGTCGGCGATCTCGCGATTGGCACGCTCAAGCCGGCGCGACTTGACCAGCGATCCGTCGAGTTCGTCGGCGAGCCGCGAGCGGTCGGCGCCGAGCGCCTGGATCCGGGCCGCCAACTCGTTCTCGTCACGGTCGGCCTCGCGGCGGCGCTCCACCGCGCTTTCCAGCGAATCGAGCGCCGCCATCAGCCGCCGCGTCGCGGCGTCGATGTCGGCGAAGATCGGTTCGGCGTTGCCGGGGCCGTTGGCGGGACGATCACTCATGAGTGACAGCGCGGACCTTCCATGGTCTGCCGGGGCGCAAAATCCGCATTCCGGCAAGCGTTTAGGCGGGGAAATTTACGTGGCAAGCGAGCCGAGCGCAACGCCGCTCAGAAGCTATGCACCGCTAGATCGGGATAACCCGTCATCCCCATCCAGCTCGCTGGTGAGCAGGATCTTCACGGAAAACCGGCATCCACTTTCCGGATCATGCTTTAGGCAACTTTTCGCACCGCAAGCGCGTTCCCTTGCCTTGGACTCGGGGAAACGAGGTGCTATCCAGCCCCTTCCCGTTGCCTTCGGGCCAGTAACCGCGGCATTCGCACACGCGGCGGATCGCCCCCAAACACCTCATTTCAGGCGGATATCATCATGACGCAGGTCGATCATTCCCGTATGGCCAATGCGATCCGTGGCCTTGCCATGGACGCCGTCGAGAAGGCCAAATCCGGCCATCCCGGCCTGCCGATGGGCGCCGCCGACATCGCCACCGTGCTGTTCACCCAGTTCCTGAAATTCGACGCCGCCGATGTCAAATGGCCGGACCGCGACCGCTTTATCCTCTCCGCCGGCCATGGCTCGATGCTGCTCTATGCGCTGCTCTACCTGACCGGCAACAAGGACATGACGCTCGACCAGATCAAGCGTTTCCGTCAGGTCGACTCGCTGACCCCCGGCCATCCGGAAAATTTCCGCACCCATGGTATCGAGACCACCACGGGACCGCTCGGCCAGGGCATTGCCACCTCGGTCGGCTTCGCGGTCGCGGAGAAAATGCTTGCCGCCGAATTCGGCAAGAAGATCGTCAACCACCACACCTATGTGCTTTGCTCCGACGGCGACCTGATGGAGGGCGTATCGCAGGAAGCGATCGCCATGGCCGGGCACTGGAAGCTCAACAAGCTGATCGTGCTGTACGACGACAACGGCATCTCGATCGACGGCCCCATCTCGATCGCCGACTCCGTCGACCAGGTGAAGCGCTTCAAGTCCGCCGGCTGGGCCGCCGAACTGATCGACGGCCACGATCCCAAGGCGATCGCCGCCGCCATCACCCGCGCGCAGAAATCCAACAAGCCGTCGCTGATCGCCTGCAAGACCACGATCGGCTTCGGCGCGCCGACCCGGGCCGGCACCGCGAAGGCCCATGGCGAAGCGCTCGGCGCCGAGGAACTGAAGGGCGCCAAGGAAAAGCTCGGCATTTCGCTGGAGCCGTTTTCGGTGCCCGACGACGTCCTGAAAGCCTGGCGTGAAGCGGGCAGCCGCGGCGCCGCTGTGCGCAAGGAATGGGAGGCGCAGTTCGCGCAGCTCGGCAACCGCAAGCGCGCCGAATTCGAACGCCGCCTGCGGCATGAACGGCCGGCAGCTCTGGCAAAAGCGTTCAAGGCGCACAAGAAGGCGCTGCTGGAAAAGCCGGAGAATATCGCCACCCGCAAGTCCTCCGAATCCGTGATCGAGGCCATCGCCGCGGCGATGCCGATGGAATTTCTGGCCGGCTCGGCCGACCTCACCGGCTCCAACAACAACAAGGCGAAGTCCGCGACGGCCTTCTCAGCCAAGACCCCGAAAGGCCGTTTCGTCCATTACGGCATCCGCGAGCATGGCATGGCTGCGGCCATGAACGGCATCTTCCTGCATGGCGGCTTCGCGCCGAACGGCGCCACCTTCCTGGTGTTCACCGACTATGCGCGGCCCGCGATGCGGCTGGCGGCGCTGATGGGCACCGGCGTCGTCTATGTCATGACCCACGATTCGATCGGCCTCGGCGAGGACGGTCCGACCCATCAGCCGGTCGAGCATCTCGCCGCCCTGCGCGCCATTCCCAACATGCGGGTGTTTCGGCCCTGCGACGCGGTCGAAGTGTCCGAGTGCTGGGAGCTGGCGCTGAACCGGACCACCGGCCCGACCGTGCTGGCGTTGACCCGCCAGAACCTGCCGCAGTTGCGGACCTCAGCGCCGGCCGAGAATCCGTGCAGCCAGGGCGCCTATGAACTGGTCGCCGCCCAAGGCGAGGCCAAGGTCTCACTGTTCGCCTCCGGCTCGGAAGTCGAGATCGCGGTGGCCGCGCAGAAGCAGTTGGCCGAGCGCGGCATCGCGTCGCGGGTGGTGTCGGTGCCGTCGCTGGAACTGCTGCTTTCGCTGCCGGAAGACAAGCAAAAATTGATCATCGGCAACGCCCCCGTCAAGATTGCAATCGAGGCCGCGGTGCGCTGGGGCTGGGATGCCGTGATCGGCCATGACGGCATCTTCGTGGGCATGCACGGTTTCGGCGAAAGCGGTCCCGCCAAGGACCTCTACAAGCATTTCGGCATCACCGCCGAGGCTGCGGTTAACGCGGCCCTGAAGCGCCTCGGCTGAGGTTGAGATTGGGCCGAAAAGGGTCTACCTAACGGTCATCTAATCCGCTCCCGCCCGGCCGAACCGGGCGTCCGCCGTAAAATCCTCGTGGATGGCTCAATGCCCTCCGCGGGGCTGACAGAGGTCATTGAAGGAGAGAAGCAAATGGCAATCCGGGTCGCGATCAACGGGTTTGGCCGCATCGGCCGCAACGTCCTGCGCGCCATCGCCGAGTCCGGCCGCAAGGATATCGAGGTGGTCGGCATCAACGATCTCGGCCCGGTCGAGACCAACGCCCATTTGCTGCGCTTCGATTCGGTCCATGGCCGCTTCCCCGGCATCGTCACCGTCGAGGGCGACACCATCAGCGTCGGCAACGGCAAGATCAGGGTTTCCGCCGAGCGCGATCCGTCCAAGCTTCCCTGGAAGGAACTCGGCGTCGATATCGCGCTGGAATGCACCGGCATCTTCAGCGCCAAGGCCAAGGCCTCCGCGCATCTGACCGCCGGCGCCAAGCGCGTGCTGGTTTCGGCGCCGTCGGACGGCGCGGACGCGACCATCGTGTTCGGCGTCAACCACGACAAATTGACAAAAGATCACCTGGTGGTCTCCAACGGCTCCTGCACCACCAACTGCCTGGCGCCGGTCGCCAAAGTGCTGAACGACACCGTCGGCATCGAAACCGGCTTCATGACCACGATCCACGCCTATACCGGCGACCAGCCGACGCTCGACACCATGCACAGCGATCTCTACCGCGGCCGGGCCGCGGCGATGTCGATGATCCCGACCTCAACGGGAGCTGCCAAGGCGATCGGCCTGGTGCTGCCGGAACTGGTCGGCAAGCTCGACGGCGTCGCGATCCGCGTACCGACCCCGAACGTCTCGGTGGTCGACCTCAAGATCATCGCGCAGCGCAAGACCGACGTGAAGGAAATCAACGAGGCGATGAAGCGCGCCAGCGAGCAGCAGCTCAAGGGCATCCTCGGCTACACCACCGCGCCGAACGTCTCGATCGACTTCAACCACGACCCGCATTCCGCCACCTTCCACATGGACCAGACCAAGGTGCAGAACGGCACGCTGGTGCGGGTGATGGCGTGGTACGACAACGAATGGGGTTTTTCGAACCGCATGTCGGACACCGCCGTGGCGATGGGAAAGCTGCTTTAACTCACGCACCGTCATTCCGGGGCGGTCCGCAGGACTGAACCCGGAATCTCGAGATTCCGGGTTCGACGCTTCGCATCGCCCCGGAATGACCGCCTGGAGAGTTCGAGTCCGGCCATGACAAAATCATTCCACACCCTCGATGACGTCGACGTGAAGGGCAAGCGCGTGCTGCTGCGCGTCGACCTTAACGTTCCGATGGAAGATGGCCGCGTCACCGACGCCACCAGGCTGGAGCGCGTCGCACCCACCATCAGCGAAATCTCCGGCAAGGGCGGCAAGGTCATTCTGCTGGCGCATTTCGGCCGGCCCAAGGGACGCGATGCCAAGGAATCGCTGAAGCCGGTGGCTGCGGCGCTGGCACTGGTGATCAAGAAGCCGGTGGCCTTCGCGGAGGATTGCATCGGCGAGCCCGCAGCAAAGGCGATCGCTGCGATGCTGGACGGCGATATCCTGTGCCTGGAAAACACCCGCTTCCACAAGGAGGAGGAAAAGAACGATCCGGCCTTCGTCGCCGAGCTGGCAAAGCTCGGCGATATCTGGGTCAACGACGCCTTCTCGGCGGCGCACCGCGCCCACGCCTCCACCGAAGGCCTCGGCCACAAGCTGCCGGCCTATGCCGGGCGCACCATGCAGGCCGAACTCGACGCTTTGGGCAAGGCGCTGGATGCGCCGACCCATCCGGTCATTGCGATCGTCGGCGGCGCCAAGGTTTCATCCAAGATCGACCTGCTGGAAAACCTCGTGACAAAGGTCGACGCGCTGGTGATCGGCGGCGGCATGGCCAATACCTTCCTGCATGCGCAGGGCGTCGGCGTCGGCAAGTCGCTGGCGGAAAAGGACCTCGCGGCGACCGCGCTGCGGATCATCGCCAAGGCGGAAGCCGCCAATTGCGCCATCATCCTGCCGGTCGACGCCGTCGTCGCCTATCACTTCGCGGCCAATGCGCCGTCCCAGGCCTACGGCCTCGATGCCATTCCCGCCGACGGCATGATCCTCGACGTCGGCCCGCAGTCGATCGCGCGGATTCATGCCGCGATCGACGATGCCGCTACATTGGTCTGGAACGGCCCGCTCGGTGCGTTCGAGATGACGCCGTTCGACCGCGGCACCATGGTGGCGGCGAAGCACGCCGCCGAGCGGACCAGGGCCGGGAAGCTGATCTCGGTCGCCGGCGGCGGCGACACCGTGGCGGCGCTGAACCAGGCCGGGGTATCGGGCGATTTCACCTATGTTTCGACCGCGGGCGGCGCGTTCCTTGAATGGATGGAAGGCAAACCCTTGCCCGGCGTCGAGGTTCTGAAGATACGCTAGTTTGAGACCTGATCGGGCGTAACAGCCCCAACGCGGAGAACAGAACACATGGCACGCATTACGTTGCGTCAATTGCTCGACCACGCGGCGGAACACGACTACGGCGTGCCGGCGTTCAACATCAACAACATGGAGCAGGCGCTGGCCATCATGGAGGCCGCCTCCAGCCTCGATGCGCCCGTCATCATCCAGGCCTCGCGCGGCGCGCGGTCCTACGCCAACGACATCATGCTGAAGCACATGATGGATGCGGTGACGGAAATCTATCCGCAGATCCCGGTCTGCGTGCATCTCGACCACGGCAACGGCCCCGACACCTGCATGACCGCGATCCAGGCCGGCTTCACCTCCGTCATGATGGACGGTTCGCTGAAGGCCGACGGCAAGACGCCGGCGGACTGGGACTATAATGTAGGCGTCACCAAAACCGTCACCGACATGGCGCATCTCGGCGGCATTTCGGTGGAAGGCGAACTCGGCGTGCTCGGTTCGCTCGAGACCGGCATGGGCGACAAGGAGGACGGCCACGGCGCCGAGGGCAAGCTCTCGCACGACCAGTTGCTGACCAATCCCGACGAGGCCGTCAAGTTCGTCAAGGAAACAAAAGTCGACGCGCTGGCGATCGCGATGGGCACCTCGCACGGCGCCTACAAGTTCACCCGCAAGCCGGACGGCGACATCCTCGCCATGAAGGTGATCGAGGAAATCCACCGCAAGCTGCCGAACACGCATCTGGTGATGCACGGCTCCTCCTCGGTGCCGCAGGACCTGCAGGACATCATCAACGCCAATGGCGGCAAGATGAAGCCGACCTGGGGCGTGCCGGTTTCCGAGATCCAGCGCGGCATCAAGCACGGCGTCCGCAAGATCAACATCGACACCGACAACCGGATGGCGATGACCGGACAGATCCGCAAGGTCCTGAAGGACAACCCGGAAGAATTCGATCCGCGCAAATATCTCAAGCCGGCGATGGAAGCGATGGCGAAGCTCTGCAAGCAGCGCCTGCACGAATTCAACACCGCGGGCCAGGCCGGCAAGATCAAGCGGGTGCTGACGACGGCCGAAATGGCGAAGCGCTACGTCAAGGGCGAACTCGACCCGAAAGTCGCGTGACCGGTTGCCGGCGGACCTCGCGCCGCAGCGTTTTCGTCGCGTTCCCCTATGCAGTTCTTGAGCAATTCCCTGGACGTTTTCTTGGGTTTTGCCCGAGAACCGTCTATTTTGGCCCGCAACAGATAGTGCTCGGGAGGACGCACCGATGAATCTCGCCGATCTGAACAAGATTGCCCTGGCCATGGTGGCGCCGGGCAAGGGAATCCTCGCCGCCGACGAATCGTCCGGCACCATCAAGAAGCGCTTCGACGCCATCAAGGTCGAGTCGACCGAGCAGTCGCGCCGCGACTATCGCGAAATGCTGTTCCGTTCCTCGGAAGCGATGCGCCAGTACATCTCCGGCGTCATCCTCTATGACGAGACCATCTGGCAGGACGCCGCCGACGGCACGCCGCTGGTCAGGCTGATCGAACAATCCGGCGCCATTCCCGGCATCAAGGTCGACGAGGGCACCCAGGCGCTGCCCTTCTGTCCCGGCGAACTGGTTACGTCAGGGCTGGACAGGCTGGCCGAACGGCTGAAGAAATATTACGAGCGCGGCGCCCGCTTCGCCAAATGGCGCGCGGTGATCGATATCGGCGAGGGTATCCCCTCCATGACGGCGATCCACGTCAATGCCCACGCGCTGGCGCGCTACGCCGCGCTGTGCCAGGCCGCGCAGATTGTGCCCATCGTCGAGCCGGAAGTACTGATGGACGGCGGCCACGATATCGACCGCTGCTATGAGGTGACGCAGCACGTGCTCAACAAGACGTTTCAGGAATTGCGGGTCCAGCGCGTTGAGCTGGAAGGCATGATCCTGAAACCCAACATGGTCATTTCCGGCAAGAAGAGTGCAAGACAGGCCTCGGTCGAGGAGGTCGCGGAAAAGACCATCCGGCTGTTGAAGGCGTGCGTTCCGGCCGCGGTGCCCGGCATCGCCTTCCTTTCCGGCGGGCAATCCGACGAGGACGCGACCGCGCATTTGAGCGCGATGAACGCGATGGGTAAACTGCCGTGGCAACTCACCTTCTCCTACGGCCGGGCGCTGCAGGCCGCGCCGCAGAAGGCGTGGTCGGGCAAGGCGGAGAACGTCGCCGCCGGCCAGCGCGCCTTTACCCATCGCGCGCGGATGAATTCGCTGGCGAGCAAGGGCGAATGGCAGGCCGACCTCGAAAAGAAGGCGGCATAGAATTGGCCACCAAACCCGTTCCACCGCGCCCCGTGCCGCGTCTCTATCTCGCGACGCCGGAGGTGGACGATCCCGCGGCGCTGTTGGCCAGCCTTCCCGGCCTGCTGGCGGCCGCCGATATCGCCGCGGTGCTGTTGCGGCTGAAACCGACCGACCAGCGCACCATGATCTCGCGGATCAAGGCGCTGGCGCCCGTGATCCAGGACGGCGGAGCAGCGCTGCTGCTCGACGGCCATGTCGAGATGGTGGCCCGCGCCGGCGCCGACGGCGCGCATGTCACCGGCATCGAGGCGCTGGCCGAGGCCATGCCGTCGCTGAAACCCGACCGTATCGCCGGCGTCGGCGGGCTGCCGACACGGCACGATTCGATGGCCGCGGGCGAAGCTGGCGCGGACTACGTGCTGTTCGGTGAACCGGATGCGCAGGGAACGAGGCCCTCGGTCGAGGCGATCGCCGAGCGCCTCGAATGGTGGGCCGAGCTGTTCGAGCCGCCCTGTGTCG
This sequence comes from Pseudomonadota bacterium, assembly GCA_040390145.1. Taxonomy (GTDB): domain Bacteria; phylum Pseudomonadota; class Alphaproteobacteria; order Rhizobiales; family Xanthobacteraceae; genus Bradyrhizobium. The sequence goes on from JAZJYY010000043.1 coordinate 32,312, forward strand.
GCTATGCGGCGTCGCTGGAGGAAGCCCGCGAATTCGCCGCGGTCGGCGCGGATTTTGTGCTGGTCGGCGATTTCATCTGGGCTGATCCGCGCGGTGCCGCGGCGGCCCTCGAAGACGCGCAACAGACCATCAGGCAAGCGCACGCCGCCATGTCCGGAAAAGTCAAAGCCGAACAGGGATAACGCCGGAAATGAAGATCCCGCGCCCCCTATCGATCCCGGCGATGTTGCTGACAGGCTTGCTGCTGATCCCGGCAAGCGCCATGGCGCAGACCCAGCTGCTGCCGCCTCCCGGTGCGCCGAAGCCGCTGCTGCCTCCGCCGGGGATGCCGACGCCGGTCAAGCAGGAAAAGGCCAAGGAGAGCGCGAAGCCGAAAGCGCCTGCCGCCGCCAAAAAAAACGCGCCGGCCGCAACGCCAAAACCCGCCGCGACGCCGGCGCCGACGGCGACCGTGACGCCCGCTCCGGTGTTCGACGATCCCAACGTCGACCTGGTCTATGGCGCCTACCAGCGCGGCCAGTACAAGACCGCCTTTGACCTCGCGACCAACCGCGCCCGGTTCAACGGCGATCCCAAGGCGATGACCATGCTCGGCGAGCTCTATGCCAACGGCCTGGGCGTCAAGCGCGACTATGCCAGGGCCGCCGAGTGGTACAAGCGCGCCGGCGACGGCGGCGACCGCGAGGGCATGTTCGCGCTGGCGATGTTGCGGCTCGCCGGGCGCGGCGGCCCGGTCAACCGCGAGGAGGCGGTCAAGCTGCTGGCCTCCGCCGCAAAGCTCGGCAATCCGAAGGCGGCCTATAATCTGGCGCTGCTCTATCTCGACGGGCAGACGCTGCCGCAGGACGTCAAGCGCGCCGCCGAGCTGCTGCGGGTCGCCGCCGACGCCGGCAATCCGGAAGCGCAATACGCGCTCGCCACCTTCTACAAGGAGGGCACCGGGGTGCCCAAGGACATCGAGAAGGCGGTGCGGCTGCTGCAGGCGGCCTCCCTGGCCGGCAATGTCGACGCCGAGGTCGAATACGCCATCGCATTGTTCAACGGCACCGGAACCCCGAAGAACGAGGCGGCCGCGGTGGCGCTGCTGACGAAGGCAGCCCGGCAGAACAGCGCGATCGCGCAAAACCGCCTCGCCCGCGTGCTGGTGAACGGACAGGGCGTAGCAATGGACAAGATCGAGGGCCTTAAATGGCACATTGTTGCGAAAACCGCCGGCAAGGGCGATCCCGCGCTTGATGAGGCGTTGGCCGCCTTGAGCCCGGCAGACCGCACCAAGGCCCAGGATGCCGCCCGCAAATGGCTCGGCACCAAATGATCCGCCTTGACGCCACCACACCGGCAGGGCACCCAATCCGACGATGACGGCCTCGGCCGTCCCCTCCTTTATAAGCCGGTATCATGCTGCAATCAGCCCTTATGAACGTCATGGTCAAGGCCGCGCGCCGCGCCGGCCGCAGCCTCAAGCGCGACCTCGGCGAGATCGAGAACCTGCAGGTGTCGCTGAAGGGACCGGCGAATTTCGTCTCGCTGGCTGACAAGCGCGCCGAGGAGATGCTGCTGACCGACCTGTTGAAGGCGCGGCCCGGCTACGGCTTCATCGGCGAGGAAGGCGGCGCACGGATCGGCGACGACAAGACCCACACCTGGATCGTCGACCCGCTCGACGGCACCACCAACTTCCTGCACGGCATCCCGCAATTCGCGATCTCGATCGGCCTGCAGCGCGAGGGCGTCATCATCGCCGGCGTGATCTACAATCCCGCCAATGACGAGCTCTACACCGCCGAGCGCGGCAAGGGCGCCTTCCTCAACGACCAGCGCCTGCGCGTCGCCGGCCGCCGCCAGCTCAACGAGTGCGTGGTCGCCTGCGGCCTGCCGCATATCGGCCGCGGCGACCACAATTTGTCGCGGCTGGAAATGACCGCGATCCAGAACAAGGTGGCCGGCCTGCGCCGGTTCGGCGCCGCCTCCCTCGACATGGCCTTCGTCGCCGCCGGCCGCCTCGACGGCTACTGGGAACGCAACCTGCAACCCTGGGACATGGCCGCCGGCCAGATCCTCATCCGCGAAGCCGGCGGCACGGTGAGCGGGATCGAGGGGGATGATGATCCGCTGAAGACGGGGAATCTGATCTGCGGCAATGAGTTCGTGCATGCGGAGCTGGTGAAGATATTGAAGCCGCTGGGGAAGTGACGGCGCCTTCAGCGTCATCATCCGCGAAGGCGGATGATCAGCATGCCTCGCCGCTCATCGCTTGGCCGTATGGTCGCGGAGTACTGGATGCCCGCCTACGCGGGCATGACGAATTGTGGGGATGTCGCTTTACGGCTTCGACGCTTCAGTCGTGACCTGCGTTTCCACCACCGCCACCTTCTCCCGGTCCCCCGCCAGCACCCGTTGCACCACCACGAAGAACACCGGCACCATCAGCAGCGCCAGGATCACCACGGCGATCATGCCGCCCATCACGCTGGTGCCGAGCGCCTGCTGGCTGGCGCCGCCGGCACCGCTTGCGATCACCATCGGCAGCACGCCGCAGACGAAGGCGAGGCCGGTCATCAGGATCGGGCGGAAGCGCAAGGTACAGGCTTCCACCGTGGCCTCGATCAGGGGCTTGCCCTGCGCGCGCAGATCCTTGGCGAATTCGATGATCAGAATCGCGTCTTTCGCGGCGAGGCCGATGATGGTGATCAGGCCGACCGTGAAATAGACGTCGTTGGGCAGGCCTCGCATGGTCGCCGCCAGCACGGCGCCGCAGATGCCGAGCGGCACCGTCAGCAGCACCGCCAGCGGAATGGTCCAGCTTTCATAGAGTGCGGCGAGACAGAGGAAAACCACCAGCAGGGACAGGCCGAGCAGGATCGGCGCCTGCGAGCCCGACAGCTTTTCCTGCAGGCTTTGCCCGGTCCACTCGAAACCGAAGCCGCGCGGCAGCCGGCCGGCGAGCCGCTCCATCTCGGCGATGGCGTCGCCGGAGGTGAAGCCGGGCTTGGCTTCGCCGCTGATGCGCACCGCGGGATAATAGTTGAATCCGGCGATCTGGGTCGGGCCCTTCGACCACTCCACCGTGGTGAAGGCGGACAACGGCACCAGCTGTCCCCTGCTGTTCTTGACGTTGTAGTTGAGGATGTCGTCGGCGTTCATGCGGCTGGTGTCGGCGGCCTGCACGATCACCCGCTGCATCCGGCCGCGGTTCGGAAAGTCGTTGATGTAGTTCGATCCGAGATTGGTGGAGATCGTGTTGTTGATGTCCTCGAAGGTGACGCCGAAGGCGCCGGCCTTTTCGCGGTCGATCGAAAGGTTGACCTGCGGCCCCGCCGGCAGGCCTTCGACGAAGACCTTCTGCAGCACCCGGCTCGCATTGGCCTCCGAGATCAGGCGGTCGGCGGCGGCGACCAGCGCCGGATAGCCCTTCTGGCCGCGGTCCTGCAGGCGGAAGGAGAAGCCGGAGGAATTGCCGAGGTTGTCGATCGGCGGCGGCTGCAGCGCCGAAATCTTGGCGTCGCGGATCGATGAGAGGTCACGGTTGATGTCGGCGACGATGGCGGCCGCGGAATCCTTGGCCGGGCGCTCCGACCAGTCCTTCAACGTGATGAAAGCCTGCGCGGTATTGATGCCCTGGCCGAGAAAGCTGAAGCCGGTCAGGAACGTCACGGTCTCGACGCCGGCGCGCTGCGCCAGATATTTTTCCACCTTCTCGACCGCGGCCTCGGTGCGCGCATACGAGGAGTCGGCCGGCGTCTGCACGTCGGTCGTGATGAAGCCCTGGTCGTCGACGGGCAGGAAGCCGCCGGGCAGGCGAAGGAAGGCCCAGCCCAGGCCGATCAGCAGTGCGGCGTAGACCAGCATCAGCCGCCCGGTGCGCTTCAGCGACCAGCCCACGGTGCCGGCATAGCGATCCTTGACGTTGTCGAGCCCGCGGTTGAACCAGCCGAACACGCCCTTGCGCGCGTGGCCATGGCCGGCCTCGACCGGCTTCAGCAGCGTCGCGCACAGCGCCGGCGTCAGCGACATCGCCAGCAGCGCGGAGAAGCCGATGGCGGCCACCATGGTGACCGAGAACTGGCGGTAGATGATGCCGACCGAGCCCGGGAAGAACGCCATCGGCACGAACACGCCGATCATCACCAGCGTGACACCGATGATGGCGCCGGAGATCTG
>JAZJYY010000044.1:0-12419 GCA_040390145.1 Pseudomonadota bacterium
TGACGCCGTCGCCCTGGCAGGCCTCGCAGCGGCCGCCCTTGACGTTGAAGGAGAAGCGGCCGGGCTCGTAGCCGCGCGCTTTGGCCTCCGGCAGGCCGGCGAACCATTCGCGGATCGGGGTGAAGGCGCCGGTATAGGTGGCGGGGTTGGAGCGCGGGGTGCGGCCGATCGGCGACTGGTCGATGTCGATGATCTTGTCGATATGCTCGAGGCCCTCGATGCGGTCGTGCGGGGCGGCGCCCTCGCTGGCGTTGTTGAGTTTTCGCGCGATGGCCTTGTAGAGGGTGTCGATCAGCAAGGTCGACTTGCCGCCGCCGGAAACGCCGGTGACGCAGGTGAACAGGCCGAGCGGAATTTCCGCCGAGACGTTTTTCAGATTGTTGCCGCGGGCGTTGATCACCTTGATGGTGCGGCGGTGGTTCGGCGGCCTGCGCTCCGGAATCTCCACCGACAATTCGCCGGTGAGATATTTGCCGGTCAGCGACTTCGGATTGGCCATGACTTCGGCGGGCGTGCCCTTGGCGACGATGTTGCCGCCATGGACGCCGGCGCCGGGGCCGACGTCGACGACGTAGTCGGCCAGCCGAATGGCGTCCTCGTCATGCTCGACCACGATCACGGTATTGCCGAGGTCGCGCAACCGCTTCAGGGTTTCCAGAAGCCGCGCATTGTCGCGCTGGTGCAGGCCGATCGAGGGCTCGTCCAGCACATAGAGCACGCCGGTCAGTCCCGAGCCGATCTGTGACGCCAGCCGGATGCGCTGGCTCTCGCCGCCGGACAGCGTGCCGGAGGCGCGCGCCAGCGTCAGGTAATTGAGGCCGACGTCGAGCAGGAAGGATAGCCGCTCGCGGATCTCCTTCAGCACGCGCGCGGCGATCTCGTTCTGCTGCGCGTTCAGCGCCTTCGGCACGGTCTCGAACCACTCGCCGGCGCGGCGCACCGACAGTTCCGAGATCTCGCCGATGTGCTTGCCGCCGATCTTGACGCACAGCGCCTCCGGCTTCAGCCGGTGGCCGTGGCAGGCGCCGCAGGGCACGTTGGAAAAATACTTGCCGAGTTCCTCGCGCGCCCATTCGCTGTCGGTCTCGCGATAGCGGCGGTCGATATTGGTGACCACGCCCTCGAACGGTTTTTTGGTGTCGTAGGAGCGCACGCCGTCTTCATAGGAGAATTTGATCTCGTCATCGCCGGAGCCGTGCAGCAAGGCCTGCTGCACTTTCTTGGGCAAGTCCTTCCACTTGGTGTCGAGCGTGAACTTGTAGAATTTGCCGAGCGCGGTCAGGGTCTGGATGTAATAGGGCGAGGACGATTTCGCCCATGGCGCGATTGCGCCCTTGCGCAGGGTCAGGTCCTTGTCGGGAATCACCAGCTCTTCATCGATGTGCTGCTCGACGCCGAGGCCGCCGCAGGCCGGGCAGGCGCCGTAGGGGTTGTTGAAGGAGAACAGCCGGGGCTCGATTTCCGGAATGGTGAAGCCGGAGACCGGACAGGCGAATTTTTCCGAGAACAGGATCCGCTCGGCGCCGGTCTTGTCGTGGATCTTGGCGGTCTTCTTGTCGGACTTTTTCGTTTCGGCGACGGCGGGTGGCGCGTCCGCATACTCGATCACCGCCAGGCCCTCGGCGAGTTTCAAGGCCGTCTCAAAGCTTTCCGCGAGGCGCTGGCCGATATCGGGGCGGACCACGATGCGGTCGACCACCACGTCGATGTCGTGCGGGAATTTCTTGTCGAGCACGGGGGCTTCCGACAGCTCATGGAAGGCGCCGTCGATCTTGACGCGCTGAAAACCCTTCTTGAGGTATTCGGCGAGTTCCTTGCGGTACTCGCCCTTGCGGCCGCGCACCACGGGCGCCAGCAGATAGAGCCGGGTGCCCTCGGGCAGCGCCAGCACGCGGTCGACCATCTGCGAGACGATCTGGCTCTCGATCGGCAGTCCCGTGGCGGGCGAGTAGGGCACCCCGACGCGGGCCCACAGCAGCCGCATGTAGTCGTAGATCTCGGTGACGGTGCCGACGGTCGAGCGCGGGTTTTTCGAGGTCGTCTTCTGCTCGATCGAGATCGCCGGCGACAGCCCGTCGATCTGGTCGACGTCGGGCTTCTGCATCATCTCCAGGAACTGGCGCGCATAGGCGGACAGCGATTCGACGTAGCGCCGCTGGCCCTCGGCATAGATGGTGTCGAAGGCAAGCGAGGATTTGCCTGAGCCCGACAGGCCGGTGAACACCACGAGCTTGTCGCGCGGTATTTCCAGGTCGACGTTCTTGAGATTGTGCTCGCGCGCGCCGCGAATCGTGATCGCGCGCGTGCCGGAGCCGGCGTTCGGTTGGCGCTTCGCCCTCAGCACTTCATCCATGTCGGCATTCCCGTGGGCGTGCGAGACGCCGCTAGCGTTCAGGCGCGCATCGCCGGATCAACCGGGACCTTACGCCGATGGGGTGAAGCTTGGAACATAGGAAGAACCGCGGGGATTTCCAGCCCCAACCGCTACTCATCAACCGTTTGTTTCGAACGCGGTTTCAATGGCAGCAGATGGCAGCACCCGGCATGCAGAAAGGCCGGCGCAAGGCCGGCCTTCCGTAGCTCAAACGCTCCGGCCGATCAGTATCTGGCGACGACCGCGCTTCCCCAATTGAATTTATAGTTCAGCCCCGCTCGCGCGATGCTGCCCTTCAAGTCGGCGGTGGCATTGAAGATCGCCGGAAATTGCGGATCCGTCATCGCGTGGGATATGGTTCCGAGGTCGTAATAGAGGTATTCGCCCCTGACGCTCCAGTTGTCGGCGAACGCCCATTCGACGCCGCCGCCTACGGTCCAGCCGAACCGGGTGTCGGTGATCGAACCATTTTGACAGTTGTTGGCGGCGCATCCCGCGCCGGTGATCCTGGTCAGAGCGGTCGAGAGGCTGACGTGTCCGTAGGCCAGGCCGCCGGTCGCGTAAAGCAGCGTCCGGTCGAACGTCACGCCGACGCGTCCACGCACCGTGCCAAACCAATCCATCTTTTCATTGGCTGTGATGATGCGGCTGAAGTCGTCGGGTCCGGGCAACGCGACCGTACGATTGAGGTTGGTGCCCGAAAAATCGGCTTCAAGGCCGATCAGCCACGTCGGGCTGATCTGCCAATTGTAGCCGACCTGGCCGCCTCCGATGAATCCCCTGGGATCGAGCGGCAGCGAAGGCGCTATGTCAGGCGGAGGAGCCAAGAACACCAGGGCAGCTGCATTGGCCGCCGTGATGTTGTCGGTGCTGTCCATCCAGGCGTATCCGGCGTGAACACCGACGTAGAAACCGGACCAGGAATAGGCCGCGGCAACGATCGGAGCCGCCTTGGTATAGGGACGTGGAGCCAGATCGGCGGCCGATGCCGACGTCGCCATCGCGATGGCGCCAATGGTACCCAGCAAAACCCGGTTCATTGCCATTCTCCAAACCTGCGTTCAATCGGGAGAAGTTCGAGTCGGAACATAGCGGAACCCGGCGACAAGGGCTGTAACACCGCAGCCACAGCCAGTAAAATTATTCAATCTGTCCCACAGGTTGAGTTCAGGCCGGAGCAGTATCGGCCTCAAGCGTTGCCGGCCAATAAAAAGGCCGGCGCAAGGCCGGCCTTTTCGTAGCTCAATCGCTCAGGTCGCGAAGATCAGTACCGCGCGACGACCGGGCCGCCGAACTTGTAGTTGATGCGGGCGGTGACCATGTCGACATCCTGGCTGATGCGATCGGTCCGTACGAAAGCTCCAGCCGGAGCCACCGCGCCGGTCGAGCTCATCGTGACGTCGCGGTCCCCCATGAACAAATGATTGTACTCAACGCCGAACGACCAGTTCGGGGTGAAGCCATATTCAAGGCCGACGCCGACCGCGGCGCCCCAACGGGTTTCCTTGCCCGAATCAAACGCGGTGCCGGCGGGGACGATGCCGGGGACCGGGGTGAAGCCGGTGTACTTGTCGCTGGTGACGGCGGCGCCACCCTTCACGTAGAGGAGCGCGTTGTTCCAGGCGTAGCCGACCTGACCGGTGAAGAGACCGAAGGCTTCGACCTTGGATTCGTTGCGGGAGATCAGCTGGTTGCTGATGTTGGATCCCTTGAAGTCAGCCCAGTTGCCCTGGGCTTCCAGGCCGAAGACCCATGATGCGGCCTGCCAGCGATAGCCGATCTGGCCGCCGACGGTGCCGCCTGACGCATCGTGACAGCCCTCGGGCAGATTCGGAACGACCGGACCGCCAAGGACGAAATTGGTGAGGTCCCAGCACTTGCGGCTCGATCCCCAGCCGCCGTTGGCGCCGAGGTAGAAGCCGCCCCAATTATACATCGCGACCATCGGGGCCGCCTTGGTGTAGGGACGGGCAGCCATGTCAGCCGCGGAAGCGGATGTCGCCAGCACGAGCAGGCCGACCGATCCGAGCAGTATCTTTTTCATTTGTCTTCTCCAGCGACTGAATCAACTTGTTGCGAGCACCGTACAGTGCAATCGAGGAAAAACTGTCACCCAACGGATACAGCCAGCAGCGAACTGACGAAATTGCGCCGTATGCCGAACAGCAAAAAGGCCGGCGCACGGCCGGCCTTTCGTAGCTGAATGGAGATCGGATCGGGAAGATCAGTACCGCGCGACGACCGGGCCGCCCCAACGGTAGTTGATGCGGGCGGTAACGAGGTCGACGTCCTGACGGATGCGATCGGTGCCGAACAGGGTGCCAGCGGCACCGGCAACGCCGTTGTTGATGAACGAGTAGGTCCGATCCTGCATGAACAGATGATCGTACTCAACTGCGAACGACCAGTTCGGGGCGAAGCCGTATTCCGCACCGACGCCGACCACGGCACCCCAACGGGTGTCATCGACGTTGTTGGAAACCTGGATGCCGGTGCCGGTCGCGAACGAGCGGTAACGATCCGAGGTGACCGCGGCGCCGCCCTTGACGTAGAGCAGGGCGTTGTTGAAGGCGACACCGACCTGGCCGGTGAACAGGCCGAAGGCATCGACGCGGGTGTCGTTGCTGAACGCCGGGAAGGCGAGGCTGACGTTGCGGCCCTGGAAGTCAGCCCAGTTGCCCTGAGCTTCCAAACCGAACACCCACTGCGAAGCCTGCCAGCGATAACCGATCTGACCGCCGACGGTGCCGCCGGTGGCATCATGGCTGCCTTCGTTAGCGACGAACACGCCGCCCGGAGTCACGAAATCCCAGTTCTTGCGGCTCGATCCCCAGCCGCCGTTGACGCCGACGTAGAAGCCGGTCCAATCGTAGACCGCGGCAACCATCGGGGGCGCCTTGGTGTAGGGGCGGGCGGCCATGTCAGCCGCCGAAGCCGGTGCAGCCATGCTCAGCGCAACCAGCCCAACAGTACCCAGCAGAAACTTCTTCATCTCGGTTCTCCAGTTTTTGTCCGCTTCCGTGGTCCCGAAGCGGTCTTGAATTTTCGGGGCGAGCGCCCAAACGTCTCAATTCCGAAAATGACAATATTCGATTCCATAAAAAATGCCGTCTCCGAAATGCAACACTCGGCGGCGAAGTGAATTGTGGCAAGTTAGTGATTTATTTACGATATTCGTTCGCCAGCGCGGAACCCGGATGGAACTTTTTTCGCTCGCTGCATCGCCGCCGTGCCGGGTTACCGGCCCGCAACCGGTAATGCCGCCATGCCCAGAACAAAACTGGAACATCTCTCCCTGGCATGCTATATGTGGATAACCGCTCGGTGCCGGGCGTTGGCAAGGCGCGCGGCGGCGTTGAGCGTATAGGGTCCAGTTCAAGGTAGTCCCAGACATGATCCGAAAGGCAATCCCGGAATTCAGCCGGCGGCCTACGGATCCGGACAGTTCAGTACATTCAGGAGTGGAGAGCGGCGATGGCGGGAAGCGTAAACAAGGTGATTCTGGTCGGAAATCTCGGCAAGGATCCGGAGATCCGGCGGACCCAGGATGGACGGCCGATCGCCAATCTGAGCGTGGCGACTTCCGAGACCTGGCGCGACAAGGCCACCGGCGAGCGCAAGGAAAAGACCGAGTGGCACCGCGTGGTGATCTTCTCCGAGCCGCTCTGCAAGATCGTCGAGCAATATCTCAAGAAGGGCGCCAAGGTTTACATCGAGGGCGCGCTGCAGACCCGCAAATGGACCGATCAGGCCGGCGTCGAAAAATACTCCACCGAAGTCGTGCTGCAGGGGTTCAACTCGACGCTGACCATGCTGGACGGCCGCAGCGGTGCCGGCGGCGGCGGCAGTTTCGGGCCGGATGAGTCCGGCGGCGGCGATTTCGGCTCGGGCGGACCTTCGTCCAGCCCCGCACCACGCCGCGTGGCGGCCGGCGCCGGCGCTCGCAATAGTGACATGGACGACGACATTCCGTTCTGATCGCGGTTTGCGGAATCGGGATACGAGCGTTTCATGGCCGGGCTCCAGAGTCCGGCCATGATGCGTTTTCGAGCATTGCGAGATTAAACTTGACAGTGGAAAGATAGATGTAAATACTCATTACATCGATCTTCGCGTCATGTTGTGCAGGGGTTTTGGATGTCGCTCGCGCCGTTGCTCGCTGCCGCTCCCGAAATCCAGCTGCACGCCTTCGCCGCAATGGCGGCCTTCGTGCTCGGCGCGGTTCAGATCGCAGCCCCCAAGGGCGCGCTGCCGCACCGGGCGCTGGGATGGGTCTGGGTGCTACTGATGCTGGTGATCAGCGGTTCTTCATTCCTGATCCACGGAATCAAGCTGTGGGGGCCGTGGAGCCCGATTCACCTGCTCTCGGTGTTCGTGCCCATCATGCTGGTGCTGGGGATGATGGCTGCCCGCGCGCATCGCGTGCGCGCCCACAGAATCACGATGATCTCGATCTATGCCGGCGCGCTGGTGCTGGCGGGGCTGTTCACGCTGGTTCCGGGCCGGCTCATGCACGAGGTCCTGTTCGGCTCATGATCCCCCCAATGGGCGGTGCGCCGATGCGATTTTCCGGTCGCTTCGCCCGGCTGGATTCGCTGCCTCGGCAGGCTGCATCAACCAGCCCTTAAGTCCATGAAAAAACGAAGGGAAAAACCGCTGGCGCAGGGCAGTTAGGGGTGGTTAGAAAGGCCTCGATACGCTATATGATTCTGAGCCAAAACTGAGCGGATTTCCCCTTTGTCTGACACTGAAGATGAGAAGCCCGGCGAACCGCCGGCGCCTTCCGATATTCGTCCCGTATCCATCCTCGACGAGATGAAACGCTCTTACCTCGATTACGCCATGAGCGTGATCGTGGCGCGGGCGCTGCCGGATGCGCGCGACGGCTTGAAGCCGGTGCATCGCCGCATTCTGTTCGCGATGTCCGAGAACGGGTTCGAATACAACAAGCCGTACCGCAAGTCGGCGCGCACCGTCGGCGACGTCATCGGTAAATACCATCCGCATGGCGACCAGTCGGTCTATGACGCGATGGTCCGCATGGCGCAGGAATTCTCCATGCGCGTGCCGCTGATCGACGGCCAGGGCAATTTCGGCTCGGTCGACGGCGATATGGCGGCCGCGATGCGGTACACCGAGTCGCGCCTGACCAAGATCGCGCAGCTGCTGCTCGACGATCTCGACAAGGATACGGTCGATTACCAGGACAACTACGACGGCGCGTTCCGCGAGCCGCGGGTGCTGCCCGCAAAATTCCCGAACCTGCTGGTCAATGGCTCCGGCGGCATCGCCGTCGGCATGGCCACCAACATTCCGCCGCACAATCTCGGCGAGGTGATCGACGCCTGCGTCGCGCTGATCGACGATCCCGCGCTCTCGATCGAAGATCTCAACACTATCATTCCGGGACCGGATTTTCCGACCGGCGGCATCATCCTCGGACGCCAGGGCATCCGCTCGGCCTATCATCTCGGCCGCGGCTCGGTGGTGATGCGCGGCAAGGTGAAGATGGAGCCTTTCGGCAAGGACCGCGAAGCCATCATCATCACGGAAATTCCCTACCAGGTGAACAAGGCCACCATGGTGGCGCGCATCGGCGAACTGATCCGCGAAAAGAAGATCGAGGGCATTTCCGACCTGCGCGACGAATCCGACCGCGACGGTATTCGCGTCGTCGTCGAATTGAAGCGCGACGCGGTGTTCGAGGTGGTGCTGAATCAGCTTTATCGCTTTACGCCGCTGCAGACCAATTTCGGCTGCAACATGGTGGCGCTGGACGCCGGTCGCCCGCTGCTGATGAACCTGAAGGATCTGCTGACCATCTTCGTCGCGTTCCGCGAACAGGTGGTCACGCGGCGAACCAAGTTCCTGCTCAACAAGGCGCGCGACCGCGCCCACATCTTGGTCGGCCTCGCCATCGCGGTGGCGAATATCGACGAGATCATCCGCGTGATCCGGACCTCGCCCAATCCCGCCGCCGCGCGCGAAACCCTGATGGAGCGCGACTGGGCCGCCAAGGACGTCGCGGCGATGATCACTCTGATCGACGATCCCCGCCATCGCCTGGCGGAAGACGGTACGGCGCGATTGTCGTTCGAGCAGGCGCAGGCCATTCTCGATCTGCGTCTGGCGCGCCTGACCGCGCTCGGCCGCGAGGAGATCGGCGAGGAACTCGACAAGCTCGCGGTGGAAATCGCGGATTATCTCGAGATCCTGCGCTCGCGCGCCCGGGTCCAGACCATCATCAAGGAAGAGCTCGCCGCGGTGAAGTCGGAATTCGCGACGCCGCGCAAGACCGAGATCATCGAGCACGAGGATGAGGTCGAGGACGAGGACCTGATCCAACGCGAGGACATGGTGGTCACGGTCTCGCATGCCGGCTACGTCAAGCGCGTGCCGCTGTCGGCCTACCGCGCGCAGCGCCGCGGCGGCAAGGGCCGTTCCGGCATGCAGACCCGCGACGAGGATTTTGTCAGCCGGCTGTTCGTCGCCTCGACGCATACGCCGGTGCTGTTCTTCTCGTCGCGCGGCCAGGTCTACAAGGAAAAGGTATGGCGGCTGCCGGTGGCGGCGCCGAACGGCCGCGGCAAGGCCTTGATCAACATCCTGCCGCTGGAGCAGGGCGAGCGCATCACCACCATCATGCCGCTGCCGGAGGACGAATCCTCCTGGGCCAATCTCGACGTGATGTTCGCCACGACAGGCGGCAATGTCCGCCGCAACAAGCTGTCGGATTTTGTCGACGTCAGGCGCTCCGGCATTATCGCCATGAAGCTCGATCCCGACGAGGCGATCGTCGATGTGCAGATCTGCACCGACCACGACGACGTGCTGCTGACCGCCGCCGGCGGCCAGTGCATCCGCTTCCCCGTCACCGACGTCAGGGTGTTTTCGGGCCGCACCTCGATGGGCGTGCGCGGCATCGCATTGCCCGAGGGCGACAGACTGATTTCGCTGTCGATCCTGCGGCATGTCGAGGCGACCTCGGACGAGCGGTCCGCCTACCTGAAAATGCGCCGCGCCGTGGCGGGCGAAGCCGCGGCCGAAGAGGCCGCGGAAATTGCGGAACCCGAAGCCGAGGAGACCTCCGGCGCCATCCAGCTCAGTTCCGAGCGCTACATCGAGATGTCGGCGCAGGAGCAGGTCGTGCTGACGGTGTCGGTCAACGGCTACGGCAAGCGCACCTCGTCGTACGAATACCGCACCACCGGCCGCGGCGGCAAAGGCATCGTCGCGATGTCGGTCAACAACCGCAACGGCAAGCTGGTGGCGTCGTTCCCGGTGGAGGATAGCGACCAGATCATGCTGGTGACCGACAAGGGCCAGCTGATCCGCTGTCCGGTCGAGGGCATCCGGGTCGCCGGCCGCTCCACCCAGGGCGTTATCGTGTTCGACACCGCCGAGGACGAGCATGTGGTGTCGGTCGAGCACATCGGCGAAGACACCGATAACGGCAATGGCGGCGCGAGCGGCGAATAGCGACTGGAATGCGCCGCCTCGCCATCGTCTGCGACCAGCCATTGGCGCTGGAATCAGAAAGGCCCCCGGGGGGCATCCCGAGGGCCTTCGAACCAGAGCAACCTGGCAGCTGAATTCTATGGCGTGCGGTCGGCGGTGACCAGGCGGGCTTCCCGGATCATGGTCTTCTTGCCGGCGATGCGCAGGCAGGCGGCTTCGAAGTTCGGCCAGGCCTGCTGCGAGCAATTGGGACCGATCTGCTTGATATCCAGGCGGTCGCCCTTGGCGAGCGCTACCGGCACGCTGGCTTCGACCTGCGGGGCAAAGCCGGGCAGAACGGTGAGGGCGCCTGCGATGAGCGCGGCAACGGCAATGGCTGAAAAAGTCTTGATCATGACGGTCCCCTGTCACTGGGCCTTTTGGCCCGCCGTTTCGTTGGTTAATGGATAGCCAGAGCCGGTTTCCGGATGTCTTCGCCATCAACCAAAATGGTTTCGTCCCGCAGGAGTTTTGTTTCGTCGCCGTCATCGGGATGAAACATTGCCTGCCTGCCCAGAAGACGCGGTGACCCCCGAATGGGTTCAGTGGCTAACGGAATATAAAAACAGGGCTTTTGCAGCTGGGCGCCGGAACAATCCCCGGCTTGCGGGCGTGGCCGGGGCGAGGTAGAGGATTTTATGCCCCGTATCGCCCTGTATCCCGGCTCATTCGACCCCGTCACTAACGGACATCTGGACGTGGTCCGGCACGCCGTCGGGCTGTGCGACCGCCTGATCGTCGCCATTGGCGTCCATCCCGGCAAAAAGCCGCTGTTTTCGACCGAGGAGCGGCTGGAAATGGTCGAGAGGGTGTTTGCCCCGGTCGCCGCCGCCGCGCACTGCGCGTTCGATTGCACCACCTACGACAACCTGACCGTGACGGCGGCGCAGAAGGCCGGGGCCACCATCATGATTCGGGGCCTGCGCGACGGCACCGACCTCGACTACGAGATGCAGATCTCGGGCATGAACGAGACCATGGCGCCCGGCGTGCATACCGTGTTCCTGCCGGCGTCGGTGGCGGTCCGCCCGATCACCGCCACACTGGTGCGGCAGATCGCTGCCATGGGCGGCGATGTCTCGGCGTTCGTGCCGCCGGAAGTTGCGGCTTCCCTCAAGACCAAATTCGCCACCTGACCGCTTTTCTCTGATCCGGAGTTATCATGATCCGAATTCTTGGCTTAGTTCTCGGCCTGCTCGCCGCGCCGTTCTGTGCGACTCTCGCGACCGCGCAACCGCTGCCCGCGGGTCTCGACAAGGCGAATGCTATTGTCATCGACACCACCAAGGGCCGCGTCGTGTTCAAGCTGCGCACCGACATCGCGCCCCAGCATGCCGAGCGGATCAAGCAGCTGGCGCGCGACGGCTACTACAACAACGTGCCGTTCCACCGCGTCATCGAGGGGTTCATGGCGCAGACCGGTGACGGCAAGAATTTCAATGGCACCGGCGGCTCGAAGTATCCCAACCTGGCGGCGGAATTCTCCAGCGTGCCGTTCAAGCGCGGCATCGTCGGCATGGCGCGCGCCGGCGATCCGAACTCGGCGAATTCGCAGTTCTTCATCATGTTTACCGACGGCGCGTCGCTGAACGGCAAGTACACCGTAGTAGGCGAGGTGGTGTCGGGCATGGAAGTGGTCGACAAGCTCAAGCGCGGCGAACCGGTCGCCGACCCCGACAAGATGGTGAAGGTGCAAGTCGCATCCGACATCAAGTAGGCGACGATGGCGCCGCACCGCAAACCGGCCCTCTGGTTTGCCGCGGCGCTGCTGTTGCCCCTGGGGGTCGGATCGGCGCAAGGCCAGCCGGAACGGCTCAACACCATCAGGGACGTGTCCGCCAAGTTGCATTCCTGCTGGACGCCGCCGCCGCGCTCGCGCGCCAATCCGATCGACATCACCGTGGTCGTCAGTTTCAACCGCGACGGCGCGATCCTGGGACGTCCGAAAATCACCCATGAATCGGAACACGCCAGCGACAATGACCGTTTGATCTACCGCGTGGCCGTTATGGAGGCGTTGCAACGCTGCACGCCATTGCCATTTACCGAAGCACTGGGCGGCGCCATCGCCGGCCGGCCGCTCGCGGTCCCCTTCAGAACTCGCAAGAAACTTCCACCCAAACCCACAGAGCAAAGAGCATGGCTGACACCGAAAATACTTTGATCCTCGAAACCACCCAGGGCCCCGTCAAGATCGAGATGCGTCCCGACCTCGCACCCGGCCATGTCGCCCGCATCCAGGAACTGGTGCGTGAAGGCTTTTACGACGGCATCGTGTTCCACCGCGTCATCGAGGGTTTCATGGCGCAGACCGGATGTCCGCAGGGCACCGGCACCGGCGGTTCCGGCAAGAAGCTGAAGGCCGAATTCAACAAGGAGCCGCATGTCCGCGGCACCACCTCGATGGCGCGCGCCGCGAGCCCGGATTCCGGCGACAGCCAGTTCTTCATCTGCTTCGACGACGCCTCGTTCCTCAACAACCAGTACACGGTGTGGGGCAAGGTGACCGAGGGCATGGAGAACGTCGACAAGATCAAGCGCGGCGAGC
>JAZJYY010000045.1:0-48514 GCA_040390145.1 Pseudomonadota bacterium
GACTTGCCGATGCCGCCTTTGCCGTAAAATGCGATTTGTCGTAGTGCAGCCATTTGTCTTCTCCATGAACCGATTGCGGTTTTGTCCGTTGTCACAAGCCGCGCAGCGTGGTCTCGATGATTCCCGTTGCGCGGCGCGGTCACGGACTTTGCTCTTCCGCTTCAAGGATGCAGCCAGCAACCATCGCCTTGCGAGCAAGAGGGTTTGCAACGACTGTGCCAGCCCGCGGGCCGGACGAAAATTTCATTGATTCTAAATAGATAGAGGTTTGAGACGGAGGTTGAGCCGCTTGTTGCAAACCCGACATGACGGCGCGTCATCCGACGTGGCGGTCAGCGGCTGTCTCAAACAAAACAACCTTGCGGGCATGCCTGGTGGACTGCTGTGGGGCGACAAGGTCGCAACGGCATCGGCAATCGCCGGCGCGGTATGGGGTTTGCTTGTTGCATGACGCCATGGCAGCGAGGACGAGAAATGCCGATCGATCTGGTACCCTACCTCTCCAGAGAAGAAGACATCATTTTCGTGGTTGAAAGCGACGAGGTTATTCGGTCGGCGCTGCATTTCATCCTGGACGACCGGAACGAGACGCGCTCGTTTGCGACCCTCGAGCTCGCTTATGCGCAGGCCGGCGACGTGACGCCGGATCTGGTGCTGCTCGGGATCGATTTCCTGAAAGACGACGGCGAAGGCACCGTGACCGAGATCACGAGGCGGCTGCCGAGCGCCAAGATCCTGATCGTGGCGAATTCGGTCAATGACCCGCTTGCCTTGAAGGCGTTGAGGTGGGGCGCCCATGGGGTGCTGGGAAAGCCGATCAGTTTTGATTCCGTTCATCGCGGGGTTGACGGCCTGTTGCGGCGCCCGAAAGCCTCCGCGTCGATGCTGGGGCTGCTACCCCCGTCGGCGGCCTGGTGACCGGCGTGCGACAGCAGGCGTCGGCAAATCAACAACGGGTTAAGCAAATGGAACAGGTATCCGCAGCGGGCATTCCACCGATCGATGACATCATCGAAAACTTCGCGCTGCTTGACGAATGGGACGATCGCTATCGCTACGTCATCGAACTCGGCCGCGGCATGGACCCGTTGCCGGATATCCATCGATGCGACGCCAACAAGGTGCCGGGCTGCGCCAGCCAGGTCTGGCTCGGCACCTCCGCGCGTTTCGAAGGCGATCAGCCTATCCTGGATTTTTGCGGCGACAGTGACGCGCACATCGTGCGCGGTCTGGTCGCGATCCTGCTCGCGGTCGTCTCCGGCAAGCGGGCCGGCCAGATATTGGCGGCGGACCCGATTGCGCTGTTCGACCGGCTGGGTCTGCGCGAGCACCTCACGCCGCAGCGTTCGAACGGGTTTCGGTCCATGGTCACGCGTATCCGGACCGACGCCGAGCAGGCGCTGGCAAGCCGGGCTGTTTCCGCCACATAGCCGGGGGTAAGCCGTCGGGCGGCATGCCGTCGGGGAGCCAACGTTGCGATCGGACGGGCGGCTGGCCGAAGGGCGGATCAGCGCGCCGGCCGGATGCCCCCGCGCAGCGCGGCCCGCGCCATCTCCTGGCCGCGCAGGATGACGACGGCGGCGCGGGCGAAGAATTCCACCGTATAATAGCTCTCGCCGAGAAAGCTCCAGCTTTCGCGCACCACGCCGATATCTCCGCCATCGACCAGGGCTTCGCCGATATCGCGGTGGGGATAGATGCCGTCATTGATGATCCGGGTCAGCGAACGCACGGCGTCGCCCGGCTTGAACTGGCGCTTGCCGGCGATATCGGGGCCGCGCCCGACGTTGCGGCGGCGCGGATCATAGACCACGCGCGCGATGGTGGCCGGCCTTGGCTCGGAGTGCGAATGGCTCATGTGAAGAACTCCTGCGCCTTGGTGAGGGCACGTGCCAGAATATCGACTTCGTCACGGGTGTTGTAGAGTGCGAACGAGGCCCGGCAGGTCGCGGTGACGCCGAAGCGCTCCATCAGCGGCATGGCACAATGCGTCCCCGCCCGAACCGCGATGCCGGCGCGGTCGATCACGGTCGCGAAGTCGTGGGCATGGGCATTTTTCATCTCGAACGAGACGATGGCGCCCTTTTCCGCCGCAGTTCCGATGATGCGCAGCGAATTGATTTCGCCAAGCTTTTGCTGGGCATAGGCGAGCAGCGAACTCTCATGCGCCCTGATCCGGCTCTTGCCGATCGAGTTGATGTAGTCGATCGCAGCACCGAGACCGATCGCCTGCACGATCGGCGGCGTACCCGCCTCGAACCGGTGCGGCGGCGCGCCATAGCTGACGTAATCCCGGTGCACCTCGCGGATCATCTCGCCGCCGCCGTTGAACGGCGGCATGGCGGCCAGGTGCTGATGCTTGCCATACAGCGCGCCGATGCCGGTCGGGCCGTATAGTTTGTGGCCGGTGATGACGTAGAAGTCGCAATCGATATCGCGGACATCGACGTCCATATGCACGGAAGCCTGCGCGCCGTCGACCAGCACCGGGATTCCCCGCGCATGCGCGATGCGGACCACCTCCTTGACCGGCACCACGGTGCCGAGCACGTTCGACATCTGGGTGATCGCGACCATTTTGGTGCGGTCGGTCAGCAATTTCTCGAATTCGTCGATCAGAAAATTGCCGTCGTCGTCCACCGGCGCCCATTTGATTATCGCGCCCTGCCGCTCCCTGAGGAAATGCCAGGGGACGATGTTGGCATGGTGCTCCATGATGGAAAGCACGATTTCGTCGCCGGGCCCGACCCGCTCGCGCCCGAAGGTCTGCGCCACGAGGTTGATCGCCTCGGTCGCGCCGCGGGTGAAGATGATTTCGTCGCTACGCGCGGCATTCAGGAAGCCGGCGACCTTCTCGCGGGCGCCCTCGTAACCCTCGGTGGCGGCGTTGGCGAGATAATGCAGCCCGCGGTGAACGTTGGAATATTCGGACGTGTAGGCCTCGGTCAGGCGATCGAGAACCGCCCTGGGCTTCTGCGCCGACGCGGCGTTGTCGAGATAGACCAGCGGCTTGCCGTAGACCTGCATGCCGAGAATCGGAAAATCCTCACGGACGCGGCCGACGTCATAGCTGCCATTGCTTACCGCCGGATGCATCGTTTTCATCCCCGCTGCCCAAGCCAGCCGACAATGGCTTCCATCAGCGCGTCGCGGACGCCTTCATGCTCGATCGCTTCGACCACCTCGGCGGCAAACGCCTGGATCAGCAGCGCCTCCGCCTGCTTTTCCGGAATACCGCGGGCCATCAGATAGAATTTCAGCTGGTCGTCCAGGTTGCCGGTGGTGGCGCCGTGGCCGCACTGGACGTCGTCGGCGAAGATCTCGAGCTCCGGCTTGCCGTCGGCCTCCGCGTCGTCCGACAGAAGCAAAGCGCGGGTCATCATCCTGGCGTCGGTTTTCTGCGCCTGCCGCCGGACCGCGATCTTGCCCTGAAATACCGCGCGAGCCTCGTCATCGACGACCGCCTTGAACACCTCGCGACTCTGGCAATCGGGCGCGGCGTGCTCGACGGTGAGCGTGGTATCGGCATGCTGGCGTTCGGCGAGCAGGCTGAGACCGCGCAGATTCGCCGTCGTGCCCTCCCCCGAGAGCAGCACGAACATCTGGTTGCGGACCACGGCGCCGCCGGTAATGAAACCCCATTCGTTGAAGGTCGCGCGCGCGCCGACATGGGCCAGCAGTGTTCCGATGTGGATGGCACCCTTGCCCTCATGCGTGACCTTGACGTGATCGACCTGCGCCTCATCGCCGACCACAAGCTGAAGCGCGGTGTTGACCTGATAGTCTGACTGCCCGCGGCCCTCGTGGGTTTCGACGAAAGTTGCGCGGGCGCCCTTTCCGATCACCACCAGCGATCTCGTGACCATCGCAGCCGGGGCTGCGCCGGTATTGACGAACGCCAGGTTAATCGGCCGCTCGACGGGGGTATTCGGCGACACCGTGATCACGACGCCGTCGCCGGCCAACGCGGTATTGAGCGCGAGCGCTGAATCATCGGCGGGAACCATCGCGCCCAGACCCTGCGACAACATCGGTTCATCCAGCACCAGCGCTTCGGCCATCGAGCGAACCGCGAGGCCGGGCTCGAGGTCGGCCAGATCCGACAGCTCTGCGACGAAGCTGCCGTCGACGATCACCAGGCGCCGGAAGCCGAGCCCGGCCAGAAGGTCTCCGGCGTCCCGCGCCTTCTCCTTCGCGATTGCGTCAGGCGGCGCCGCCAGCGGCTTGGCATCCCGCATCAATCGCCGCAGGTCGGTATACTTCCAGGCTTCTACCCGGGCGTTGGGCAGTCCCGCCAGCACGAAATGATTGAACGCGGCGGCCCGAACCGCGGCGATGTCGCTGCCGCCCGGCAGGCTGTGCCGCGCCGTGGTATAGACATCGGCCAGCCCGAGTTCGGCTTGCGTCCTGACGGGGCGGATTGCTGCGGTCATGGCCGTCACGCCGCCACATTCTGATATTGTGCGTATCCGGTCGCCTCAAGCTCCAGCGCGAGGTCCTTGCCGCCGGTTTTCACGATCCGTCCGGCCGCGAGCACATGCACGACGTCGGGCACGATATAGTCCAGCAACCGCTGATAATGCGTGATCACGATCATGCCCCGTTCGCTCGAACGCAGCGCGTTGACGCCGTTGGCGACGATCTTGAGGGCGTCGATATCGAGCCCGGAATCGGTCTCGTCGAGGACGCAAAGCAGCGGCTCCAGCAGCGCCATCTGCAGGGTCTCGTTGCGCTTCTTCTCGCCGCCGGAGAAGCCGACATTGAGCGGGCGCCGCAGCATGTCGGGATCGATGCCAAGTCGCTTTGCAAGTTCGCGGACGCGCTTGAGCAATTCCGGCGACGACAGCTCCTCTTCGCCGCGCTTGCGGCGCTGGGCGTTGAGCGCCGTGCGCAGGAACGTGACGGTGGCAACACCCGGGATTTCCAGCGGATACTGGAACGCGAGGAACACGCCCTTGGCGGCACGCTCGTCCGGCGCCATCGCCAGCAGGTCCTCGCCCCTGAACAGGACTTCCCCGCCGGTGATCTCGTAACCGGGCTTTCCGGCCAGCACGTAGGACAGCGTCGACTTGCCGGCGCCGTTTGGACCCATGATGGCGTGAATCTCCCCGGCATCGACCCGCAGGTCGAGGCCCTGGAGGATTTTCCGTCCGGCGATTTCGGCCCGGAGACCGCGGATTTCGAGCAGCGGCGTCATCGGCAATTGCCTCCGTCACATGGTTGATTCGACCCCATCACCCGACGCTGCCTTCCAGCGAGATCGAGATCAGCTTCTGGGCTTCCACCGCAAACTCCATCGGCAGTTGCTGCAGCACGTCCTTGACGAATCCGTTGACGATCAGGCCGACGGCTTCTTCCTGGCTCAGTCCGCGCTGCACGCAATAGAACAGCACGTCCTCCGATATCTTCGACGTTGTGGCCTCGTGCTCGAACAGCGCGGATGAATTCTTGGCTTCGATATAGGGCACGGTGTGCGCGCCGCATCTGTCGCCGATCAAAAGTGAATCGCAGGCGGTGAAGTTGCGCGCCCCGGTGGCCTTGCGGTGCGCGGTGACAAGGCCGCGATAGGTGTTCTGTGAAACGCCGGCGGCGATGCCCTTGCTGATGATCCGGCTCGACGTATTCTTGCCGAGATGGATCATCTTGGTGCCGGAGTCGACCTGCTGGTGGCCGTTCGAGATCGCGATCGAGTAGAATTCACCACTCGAATTGTCGCCGCGAAGGATGCAGCTCGGGTATTTCCAGGTGATCGCCGATCCGGTTTCGACCTGGGTCCAGGAGATCTTCGAGTTGGCGCCGCGGCAGTCGCCGCGCTTGGTGACGAAATTATAGATGCCGCCGACCCCTTCCGAATTGCCGGGATACCAGTTCTGAACCGTCGAATATTTTATCTCCGCATCGTCCAGCGCGACGAGTTCGACCACCGCGGCATGCAGCTGGTTCTCGTCGCGTTGCGGCGCGGTGCAGCCTTCGAGATAACTGACATAAGCGCCCCTGTCGGCGATCAGCAGCGTGCGCTCGAACTGGCCGGTATTTCGCTCGTTGATGCGGAAATAGGTCGACAGCTCCATCGGGCAACGCACGCCCGGCGGCACGTAGACGAACGAGCCGTCGGAAAAAACGGCGGAATTCAGGGTGGCGAAGTAATTGTCCGAGGTCGGCACCACCGTGCCGAGATATTTCTGGACCAACTCGGGGTACTCGCGGATCGCTTCCGAGATCGGCATGAAGATCACGCCGGCAGCCTTGAGTTCCTTCTGGAACGTGGTCGCGACCGATACCGAATCGAAAACCGCGTCGACCGCGATGCGGCGTTCGCCCTCCGGCCTCACCACACCTTCCAGCATCTCGACTTCGCGCAGCGGAATGCCGAGTTTTTCGTAGGTCTTGAGGATTTCGGGATCGAGCTCGTCGAGCGAACCGATCTCCTTCTTCTTCGGTGCCGAGTAGTAATAGAGGTCCTGGTAGTCGATCTTGGGGTAGTTGACCCGTGCCCATTCCGGTTCGGACATGGTCAGCCAGCGGCGATAGGCCTGCAGCCGCCATTCCAGCATCCACGCCGGCTCGTTCTTTCTGGCGGAAATGTATCGGACGATGTCTTCCGAGAGTCCCTTCGGGGGCTTCTCGGACTCGATCAGGGTTTCAAACCCATATTTGTATTGTTCGACGTCGATACTTCGCACCCGTTCGACGGTCTCCTGCACGGCTGCCATTCTTCACTCCACCCGTCGATTGGATGCCGCACGGTGTCGGGCATTCCAACGCTTCATTGATTCCGCATCATCCAGTGGGCGCGCGCGAGCTACGGCACTTGCGATGGTTTCGCGCAGCCGCTGGTCCTTGCCGGCGACGAGTGCCATCAGCAAGCCGCCCAACCGCGCAACCAGTTCAGCTGGTGCCATGGGATTACTGCCGCGGTTTGCCATCACACCGATTCCTTACGCCGGCACGCAGGTATTTTCGACCGGGCACACCACCGCGCATTGCGGCGTATCGAAATGCCCGATGCACTCGGTGCATTTCTTCGGATCGATGATGTACATGTCGTTCTTGAGACGAATGGCGGCGTTCGGACACTCGAATTCGCAAGCGCCGCATACCGTGCATTGCGAGGCGATAATTTTGTAGGCCATCTTCTGACTCCGAAAGCACGCGCCGATGCCGGATATGGCTTCCCTTTCAAGCGGCGTGCCAGAACTCAGAGCCTTGATTTGGTTTGGGTATTTGCAGCGGCGCGAGATCGGCGCGCTGTCGCGCCCACGACAGGCTGTCGCAAGTCCGACAGTCGGAAAAGCAGCGCCGTGCCATCAAGTTGAGAACCGTTCGCGTTGGGCAAGGCCCCAGGCCGGCACCCGAGCAGATCCCGGCGTCGAAGCGAGCGCGATGCTGCCGGCGTTGCGGTCTACAGGTACTTGACCTCGATGCCGTGCTTCTTCAGCGCATAGCCGACCTGGCGCGGCGTCAGTCCGAGGATGCGGGCGGCCTTGGCCTGGACCCAGCCCGACTTCTCCATGGCTTCGATGAAGCGGTCGCGGTCCGGCATCTGGCCGCGGCTCGCGGCCACCGCCTCTCCGGGTGCCGGACTCGATTCGGCGGCAGGCTGGCTCGCCGACGGACCGGCGTGCTCGGCACCGCCCGCGGCCGTGCGCGGCAGCACCGGCAGCGAAACCGCCGGCCGCAGCCGCGGCGGCGCGATTTCCGCCTGGCCTTTCCACAGCATCGCGGACAGGCATTCGTTCTTGCGGCAGGCGAAATCGTCCATCACGATCGCGGCGCCGTGCGCCAGGGTCGCGGTCCGCTGCACGCAATTTTCGAGTTCGCGCACGTTGCCCGGAAAGCCGCAACCCATCAGCACCTCCAGCGCGCTGGCATCGAGCGAAAGGGCGCGGCCGTTTTCCGCGTTGAAGCGCTTGAGGAATTCGCCCGCCAGCTGCGGGATATCGCTACGACGGTCGCGCAGCGGCGGCATCAGCATCGGCACCACGCTGATGCGATAATACAGGTCGGCGCGGAATTCGTTGCGCGCCACCGCTTCCTCGAGATTCCTGTTGGTCGCCGTAACGACCCGCACATCGACCTTGATGGTATGATTGCCGCCGACCCGTTCGAATTCCTGTTCCTGCAATACGCGCAACAACTTGGCCTGGAACGCGGGAGAAATCTCGCCGATTTCGTCGAGAAAGATGGTGCCCTTGTCGGCCAGCTCGAAACGCCCCTTGCGGGAGCTGATGGCGCCGGTGAAAGCGCCCTTCTCGTGGCCGAACAATTCGGACTCGAGCACCGATTCCGGCAGTGCCGCGCAATTGATCTTGACGAAGGGGCCCTTGGCGCGGGGCGACAGTTCGTGGATGGCCTTGGCAATCAACTCCTTGCCGGTGCCGGATTCGCCGCGCAGCAGCACGGTGGAATTCGATCTTGCCACGATCATGATCTTGTCGAGCAACGACCGGAGCGCCGGGCTGTCGCCGATGATGCCCTTGATCAGCACCTTCTTGCGCTCGCGCGCCGGCTTGAGTTCGGACAACTCCTTCTGCAGGCGGTGGCTCTCGGCCATCAGCCGGTCGCGGTCGCGCGACACGACACGGTATAGCTGCACGGTCTGCCCGATCAGATTGGCGATCATGGTCAGGAAACGCACGTCGGAATCGAGCCTGAACACCGATCGGCCGTCCCAGATCCGGTCGATGGTCAGCGTTCCCACCACCTTGGACCCGATGCGGATCGGCACTCCGATGAACGATACCCTGATATCCTCCGCAGCTCCGAGCGCGACTGCATCGGTGGTGAACAGCGGATGGTTGGCGACGTCTTCGACCACCAGGGGAACGGCGGTCGCCACGATCTGCCCGACAGCGCCTTCCGGCAAGCGAGACCGGTATCGTCCGTCGGTACCCTCGTTCCAGCCGATGCCGACCGTGATGTCGGGAACGTCGTCGTCCGCCAGCAGTGAAATGACGCCGTGACGCATTTGCAGGAATGACGACAGCACATTGAGAACGCTCGAAAGCGTGGTCTCGAGCCGGTTCGGCGCGTTGAGAATTTTGGAAATTTCGTAGATTCCCGTGAGCGCAATCTCGCTCAGCGGAATCATCGGAGGGCTCGGTCGCGCTTCCAGGCTCTCGGCATCCGATACGTCAGCATGCGCCATGGCGATCTCTCCATCGTCTCTGGCGCTTCCCACCGAGTTATTTGAATAGTTACCTTTATCCTGTTCCATATTTTCACGAATGTCGTGCCCAACTTTGCCGCACCGCTGCGCAACTTAAGGGCGTGAGTTGCCTACTGAACTTTCCGATTCGACGCGCGCCCGCCATGTTCGCGCCCTCCGTGCGCCTCCCAACGCCCCGGAGTGATCCCGATCAAGTCAAATCGGCTAATCCAGCGGCACTCCCCCCTCCTCGCTGCCGAACGTCAGACATGCTGTCCGCCATTGATCTTGATTTCCTCGCCGGTCACGTAGCTCGCGGCGTCGGAGCACAGGAAGAAGATGACCTTGGCGACTTCGTCAGGCGTCCCAATCCGGCGCATCGGAATCACCGGCGCGAACATCGCCTCGGTTTCCGGCGACAGGATATCGGTCTTGATCTCGCCCGGCGCGATGGCGTTGACGCGGATGCCATGGGGCGCGAAGTCATGGGCCATCTCCCGCGTCAGGCAGGCCAGCGCGGCTTTCGACGTCGCATAGGCCGTGCCGGCGAACGGATGCACCCTGGAACCGACGATCGACGTTACGTTGACGACGGTGCCGGCGCCGTCCTTCAATTCGTCGAATAATCCCCGCGCCAGCAGGATCGGTGCGAGAAAGTTGACATGAAAGACGCTCATCCAGGTTTCGACCGGCGTCGTCAGCGAAGTAAGCCGGCCACCCTCGTCACTTTTCGGCGAGAGCCCGGCATTGTTTATCAGCGCATTGAGCGGCAGGCCGCCGAGACGATTCTTGATTTCGGCAATGGCGCCGGGCAGTGCGCGATGGTCGCCGAGATCGACCTCGACGTGATCGTCCGTTCCCGAATTCCACGGGCACAGTTCGCTGTCGAACTTCTGACGCGAGCAGGTAATGATCCGCCAGCCTGCATCGGAGAATCGCTTGACCGTCGCGTGTCCAATGCCGCGTGAGGCGCCGGTCAGCACCATGGTCTTTGGCCCGGCCGAAGGCCGCTCGATCGTCGGTGGCAGGCCGGGATAGGGACAAAGCACAATATTCTCCAGCGCCGATCCCAACCCGGATCGTCGTTCAGGGGCGTCCTTGCGCATATCCACGATCTGCGCCGTCGCCATTCGCAAGCGTCGTGAACTTTCCGATGGCGAAAGATTTGCACGATCCGGGCCAGTCTGGCGCGATCCGGTTTCGTGGCGGCAGACTGCCGGCGCGGCCCGATTGCGAACATTTTTTTGGGTCCGGAAGCGGGCGCATGTCGATGTTCCGACACTGTCCGTTCCATTCGATACAAAGCGCGAAATCGTCCGATACTGGATTTGCGCCGGCGACCCGCGGCGGCAACGGCCGTGCGGATTGGTCCGGTTCCTGCACGGCCGTGCCCGTTGGAAATTTCCGATTGAAGAGCGGGGGGCGCGGCCATGCCGCTTTACAGTTTTCATTGCGCGAAATGTGAAGGGGATGTCGAACTGCTGATCGGATTCTCCGAGACGCCGGTCTGTCCTGCCTGCGGCAGCAAGAAGCTGCAGCGCCTGATGTCGCTTACGGCACCGCAAGGCAAGAGCCGGGGCCTGATGAAATCCGCCCGGGCGCAGGCGGCCCGGGAGGGCCATCTGAGCAATTTCAGCCGTGCCGAGCGGCGACGCTGACCGATCAAGGCGCTTGCCGCGCCGATCGATCAATCCGAGGTAATCTGGACTTCCGGCACTTCATCCGGTTCCGGAATGTCGAGTCCGTCCTCTTCGGCCAGATCTATGCCGCTCAAACAGATGTCGCCATCGTCGATGATCAGCTTGATCGGCGTCAACGCCTGACCCTGGCAGGGACCGATGAAGCAATGCCCGGTATCCAGATCGAACTGGGCATGGTGGTTCCCGCAGGTGATGAAATTGCCGTCTTCGTCCATGAACTCTCCAGGCACCGTATCGAGCCGCGAGCCCTGGTGCGGACAGGCGTTTTCGAACCCGAAGAAATTATTGCCCTTGCGCGCGATCAGGATCGGCCAGGGCCTGGCCCCGCCATCCGGCTCCTTGCGCATCAGCATGAAGCCCGCCGCCTGGCCGTCATCCACCTGATAGGTGGCGCATATCGCAAAAAGCATGTCCATCCGCGGATCCTTTCCAGCCACACTGGACGCTCCAGCCAAAGTCGCGGAAGCGCAGATGCAGCGCACAGCAAGCGATGTGCCAGACGCCGCGGTCGGGTGCGACAGCACCGGCAATGGGCCGCGCGTTCATGCGGCATGCCCAGGCGTGGACCCTGCGTCCTTTGCGACGGGATCGCTGGGGGATCAAAACTCCAGCGGGGCGTTGTCGACGACTTCCTTCATGACGAAGAACGTCCGGGTCTGCCGAACGCCGGGCAGTGCGATCAACTGATCGCCGTGAATCCGGTTGAAGTCCGCCATGCCCTTGACCCTGATCTTCAGGAAATAGTCGAAGTCGCCGGCGACCAGGTGGCAATCGAGGATGAATTTCAGTTTCGCGACGGTTTTCTCGAACGCCGCGAAACTCTCCGGCGTCGAGCGATCGAGAACGACGCCGACCATGACCAGCGCGCCCCTGTCGACCTTTTGCGGCGAGATCATCGCGCGAACGTTCTTGATGCAGCCCCGCTCGAAAAGCGACTGGGTGCGGCGGTGACATGTTGCCGGGCTGACGTCGACCCGTTGCGCCAGTTCGGCGTTGGAGAGCCGGCCATTGCCCTGAAGCAGGCGCAGCATCTTGAGGTCGATCCGGTCGAGTTTTTCTGACATGGAAGATTCTTTCATTAATCGACGACAAATCCGAATATTTCTATTATTCCTGTACAGTAATCGTCCAAATCGGGCAATTTATCCGACAAGTTCGAGAGCACCTATCTCGCCGGCAATGTTATTTTCCCGCGCATTGGAGCAACAGGCAGAAGGGCACCTCGCATGCTGGAGAAGTTCGAACGCTATCCCCTCACTTTCGGACCTACCCATATCGAAAAGCTGGAGCGCCTCGGCGCGCATCTCGGCGGCAAGGTCGAGCTGTACGCGAAACGCGAGGACTGCAATTCGGGATTGGCTTTCGGCGGCAACAAGCTGCGCAAGCTCGAATACATTATTCCCGATGCAATTGCTTCCAACGCCGACACGCTGGTCTCGATCGGCGGGGTACAGTCAAACCACACGCGCATGGTGGCCGCCGTCGCGGCGAAAATCGGCATGAAATGCCGGCTCGTTCAGGAAAGCTGGGTGCCGCACGAGGACGCCGTCTATGACCGGGTCGGCAATATCCTGCTGAGCCGGATCATGGGCGCCGACGTCGAAATGGTCGACGAAGGGTTCGACATCGGCATCCGGGAAAGCTGGGAAGCGGCGATCGCGGACGTGAAGGCCAAGGGCGGCAAGCCCTATGCGATCCCGGCGGGCGCCTCGGTGCACAAATATGGCGGCCTTGGCTATGTCGGCTTTGCCGAGGAAGTCCGAGCGCAGGAGAAGGAACTCGGTTTTGCCTTCGACTACATTGTCGTCTGCACCGTCACCGGTTCGACCCATGCCGGCATGCTGGTCGGCTTCGCCAGGGACGGCCGCGCGCGCAAGGTGATTGGCATCGACGCGTCCTTCACGCCGGCGCAGACCAGGGCGCAGGTGCTTCAGATCGCGCGGAACACCGCCGACCTCGTCGAGCTCGGCCGAGAAATCACCGAGCAGGATGTCGTTCTGGTCGAGGAGTATGCCCACCCTGCCTATGGCGTTCCGTCGCAGGAGACGAAGGAAGCCATCCGCCTGTGCGCCCGCCTTGAGGGCATGATCACCGATCCCGTCTACGAAGGTAAGTCGATGCAGGGCATGATCGATCTCGTGAAGAAGGGCTATTTTCCCGAGGGATCGAAGGTTCTCTACGCCCATCTGGGTGGCGCCCCGGCGATCAACGGTTACGCCTACTCCTTCCGCAACGGTTGAGCGGCCGGCGGATCCCGGGGAGATTGGGAGAGAAAACGGGTTTCCCGCGCCGATTTCCGGTATCATCCACCTCAAGTGAACGCCAAGATTTACCGGGGGAGATAACCGATGGACGACCTCGCGGCCCGGCGCGCAGCGCAAACGCTGCTCGCCGCACACCAGGCCAACCTGCAGTTCAAGACGCTGGCTCCGCCGGACCGGCCCGCCAGTGTCGCGGACGCCTATGATATCCAGCAGGAATTCGTCACGCTGCTGCGGGGCACGCAGGGCGACGCCGTCGGCTACAAGGTCGGATTGACCTCGGCGGCGATGCAGACGTTTTGCGGGATCGACCATCCGATCGCCGGCGTCGTGCTGGCGCGGCGCGTCCTGCATTCGGGCGCGACCGTCCGCCGCGCGGATTACGGGCGAATGGGGCTGGAATTCGAAATCGCGGTTCGGCTCAGCTCGGACGTGCCCACCACGGCCACGCCGTTGACCGCCGAGGCGATCGCGCCGCACATCGGCGGCGTCTGCGCGGCCATCGAAATCGTCGACGATCGCAGCGCCGACTATGCCAGCCTCGACGTCAAGTCGCTGGTGGCGGACAATTCCTGGAACGCCGGCATCGTGCTGTCGGAATTTTCGGCCACATGGCTCGACCTTGCTGATGTCCCCGGCCGTGCCGGCAAGGACGGTGTGGCGATCGGCGAAGGCCACGGCCGCGACATTCTCGGCCATCCCTTCCATTCGGTCGCCTGGCTTGCCACGCAGCTGGCTTCGCGGGGCGTCGGACTGAAGGCCGGCGAGATCGTGATGACCGGCGCCGTCATGAAGACCGTATTTCCGGAGGCCGACGCGCGCTATCGGTTCGAGCTGGAGGGAATCGGCTCGGTCGAGGTGCAGGTATTGTAGAGCGGGTCAGCTGCAACGCGCAGCCCGCCGCTCGCGAAACAAGATGGTGGGTTACGCCTGACGGCCAACCCACCCTACGGGGGATCGATGAATTTTTCCAAAGCACATTTCATTGGCATCGCCGGCAAGGGCATGAGCGCGACCGCGCTGCTGCTGCGGCAGATGGGCGTGCGGATTACCGGCTCCGATGAGGGATTCTATCCGCCGGTCAGTGACTACCTGAAGAACGAGAAGATCCCGTTTGCCGAGGGATACAGGAAAGAGAATATTTCCGATGACACCGACGTTATCGTGATCGGCAAGAACGCCAAACTGACACCCGAGAGCAACGAGGAAGTCCGCGCCGCCATGGACTCGGGCAAGCCGGTTCGGTCGTTCGCCGATCTGTTGCACGACATGACCGCCAATTCGGAGACCATCGTTGCGGCGGGCAGCTACGGCAAGTCGACCTGCACCGCCCTGCTGGCGTGGTGCCTGCGGGTCGCGGAGAAGGATCCGAGCTACTTCATCGGAGAGATCACCAACGGGTTCGATACGCACGCCCATCGCGGCGAGGGGGAGACATTCATTCTCGAAGGCGATGAATACCCGGCGTCGAACTGGGACAATCGTTCAAAATTCCTGCTCTACAACGCAAGGAACGTCCTGCTCACCTCGGCCACCCACGACCACGTCAATGTTTTCCCGACGCATGCGGACTATCTCGCCCCGTTTCGCACCCTGCTCGGCTCCCTGCCGGCCGATGGGCTTCTGGTCGTCAACAGCGGCGAAGCGCACGCACGCGGCCTCGCCGCGGATCCGGCCTGCCCCATCGTGTTCTACGGCCTGGACGACAAGGCGCATTGGCATGCCGAAAACATCGAACGCGGCGCAGAAACCGGTTTCGACCTGATGCGAGGCGCTGAGCGGATCGTCCGGCTGTCGACCACAATGCTCGGCGATCACAACATCGAAAATATCGTCGGAGTCAGCGCGATGCTGCTGGAGAAGAAGCTGCTGTCCCCGGAGGCGTTGAAGGCCGGGATGCGCACCTTCCAGGGCGTGAAGCGCCGCATGGAATTGCTCTCGCCGTCGTCAAGCCTGCCTGTTTACGAGGGCTTTGGATCGTCCTACGAAAAGGCGAGATCCGCCATTGTCGCCACGAAACTGCATTTCCCAGACCGGCGACTCATCATCGTGTTCGAGCCGCATACCTTCACCTGGCGAAACAGATCGGCCCTGTCGGCCTACGATGACGTATTCGAAGGCGCGTCCAGAATATTCATATTCGAGCCGGCCTCTCAGGGCGCCAGCTCCCATGCCCAATTGAGCCAGGACGAAATTGTCGGCCGCACCAGGGCGGCGGGCTACGACGCCGAGGCAATCACCGATCCAGAGCAGGCCTTGCAGAGATTAAGCGATGTCCTGTGCCCGGATGATGTCGTTCTGCTCCTGACATCCGGCGAGCTTGGCGGATTGATCCGAACGATTCCGCAGCTGGTCGAGATGAAATATCCGGCCGCCAGGCCGTAGCCCCTCACGCCAGCGCTTCCCTGACCTTCTTCGCCAGGTCGCTCCTGCGGTAGGGCTTGTTCAGGAGATGGACGCCTGGTTCGAGGTCGCCGCCGACCGCGCTCTCCGCGTATCCGGACGAGAAGATCACGCGCATGCCGGGGCGCAGCTTGCGTGCCTCGTCGGCGAGCTGGCGCCCGTTCAATCCCCCGGGCATGACGACGTCGGTGAACAGCAGATCGAACCCGCCCTCCGCCTTGAGCAGGTCGAGGGCTTGCGATCCGTTGACCGCGCTGACGACGCGGTACCCGAGATTTTCGAGCTGTGTCACCACCATGCGACGCACCATCGCATCGTCATCGACCAGCAGAATCTTCTCACTGCCGCGCGGCAATGACCCGTCACGGATTTCCGGCCTGGCCGGCGCGACGCCTTCCGGCGCCCTCGGAAGATAGATCCGGACGGTCGTTCCCTGACCGGGCGCGGAATGAATACGGACGTGACCGCGCGACTGCGCGACGAAGCCGTAGACCATGCTGAGGCCGAGGCCGCTGCCTTTGCCGACCTCCTTGGTGGTGAAGAACGGTTCGAAGGCACGCGCCAGCGTATCCCTGTCCATTCCGGTCCCGGTATCCGACACCGTGACCAGCAAATAGTCTCCGGGCGCCAGCCCGCGGTCGACGACGGCCGCGTCGTCCATGCGGATGTTGCCCGTCTCGATCGTGAGACGGCCGCCATCCGGCATCGCGTCGCGGGCGTTGATGGCCAGATTGAGCAGGGCGTTTTCGAGCTGCGACGGATCGACAAAGACGTGCCACAGATTGCCTGGCAGCACGGTTTTGATTTCGAGCTGTCCGCCGATGGCACGCCGGATCAGCCCGTCCATCCTCGATATCAGGACGTTGATATCGGTCGCCTTCGGATTCAGCGGCTGCTGGCGGGAGAAGGCCAGCAGCCTGCCGGTCAGTTCGGCGCCACGTTCGGCGGCCTTGCGCGCCACTTCGGCCAGCGCCCGCAGCGATGGATCCGCGGTTTCCTCGATCAATTCGGCGTTGCCCATGATGATGGTAAGGAGATTGTTGAAATCGTGCGCGATGCCGCCCGTCATCTGGCCCACGGCTTCCAGCCGCTGCGACTGCCGCAACTGGGCTTCGACTTTTCGCTGCTGGGTCACGTCCGTCAGCATCGAGCAAACGGCGAGCTGATCGTCCCACTGAATGGCGAATGCCCGGTTCTCCAGATCGATGAAGGTACCGTCCCTTTTTCTTCCCTTGAGGTCGTAGAAGGCGGGGACGTCACCGCCTTCGAGGCGCTCCTTGTTGCAAGCCTCGATCCGCTCCCATTCGCCGTCGGCGACGAGGACCTTGCAATCAGGCAGTTTCTGGATTTCGTCCTTGCTGCCGTAGCCGAAAATCCGCGCCATCTCGCCGTTCGCCAGGATCGGCCTGAAGTTTCGATGGACCAGGATGCCGATATTGGCCTGTTCGACCAAAGTTTCCAGCCGTATATCGGCGAGCTTGCGTTCGGCAATCTCCCTCTGCAGCTCGCGGTTGGCGGCTTCGAGCTGGATGGTCTTGCCCTCCAGCTTCCGCACCAGCGTTGCGCTGTATTGCTTGACGATATCCTGATCGTCGGCGCGCGGCGTATGTACCGATTTGAAGCCGGGCACACCGGAATGCACCCCTTGAATACACAGCATCAGTTGGTCGGGCTCCATCGGCTTGACGATGAAGGCGTCGGCGCCGAGATCGTTTGCCAGATGCTCGTCCTCGGGCGCGGTGTAGGTCGCGGTGTAGACGACGAACGGAATGTCCCTGAGCACGTCGTCCTGCTTCCATTGCCGCATCAGGGTATAGCCGTCCATGACCGGCATCAGCAGGTCGGAGATGACCAGCCCCGGCGGCGAATGGCGCGCCATGGTGAGAGCTTCGGCGCCATGACTCGCGGATTCGACCTCGTAGCCATACGCCGTCAGCAGCGTCCGCAAGTAATAGAGATTGTCCTCGTTATCATCGACGATCAGGACCCGCGGCAAGCTCGTCATGACGGCTCCCGCTGCTCGATCGCGTTGGAGAAGATCTCGCGGTCGATGAAGCTCGTTCCGAGTTCAAGGCCGGTTGCGCCGCTGAAAACGGGCACGACCGAATAACCCGACTTCTCCGGCAGGAACGTGGCGCGGCATCGGATCTGCGCGTTGTCCTCGGTCACGAGGATCTTGTTGTTCATTGCGATCTTTAAAGTCGGGCAATCGAATCGGCCGGAAAATTCGGCGGCGAAGCGATCAGCATAGTCGGGTCGGACGCCGGATGGAAGCAGGAACGCCCGCGCAGGGCGCCAATGCAAGGAATGAACGGCGAAGATCGATGCGCAAACGCGGGTCAGCTCTCGCGGGTCAGCTCTTGCCTTCCCAGTGCACGATCCGCCGCGCCAGCCAGGCAATGCCCCTGTCGCTGACGAGGCCGATCAGGCCGATCAGGATGATGCCGGCGAAAACGTAGGTGGTGCGGAAGAAGCTGCTCGCGTCCAGGATCACGAAGCCCAGGCCGCGATCGCCGCCGAGCAGTTCGGAGGCCACCAGGATCGTCAACGCCGTGCCCATGGAGACACGCAGGCCCGTCATGATCTGCGGCAGCGCCGAAGGCAGCACGACGAAGCGAAACGTCTGCCAGCGGCCCGCGCCCATGGATTGCGCCGCCCGGAGCGCATCGAGTGCGCAGGCGCGCGAACCTGCCTGGGCGTTCACCATCATGATGAGGAAGACCGACATGAAGATCAGCAGAATCTTGGAAAGCTCGCCGATGCCGAACCACAGGATGAACAGCGGGATCAGGCCGAGCGGCGGAATTGGACGGAGCAGTTCGGACGGCACGATGAAGAGCGCATCGACGGCCGGAACCCGCCCGCGCAACAGGCCGAGCCCGATGCCGAGCGCCGAGCCGGCGACGAACGCAATGCCGACGCGCCACAGGCTTGCGCTGATGTGGGTCCAGATCCCGATCCCCGAATAGCCGCGCGTGATCATGTCGAGCAGGCTCGCCGTCACGGCGGCCGGCGACGGCAGAATGGTGGGCGGTACGGCCCCCATTGACGTGACGAGCACCCAGATCAGGAGAATGGTGAGCGGCGAAAGGATGGCCAGCGCCGCATAGCGGCGCTTCGCAACAATAGCGGCGGAGCTCATGACAGGACCTCGCGGCACATGAAATTCAAGTGATTCAATGACGCATCTTCCGGTAGATCACTTCGCGCAGGCGGATGAAGGCCGGGTGCAGCCGGTTTTCTCCAGTGGCCCGCGGAGACGGCAGGTCGACCACCAGTTCGTCGAATGTGCCGTCCTTCAGATCGGTCAGCAGAAAAATCCGGTCGCCGAGAAACACCGCCTCGTCGATGCTGTGGGTGACGAACAGGATCGTGCAGCCGGTGCGCTCGCGGATGCGCAACACCTCCTCCTGCAATACCTCGCGCGTCTGCACATCGAGGGCGGAAAACGGCTCGTCCATCAGCATGACCTTGGGCTTCGCCGCCAGCACGCGGGCGAGGCCGACCCGCTGCCGCATGCCGCCGGACAACTGGTAGGGATAGGCATCCTCGAAGCCGGCAAGGCCGACCAGCGCCGCCATCTCCTCGGCAACCCGCCGGCGCTCGCCCCTCGGCCGTCCGGCGCAGCGCAGGCTGAAGGAGATGTTGTCGGCGACCGTCATCCAGTCGAACAGCGCGGCGGCCTGAAACACGACGCCGCGATCCGGACCGGGTCCCGCGATTTCGCGGTTGTCGATGAACGCAACACCCTGGGTCGGCTGCAGGAATCCGGCCACCAGGTTGAGTATCGTGGTCTTGCCGCAGCCGGACGGACCCAGCAGCGCGACGAGTTCGCCGGGACGGACGGCGAAGGAGACATTGGCCATGATGGCGCGGCCATCATATTCAAAGCCGACGCCCTCGAATTTGAGCATCGGCCGCACCGCGGCGGATGCGCCCGGCTCTTCCGCCGTCGTTGCCATGGTCTTGTCAGGTACGATGCTCAAGACCCGGGCGCTCGTGTTCATTTGAGGCCTGCAAGATAGGTCTGGATCGGCTTGGTATAGAGCAGTGCCGACCAGTCGGTTGGCGCTGCCTGGATGCGCTTCTCCTCGACGAGAAAGGCGGCGATGCCCTGCAGATGCTTGCCCAAGCGCGAGTTCGCTTCCTGGCCGGGAGGCCCCATGAAATCTGCAGTCAGAATCTGCTCGAAGGTCGGATGGGCTGCACCCTGGCCCTCGACAAGCTTATCGAACTGTTCGGCGGTCTTGTCGACCCGCTTGGCCTCGTACTGCCGCACTTCGGCGGGCTTCGCCTTGTAGTCCTTCTGGGCCTGGTCCCAGGCCTTGAGGAACAGCTGCGCTGTCTCCGGGCTGCCATCGGTGAAGGCCTTGCGGGCGACCCAGACGCCACCGGTGATCATGCCAAGGCTTTTCGTGCTCGCGATCGGTTTTGCCCCGGCAGCTTCGATGGCGCCGACATTGGGCTCCCAGACAAAGGCCGCGTCGATCTGCCCGGCCACATAGGCCGGCGGCATGTTCGCCGGCGTGAGGTTGACGAGCGTGAGGTCGGATGATTTCAGGCTGGCCTTCGCCAGCGCCCGGAGCAGGTGATAGTGGCTCGTCGATCCCGTCGCCACGCCGACGCGCTTGCCCTTGAGGTCGCTCAACTCCGCGATCCCGGCGGCCGGATTCGCCGCCAGCCGGACGTTTGTCGCATCGATCCGCTCCATGAACAGGATCTGGATCGGCAGGCCGTTGGCGAAGCCTGTCACCGCCGGAAATTCTCCCATCCAGGCGAGATCGACCTCGCCGGCGGCAATGGCAGGCAGCATGGCGGGACCCGCCGGAAACTGCGCAACCTTGACGTCGAGGCCGTTGGCCTTGAACAGGCCGGAGCCCAGCGCATAGGAAAGGATCACGTTAATCTCGCCGGTCTGGAATCCGATCTTGATCGGCTTCAGATCCTGCGCAAGCAACGCACCTGATGGCGCGAAGACGAGGCTGGTAACGAGCGCAAGCCACCGAATAGAGCGGATCATGGACAGACTCCTTGAAGCAGGGACAAGATGCAAAGCATGGGGCGTCATCCGACCGTACCGACCAGATCGAGCACCGTGAGTGCGAGGATCTTCGTCGCTGCGACGGCCTTGCCGATGTGGATGTATTCGTTGACGGGCGGCCAGCCGTCCTCACCTGGTCCGAAGGTGATCGCGGCATGGCCGCGCTCGGCGAAGCGGATGGTGTCATTGAAGGCATTCTTGCGATAGATGGCCGGCGCTTCACCGAGCAACCGGCGATACGCGCGGCTGAGCGCCAGCGTCGGATTCGCCTCCTCGTCCTGTTCCAGCGTACCGTCGACGAACAAGGCGCCGGGATAACGCCGCGCCACAGCCTTCAGGCTCGGATCCATCGCAATCTGCGCGTCGATCACCGCCTGGATGTCCGCCATCACGCTCTCGGGTGTCATGCCGGGCAGGATTCCGACCACCGCGATGACGGCGCGGGACGAATCCGGCGTGAACTGCATCTCGCGCTTCACACCACCCTGGACCCGGACCAGGGCTGTCATCGGCGGCGTGCCGCCGGCGCGCCGCGCGGGCTTGTGCGTGAACGTCATGGTCTCGATCGCCGTCAGCAGGTGCGCCATCTTGGCAACGGCATTGACCCCGGTGTCGGGCCGCCAGATATGGGTCTTGATTCCGCAGGTTTCGATTTCAACCAGGAAATTGCCGCCATTGGCGACCGCGATGCCCATCCCTTCGCTGCCATCGGGTTTGGTCCATCCTGTCGGCTCGCAGACGATCGTGTAGTCGGCATCGAGTCCGCACTCGTCGAGCAGGAAGATCGAGCCGTCCGGCCCGTTCTTCTCTTCGTCCGCGGTGTAGACGCATTTGAGGGTGCCTTTCAGCGTCACACCGGCTTCGCGGATGGCGCGGGCGGCCAGCAGCGTGCATGCGAGATTGCCGCGCGTATCCGAAGTGCCTCGCGCATAAAGCTTGTCGCCATGGCGCGTCGGGCGGAACGGATGGCCACCCGTCATCGTCCAGGCATTCCAGTCGCCTGCCGGATAGGTGTCGAGATGATCGTTGAGAATCAGCGACGGCCCGCCCCCTGCGCCCTCGAGAATTCCGACCACATTGGGACGGCCCTCACGCTTGGTGGGCAACGTAACCGTGAACCCCATCTGCTGCAGCTTGCCGGCGATGAAGATGGCCGCGCCCTCCTCGCGCGCGGGTGCCTCATCCGGATCGAGCGGATTTTCCGCTTCCGGCTGACCCGCCGGCACCAGTTCGCAGGTGAGATCGAGCCAGGCTTTTTCGGTAATCCGGTCGAGCACGCGCTGCTCGAGCTTCGTCAAATCGCTTCGCTCGGCCACATCCGTCATCGACTGCATTGTCGTCCCCAGGTTCGTTCCCAATAACAGAGCAAGGCATGTGCCAAGCTCGTCGCGCCGGTTCAGAACAGGAGAAGGGGACGCTACCAGCCTCATATCGCAGGGCAATACGCCGCCATGGCGTCCCCGCCGCGGTCTGTCAGAAAATTTCCTGTGACCGCGTTATGGGAGCTGACTGTGCAACAACACGTTCGGCTGATGACGGCATAAGCGCTGCCGGTCGGATTATTCCTCGTCGGCCGATGCGGCCTCCGACAGCAAATCGACACGATGGATAACGAGCAGGCCGCGCTTTTGACGGAGCACGCCGTCTTTCTGCAGGCGATTGAGTCCGATGGTCACCCATTGTCGCGTTGCGCCGATGAGATTTGCAATTTCAGCGTGGGTAAACGCGGCCGCAATCACGATTCCACCATCGCTTGCCTTCTCCTCGAAGCCATAGGTGTTGGCGAGATGAAGCAGAACCTGCGCCAGCCGCTGCGACAGCGAGCGGGTACCGAGCATCTGGGCCAGCGAGGAATAGCACCGCGCCTTGAAGCTGAGGGCATCGATGATCGCCAGCGCGAGGTCAGGCACTTCGCGGGCAAGGTCGCGCAACCCAGCACCGGGCAGGTGCGTGACCGTGCTGTGCTTGGCCGCAACCGCGGACCAGACGTGAACGCCGCCGTCGAAGATCTCCGGCCCACCGACGAAGTTGCCGGGCAACCAGTAGGCCAGGGTCATCTCCTTTCCCGAAGGCGCGGTGTAGTAGCTGCGAATGAGACCGCTCTCGATGATCACGATACCATCATGCACATCACCCTGATGAAACAGGGGTTCGCCGCGCTGATAGGATTGCTTCCTGCCGTGCCTCTCGACGCGCTCGCGCGCAGCCGGTGGAAGGCGGCCGATCAGGCCCTGCTGGCGGGTGACGGCCTCGTCCGCCTCAGTGAGCAGAATGCCGGCAGTCTTGTCTCCGATGTCTGACATGGCGTTCCCTGGCCAAGGGTTTCGTTGACCCAATGGCCATCATAGTAACTTAACGCCGCGCGCCGAACGATAGTTGGGTCGGCGCCTCGGGTAGTTTTACTGCGATGAAATGATGACGCATGGCCGTTGGCCAGCTGCAGACGCAACGCTTGTCATTAGCGAGCGCTGCGGCCGACAATGGTGGCGGCCCCGCTGGGCTGTGTCTTCACTGACCGTCAGGATTAGCCACCGCCTGCGGAGCCAGAATGTGGATTAAGAGAATTAATCCAGATCGATAACACGGATCCGGCGTCCCTCGGAGCGGACCGGGTCGGTGCCAAAAAAGCCGCCCGTTGTTTCGGTTTCTTCCCGCACCTTGGCCTCGACTTCGCGCAGCTCCTGGTCCGGATCTTCGCGCCGCTGATAGCGTCGCTTCTCGGACCATTGCTGGCGACGCTCGCTGCGCCGTTTCTCGGTCGCGGCTCGCTTGACGTCGACGTCCTTTGCCCTGGCGAAGGAATCCTCGGGCGCTGTCGCAGCCTGTTTCGGTGCGGCCGGTGACGTCCTGGGCTCGGCAGCAGCGGCGACGGCGGGCTGTTGTGCGGCTGCTGGGGTTTCAGCCCGTGGCGCGTCAGCCGGCGCGGTGGTGGCGACCTGGGCTTGCGGCGGGTTCGGTGCGGGGGCGTCCGGCGTCGCGGCGGTCTGGGCCGGAGGCTGGGCTGGTGCGGCCGGCGCCGCAGCGGTTGTGGGGGACGGCAGCGTAGCCGGGTTTGGGTTGGGTTCCGACGGTGCGGCTTTCACGTCAATCGGCTTGTCCGACATGCGCTGTTCCAGCCGGGTCAGCTCCTGTTTGGGGGTTTTCGGGCTGACCATGTCGGCGAACAGGAGGCCGCCACCGATACCGGCGACGATCGCGGCGATCACGGTTCCGGCTCCTGCGAAATAGGCGGTCGAAGCGCGCATGACGAAACTCCTTCGGCTGGAAACGCCCCGGCGGTGCCGATGTTCCGGCGATCCGGTGCTGAACCCTGCCTGAACGGCGAGGCATCCGGCAGGGAAGCCCCCATGAACATGGCTGTCGCCAAACCGGTTCCCGAGGCTAAACTGCATCGGCCGTCGGAAGGCAGCCGGGACAGGATGGATGAGTGTGTTGAGCGATCAGGGCCCTTCGCAGCCCATCTCGATTTTGCTTGTCGAGGACGACGCGCCGACCTTGTGGCGACTGCAGGACGCGCTGGCCAAGGCCGGATTCCACGTCACATCGGCAGCGACCCTGGCCGAGGGCCGCGCCAGCCTGGCGCAAGCCGGTCCAAGGGTGCTGTTGACCGATCTGCAGCTGCCCGACGGTCACGGCAATGAGCTGATCCGCGAGACCCGGCTGCGCTATCCCGACACCGAAATCATGGTGATCTCGATTCTCGGCGACGAGGAGAGCGTGATCTCCGCCATCACCGTCGGCGCGACAGGCTATCTTCTGAAGGACGCGTTTCCGACCGACATCGCCGCGACCGTCCGTGAACTCGTGGCCGGGCATTCGCCGATCTCGGCATCGATCGCCCGCTTCATCGTGCGCCGGACCCAGAGCACCGCCGAACCGCCGCCCGGCCCGCCGCTCAACACGGCAAAACTGACGCCGCGCGAG
The DNA here is from genome assembly GCA_040390145.1 of Pseudomonadota bacterium. Taxonomy (GTDB): domain Bacteria; phylum Pseudomonadota; class Alphaproteobacteria; order Rhizobiales; family Xanthobacteraceae; genus Bradyrhizobium. The sequence continues at coordinate 24,478 of JAZJYY010000045.1, forward strand.
ATCGACATCCTCTGGGGCATCGCCAAGGGTTTCAGCTATGCCGAGATCGCCGGCCATCTCGGGCTGTCGCGCCAGACCGTGCCCGGCCACATCAAGAACATCTACCGCAAGCTGGAAGTCCATACCCGCGGCGAAGCGGTGTTCGAGGCGTTGCAGCAGGGCCTGATCCGGTTGTGACCGAGGCCGCGCCGACGACCGCTTCTTCCGGCCGCCGCCGCTGGCCGAAGCGGGCCACGCTGCTGGTGCAGTATCTGCTGCTGCAGCCATTCATCATCGTGCTGTGCCTGGTGGTACTGCGTGTCCCGCCGCCGGAGCCGCCTTCCCGTTATCTCCTCACCGATTTCAGCGTGCAGGAGAACGGCGTCGGGCAAACGGTGACGCTGCCGCACTTTACCGATTCCCGCTATACGATGAACGATCCGCCGCTCTACAGCGGCCGGTTCACATGGTCAGGCAGCGAGTCGAAAGAGGCGTGGTCGGTCATGCTGCCGCGCTTCACCAACGGCGTCGAGGTGGCGGTCAACGGCGTCGTGATCCTGGACAGCCGGCGCAATCCCGCCGCCAACCGCCCCGATCGCAATACGCCTGAAATCGCCGTGATCCCGGCGTCCCTGCTGCGCGAGGGTGCCAATGAACTTTCGATCCGGCTGTTCGTATGGGGGCCGATCAAGGGCTTCCTCGATCGCCTCTATGTCGGTCCCGACGCGGAGCTGCGGCCGAGCTACAACGCGCGCACGCTGCTGTTCGTCACCCTGCCGGTGGTGTTTTCGGCATGGCAGGCGATCCTCGCCGTGATCCTCGGCATCATGTGGGTGATGCGGCGCCACGAGCCGGCCTATGGCGTGCTGGCCGCGGCGATGGCGATCGGCGTCGCCCAGGCCTTTTTACAGACGCCGCTGCAGGACTCCGCGTACTCCCGGCTGAACTCGGTGCTGATCTCCGCGGCGGCGCTGGAAAGCGCGCTGGTCCTGACCTTCGCGCTGTTGTTTTTCGGCTTGAAATGGCCGCGCTACGGCTGGCTGATCTTCGCGCCCGCCCTCGCGGTCATGGCGGCGGGAATGGTCGGCGATGCGACACTGAACCGCGACGCCTTTCTGTGGGTCGGCGCACCGACGGTCGGCCTGTGTGTCATCGCACTGACGGTGGTGGCCGCCCACTCGGTGTGGCGGCGGCAGGATGCGGCCAGCATCATGCTGGGCTGCGCGCTGTCGGTCCTGCTGACATGCTGGGCGCTCGACCTGCTCTCGGTCCTGCAACTTGTGCCCAACCGGCGCATCCTGCTCGCACGCCTGTCCTATTCGGCCATGCTGGTGGCGATCGGGGCCGCGTTGACCTGGCGGTTCGCCCGTGCGCTCAACCAGGTCGACGGCTTTGCCGCCAGCATGGTCACGCTGGTACGCGAGGCCGAGGACAAGCTGAAGGCGAGTTTCGTCCGGGAGGAAGAACGCGCCCGCGCCGCCGCGCTGGCGCGCGAACGCACCCGCCTGATGCGCGACCTGCATGACGGCCTCGGCGGCCAGCTCGTCAGCATCGTCGCACTCAGCGAGCGCGGCAATGCCGGTGCCGGAATCAGCGAGGCGGCGCGGGCGGCGCTGAAGGATCTTCGTCTCGTCATCGATTCCATGGACGATATCGGCGGCGACCTGATGCTGGCGCTCGGCTCCTGGCGCGAGCGGACCACGGCACAGCTGCGGCCGCATGACATCACGCTGGTCTGGCGGGCGGTCGGCCCGCAGGGCCTGCCGGTTCATCCCGAACTCAGGCCCTGGCACGTCATCCAGATCATCAGGCTGCTGGACGAGGCCGTGACCAACGCCGTCAAGCACGCCGGGGCGCGGCGCATCACCGTGAGCATCGAGACGCTCACCGATGCCCAGGCTGATGCCAAAGTTGATGCCAAAGGCGTCGCGCGTGGCCGAATCACCATCGAGGATGATGGCAAGGGTTTTGAGCTGGCGCCGAATGGCGAGGCAGCCGCGGCCGGTCAACATGCGGCGCGCGGCCTGCGCAACATGCGAAGCCGCGCCACGCGGTGCGGCGCGGAGCTGGAGCTGACCTCGGACGCCGGCGGCACCCGCGTCAGGCTGACATTGCCGCGCCGCTTTCCCGACAGCGATGCCGCTGCCGGTTGAGCCCTGGTTGTTCAGCGGCGACCGACGCGGTTGACGGGGCCGCCGCGATTCATCGGCGTGCCGGCGCGGACACCGACACCCGGCGCGCCGACGCCGACACCGGCCACGCCAACCCGCGGCGTCACCACTGCCGCAGCCGCGACGGGCGCTGCAACCACGGCAGCGGTCGGCCGGACCACGCAGCCCTTCGGCACGCCGACGGTCTTGCAATAAACCACCGCGGCTTCGGCGGTGGCCGTGCCCAGTGAAATCGACGCCAGGGTCGAAAGCACCGTCAAGGTCAAACCGGCGCCCACCCATCCTGCCTTCTTCAACATCTCATCTCTCCTGATTGGTCGAGCAGCCCAGGCGAACGACCGGCCGGTCATCGCCGCTGCCGTGAGATCTTGGTGGACCATCACCGCGCGCGAAAACATCCCATGAAGATGGGATGCGGGCCGCCGCTGTCGTTCAGGTGATATTCATCGCGTCACGCCTCTTCGCCGGCAGGCGATAGGCGAAATGCGGAATCCCGCAGGGCCGCGCGGCTTGCGCAAACATGCGAAGTCGCGGGCGCTGCGGTGTGAAGTTCGACTTGCTTCCGCAGCCGGCAGCGACGCCGCTGCCGGCTGACTTCCGTATTTAGTGACGACCGACGCGATTGACCGGACCACCGCGGTCCATCGGCGTACCCGCGCGAAGGCCCGCACCCGGCGCTCCGGCGCCAACGCCCGCGACGCCCACCCTGCCCGGCGCACCGGCCGCGGCAGCTGTCGTCGGCCGGGCAACACAACCCTCCGGCACGCCGGCGGTCTTGCAATAAACCGTGGCTGCTTCGGCCGAGCCTGCACCCAGCGAAACCGGCGCCAGCATCGACAGCACCGTCAAGGCCAGACCTGCACCAAGCCATTTTGCTTTGTTCGACATTTTTTCGTCTCCCCTATTGGGCCCAGCCTTGCGAGAACGATTGATCGTCGCAGCCGGCGCCTGTGGCCGGATACTGGACGTTGCGTGTCAATATCTCATGAAGAAAAACGCACGGTTTGACTGCAACGGCGTCGCCGGCGATCGAGTTCGCGATGCCATGAACATGGCGTAGACCGCACGCGTCACTTTGGCGAGGTTGCGCTCGTTAATGATCAAGCAAATCTTTCGAAAGGCCTTGCGATGAAAACTTCAGTATTCGTTACCCTTGTCTGCCTGCTGGGTTGCACGGCAGCCGGCGCACAGTCCGGACCAAGCCCGCAAGAGCAGATGGCCTGCCGTTCCGACGCGGGAAAATTCTGCGCCGAGCACATCGGCAAGCCGCCGCAGATGAACGCCTGCCTGAAGGAGAACAAGACGAAGCTTTCGGATTCCTGCCGCAAGGTGGTGGAATCGCGCGGCGGGTGAGAGCTCATCCAGGTGTCGCGCGGAGACGCGAAGGATAGGCAGAGGATCATCTCTGCTGTCATCGCCCGGCACCTGACCGGGCGACCCAGTACGCCGCGGCTTCTCGGCTTGATCGCTGGCGTCTCTGGGATCTGGGTCACCCGCTTGCGCGGGGGACAACAAGGCGGGTTGTTCGGCTCGTGCGTCCCGCCGCCTCAAATCATCGAGGCGACTTTTTCCAGGCCGATGATGCGGGCGAGCGTGCGCACTTCGCGCTTCTGGTCCTCGCGCAGCTGGAACAACAGCGGCATCGCCGCCGACTTCAGCTGCTGGACTTCCTCGGCGTCGGGATCGATCAGGGCGCCGGGATCGGACTTGCGGCTCGCGTGGATCTTGCGGGCGATGCCGCGCAACGCGGTTTCCACCGCCGGCCAGTAGGATTCCTGGGAAGATGAAAGCTTGAGCCGTTCCTTGATGCCGGCGATCTGCGCGTCGCTGAGCAGCGCGTAGGGTTTTTGAACCGGCGGCTGCGGCTTGGCGACGAGCTTCGGCTTCTGCGGCGCCTGCGGGGCGGCCACCGGCGGCGGCACCATGTCGGCAGGGGCGGTCGATGCAAAGGCCTGGCGCAGCGGCTCGCCCAGCGCGACGTCCGGCGCCGGCGGTCCGAACGAGGCCAGCGCGAAGGTGGCGGGGGCGACCGCCAGCTTGTCCTGCTTGGCGGCCCTGTTGGAGACCGGACCCGCGGCAAGCGAAGCGGTAGTCAGTTCCGCCCCGGTGCCGGCAACGCTGTCGCGACCGAGAATACTGGCCGCGGCGGCTCCGACCACGAGGAAACAGGTCAGGGCGATGATCGTGGTTATCCGCGTCAAGCAGCTCTCCGTACGGTACCCTTAAGCGACGCTGATCACTTTCACGACAACTGGGAATTAATTAAGGCCTAACCATGCTGTCACCGCGGCGAGGCCGAAAACGGCCGAAATCGTCGCCAAAATGGTTAATTTCAGGCCGCAACGGACAGTTCGTAGGCTTCCTGGATGTCGGCGACGATATCGGAAGCCTCCCACAGCGCGTCCGGCGTCACCGATTTCAGGCTGATGGTCCAGTTGCCCTTGGGGGTGCGGGGCATCGAGACGATGTCGAATTTCACGCTGCGGCAGAGCGGATGCCGTTCGAGCGCATAGGCAACCCGCGCCCTGATCTCCTCGAGGGTGGCAGGGGTTTTTTCAAACAGCGTCTCGAAATCCATATCGCATCCCCTTGAACGGCCGCTCTGGCGCGTCCCGCCGCTGTCGGTGGCGGACGTCGCTGGAACCGATTCTTGGAGCGAGATAGTTAACGGCGCCTTAAGCCGGGGTGAATCCGTAGTACCACGGCGCAGCGAACGATGCGGCGGACCGCCCTATCGCGCCGCGGGGGCGCGGTACTCGGCAGTGGTCTGCGCCACGAGGTCGTCGACCGACAGCACGCCTGATACGCCTGAGGTCGAATGCCCCGCGCTCCAGATATCGCGCCAGCGCGCCGGACGATTTTCGCGGGCGCCGATGTCGATGTCCTTGCCGATGTCGATCGCGCCGCGCGACGGCAGGTTTTCAGGGTCGAGGCCGGCGGCGGCAATCGACGGCCGCAGCATGTTGGTCTGCAGGCCGGTAAAGGCGGTGGTGAGCAAAATATCGTCGGCGCTGCTGGCAGCCAGCATCGCCTTGTACCTCGGGTCGGCCATGCTTTCAGCAGTGGCGATGAACTTGGTGCCCATGTAAGCGAGGTCGCAACCCAGCGCCTGCGCGGCGCGCAGCGCATGGCCGTCGCCGATGCCGCCCGCCAGCACGACCGGTCCGTCGAAGAAGGCGCGCACGGCGCGGACGAACGCGAACGGATTGAGCCAGCCGGTCTGTCCGCCCGCCCCCGCCGTCAGCAACACCAGCCCGTCGGCGCCTGCGGCCACCGCGCGCTCGGCGTGGCGGATGCTGGCGACGTCGGCGAACACCAGCGCGCCGGCATCATGCAGCGGTGCCAACACGGGCGCTGGTGATCCGACCGAAGTGATGACGATCTCGGGCCGGTGCCGCAACAGCACCTGCAAATCGGCTTCAAGCCGCGCGTTGGAACGGTGCACGATCAGGTTCGGACAGATCGGTGCGGCGGGTTTTCCGGTTTCGTCGCAATGACGCAGCAATCGTGCTTCGATGTCGCCGAGCCAGCCGTCGAGCTGTTCGGGGCTGCGGCAGTTCACCGTCGGAAACGATCCGATCACGCCGTTGCGGCAGGCCGCCGCCACCAGCTCGACGCCGGAGACCAGAAACATCGGTGCCGCGATCAGCGGCAGGCTCAGCCGATGCTGAAAACGCGCCAGAACATCGGTCTGCTTCAAAGTCATTGTCCCCGCTTCGACACTGGTGCTAGCGTTTCGTCAACATTGGCACGGGCGAGCGCCCAAAACAAAGCCAGTGACAGAATGCCGGAGGAAACATGTCCGATCCGCTCTATGCCTTTCCAACCGTGTGCGCGCAGACGCTGCGGGCGCTGGCGCGCTATCCCCAGCGCACGGCCTTCAGCTGGCCGGGCGGATCAATCACCTACCAGGGCGCCACCGACCTGATCGGCCGCATCCAGAAGCTGTTCATGCAACTTGGACTGCAACCCGGCGCCCGGGTCGCGTTGTTGTCGGCCAACCGCGCCGACAGCTGGTGCAGCGGCGTCGCCGCGCAACTGGCGCGGCTGTCGATCACCTCGCTGCATCCGCTGGGCTCGCTCGACGATCAGCTGTTCCAGATCGAGGATTCCGAAGCGCAGGTGCTGGTGGTCGACGCCGATACATTCCGGGATCGCGGCGGCCAGCTCGCGGCCAAGGCATCCGGCCTGAAAGCCGTGTTCACGCTGGGCGCGGCCGGCTACGGCATCGACCTGCTCACCGCGGTCGAGGCCGCCGGCACCGCCAGCCCGCGCAGTTTCGCCGGGCCCGACGATATCGCGACGCTGAACTACACCGGCGGTACCACGGGCAGGTCGAAGGGAGCTCTGCGCTATCATCGCGAATATGGTGGCTTCGCCAACGCCATCCTGGCCGATTTCGAAATCCCGGACACACCGAGCTATCTCACGGTGGCGCCGATCAGCCACGTCGCCGGCACCAAGGTGCTGCCGACGCTGATACGCGGCGGCACCGTGCATATGCTGAAGGGTTTCGACCCCGAGGCGGTGTTGAGGACCATCGCCCGCGAGCGCATCAATTTTACCCTGCTCGTGCCGACGATGATCTATGTGCTGCTGGATCACCCTGCGCTCGACAAGCACGACCTCTCCTCGCTCGAATTGCTGCTGTACGGCGCCTCCGCGATGTCGCCGAGCCGGCTGGTCGAGGGCATCGAGCGGATCGGTCCGGTGTTTTCGCAGCTCTACGGGCAGACCGAGTGCTACCCGGTCTCGGTGCTGCGCAAGAAAGACCACGACCCGAAGACGCCGGAACTATTCACCTCCTGCGGCTTTCCGATCGCCGCCTGCGAGGTCAAGGTGCTCGACGACGACGACCGGGAAGTTGCCACCGGCGAAGCGGGCGAGATCTGCGTGCGCGCGCCGCATGTGATGGCCGAATACTGGAAGCGCCCGGAACAGACCGCCGAAACCCTGAAGAACGGCTGGCTGCATACCGGCGACATCGCCCGCGCCGACGAGCGCGGCTACATGTTCATCCTCGACCGCAAGAAGGACATGATCGTGTCCGGCGGCTTCAACATCTTCCCGCGCGAGGTCGAGGACGTGCTGTCGCAGCATGCCGATGTCGCGATGGTCGCCGTGGTCGGTGTGCCCGACGACAAATGGGGCGAGGCGGTTACCGCCGTCGTGGTCGCGCGCGCAGGCTGCGACCCGAATGCAGAAGAGCTGATCGCGCTGGTCAAGGCGCGCAAGGGCGCCGCGCATGCGCCGAAGCACGTCAAGTTCGTCGATGCGTTGCCGATGACCGGTGTGGGAAAGGTCGACAAGAAGGTGCTGAAGGCGGGATTCTGGGTCGGGCGGGACAGGATGGTGGGGTAGCAGTGAGCGCTGCAGCGCAAGGATCAGCAGTCACAATAAAGGTTGTCGTCGCCCGGCTTGACCGGGCGATCCAGTACGCCGCAGCCTCTCGGTTCTATTGCTGGCGTCTCTGGAATACTGGGTCGCCCGTCAAGCCGGGCGATGACACCGGTGTTTGCGGAAGCGACGCCCTTCCCTCACCCCAGCATTTGATCGAGCCGGTCGCGCAGCTGGTCCTGGTGATAGGGTTTTGCCAGCCGCGGCAAATCGAGCTGGGCGCCCTCGGGCAGTTCGGCATAGCCGGTAGCCAGCAGAATCGGCAGTGACGGCCGCACCTCGCGGGTCGCGGCCGCCAGTTCGACCCCGGTCATCCCGGGCATCACATGGTCCGTCATCATCAGGTCGATCGGCTGCTCGCTCCTGAGGATGTCGAGGGCGTGCAGGCCGGAGTTGACGCCGATGACGTGATGACCGAGATCCTCCAGCATTTCGGTGGTGGACATCGCGATCAGCGGATCGTCATCGACGAACAAGATCACCGCTGAGCGGTTGACTTTCTCCAGCGCCTGCACGGGGCTGTCGACCTCCGGCGCCGAGGTGGCGACCGGCAGCACCAGCGTCGCGGTCGTGCCCTTGCCCACCGTGCTGGAAAGCTGCAGCGCGCCGCCGAGCTGCACCGCGAGCCCGTGCACCATCGACAGGCCGAGGCCGGTGCCCTTGCCCAGCGGCTTCGACGAGAAGAACGGCTCGATCGCCTTCTTCAGGATCTCCGAAGTCATGCCCTTGCCGGTATCGATCACCGACAGCTTCAGGTAATCGCCGGACGGCAAGGCGGGATCGTCGCTCGCCGGATGGCTGGCGACGCGGATGTCGATCGTGCCGCCATCCTCCATGGCGTCGCGCGCGTTGATGGCCAGGTTGAGGATCGCCAGTTCGAGCTGGTTGGCGTCGATCCGCGCCGGCGGCAAGCCCTCCGGAATGTCCAGCCGCAACACCACCCGCGGGCCGAGCGAGCGTTCGAGCAGGTCGCCCATGCCCTGGATCAGGCTGCGCAGATCCACCGCCACCGCGCGCAAATCCTGCTGGCGCGCGAATGCCAGCAGCCGCTGGGTCAGCGACGCGCCGCGCTCGGCGCCCTGCAGCGCGCCGTCGATCAGCCGGTGCAGGCGCGGATCGTCGGGCATGCGCTTGCGCAGCAGGTCGAGATTGCCCATCACGGCCATCAGGAGGTTGTTGAAGTCATGCGCGACGCCGCCGGTGAGCTGGCCGATGGTCTCCATCTTCTGGGCCTGGCGCAATTGCTCCTGCGCCTTTTCGCGCGCCGCGACCTCCTTCATCAGATCGGCGGTGCGCTGTTCCACCCGCTGCTCCAGCGTCGCCGTCAGCTCCGCCAGTGCGGTGCGTTCGGCGGCCAGCTGCGCCAGCAAATTCTCGCGCTCGATTTCGGCGAGCTTGCGCGCGGTGATATCGGAGGAAACGCCGACCAGCGACTTGATGCTGCCATCCGGCGCGCGAACCGCCCGCGAGCGGACGTCGATCCAGTGGTGCGATCCGTCCGGCCAGATGGCGCGGTATTCGATGCTGTAGTCCCTGCCGGTTTCGATGGTCCGATTCATCGTTTCGGTACGCCGGATACGATCGTCCGGATGAATCGCCGCCAGCAGGTCCTGGTATGTAAACGGCTCGCCGGGCTTGCGCCCAAAGAAAGCCTTGCAGGTATCCGACGCCTCGAGATGGAATTCCGGCAGATGCAGTTCGAGCGCTCCTAGGTTGCCTGCCCTGAGCGCCGTCTGCAGCAGGCCTTCGCTTTCGGTGAGATCGGCGAGAATGGCGCGGGTCTGGTACTGGCGACGGCGGCCCCGGATCGCCGAGACGACGATGCTGACCAGCGTGGTCGGGTGAAATGGCCGCTCGATGAAGGTGACATTGCCCAGCACCTGCCCGAGCCGCACGGCGTCCGGATTGCGCTCCGGACCGCCGCCCTGATGCGTCAGCAGCACGATGGGAAAATCGGACCATGACGGCTGATCGGTGAGCCAGCGCATCAGGCCGCGCAGATCGGCGGTCTTGATCGCCTCGTCGGCGATCACGGCGAGGCCGGCGCCGCGCTCGATTTCCTGAATAAGCCCCGCGATGTCACCGCAGACATCGGCGTAAAAGCCGGCTTCCATGATCAGGGCCGCGGCCACCGCCGCGTCGCGTCCGGTTGGGGCGAGGATGACAGCGCGTTCGGATGAAGCTCCCGGTTTCACGCATCCTGCTCCCGCAACAGCGGCTGGTCTTCGCCGACATAAACCGGAACGCCGCGAAGCACGCCCTGAAACCCGTCGAGCGGCGCGCCGATGGTCAGGCCGCGGCCGTCGATGCGGTATTCCCGGATGGTGGATTCATGCGCGCCGGTTCGCTTCTTGATGATCGACATCGCGCGCCGCACGGTGCCGAGCGCTTCGAAATAGCGCAGCAGGATCACGGTGTCGGCGAGATAGGTGACGTCGACCGGCGTCTTCATGTCGCCGACCAGCCCGTGCTGCGCCACCGTCATGAAGGTCGCCGCCCCCCTGCGGTTCAGATATTGCAGCAATTCATGCATGTGCAGGATCAGCGAATTTTCCTCGGGCATCGCCGCCTGATAGCCATTGAGGCTGTCGATCACGACCGTCTTGATCTCATCCTCATCGACCCGCCCGCGAACCCGATGGGCGAATTCGCCGGGTGACAGTTCAGCGGCATCGACCTGTTCGATGACGAGATTTCCGCGGCGTTGCATGTCCTCGAGATCGATGCCGAGGCCTTTCATGCGCGAGAATAGCAGGCCGAGTTCTTCGTCGAACACGAACAGCGCCGCCTTTTCGCCGCGCGCGATAGCCGCGGCGACAAACACGATGGTGGCCAGCGATTTGCCGGTGCCGGCGGGTCCGAGAATCAGCGTGCTCGAACCGGTCTCGACGCCGCCGCCCAGCAACTGGTCGAATTCGGCCATGCCGCTCGAGACCTTGTTGCGGGTGAAGTTGCTGCGATATTCGGACGCCACCAGGCGGGGAAACACGTTGAGGCCGCCGGTCGTGATGGAGGCGTCGTGGTAGCCGCCGCGAAACTTGACGCCGCGATACTTGATGACGCGCGCGCGCCGCCGCTCCGCGCCGTAGGCCGGCGCCAGCTCTTCGAGACGGAACACGCAGTGGGCGACGCTGTGCACGGTCTTGTCGGCGGCTTCGGCGGTCAGATCGTCGAGCAGCAAGACGGTGGTGTTGAATTGCGCGAAGTAATGCTTGATCGCGAGAATCTGCCGCCGGTAGCGCAGCGAGCTTTGCGCCAGCAGCCGGATTTCGGAAAGACTGTCGAGCACGACCCGGTCCGGCCGGACGCGCGCGACGACCTCGAAAATCTGCTTGGTCGTTTCCCCCAGTTCGAGATCGGATGAATACAGCAGGCTCTGCTGCTGATCGGAATCGAGCAGGCTTTCGGGGGGCAGCAGTTCATATACCTGGATGCCCTCGCCCAGCGACCAGCCATGCGAAGCCGCACCGTCGCGCAATTCGCGCTCGGTTTCCGACAGGGTGATATAGAGACATTTTTCGCCGGCCGCGGCGCCTTCCAGCAGGAATTGCAGCGCCACCGTGGTCTTGCCGGTGCCAGGCGCGCCTTCCGCGAGGAACAGATGGCCGCGTGTAAATCCGCCCGACAAGATGTTGTCGAGCCCCCAGATTCCGGTTTTCGCCTTGTCAGCAAGCGTTTCGATCGAGTCCATGCAACCCCCTAACCGGCGTTAACGGCTATGGGGTCATACGGTTCCGGACGACGGAACTGGTCGTGCGGGGATGCCCGGTTGCGCGAACCGACGCCTTGTCGGCCAGCGTACCCGCGAGCGACCTACCGCTTTTCGATCACGAGACTCTGCACCGCGCGGCCGAAATAACCCCTGGTATCCGCAAGCCGCGCCATCGCGAGGCCGGCGCCGTCGGGACCGATCCAGGATTCCGCATCGAGCAGTATCCACTCGCCGACGGGCTGGCGTGCAAAACTGACGGTGAGATCGGCATTGATAAAAGTCCATTGCCGGAAATCCAGCACCGCGGAGGTGCCGTTGCAGAAATCCGCCGCGACCACGGCCCGCATCGCCTGCGATACCGGCGAGCCCTCGACCAGCGGTCGATCGGCGCGATACCAGATCGCGCCGGGACCGGGCACGCCAAAACTGCCGCGCGCGGCGCGCAGCGACATGCCCGATACGAAGGGGCTCGATGAAAAATTCGCCGGTTCGACGCGCGATTGATCCGGCCCCGGAAGCTCGACCGGCAAGTCCGCGACCTCGGGCGGCAGCGCGAGCGTCTGGCTCTTGATCTTGAGCACGGTGGCGCCGACCACGAGGGCGTCCCCGGCGCGCAGCCGGACGGCGCACAGCTGAATCTTGCGCCCTTCCCGCAGCACCTCCGTCTCGAGCGTCAGCGGCGCTACCGGCACCGGACGCATCAGATCGATGGTGACGCGCGCGATATGCATCGGCACCGGCGTCGCGATCGCCTCGGCGGCCCACACCACCAGCGACGCCGGCGCGGAACCGTGCTGCATGCCGGGATCCCAGGGACCCGCGGCGTTAGGACTGGTGAGGACGCGATTGCCGTCCACGCGAAAAATGGCGTCCATCGTTCGAAAATCCCATTACGCGAAGCGCTGCGTTTCTTCCCTCTCCCCTTGTGGGAGAGGGTGGATCGAATGCGCGTAGCGCGTTCGAGACGGGTGAGGGGTTGGCTCAGCGAACAGATAGCCCGTGGATAGAGACCCCTCATCCGGCAGCCTTCGGCTGCCACCTTCTCCCACAAGGGGAGAAGGGAAGAAAGAATCTACAACGGCGGATCGATCGCCTCGTCGTATTCCTTCCTGAACCGGGCGATCAATTCGGCGGCGGGCACGATCTTGCCGACGCTGCCGACGCCCTGGCCCGAGCCCCAGATTTCCTTCCAGGCCTTCGGCTTGGCGCGCTCACCCGAGGCATCGGTGCCGAAGTTCATTTTCGACGGATCGGATTCCGGCAGATTGTCCGGATCCATGCCGGCCGCGACGATCGACTTCTTCAGGTAGTTGCCGTGCACGCCGGTGAACAGGCTGGAATAGACGATGTCCTCGGCGGTGGAATCCGTCACCATCTGCTTGTAGCCCTCCACGGCGTTGGCTTCCGTGGTGGCGATGAAGGCGGAGCCGATATAGGCGAAATCGGCGCCGAGGATGCGGGCGGCGCGGATGGCGCGGCCGTTGCCGATCGCGCCCGACAGCGCGACCGGTCCGTCGAACCATTGCCGGGTCTCGGCCACGAAGGCGAACGGCGAAATCTCGCCGGCATGGCCGCCGGCGCCGGCCGACACCAGGATCAGGCCGTCGGCGCCTTTCTCGATTGCCTTGTGCGCGAATCGCTGGTTGATCACGTCGTGAAACACGATGCCGCCCCAGCGATGCGCGGCCTGATTGAGTTCGACGCGGGCGCCGAGCGAGGTGATGATCATCGGCACCTTGTGCTTCTCGCAGAGCGCCAGATCCTGATCGAGCCGGTTGTTCGACTTGTGCACGATCTGGTTTACCGCGAACGGCGCCGACGGCCGCTCGGGATGCGCCTTGTCATGCGCGGCCAGTTCTTCCTTGATCCGGACCAGCCACTCGTCGAGCAAAGCCGGTGGCCGCGCATTCAGCGACGGAAACGAGCCGACGATCCCCGCCTTGCACTGCGCGATCACGAGATCAGGCACCGAAATGATGAACAGCGGCGCACCGATCACCGGAATCGACAGACGGCCCTTGAACAGAGCAGGCATGGACATTCGAGAAAATCCTTCTGGTTGTTCGTGACGCGCCAGGCGGTGACATGGAGATGCCAGACACCCTACCAACAAGGCAATCTTTCCAGTGTCAAGTATTGCGTTTTGACGCTGCGTTTGACGTTACTGGCACAGCGCGCGGGTAACGTAATTTTCGTTGCGGCAGTCGCCCGGCTCGCGCTTGCGGCCGGGCAGATACGCCTTGGCCGAGCATTTTTCCGCGGCGTCGGTATCGAGGCTCTTGCCTTCGGCGTGGCCCTTGCTCTGGCACAGCTTGTCGGCGGCCGCCTTGCAGTCCGGCGCGCCATTGGACGACACCGGACAGGCCATGCGCCCGGTCACCATCAGGGAAGGCTTGATCAGGGAAGGATTGGCCAGGCGCGACAGGCCCTCGCCGGCATCCTTGGTGGCGTCCCTGGCGCGCGTGTTCAAATCCTCAAGGGCCTCCTGCGGGCTCTTGATGGCGGGCAGGATCGACTTGGATTTGTCCCAGAGCTTGCCGAGTTCGTTGATCAGGCCCGGATTCTCCGGCGGCGTTGGCGGTGCGGGCTCGTTCTGCTGCGGCGTGGATTGCTGCGGTTGCGGCCGGTCCGGAATCGATTGCTGGGCCGGCGACTGAATGCCGAGCGAGGGCGGCGGCGCCGCCTGCGGCCACGCCGTACCGGTGGCCAGCACGAATATCGACAGCACCGCGCCTGCGGTCGCTACCTGCGCCCCGAACAGCGCGGAGAAATGGCCGGTTGAATCAAGCATGCCTGAACCGTAACCCGAAGCCCTGGACCGGCAAAGCATTTCACGACGAGCGATAATGGTCCGATCGGGTCGGATCAATATCTCATCTTTGTCCTAGATCAGCTTCAACGCGACGACAAACCCTAGCACCAGCACGATGGCGCCGATCGCCACCCACATCCCCAGACGCTTCTCGATCTGCGCCCGGATCCATTCGCCGTAGCGATTGAGCAGGATGGCGACCACGAAGAAGCGGCCGCCGCGGGCGATGATCGAGCACAGGATGAACAGCCAGATGTTGTAACCGGCAAAGCCCGAGGTGATCGTCACCAGCTTGTACGGGATCGGCGTCAGGCCCTTGCCGATAATGATCCAGGCGCCCCATTCGGCATAGGAGGCGCGGAAGGCCTCGACCTTGCCGCTGAGGCCATAAATCTGGATCAGCCATTGCCCGAGCGAATCATAGAGCAGCGCGCCGATGAGATAGCCGACGACGCCGCCCAGCACCGAGGTCACGGTGCAGATCATGGCATAGAACCAAGCCCGCTCCGGCCGCGCCAGCGACATCGGGATCAGCATCACATCCGGCGGCACCGGGAAAAACGAGCTTTCCGCGAACGACACCGCGCCCATGATCCAGACCGAATATGGCTTGTGTGCGGAGTCGATGCACCAATCGTAAATTCGTCTCAGCATGGCGCGATGAACCATTCCGGAGCGAATTTGTCCATGGCGGGAAACAGCGGAAATTGGGGAGGTTTACTGCCGCTTTCGCAGGCTGCGGCCTTCAAGCGCGACAATTCGTCGCCGGACGGCCGGAGGCGCGGCCGTGGACACCGTTGACTTGGACATTTTGGGCGATGATTTCGGCAGCTTCTCGGCGATCCCGAGCAGACGCTCGCGCCGCTCCATCTCGCGCCAGACGTCCTCGGGCCGGACGCCGGCCGATGCCCACAAGACGGTGAGATTATAGAGCAGATCGGCGCTCTCGCGGACCACCGCTTCGGAATTGCCGTTGACGGCGTCGATCACGACCTCGATGGCTTCTTCCGCCAGCTTCTTGGCCATCTTGGCCGGGCCGCGCTGAAACAGCCGTGCGGTTCGCGACGTGGCCGGATCGAGATCCTTGGCCGCGAGGACAGCCAGATAAAGCCGTTCGAGCGAATCACTCATGTTCTGAACCTAGTCGAAATCGATCGAAAGCGTGTTAACGGCGGGTTCTCCGACCGCATTCGCGCAAGAAAAATCCGCCGGCATCGTTAAGGTGCCGGCGGATCGAACTTCTGGGATAGCTGTGGTTACCAGCTGGCTATCGGGTGACCGTTGAAGCGCGGCACCCCCGCTTTCGAGCCGTAATAGCCGCCGCCATAGTAGCCGCCACCACCGTAGTAATAGGGGTCGCCGCCGTAATAAGCCGGTCCACCGCCGTAATAGACCGGACCGCCGCCGTAATAGGCGGGCCCGCCGCCATAATAATAGTCCCGGCGATTCTGGGTCGCGGCGATGGCGATACCGGTACCGATAATGCCGGCGAAAGCCGCCGCCGCAGCTGCTCCGCCCCCGCCGCGATAGTGGCGGCGACGGGCGCTGAAGTCGGTGGCGTCGCTGGTCGAGGTCGCGGTCGGCAGGCCCTTGCCGACCGGCGGAGATCCCGCGCGGGCCGCGGTGGGCTCGAACGCGGTCAATGCCACAGCCGCGACGGTTGCCATCACGGCGGCGCGGCCGATGGATGAAAACAAACCTTTACGTGCGAACATCGATGTCCTCCATGTCAATGGCGTGAGTACTAGCGAGGATGCGGCGTCAGGGTATCGAAGGCGCCCCCGCCGCCGTAAGGTCCGCCGGTGTAGACGCGACCTCCGCCGCCGCCATAGTAGCCGTGGCCACCATAGTAACGCTGGCCGCCGTAGTAAGGCTGGCCGCCGCCATAGTAGACCGGTCCGCCGCCGTAATAGCCCGGCCCGCGGTCATAGTAGTAATGCCGCCGATTCTGGGACGCGGCGATGGCAATACCGGTACCGATGATGCCGGCGAAAGCGGCCGCTGCCGCAGCGCCGCCACCGCCGCGACGATAATGCCGCCGTCGGGCGCTGAAATCGGTCGCGTCGCTGGTCGCAGCCGTCGACAGTCCGTGGGCTACACCCTGGCTTGCGGGCGCAGATCCGGCACGGGCCGTCGATGACTCGAACGTGGTCACCGCCACCGCGGCGACGGTCGCCACGACAACGGCGCGGCTGATCGATGAAAGCAAACTCTTGCGCGCGAACATCTCGATGTCCTCCGTGGTCGTCTGGCCCGGCAGGCCTGTATAGCTAACCACTGGTTCCATGTTAGGTTCCCCAATCCGAATGCAGGCTGAACGATCGGTGTCAAAATCGTGGCACTCATCGGCCGTTCAGGTTGGATGCGACAGAATGACCACCCTCCGGCGTCCCCCGCGCCATGAAACAAACATAGCCGGCGCCGCAGCTGGCCTCCGGCCCGCCTGAAGTAATCGCAATGCGTTCAATTTCCACCATCGTCGTTCGCTCCATCCTGACTTCGCTGCTGGGTCTCCTGTGTCTTCTGGGTCCTGGGCTGGGCCTTGGAATAGGCCTGAGGACATGCCAGGCCGCGGGCGAAACGCGGCCGCCGGTCGCGATCCAGTTTTCGCTCGATCGTCCGATCGATGCCAGCGCCGCCCCCTTCGTGCTGGCGGCGAGCAGGGGCTTGTTCGGTTCGGAGGGGTTGGCGGTCAACACCAATATCGCCAGCGGATCGCAGGATGGCATCGCCCGCGTCGCCGCGGGGACCAGCGACCTGGCACTGGTTGACATCAACGAACTGATCCGGTTTCGCGACAAGCCCGGCGCGGCGGCGATCAAGGCCGTCTTCGTGCTGTTCAATACGGCGCCCTACGCCATCATGGCCCGCAAGAGCCGCGGTATTCGCACGCTCTCCGATATCGAGGGCAAGACGCTTGGCGTCCCCGAGGGCGACCTGTCGATCCGGCTGTGGCCGGCGCTGGCGCGGCAGAACGGCATCAAGGCCGCAAGCGTCAAGCAGAGCAAGATCAGCGCCGCCGTGCGTGAGCCGATGCTATCGGCAGGGCAGGTCGACGCCGTAACCGGGTTTTCCTATGTTTCGGGTATCAATCTCAGGGACCGCGGCATACCCGCCGACGACCTTGCCGTGCTGCGCTACGCCGATTATGGCTGCGAGGCCTATGGCTTCGCGCTGATCGTCAATCCGGCATTCGCAGCCGCCAAGCCCGAGGCGGTTAAGGGTTTTCTGCGCGCCGTGGTGGCCGGCACCCATCTGGCCATCAAGGAGCCCGTGCGCGCGGTGGATGACGTCGTCAGCCGGATGGACGGCGGCTCGCGCGATCTCGAGCTGGAGCGCCTGCACGCCGTCATTCGCGACAACATCGTCACCGCCGAAGTGCGGCGCAACGGCATCGGCGGCATCGACCCCGCCCGCTTCGTGCGCGCGGTCGATCAGCTCGCCGAGGACTTCAAATTCCAGAAACGGCCGGCGGCCGGCGATATCTTCGACGATTCCTTCCTGCCCGCCCCCGGCGGCCGCGTGATCAATTGAGCAAAAGCCAGCGAACGCTGTATCTCCCCGGCGATCCCCCGATTAGAATGCGCGCCTGACCGTCGCCCCTTTCGAGTCCCGCCCGCATGTCCATGCTTCGCCTTTATACACGCGTCCTTGAGCTGCTCGGCAAAGAGGCGCGGCTGGGCTGGATCCTGGCCGGCGCCAACCTGCTGCTGGCCGGCGCGCAATTCGCCGAGCCGGTGCTGTTCGGCCGCATCGTCGACGTGCTGTCGGGCAAGCCTACCGGCGGACCGCTGGCGTCGTCCTCGGCCTGGCCGCTGCTGGCGGCGTGGGCGGCATTCGGCCTGTTCACAATTCTCTGCAGCGCCGCGGTGGCGCTGCACGCCGACCGGCTGGCGCATCGGCAGCGCCAGGCGGTGCTGACCAATTATTTCGAGCACATCATGCAGCTGCCGCTGACCTTCCATACCGGCACGCATTCCGGCCGGCTGATGAAGGTGATGCTGAACGGCACCGACTCGCTGTGGCGGCTGTGGCTCGGATTTTTCCGCGAGCATTTCTCCGCGATCCTGTCGCTGGTGGTGCTGCTGCCGCTGGCGCTCTACATCAACTGGCGGCTGGCGGTTCTGCTGTTCATCCTTTGCATCGTGTTCACGGTGCTGACCACGCTGGTGGTGCGCAAGACCTACGGCATGCAAAGCGAGGTCGAGGCGCATTACAGCGATCTGTCCGCGCGCGCCTCCGACGCGCTCGGCAATGTCGCGCTGGTGCAGAGCTTCGTGCGCATCCAGGCCGAGGTGCAGGGCCTGCGTTTCGTCGCCGACAAGCTGCTGGCGGTGCAGATGCCGGTGCTGTCGTGGTGGGCGCTGGTTACCGTCATCACGCGGGCGTCGACCACCATCACGGTGCTGGCGATCTTCACCGTCGGCATCGCGCTGCACGAACAGGGCCTCACCACGGTCGGCGAGATCGTGATGTTCGTGAGTTTCGCCACCATGCTGATCCAGAAGCTCGAACAGGTGGTTTCCTTCGTCAACAACGTGTTCATGGAAGCACCGCGCCTGCAGGAATTCTTCAACGTGCTGGACGCGGTGCCCGCGGTGCGCGACCGGCCCGACGCGATCGATCCCGGCCGTCTCTCGGGCATGGTCGAATTCAAGGACGTGTCGTTTTCCTATGACGGCAAGCGGCCCGCGGTCGAGGACCTTTCCTTCACCGCGCTGCCCGGCCAGACCATCGCGCTGGTCGGCCCCACCGGCGCCGGCAAATCCACCGCGATCGCGCTGCTGCATCGCGCCTTCGATCCGCAATCGGGCTTCATCAGGGTCGACGGCATGGACGTCCGCGGCCTGACGCTGACGGCGCTGCGACGGAATATCGGCGTGGTGTTCCAGGAGGCGCTGCTGTTCAACCGCTCGATCGCGGACAATCTGCGGGTCGGCAAGCCGGACGCCACCGACGAGGAACTGCGGATCGCGGCAGGTCGCGCCCAGGCGCTGGAATTCATCGAACGCGGCGAGCAGGGATTTGAGACCAATGCCGGCGAGCGCGGACGCATGCTGTCCGGCGGCGAGCGGCAGCGATTGTCGATCGCCCGCGCATTGCTGAAGGACCCGCCGATCCTGATCCTCGACGAGGCCACCAGCGCGCTCGATGCCGTCACCGAAGCCAAGCTCAACGCCGCGCTCGACGAGGTGATGAAGGGCCGCACCACCTTCGTGATCGCACACCGGCTCTCCACCATCCGCCACGCCACCCGCATCCTGATGTTCGACAATGGCCGCGTGATCGAAAGTGGAACTTTCGACGAACTGGTGGCGCAAGGCGGCCGCTTTGCGGAACTCGCCAGGGCACAGTTCATGGTCCAGGAAAATGCCCGGGCCAGCGTCCAGGCGCCGCAGCCCGACGGCACGGCTGTCAAGATTTAAGTATCGCCAGCATTTGACCTATTTCGTCCACGATTTAATCCCACAAGCTCTGTTCCGGAGCGGCGGACCGGTATAGATTTGCACCCGCCGGATACGCTTGAAACCCGCACGTCACACCCCAGGACCTCCTGTTCGCAGGCGGGTCTCAAAGGACCGGAATCGGATAGTGCATTTTCCTTTCCCTTCGCTTCGCAAGATATCGTTGAGCTTGATCATGGTCGGCGCCGCGCTCGCGCTTCCCGGGCCGCGCGTCGCGCATGCCGAAGCGTTGCTGGTCGTCGAAGCCGATACCGGCAAGGTGCTGCAGGCGGAGAACGCCACCTATCCCTGGTATCCCGCATCCGTCACCAAGATGATGACGGCCTATGTCACCCTGAAGGCGGTCAAGGAAGGCCGGCTGGCGCTCGACAACACGCTGACGGTGTCGCCGGTGGCCGCCTCGCAGTCGCCGTCGAAGATGGGCTTGAAGCCGGGCACCCAGATCACGGTCGAAAATGCCCTGTACATGATGATGGTGAAATCCGCCAACGACATGGCCGTGGTGCTCGCCGAGGGCGTCGCCGGTTCGATCGACGGTTTTTCGGCGCAGATGAACCAGGCCGCGGCCAGGCTCGGCATGACGCAGACGAGCTACGTCAATCCGAACGGCCTGCCCGCCGACGGCCAGATCACCTCGGCGCGCGATCTCGCCATCCTGGCGCGCGCGATCATTCGCGATCTGCCCGAATACGAATATTTCATGCACACCCCCTCGATCCGGTACGGCCGGCGGGTCACGCAGAATTTCAACAAGCTGATCGGGCGCTACCCCGGCGCCGATGGCTTCAAGACCGGCTTCATCTGCGCCTCCGGGTACAATCTGGTGGCCTCGGCCACGCGCAACGGCAAGCGGCTGATCGCCGTGGTACTCGGTTCGTCGTCGGGCCGGGCACGCGCAATAAAGGCTGCGCAACTGCTCGACCGCGGCTTTGCCGACAATACGCTGACCTGGCTGCGCCCCTCGCTCGGCACCGTCGACAATCTGGTGCCCATCGACGCCTCGCCGCCGAACCTGCGTGACGAAATCTGCAACGGCAAGCGCAAGCGTCCGGCCACCGACGAGGACGCCGACACCGTCGCAAGCAACGGCAGTGCGAGCAGCGGCGAATCGCCGATCGCCTTCTTCACCGCCGGGCTGCAGGCGCCGATGGCGAAGCCATCTGAACTGATGGCGGCGGCGCCCGCGGCATCGGAACCCGTCGTCATCTACACCGGTCCGAAGAAGACCGGCGCCGCCCTGATTGCCGCGGTGGCCGTGGAGGAGCAAAAGCAGACGGCAAAGCCGCGCGGAAAGAAATCGCGCGTCGCGGCCACAAAACCGGACGCGGAGCCAAAGGCCGACGCCAAACAGGCGGGCAAGGAAACCAAGTCCGAAGCCAAATCCGACAGCAAGCCCGCCAAACCGGCAGCCGTCAGGCAGGCCCACGCCAAGCCGGAAACCACCCCCAAGGCTACGGAAAACAAGGCTGCGGAGAACAAGGCTGCGGAAAAACCCGCCGCGACCGCCAAGCCCGCCGCCCGGCCGGCCAAGCCCAAGACCGCCGAGAAGACGGCCGAAACGCCCTCCGAGAAGCCAGCGGCAAAGCCTGCCGCGAAGCCAAAGAGCAGCGAAGCCAAGCCTTCAGAAGGCAAGCCTTCTACCGCCAAACCTGCTGCAGCCAAGCCAACCGCCGCCAAGCCTGCGGACCCCAAGACCACGGCCGCGCCCCGCGGTTAGGGGCGCCTTCGGCCGCTCGGACCGGCTGTTTTTAACCGACATTGCGTCGATAGCGCGCAGCCGCTTGCCATTGGCGGCTGCATTGCTCAATACTGCCCAAAACAAGGCGTCCCGGCCAGAAACGGGGGCATCGCGTTTTCGAGCGAAGTCGGCACCGGTTCGCGGGAAGAAGGCGCGTCACAACAAGAATTAGGGCCCGGTGCTGACCCCTGTCAGAACCGACCAGGCCCTGAACCAGAGGGGAAGTACCATGGAGCGGATCTGGCTCAAGCAATATCCGGCTGGCGTGCCCGCCGATATCGACGTCAACCAGTACTCATCTCTGGTCGAATTGCTGGAGGAGAGCTTCAAGAAGTTCGCCGACCGCAGGGCCTTCATCTGCATGGACAAGGCGATCAACTATCGCGATCTCGACGAGATGTCACAGGCGCTCGGCGCCTATCTGCAGAGCAAGGGCCTGGCGAAGGGCGCCCGGGTCGCGCTGATGATGCCGAACGTTCTGCAATATCCCGTATCGACCGCCGCCGTGCTGCGCGCCGGCTACGCGGTGGTGAACGTCAATCCGCTCTATACCCCGCGCGAACTCGAGCACCAGCTCAAGGATTCCGGCGCCGAGGCGATCATCGTTCTGGAGAACTTCGCGCATACGGTGCAGCAGGTGATCGCGAAGACCGCGGTCAAGCATGTCATCGTCGGCAGCATGGGTGACCTGCTCGGCTTCAAGGGCATTATCGTCAACCTGGTGGTGCGCCGCGTGAAGAAGATGGTACCGGCCTGGTCGATCCCGGGCGCGGTCAACTTCAACGACGCGCTCTCGGCCGGCCGCGGCATGAAGCTGACCAAGCCGACGCTGACGCTCGATGACGTCGCCTTCCTGCAATATACCGGCGGCACGACAGGCGTTTCCAAGGGCGCGACGCTGCGTCACCGCAACATTCTGGCCAACGTATTGCAGAACGACGCCTGGCTGCAGCCCGCCCTGAAGAAGCCGCCGCATGTCGACGAACTGTTCATCGTCTGCGCGCTGCCGCTCTACCACATCTTCGCGCTGACGGCGTGCTTCCTGCTCGGCGTGCGCGCCGGCGGCGTCAACCTGCTGATCCCGAACCCGCGCGACATGCCGGGCTTCATCAAGGAATTGATGAAGTACAAGGTCAACAGCTTCCCCGCGGTCAACACGCTTTACAACGGCCTGTTGAACTCGCCCGGTTTCGACAAGGTCGACTTCTCCATGCTGAAAACGTCGTTCGGCGGCGGCATGGCGACGCAGAAGGCGGTCGCCGAGAAATGGCTGAAGGTCACCGGCTGCGCGCTGTCGGAAGGCTATGGCCTGTCGGAAACCTCGCCGACGCTGACCTGCAACCCGGCGGACACCGACAAGTTCTCCGGCTCGATCGGCATTCCCGTGCCGTCGACCTATATCTCGATCCGCGACGATGACGGCAACGAGGTGCCGCTCGGCACGCCAGGCGAAATCTGCGCCAAGGGCCCGCAGGTGATGGCCGGCTACTGGAACCGGCCGGAAGAAACCGCCAATGTGATGACCGCGGACGGCTTCTTCCGCACCGGCGACATCGGCGTGATGGACGAACGCGGCTATACCAAAATCGTCGATCGCAAGAAGGACATGGTCCTGGTCTCCGGCTTCAACGTCTACCCCAACGAGGTCGAGGAGGTGATCGCGGGTCATCCCGGCGTGCTGGAATGCGCCGTGATCGGCGTCGAGGATTCCAAGTCGGGCGAGGCGGTCAAGGCGTTCGTGGTCAAGAAGGATCCGAACCTCACCGCCGAGGACCTCATCAAGTTCTGTCACGAGCAGCTGACCAACTACAAGATTCCCAAGCACGTCGAATTCCGGACCGACCTGCCGAAAACCAATGTCGGCAAGATCCTGCGCCGCGAACTGCGTGACGAAAAAAAGAAGGCCGCGGCGGCCTGAGCGAGCCGCGGCGCGAGCGTCGGACCATGACCGACGCGCGCGACGTCACGCCTGCGGATGTCCTCGCGTTCTGGCGCGAGGCCGGCGCCGAGCGCTGGTACAAGCCGGACGACGCGTTCGATGCCGAGGTGCGCCGCCGCTATCTGGAACTGTGGCAGCAGGCAAAGGCCGGCCAGCTGTCATCCTGGGAGGCGACCGATGACGGCGCGCTAGCGCTGACCATCGTGCTCGACCAGTTTCCGCGCAACATGTTCCGCGGCGATATCAGAACCTACGCCAGCGATGCGCTCGCTTTGGCGGTGGCGAGCCGCGCCATCGCGCGCGGCGCCGACAGGCGTATCGACGCCAAATTGCTGGAATTTCTCTACATGCCGTTGATGCATTCGGAGCATCTGCCCGACCAGTTGCGTTGCATCGAGCTGTTTCGCGCCGCCGGCAATGCCGAAAGCCTGAAATACGCCGAAGGCCACGCCGGCATCATCGCCCGGTTCGGGCGCTTCCCGCATCGCAATCCCATCCTGGGGCGCGCGACGACGGCGGAGGAACAGGCGTTTCTGGACGATGGCGGGTTTTCCGGCTGATGACAGAACAGTGAAGGCGCAAGGAAGACATCTGGCCATTGCTGTTTCCGTGGCGCTGAATATTGTGCGCCTTATCCGCCCGGTCTAAGAAACATCCGCACATTCAAGGAGAATTGACGATGACCATCAATGTTGGCGACAAGCTGCCGGAAGCCAAGTTTCGCGTGATGACGGCGGAAGGGCCGCAGGTCAAGACCACCGATGACATCTTCAAGGGCAAGAAGGTCGCGCTGTTCGCGGTGCCCGGCGCCTATACCGGCACCT
>JAZJYY010000046.1:0-7203 GCA_040390145.1 Pseudomonadota bacterium
AACGGACGCGGCGGAAAATAGACGTTGGCGCAGGCGTCGCAACGCTGCAGGCGCAACTCGCCGGCGGCGGTGCCATCCCAGAAATGCTGGGTTTCCGGGGTCGGTTTCGGTCGCGCGCGCGCTGGCTCGGCCATATCGGTCATTTCCTCCCTGGGAGATCGGGCCGCGTGGCCCGCTGTTGCGATCTTGATGCGACATTGACCATCCGGCGTCAACGGTCCAGCCACAAGGTTGCATGGCCCTATTCCGGCAGGCGCACAATCGACCGTCGGTGCTTGTATGCCAGCGAAGTCTCGCGCTAGGTTCGTGCCGCGGCGAAGCCATGACGACGAGGACAATGTGCGAACCATTCGAATAGGGTCCGGCGCCGGTTATTCCGGCGATCGCATCGAGCCTGCGGTTGAGCTCGCCGAGAAAGGCGACCTGCAGTATCTGGTGTTCGAATGCCTCGGCGAGCGCACCGTGGCGCTGGCGCAGCAGGCGCGGATGAAAAATCCGGAGAGCGGTTACGACCCGCTGCTGGAAGAACGGATGCGCGCGGTGCTGCCGCTCTGCGCCGCCAGGGGTATCAAGGTCGTCACCAATATGGGCGCGGCCAATCCGGTCGCGGCCGCCCGCAAGACCGCTGAGATCGCGAAGTCGTTGGGCCTGTCGTCGCTCAGGATCGCCGCCATCGTCGGCGACGACGTGCTCGACGCCTGCAAGGATGGCGATCTCGCCATCATGGAATTCGACGGCACCATCAAACAGCTCGGCAACCGGCTGCTGTCGGCCAATGCCTATCTCGGCGCCGAACCGATCGCGCAGGCGCTGACATCGGGCGCCGATATCGTGATCACCGGCCGCGCCTCGGATCCCGCGCTGTTCCTGGCGCCGATGATCCATGCGTTCGGCTGGGCGATGGACGACTGGAATCTGCTGGGGCAGGGCACGGTGGCCGGGCATTTGCTGGAATGCGCCGGGCAAATCACCGGCGGCTATTTTGCCGACCCCGGCTACAAGGACGTCGCGGACCTCGCGCGGCTCGGTTTTCCGATCGGCGAAGTCGGCGAGGACGGCAGCCTGGTGATTACCAAGGTGGCGGGTTCCGGCGGCGCGGTGACGGCGCAGACCTGCAAGGAGCAGTTGCTTTACGAGGTGCACGATCCCGAACGCTATCTGCAGCCCGACGTGGTGGCGGATTTTTCGCACGTGACGGTCGAAGAGGTCGGGCCGGATCGCGTCCGCGTCAGCGGCGGGCGCGGCACCAGGCGCACCGATACGCTGAAGGTCTCGGTCGGCTATGTCGACAGCTTCATCGGCGAGGGCCAGATTTCCTATGCCGGCCCCGGCGCGCTGGCGCGGGGGCGGCTGGCGCTGGAGATCGTTCGGGAGCGGCTGAAACTGACGGGGGTCAACGCCAGCGAGTTGCGGTTCGAGCTTATCGGCGTCGAGTCGCTGCACGGGCCCCAGGTCTCCGCCGGAGCGAACGAGCCCTACGAGGTCCGCGTCCGCGTCGCCGGCCGCACCGAAAACCTGCGCGAGGCTGTCAAAATCGGCAACGAGGTTGAAACGCTGTACACCAATGGCCCCGCCGCCGGCGGCGGCGCGTGGAAATCGGCGCGTGATGTCGTCGCGGTGGCGTCGGTGCTGCTGCCGCGTGAGCTGGCAAAGCCGCAAATCCAGTTCGTGGGGGCGTAAATGACAAAGCTGCGCGAGATCGCCCATTCCCGCACCGGCGACAAGGGCAATACCTCCAACATCTCGGTGATCGCCTATGACGAGAAGCATTACCCGCTGCTGCTCGCGCAGGTCACCAGCGCGCGGGTCAAGGCGCTGTTTGCCGGCGTGGTCGAGGGCGACGTCGTGCGCTACGAGCTGCCCAATATCGCCGCCCTGAATTTCGTGATGAGCGGGGCGCTCGGCGGCGGCGTGACGCGCTCGCTGGCACTCGATGCCCACGGCAAATCGCTCAGTTCCGCGCTGCTCGATCTGGACATTGACGACGCTCCCCAGCAATAGTCGCTGTCTCAGCGACACGCCCGGCCATGACCGAGAGAGTAAACGATGAAGAACGCCCCGACCCTGGCCGCACTGGCCGACGATCTCGCCGGCGGCCGCACCAGCGCCCGCAAGCTGGTCGATGGCTGTCTCGCCAAAATCGCCGACAGCTCGGGCGAGGGCGCGCGGGCGTTTGTTCGTGTCGATACCGAAGCCGCGATCGAGGCCGCCGAGGCGATGGACCGGCTGCGCGAGATCAAGGCGGCGCCGTCGCCCTTCGCCGGCATTCCGATCTCGATCAAGGATCTGTTCGACATCCGGGGGCAGGTGAGCCGCGCCGGTTCGCGCGCGCTCGACGATTCCGCGCCGGCGGAGGCCGATGCGCCGGCAGTGGCCCGGCTGCGCCGGGCCGGTTTCGTGGTGATCGGCCGCACCAACATGACCGAATTCGCCTATTCAGGCATCGGCATCAATCCGCATTACGGCACGCCGAAGGGCGCCTGGAATCGCGGCGTCGGTCATGTGCCCGGCGGATCGTCGTCGGGCGCGGCGGTGTCGGTGGCCGATGGCATGGCGCATGGCGCGCTCGGCACCGACACCGGCGGCTCCTGCCGGATTCCGGCGGCCTATAACGGCATCGTCGGCTTCAAGCCGACCCAGCGCCGCGTGCCGCTCGACGGTGCGGTGCCGCTCTCGTTCACGCTCGACAGCATAGGCCCGCTGGCGCGC
Source organism: Pseudomonadota bacterium (assembly GCA_040390145.1). Classification (GTDB taxonomy): domain Bacteria; phylum Pseudomonadota; class Alphaproteobacteria; order Rhizobiales; family Xanthobacteraceae; genus Bradyrhizobium. Next base: position 2,710 of record JAZJYY010000046.1, read on the forward strand.
AGCGTAGCGTGCTGTGCGGCGCTCGACGCCGTACTGGCCGATGAGACTTTTGTGCCGCTGCGGCCGCGCCCGATCAAGGGAATGCGGCTGGCGGTGCCGACCACGGTCGCGCTCGACGAACTGGACGACGCGGTGGCGAAGACATTCGAGCGCGCGCTGGAGACGCTGTCGCGCCAGGGTGCGCTGATCGAGCGGATCGAGGTGCCGGAATTCCTCGATGTCGGGGTGATGAACACCAAGGGTGGTTTTGCCGCGGCTGAAAGCTATGCCTGGCACCGTTACCTGATCGTCAGCCATGGCGACGTCTACGATCCCCGCGTACACCTGCGCATCCTGCGCGGCGAAAGCATCAGCGCCGCCGACTACATCGATTTGCTGGAGGCGCGCAAGTCGCTGATCGCGCGTGCCACGGTCCGCCTCGCGCCCTATGACGCGCTGGTGATGCCGACCACCGCCAATACGCCGCCCGTGATCGCCGACCTCGCGGACGACAAGGCCTTTACCAAGGCGAACCTGCTGTCGCTGCGCAACTGTACCCTGATCAACATGATCGATGGCTGCGCGATCTCGCTGCCCTGCCATCGCGAGGGCGAGGTGCCCGTCGGATTGATGCTGGCGGCATCGGGTGGCTCGGATCGCCGCATTTTTGAACTGGCCGCCGGCATGGAGGACGCCATTCGTGTTTGATCTCACCTTTACGGTTCAGGACAAGGGTGCCGGCACGCCGCTGACGCTGCCGATCGACCAGGCGGTGATCGCCGGCTGGACCGGGCGCGATCCGGTGGCGCGCGACAAGCACATCGCCGAACTCGATGCGATCGGCATCGCGCCGCCGGCCTCGACGCCGATTTATTACCGGGTCTCGGCGCGGCGGCTGACCACCACCGACAGCATCGAAGTGTGCGGGCCGGATTCCAGCGGCGAGGTCGAGTTCGTGCTGATCGGCTGGCAGGGCCGCATCTTCGTCGGCCTCGGCTCCGATCACACCGACCGCCGGGTGGAAGCCTACAGCGTCACCGTCTCGAAGCAGATGTGCGACAAGGTGATGGCGCCGGAATTGTGGGAGCTGGAAGACGTCATCGGCCACTGGGACCAGATGACCCTGCGCGCCTGGGTCTGGATATCAGGCGAGCGCGTGCTGTACCAGCAGGGCACGCTGGATCACATGCTGCCGGTCCAGGAGTTGATCGCGCGCGGTTTCGGCGACAAGGGATTTCCCGACGCCTGCGCCATGTTCGGCGGCACCTTCGCTGCCATCGGCGGCATCCGCCCGGCCGACCGGTTCGAGTATGAACTCGAGGACCCCGTGCTGAAGCGCAGCATCCGGCATGCGTATGACGTGACGGTGCTGCCGGTGCTGGGGTGACTTTCTTCACCCTCTCCCGCTTGCGGGGGAGGGCCGGGGTGGGGGCTCTCTCCGCGACGCCGGTATTCGTTGAAGGTTCCCCCACCCGCCGCGCTCTGCGAGCGCGTCGACCTCCCCCGCAAGCGGGAGAGGTAAGAGAGCCTCCCGGGAATCGGGTGGCCCCAAGTCGCGCGCTGTGCAAAATCCAGCCCATGAAATCAAATCTCAAAGCCATCGCCCGACCACCCGCCGACATCGCCGCCCGCGTCGAGGCCATCGACTGGACGCAGGCCACAGCCGACCTCGACGCCCAGGGCTGCGCGGTTCTCAAGGGCCTGCTCTCATCAGAGGAATGCCGCGACCTCGCGGGCCTTTATCCGGACGACAGAAACTTCCGCAGCCGGGTGGTGATGGGCCGCCACGGATTTGGACGCGGCGAATACAAATACTTTTCCTATCCATTGCCCGATCTGATCGCGGGCTTGCGCCCGGCGCTGTACACAAAACTCTGCGGCGTTGCCGACCGCTGGAATGAGGCGATGGGGATCGATATCCGCTATCCCGAAAACCACGACGCCTTTTTGATGCGATGCCATGAAGCCGGCCAGGTGCGGCCGACGCCGCTGCTGCTGCAATATGGCGCCGGCGACTACAATTGCCTGCATCAGGATCTCTATGGCGAGCACGTGTTCCCGCTGCAGGTGGCGATCCTGCTGTCGGAACCGGGCCGCGATTTCAGCGGCGGCGAATTCGTGCTGACCGAGCAGCGGCCGCGGATGCAGTCGCGGCCCGAGGTGGTATCGCTGGCGCAGGGCGACGCGGTGGCATTTGCTGTGCACCACCGGCCGGTGCAGGGGACGCGCGGCTTCTATCGGGTTAATCTGCGCCATGGCGTCAGCCGGCTCCGCTCCGGTCACCGCCATACATTGGGCGTGATCTTTCACGATGCGAAATGACTTCGACCTTGAGCGAGTGCGACGGTATTGACGGCCGATCTGTTTGAAAGCGTTCCCGATGTTCGGCCCTCGCGTGAAACGATGGCGGACGGCGCCGTGCTGCTGCGCGGCTTCGCCCGGCCGGCCGAGGCTGAACTGATCGCGGGCATCGGCGCGATCGTGGCGCAGGCGCCGTTTCGCCACATGGTGACGCCGGGCGGCCATTCGATGTCGGTGGCGATGACCAATTGCGGCAGCGCCGGCTGGGTCACCGACCGCAGCGGCTATCGCTATGACGGGGTCGATCCGGAATCCCGCGCGCCGTGGCCGGCGATGCCGCCCTCGTTTCGCGCGCTGGCGGCACAGGCGGCGGCCGAGGCGGGATTTGACGGTTTTGCGCCGGATGCCTGCCTGATCAACCGCTACCATACGGGAGCGCGCATGGCGCTGCACCAGGACAAGGACGAGGACGATTTCGGCGCGCCGATCGTCTCGGTCTCGCTGGGCCTGCCGGCGACCTTCCTGTTCGGCGGCCTGCAGCGCAGCGACAAACCGCGCCGTTACCGGCTGGAGCACGGCGACATCGTGGTCTGGGGCGGGCCGTCGCGGCTGTTCTTCCACGGCATCGCCCCGCTCGCCGACGGCGAGCACGCGCTGCTGGGCCGCCAGCGCATCAACCTGACGTTTCGAAAAGCGCGTTGACTTTTTTCCCTCTCCCCTTGTGGGAGAGGGTGGACGCGATGCGCAGCATCGCGGACGGGTGAGGGGTCTGTCTCCGCGGATAGAGACCCCTCATCCGGCGCGGACTTTGTCCGCGCCACCTTCTCCCACAAGGGGAGAAGGGAAGAAAGGCCGCCCGCGCCCGGTTCCCCTCATGCTCCCGCCGGTCTATGTTGGTTCCCGCTGGGGGAGGCAATCATGAGCGATAGCAAAGTGTCGGCCGACGCGGGCGCAGGCAATCGCGCCGGCGTCTATCTCGCGATCCTGCAACTGGTGTTCACGCTGGGCTGGACCACCTATGTGATCTACCTGCCCACACTCTGTGCGCAGGTCGGGATTGCGCCGTCCTGGGTCATCTTCATCCTGATGCTGGACCAGGCGATCTTCACGATCACCGACACCGCGATGGGAATCGCCGCCGACAGGATCGCGCCGTTCGTCGGCCGGCTGGGCGTGTTCGTCGGCATCACCACCGCAATCTCCTGCGCGGCCTTTATCGCGCTGCCCTATGTGGCCGGCACCGGCCCGGGCGCGCAGGTCTGGTTCATCGTGCTGATCCTGATCTGGGTGGTGACCTCGTCGGCGCTGCGCGCCCCGCCGCTCACTTTACTCGGCAAATACGGCGCGAGGCCGAAACTGCCGTTGTTGTCGGCGCTGGCGATGCTCGGTTATGGGCTGGCCGGCGCGATGTCGCCCTATCTCGGCGTGATCATGCGCAACCACGACGCCCGGATCCCCTTCGTGATTTCAGGCATGGTGCTGCTGATCACCGCGCTGGCGCTGTCGAAGGTCGAGCGCGGCCTGGCGCAGCAACCCTTAGCGCCGATCAAGCCGGTCGAACCGGCAAAGCCGCTCGGCCAGATGCCGATGTTCTTCATCGCCTCGATGGTGCTGCTGTCGCTGGGGTACCAGCTGCATTTCAGCATCAACAGCACGCCGTTCTTCCTGCGCTTCGCCAAGCCGGACGATCTGCCATGGCTGATGCCGGTGTTCTGGATCGGCTTCAACATCGCGATGTTCCCGGCCAGCGTGATGGTCAAGCATCGTGGCGGGTTGATCGTGATGGGCGCCGCCGGCCTGCTGGGCGCGCTGGCGGTTGTCGGCGCGGAATTCGCGGGCAGCCTCAACGTGCTCATCGTCGCGCAGTTCATCGCGGGCGCGGCGTGGGGCTGCATGCTGATGAGCGCGGTCGCCGCGGCGCTTGCGATCGGCGACAGCGGCGCCGAGGGCAAGGTGGTGGGATTGGTGTTCTCGGCGCTGGCGCTGGCGACCTTCGCGCGGATGGCGGCGGTCGCCGGCGGCCTGCAAAAACTGCCGGAATACGCGCCGTTGCTGCAGTGGGCCCCGGTGGCATGCTGGGCCGTCGCCGGCGCGGGTCTCCTGGCGATCGCGGCGTTGCGGGCGCAGCAGGGGATGGTGGTAAGGCGGGTGTAGTCTCTGCCGTCATTCCGGGGCGATGCGAAGCATCGAACCCGGAATCTCGAGATTCCGGGT
>JAZJYY010000047.1:0-54816 GCA_040390145.1 Pseudomonadota bacterium
ACATCGCGATGCCCATGCCGCCGCCGATGCACAGCGTGGCGAGGCCCTTCTTGGCGTCGCGCTTCGCCATCTCGTGCAGCAGCGTCACCAGCACCCGCGCGCCCGACGCGCCGACCGGATGGCCGATCGCGATGGCGCCGCCGTTGACGTTGACCTTGGAGGTATCCCAGCCGAGGTCCTTGTTGACCGCGCAGGCCTGCGCCGCGAAGGCTTCGTTGGCCTCGATCAGATCGAGGTCGGCGATGTTCCAGCCGGCCTTCTTCAGCGCGGCGCGCGACGCCGGGATCGGCCCGGTGCCCATGATCTTGGGATCGACGCCGGCCTGGCCCCACGACACGATGCGGCCGAGCACGGTGCGGCCTTCCTTGGCGGCCTGCTTCGCCGTCATCAGCACCACCGCGGCGGCGCCGTCATTGATGCCCGACGCCGAGCCGGCGGTGACGGTGCCGTCCTTCTCGAACGCCGGCCGGAGCTTGGCCATCGCATCGATGGTGGCGCCATGACGCGGATATTCGTCGTCGCTGACGATGATGTCGCCCTTGCGGGACTTGACGGTGACCGGGACGATCTCGTCCTTGAACTTGCCGGCCTTCTGCGCGGCCTCGGCCTTGTTCTGCGAGGCGACGGCGAATTCGTCCTGCTGGGCGCGGGTGATCTGGTACTGTCTGGCGACGTTCTCGGCGGTGTTGCCCATGTGGTAGCCGTTGAAGGCGTCCCACAACCCGTCCTTGATCATGGTGTCGACGAACTCGACCGGGCCCATCTTGGTGCCGCCGCGCAGATATTGCGCGTGAGGCGCCATGCTCATGGATTCCTGGCCGCCGGCGACGACGATTTCGGAATCGCCGTTGAGCAGCGCCTGGTATCCCAGCGCCACGGTGCGCAGGCCCGAGCCGCAGAGCTGATTGACGCCCCAAGCCGGGCTTTCCACCGGAATGCCGGCAGCGATCGAGGCCTGGCGGGCCGGGTTCTGGCCCTGCGCGGCGGTCAGGATCTGGCCCATGATCACCTCGGAAACACGGCCGGGCTCGATGCCGGCGCGCTCCAGCGCGGCCTTGATGGCGATGGCGCCGAGATCGTGGGCCGGCATGGTGGCGAAAGCGCCGTTGAAGCTGCCGACCGGGGTGCGGGCGGCGCTGACGATGACGACATCGTCTGACATGGACATCTCCTGGGGTTGAGCTTTGGGGGCCTGGGGGCGGGGCTGGCGGACGCGGGATTGCCTGGCCAGTCTCTTACCTCATCCTGTTAACGGAGTTGAGGCATGTCAATCGTCCCCGGGACAAAATCACCCCGCATCGCACTCAAAATAGCGCGCTTGGCAGTTTCCGGAGCAGTCTCCATGCCTTGGGGTGCCCTGGAATTAACCGTGCCGCACAAAACGGTAGCCGAACCGCATTGAAAATGCTTACTTTGCTGCGATGCGTTGCTCGTCTGCCCTTCGGCGATGCCGTCGGGTTCCCTTGTCCTCGGTGTGCATTGTGTGAGCCCATGGCGAAATCAGACCAACCCACCACCATCAAAAAATACGCCAACCGGCGGCTCTATAATACCGGCACCAGCACCTATGTGACGCTCGAGGATCTCGCGGCGATGGTGAAGGACGGCGAGGATTTCCTCGTCTACGACGCCAAGACCGGCGACGACATCACCCGCTCGGTGCTGGCGCAGATCATTTTCGAACAGGAAAACAAGGCCGGCCAGAACCTGCTGCCGACCACCTTCCTGCGCCAGCTGATCCGCTTCTACGGCGACAGCATGCAGATGGTGGTGCCGAAATATCTCGAACAGTCGATCGACACGCTGACCCGCGAGCAGGAAAAGTTCCGCAAGCAGCTGACCAACACTTTCTCGGGTACGCCGTTCGCGCCGCTCGAAGAACATGTCCGCCGCAACATGGAAATGTTTCAGCAGACCTTCTCGATGTTCAAGCCGTTCGTGCCGCCGCGCGCGGGTGCCGCCGCCGGCGCCGAACTGGAGAAGGTGCCGGAGCCGGCGCCGGACGGCGCCAACATCGACGACCTGCGCCGCCAGATGAAGGAGATGCAGGACCGGCTCGAGCAAATGTCGAAAGAGCCGAAGAAGGACGAGTAGTTAGCCCGCTCGATCTTTTTCTGCACGAACGCGAAAAGCAATCTATCAATTCGCCTTCCGGCGAAAGCCAGGCAGCGGAGAAATGGTCGAGGCCGTTGCATGAGCGATGCCCCGTCCCGCGGCGAGCTGATCCTCTACCGCACCGAGGATGGGCGGGAGGCGATCCGGTTACGGGTAGTGGATGGCACGGTCTGGCTGACCCAGGCCGAAATTGCTGTTCTGTTCGATACCACGCCGCAAAACATCACCCAGCATCTGGGCACCATCTTCGCCGACGGCGAACTGGACGAAGCGGCAACTTGTAAAGATCTCTTACAAGTTCGGCAGGAGGGTAGCCGGTCGGTGCGGCGTTCGTTCAAGGCCTACAATCTCGATGCCATTCTGGCAGTCGGTTACCGTGTCCGTGGTCCACGCGGCAGCCAGTTCCGACGCTGGGCCACCACGGTGCTGCGCGAGTTTTTGATCAAGGGCTTCGTGCTCGACGACGACAGACTCAAGGAACCTGACAGCTTCGACTATTTCGACGAGTTGCTCGCCCGCATCCGCGATATCCGGACGTCGGAGAAGCGCTTCTACCAGAAGGTCCGTGATCTCTTCAAAGCCAGCAGCGTCGACTATGACGGCACCGCCGAGACCGCCAAGGCATTCTTCGCCACCATTCAGAACAAGTTGGTGTTCGCCGTCACCGGCCACACCGCCGCCGAACTGATCGTGGCGCGCGCCGACCCCTTAAAGCCCAACATGGCGCTGACCGCCTGGATTGGTGAGCGGGTGCGCAAAACCGACGTCACGGTGTCGAAAAATTATCTCGACGCCCGGGAAATCGAATCTCTCAACCGGCTCACCACCATGTTTCTCGACTTCGCCGAGGAGCGCGCCTCGCGTCGGCAGGAAATCCGGATGGCCGACTGGATCACGCAGACCGACCGCTTCCTCGCCTTCAACGAACGCGACGTGCTGCAGGGCAAGGGGCAAATCGCGCACGAACGAATGACTGAGATCGTCCATTCGCGGTTCGAAGCCTTCGATAGCAGCCGCCGCGCCGCCCAGGCTGCCGAAGCCGAGCAGGAAGCTGACGAGGATCTGGCCAAGCTCGAAGCCGAGGCCCGCCGGCTGACGAAGAAGGGTACGCCGGAGTCATGAGATGAACCCGTCGTCGAGGAGACCGCGCGCAGCTGCGTGTCCTGGTAAAGCGTATTCTTCAATACCGCTATCCACCGAACCTGCAGGAAATCACCCCGCCGCCGGCAGCACCGTTTCGGTCGGTACCGGCCAAGGCCGCTGCGATGACGCCAGCCCGATCAGCCTGCCTTGGATGTAGTCGCAGCCCCATTCGCGCAGCATCACGGCGGATTCCTCGTCCTGCACCCATTCCGCGACGGTCTTGATTTCGAGCCGGCGCGCCAGATCGATCAGGGTCTGCACGAAGGCGCGATCATCGGCGGAGCGGGCGATGTTCTGCACGAAGGCACCGTCGATCTTCACGATATCGACGCCGAGCTTGCGCAAATTCCGGAACGAGGTGTAGCCGGCGCCGAAATCGTCGATCGCGATCTTGCTGCCGTAGTTCTTCAGCCGGGTGACGAAGCCGCGGACGTCGTCGATATCCTGGATCGCGACGGTCTCGGTGATCTCCACGATCAGCCGCTCGGCGACGCCGGGATGGGCGCGCATCAGCGATTCGATTCCGGCCCACCAGTCCGGGTCCATCGTGGTGTCGGGCGAGATGTTGAGGCTGAGCTTGATGTCGGGCTGCGCCGCCAGTTCGGCCACCACCAGTTCGAGCACGCGGTGGTCGACCAGCCGGATCAGGCCGAGCTTTTCCGCGACGGGAACGATATCCGGCGCCAGCAGCACCTGGCCGTCGTCCTGCTCCATCCGCACCAGGCATTCGTAGAACGCGGCATCGCGCGAGCGCGCCTCGACCACCGGCTCGAACGCCATCACGATGCGGCGCTCGTTCAGCGCGGTGACGATCTCGTCGGTGACGCGGATATTGACGCGGCGCTGGGCGTCGCGCTCGACATTCGGGCGCCATACCGAGAACGACCCGGAGCGGCGGCGCTTCGCGCCGTCGAGCGTTTCATGGGCGCGGTTGATCGCCTCGTCGGCGCTGCGCGCGTAACGCGGCACGCTGACCGCGCCGATCGACGCGGTCACCGAGACCGGTCCCGATTTGGTCGGCACCACCTCGTCGCGAACGCAGGCCAGGAACCGTTCGGCGGCGACATTCATGTCGTCGACGGTGCAGTTCTTCAGGATCAATCCGAATTTGTTGCCGGAGAAGCGGCCGAGCACGTCGCCGCCGCGCAGCCGCGCGCGAATCCGCTTGGCCACTTCCGAAATCACCGCGTCCGCGACATCGAAGCCGAAGGCATCGTTGATGCGCGCCAGGTGATCGATGCCGATCAGCATGAAGGCGCAGGAGGTGCGGAAGCGCGAGGCCTCCTCGACGGCCTCGGCCAGCGATCCGATCAGATGCGTGCGGTTGAGCTCGCCGGTCAGGGGATCGTTGCGCGACAGTTTCAGGAGCTGCTCGTCGCGGGCGTGGCGCTCGTTGTTGATCCGGACGATGCCCTGTGCGCGCGCCGGTCTGCCGTCGGCGCCGGCGAACCAGCAGCCGGTCTCCTCGATCCACAGCACCGGCGCCGCGGTGGAGGTCCGCACCCCGTACTCGATCCGGTAAGGCACGCCGTCGCCGCCGCGCGACGGCGGCGAATGGCCGAGCGCGTCGGAACGGACACCGCGTGCCGGCTCGATCAGTTTTGCGAATTCGGCGCCTGATGCCAGCGACTCCGCCGGAATATCCGGAAAAACCTCGCTGAAATGATCGCTCCAGACCATCGCGTCGGTGGCGATGTCCCACACGAAGGCGGCCTGGCCGAGCGAAGCGAGGATGGTCGAAGCTTTCGGAAGTGCGGATGTCACATTCGCCTCGTTTCGGGACACGGCCGGGTGATTCTCTGTTTCTAGGATAGTGCCTGTTTTGCTCCCGACCAGCGCGTATTCCGCAAAAGTGAGGACCGGTGCGGCGAACCTTGCCGAAAACCGCCTTGCGCAACGTCCGTCAATGATTTGGCAACCATGTTGTGCCGTCGCCGGGAACGAAGCGGCGCGAATCGGCATGAGGCTTGCGAAGTGGAAGTCAGACAGCGTGTCACGTCCCAAAATGTGACAATCAGCCGGATTTCGATTTGCGATGTCAGACGACGAACGACCAGAGCGGACGGTAGATGACGGCGACGCCAGGCCAGCCTGCGTGGCGCTGGTGCCGGTGGCGCAGCAGACGGAATGGGCAGGCACGGGCCACCAGCAGCCCTCGCGGCCCGCCTCGACCTTTATCGCCCAATTGCTCGCAACGGCCGAGCAGGCCCCGCAAACCCGCGGCCTGCGCCGCGGCACCGCCGCCGACGCGCAGAGCGCTTACGGCGCCGGCCGGCACCAGGCCCGCGCTGCCGGCATCCGGACCCGGCAAATCATCTGAGGTGAGCGTTAGCGCGGCCTGTCCGGCGACGGGTGCGAACCATCGCCCGGCTGCAGGCCGGGGGACGGCACCTCCGGCGAGGGCGCGGGTGGCGTGGCCTCGGGATGCACGATCTTCGGCTCCGCGTGATCATGCGGCACGGCCTCGGCGACAGGCGCCGGCGCCGAAGAGGCCGGCGTGGAGACCGGCTCGAACCGGGCTTCGGGTTCAGCCAATTCGGCTTTCCGCGCATCCCGCCGCGAGACGGCAGGAGCCGCCTGCGTGCCGCGGCGCCTGCGCAGCGAGATGCCCGACAGGAAATCCACCAGCGCCAGCAGCGTCAGCAGGAAAAAGGTCGAGGTGCCGAATTGCGGCAGCAGCACGAATTCCGCGGCGGCGCCGCCAAACACCAGCAGCGAGAGTAAATGGTCGGTGAGATATTTCGCGCCGGGGCGCGCGCCCTTGATGACCTCGCACAGCAGCATCAGGATGCCGAGCGTCAGCAGGCCATCGGTCAGCGTCACCGGCCAGCCCGCACCCGAGGGCAGCGGCACGGTAAACAGCGGCGCGGCGAACGACACGTCGCGCATCAGGAAGGCGATGATGTTGTAGATCGCCAGCGGAATCAGAAGAAGCGGAAAACCGATCATCGACGGCGAGGCCTTCTTTTCAGGTAAGAGAGTCGAGGTTTTCAAGGGCGGACCGCTCGATCCGCCCTCCGGAAACCATCTTACCTCACGCGTTGGCCGAATTCAGGCGCGCATGGCCGACCGGCCCGCCGCCCTGTCGCCCCGGTCAGGATTCCTTCTTGGCCTTCAGGACCTGGCGGCCCTTGTACATGCCGGTCTTCAGATCGAGGTGGTGCGGCCGGCGCAGTTCGCCGGAGTCCTTGTCCTCGGCATAGGTCGGCTTCTTGAGCGCGTCCGCCGAGCGGCGCATGCCACGCCGCGAGGGCGATGTTTTTCTGCGGGGAACGGCCATGTCGGTATCCTCTAGGGTGTTGTCGGAGGCATCGTCCGCGGGCGGACGCCCGGCGCAGCAAAGCGCGGGCTGAAATGCCGATAAGGCCGCGCTTATAGAGGATGGAATGCCCCAAAGCTAGGTTCAAAATACGCCCAAATGGCTCAAGAAGCGCGATTTTCCCGCCAGCAGCGCTGTAGCGCCGTGGCCTGTGCCCGCGCCATATAGGTTCCGGCCAGCCGGCGCACCCCGGGGCCCGGATTGCGGGCGCTGCGCTTGACCGGATTGGGCAGAATTGCCGCCAAAAGGGCGGCCTCCCGGGACGACAACGTGGCGGCGGAACGGCCGAAAGCATGGATGGCACCCGCTTCGGCGCCGAACTGGCCGGAGGGGCCCAATTCGGCGATATTGAGATAGATTTCCAGGATCCGCTGCTTCGGCAGCACCAGATCGATCCAGATCGCCAGCGGGAGCTCCAGCCCCTTGCGGATCACGCTGCGCCCCGGCCACAGAAACAGGTTCTTCGCCACCTGCTGGGTGATGGTCGAGCCGCCGCGCGCCACCTCGCCGTCCTCCGCGTCGTCGATCACGTCGCGCAGCGCGTCCCAGTCGATGCCGTGGTGGCTGCAGAATTTGGCGTCTTCCGAGGCCACCACCGAGCGCGGCAGCGCCGGCGAAATGGCGGCAAAATCGATCCATTGCCGCGATACCGGCGCGCCCGTCACCCAGCGCCAGGCCATCAGCGCCGAGACCGGGTGGCCGACGCGATAGAACGGCGCCAGCAGATACGGCAGCAACAGCACCGCCAGCACGATCAGCAGCAAGTTTCGGGCAATGCGCAAATTGACGGATTTCTGGTTCAAGGCAGCGGGCGCGGGCCGGCGCAGCCGCCCACCTGACGATATGGTCCTGATTGTTCGGCTTTTTCCAGCTCTTTTAAGGCGCGGCGAGCGGTTCGGCCGGAATTGACGAAGCCGGTGCCATCAACGATGGTCCGGCTCGAACCGATCTGGAGCTGTTCTTGATGACGACCCGCACTGCACCATCCGACTTTGCGAAACGACTGGACCAGACCGCTGAAGATACCGAGGCGCTGCTGGCGAAGCTTTTGTCCGACACGCTGCTGCCCGACGAGATCGCGCGGCCGAAGCGGCTGATGGACGCCATGCGCTATTCCAGCCTCGGCGGCGGCAAACGCCTGCGGCCGTTCCTGGTGGTCGAGAGTTCCGCGGTGTTCGACGTGCCGCGCGAGGCCGCCCTGCTGGCCGGCGCCGCGCTCGAATGCATCCACTGCTATTCGCTTGTTCATGACGACCTGCCGGCCATGGACAACAGCGACCTGCGCCGCGGCCGGCCGACGCTGCACAAGCAGACCGACGACGCCACCGCGATCCTGGCCGGCGACGCGCTGCTGACGCTGGCCTTCGACATCATCACCCGCGACGAGATACACAACGACCCGACGGTGCGGCTGAAGCTGACGCGCGCGCTGGCGCGGGCGTCGGGCATCGGCGGCATGGTCGGCGGCCAGATGCTCGACCTCGCCGGCGAGGGCCGGTTCGGCGACCGCGAGCCGGTCGACGTCGCAAGGCTGCAGCAGATGAAGACCGGCGCGCTGTTGCGCTATGGCTGCATTGCCGGCGCCATCCTCGGCCAGTCCTCGCCTGCGGAATACCAGGCGCTGGACGATTACGGCCGCGCGCTCGGCGAAGCGTTCCAGATCGCCGACGATCTGCTCGACGTCGAGGGCGACGCGGCAGCGCTCGGCAAGCCGGCCGGCGCCGATGCAGCGCTCGGCAAGACCACCTTCGTCACCCAGCTCGGCATCGACGGCGCCAAGCAGCGCGTGCGCGATCTCCTGGCCACCGCCGATTCCGCGCTGTCGGTCTTCGGCGCCAGGGGCGACGTGCTGCGCGCGGCGTCGCGGTTTGTCGCCGAACGCAAGAACTGACGTGCCGGCGGCGAAGAAAGAACTCGACGAACTCGCTGCCCGGCTGAAGAAGATGCCCGCGCCGGTCCGCGTGGTTTATGCGCGGCCCCGCACCTTCTTCTCGGTCGCGATCGGACTGGTATCGTTCTTCCTGCTGCCGGATACGCTGCGGCTGGTGACGCGGCTGTTGATCGCGTGGGACGTCTTCGCCGCATTTTATGGCGTGCTGGCCTACGCCATGATGCTCCGCTGCGATCACAGCAACATCCGCCGCAACGCCATCCTGCAGGATGACGGCCGCTTCCTGATCCTGCTGGTGACGGCGCTCGGCGCCTTCGCCAGCATCGCCGCGATCGTGCTGGAGCTCGGCGCGTCACACCGCGGCGCCTACGAGCTGACCCTGGCGGTGGTGACGATCGTGCTGTCATGGGCGGCGGTGCATACCACCTTCGCGCTGCATTACGCCCATGATTATTACCGCGGCGCCAGACCCGGCGGCCTGCAATTCCCCAGCGGCGACAAGCCCGATCCAGCCGACTACTGGGACTTTGTCTACTTCTCGTTCGTGATCGGGATGACGGCGCAGACCTCCGACGTCGGCATCACCGACCCGGTCATCCGCCGCACCGCCACCGTTCACGGCATCATCTCATTCGTGTTCAACACCGCGCTGGTCGCGCTGATGGTCAATATCGCCGCGAGCGCGATCTAAGGTCTTTCCTACTCCCCGCCACGCGCAAGGGCGCGTGGAAGGAGGGGAGTAGAGGGCATCATCGATGCGCGAAGCCGCCTCAGTTGCAGACTTCCACATTGCCTCCGGTCGCATCCATCGGCGAGGCGCCGCGGTACTGAATGCGGCAGCCCTTCTTGACCGGCATGCAACCGCGCCCGTCGCAAACGATCTGGCCGGATGCACCGGCAGATGCGCCGGCCGACACGCGAGGATTGGACAGTCCGGCCTCGGGCCGCGGCCGTTCGCGCGCCGGGCGCTCGCGGCGATCATCGGCATCGCGCTTGGCCACCGGCCTGTTGCGCCGTTTCTCGCATTCATTGTCGTCGTTGAGGAACGAGCCCGCCGCGCAGGTGATCTTGCTGCAGCCGTTGCCGTCGGCCTTGAAACCATGTTCGCAGACCAGCGGACAGACCCGCGACGATTTCAGCTTGATCGCGTCCAGCGCATCGAGGCTGGCGAGCTTGACGTCGAATTTGGTTCCGGCATGCCGGTTGAACAGCGCCATCGAGCGCTGTGACGCCGCGTTCCATTGGCCGTCGGTCGACGCGGTGAGGCAACCGACACGGCGCAGTTCGCTCTGCACCGCCTTGGTGATGTCGGCCTGCGGCGGCGCACCTGCCGACAGCGCGGCCAGGTTCGGACCCTTCTCACCTTGAGGCCTCTCGGCCGTCGACGGGCCCCTGCCGGCATCGGCATTGGCGGCCGCCTTGGTCTCCGCGACCTTCTCGGTTCCTTGTACTGTTCCTTGAGCCTCCGCCGCGGCGCGCTTCTGTTCCGCGGCGGCGGCCTGGTCCTGGGCGACCTGCTTGGCCTTCTCGGCGGCGACCCGGGCCTGCTCCGCGGCTTTGGCCTCGGCATCGGCCCTGGCCTGCTGCGCCTTTTGCGCGCCCTCGGCAGCCAGCCGCGCCCGCTCCTGTTCAGCCAGCCGCGCCCTTTCGGTGGCGGCGACCCGCGCTTCTTCGGCCGCGAGCTTCTCGAGCTGCAGCCTGGCGAGGCTGGCGTAGAACCCGTCAGAATATTGCGCCAGGAACGCGTTCAGGGCGCTCTTGTTGCCGATCTGCAGCGCCAGCTCATAGTCACGGCGGGCTTCAGCCTGCGGACTTGGCACAGGCGCCGCGGGCGCCGCCTTGGCAGGCCCCGGCACCAGCGGCACGTCTTCACCGCCGAGCGAGCCATAAACGAACGGCTCCTGCCGGTTGCTGGTGGTCTTCAACACGTCGTCGCGGACAAAGCCGAATGCACGGCGCACATCCAGCCCCGGCGTCGTCAGATGCTTCGACAGCGCCACCGTGAACGGGCTGTTTTTGCCGTCGCCATCCGCCGCGGTCGACCCGGCCTTGGCCGAATAGGCGATCAGCATGTTCGGGCTGGTCGGCTCGATCTTGGCCAATCCCTGCCCGATCGCGCGCGTCGCGACGGTTCGTTTCATGTTCTTCGAGAATGGATTATCGCGGCAGGCGTCGAGAATCACCAGCCGCAGCTTCTTGGCGGGTTCGATCGCCAGCAGCACACGGTCCAGCGAAAGCGCCTCGTCATAGACGTCGGTATCGCGTTCCAGCTTGGCATCGACCGGAATCAGGTAATTTGCACCATCCACCTCGATGCCATGGCCGGCGTAATAGACCACGGCGATATCGGCATCGCGGGCGCGGTCGGCAAAGTCGCGCAGCGTGCGGCGCGTTTCCGCCGCCGACAGATCCTGGCGCGAATCGACGATGTCGAAGCCGGCGTTCTTGAGAGTCGCCGCGATCACGGCGCCGTCATTGACCGGATTGGGCAGCTTCGCCACGTTCTGGTACGCCGCATTGCCGAGCACCAGCGCCACGCGCTTTTCGGCCCATGCCGGCTGGCACACCAGCAACAGCGCGGCGGCAGCGAAGAAGAACCGGCGAAATCCTGGGGTTCGGGGCGATTTCATCATGACGCTTTTCATACGGTGGCCGTTTCTAGCACTGGCGCCTGCCTACCAGAAGCCTGCGACCGGTCTTGTGAGCCAGATCACGCTCGAAAACCGATGTGATCGAGGGCCTCAGCTGCCAGCGCATCGTCCAGTCGCAGACAAAAATGGAACTCCTTGTCATTAGTACCGCCAGAGCGGCATCGGTTCGCGCTTTATCGATCACGTTTCCAGCGGGCTCGCTTCTCCCTGCCCTGGAGGGGGAAGGTGAGATTCTATCCCGCCTTCCGCTCGACATGCACCCACCGGCTGCTGACGGCCACGGGATCGCCGCTGGCTTTGACCTCGGCCTTGTACTGCTCGATCTCGGCCTCATTCACGTCGGCATCGCTCATCGCGTAGCTCACCCGGCGCAGGATCGGCCAAAGCTGGCCGCCCAGATCCGCCAGATCGACCTTGATGTGCGGATACCTCGATGGCCCGGCGTTCGATTGCCCCGCGGCCTGTCGTGTAAACATCGCCTCGAACAATTGCTTCGAACGCTGCAATCCATCGACGGTCAGCGCCACCGAGTTCTCGTCGGACAGGTCATCGATCATTCCTTTTTGCCGTAACCGGCCCAGCGTATCCGGATCGAAACCCTTCCCGGCCCGGCTCTCATCGTGAAGGGTGAGATGGAGCAATGCCAGAACTGCGTCATCGATCCGGTCCGTGTCGAGCGTCATCGCGAAGGTCTCCCGTAAGAAAAAAGCAACCCGGCAATCCTACCCGGAACGCAGGCGTCTTGCCACGTTCTCCGGCAGCAATATCTTCATTCTCCTTTTTTGAATGCCGCAAGCGACTGCGTCACGATGAAGCAAGTCATCGGTGGCGCAATCGATTTATTCGTGGCTTAATTCGGCTCGGAAAGATTACGCCAGGGAGCCCAACGTGAGCCATGACCGTTCCAGCGTCGAAGCCGTCGTCCAGCATTATTTCGACGCGCTGTATGAAGGCGATGCCAGCAAGCTCGGCGAGGTGTTTCATCCTTCCGCCGACCTGCGCTGGGTGGAAAAGGGAGAACTGCAGGTTCTGACCGTGCCGGACTGGCTCGACCGCGTCAGCAAGCGGCCGTCCGGAAAAGCCGAGGGCAAGGCGCGCGAGGATTTTATCGTGACGATCGATCGCTCGGATGAATCCACCGCCTTCATCAAGGTGCGCTGCCAGTTGCCGCCGCGCTACTTTACGGACTATCTGGTGGCGATGAAGCTTGCCGACGGCTGGAAAATCGTCTCGAAGTCCTACCGCTACGATCTGCGCGAGTAGTCACGGCCCGGCTATCCGCTCCGGTCGCATTGACCTCGCCCGGCTTCCGGGCGAATTGAGGGGCGGAGGACTGCAAGGACCGTGGAAGCCAAGTTCCAGATCTTCCTGATCCTGCTCGCGGTGCTGGCGGGCACCGCGCTGCTGGCGCGGCGCGTCAATATTGCGCCGGCCATCCTGCTGCTGCTGGCCGGCGTTGCACTGGCCTTCGTGCCGGGCATGCCGACGCTGGAGTTGCCGCCGGAGCTGGTGCTGCTGGTGGTATTGCCGCCGCTGATCTATTCGGCCAGCGTCGCCATGAGCTGGCGCGAGTTCAAATCCAATCTGCGGCCCATCATCCTGCTGTCGGTCGGCTGCGTGATCTTCACCGCCTGCGCGGTCGCCACCGCGACGCATTATCTGATCGGGCTGCCGTGGAACGTCGGCTTCCTGCTCGGCGCCATCGTGGCACCTCCCGATGTGGTGGCGCCGCTGGCGATCGCCCGCAAACTCCGGCTGCCGCGCCGGATCCTCGTCATCCTCGAGGGTGAGGGCCTCGCCAACGACGCCACCGCGCTGATCCTGTACCGCTTCGCAGTCGTGGCGATTTCCACCGGCATGTTTTCGCTGCCGAAGGCCACCGGCACCTTCGCCGTCATCGTCGTCGCCGAACTGCTGTTCGGCGCCGCGGTCGGCTGGCTCTCCTTGCGGATGCGGCATCGCGCGCGGGATCCGCAGATCGAGATCACGCTGTCGCTGCTGACGCCCTATATCGCCTTCTGGATCCCGCACCATTTCGGCGGATCCGGCGTGATCGCCACGGTGGCCTGCGGGCTTTACATCAGCTGGAACGGGCCGCTGCTGATCTCCTCGGCAACACGGCTGCAGGGCATCTTCTTCTGGGACCTCGTGATCTACCTGATCGAGGGCCTGCTGTTCCTGCTGACCGGATTCGAGATGCGGCTGCTGTTGGAGAAATCGAAGGCGATTCCGCTGGACGAGATCCTGCTTGCGACCGCATTGGTCGCAGCGATCATCATCGTGGCCCGCTTCGCCTGGGTATACCCGGCCACCTATCTGCCGCGGCTGTTGAGCCGCCGGCTGCGGGCGCGCGATCCGTCGCCGTCCTGGCGCACCACCTTCGTGATCGCCTTCACCGGCGTGCGCGGCGCGGTCTCGCTGGCGGCGGCGCTGGCGCTGCCGCTCGCGCTGCCTGACGGCACGGGCTTTCCGTATCGCGACCTGATCCTGTTCGTTTCCTTCGGCGTCATCTTCATCACGCTGGTCGGGCTGGGGCTTGGATTGCCGCTTGTGGTAAAGTGTCTCGGCATCGCGGATGCCGGCCGCGACGAGCATCGCGCCGACCACGAGTCGGAAATCGCCGCCCGGCGCGAGGCGCTCGGCGCGGCACGGCAATCGCTCGACGCCATGACCGACGACCGCGAACTGTCCGACGAAGTGGTCAAACTGCTGCGCGCGCGGCATGACATCCGCAATAGCCAGCTGCCGGATTCCCTCGATCCCGATCGGCACGATGCCTCGGCGGATGGCGCCGACCTGACCCGTGAACTGATCGGCGCGGAGCGAAAATTCATCCACGCCCTGCTGCGCGACGGCAAGATCACCGACGAGACAAGGCGGCGGATCGAGCGCGACCTCGATTTGGAGGAAGCGAGCATGGCCAATCGGGAGTATCGCAGGATGGAGATGTAGGGACGCCATCCGCAGGAGGATGTCAACCAGCCCATGACGTGCTAAGCTATCGATATGAAACCCGACGAAGTATATCGGCTGACCGATCAACAGCGAGACGCGGTGCGTCGCGGGCTCAAGGAGATGCGTGAGGGAAAGCTTGCAAGCGATGAAGCCGTGGCAGCGGTATTCAATCGCTTCCGTGAAGATCGTTCGCCGATCGTCTGACGTCATTGCGAGGAGCGCAGCGACGAAGCAATCCAGCTTTCGCAACACCCAGCCGCAAGCTGGATTGCTTCGCTTCGCTCGCAATGACGGAAGAAATTACTCCGCCGCCGCGGTACGCGGCCGCCCGACAAACCCCGCCGTATCACCGAATCGTTCTACCATCACCGCCGGCAGGTCCTTGGACTTGGTGGTGACGCAGGCGCCGGAGCGCACCGCGTAGCGGTCCTGATGCGCCAGTTGCGCGGGCGGCGTGCCCTGCTGCAGGGCGCGGGCACTCTCCATCACCAGCTTGCGAAAATGCATGATGCCGAGGTCGGTCGGACCGAGATGCTCGCGGGTGCGGTCGGCGATGGGGCCCTGGCTGTCCTGCACCGCAGCGTCCTGTTCGGAGACGCCCTTGATGCCGGTGTAGCTGTGGGTCTTCTGCAGCTTGCGGTCGATCAGGTAATCGTTCGATTTGTTGCGCAGCGGCACGTAGTTCTCGTCGACCTCGGAGATCACGCCATTGCCTCGGTCATAGGCGTCGCGTTCGGCCTGCGTGATCGGGCGCTCCGGATTCCAGGCATAGGTGTAGATCCAGCAACTGGTGTCGGTCACCGGAATGAAGCTTTGGCCAAAAATGTTTTCGCCCGGCATCGCGCTCGGCGCATAGGCATGCACCGGCATCAGGAACTGGGCGATGCGCCAGTAGATATTGTTGGTGCCGGTGACCCGGCCGCCGCCGATGGTCAGCCCCGCATCATGCGGAATGATCTTTATCACGGGCCGTGGATCCTCGGCGATCCAGCGCATGTGATCGGTGGCGACACGCACCAGCGGGTTCACAAAATGCTTCTTGATGTCGAGGATTTCGTTTTCCTCTTTCTCGAAGGACAGATGCGCGAAGGTGAAATGCGCGGTGTCGATCGAGCCTTCCAGCGCCTGCACCCAATTGCAGTCCTGCCATTTCTTGGTGACGTAGCGATGCGAGGCCGGCAGCAGCGCCATTTCCAGCGCCGGCAATTCCGGCACCTGACCGGCCGGGCCCATATAGGCCCAGATCATGTCGCCCCATTCGCGCACCGGATAGGACTTGATGCGGATCAGGTCCTTGGCATTGAGATCGGGGTACGACGTCGGCATGTCGACGCAGCGGCCGTCGGTGTCGAATTTCCAGCCGTGATAGACGCAGCGGATGCCGCATTCCTCGTTGCGGCCGAGCCAGAGATTGGCGCCGCGGTGCGGACAATACTGATCGATGACCCCGACGACGCCGCGGGTGTCGCGGAAGGCGAGCAACTCCTCGCCCATCACGACGATCTTTTTCGGCGTGCCGTCGGCGTCCGGCAATTCCTCCGACAGCAGCACGGGGAGCCAGAAGCGGCGCAGCAATTCGCCCATCGGCGTGCCGGCGTCGCTTTCGGTGAGAAACTTGTTGTCCTCGGCGCGGAGCATGGCGGGTCCTCCGGGGGTGTTATTTTGCTTTTGAGGCAGCTTGGCGCAGGTCGCACGAGGCGTCAACGCGGGTGCGGCATGCCTAGGGTGGGCAAAGCTGCAGCCTTGGCTTGAAGAGCAAAGGCGGAAGCGTGCCCACCATCGCGCGCGTTGATGGATGGTGGGCACGGCGCGAAGAGGCGCCTTTGCCCACCCTACGCAGCAATCACACCGGCCGCTCGCCCTTCACCGTCACCCGCGTGCCGGCGCGGGTATGCGGCCAGTAGTCCCACATCGCGCGGTGCTGGGCGCAGCGGTTGTCCCAGAACGCGATGGCGTTTTCGGTCCAGCGGAAGCGGCACTGGAACAGCGGGTTTTCGCCATGCTGCCAGAGATAGGCCAGCATGGCGTCACTCTCGTCGCGCGGGATGCCGATGATGTGTTTTGTGAATCCGCGGTTGACGTAGAGCGCCTTCTTGCCGGTCACCGGATGGGTGCGCACGACAGGATGCTCGGCGCTGGGATAGGCCGGCCGGTCGGCGACGCCGTAATTGGCGTAGAGGCCGCGATAGGTCGATTCGCCGTCATGCAGCGCGGTGAGGCCATCGAGATAGGCCTTCATCCGGTCCGACAGCGAGTCGTAGGCGGCATACATGTTGGCAAACAGCGTATCGCCGCCGCGCGGCGGGCATTGCTTGATGTAGAGGATCGACCCCATCGGCGGCTCGAGGTCGCAGGACACGTCGGTGTGCCAGCCCTCGCCATTGGCGCGCGGTGAATCCTTGTCGGCATAGATCTTCATCAGCGCGGGATCGTCGCCCTCATGGGGGGCGGCGGGATGGATATGCAGCTCGCCGAATTGGCGGCCGAAGGCGAGATGCTGCTGCGGCGTGATGTGCTGATCGCGGAAGAAGATCACGAGGTTTTCGGCGAGCGCGCGGTGGATCTCGTCCATGGTCCGGTTGGAGAGGGAACTCGCAAGATCGACGCCGGAGATTTCCGCACCGATGATCGGGGTTAGTTTCTCGACGCCGATGGTTTCGTAGGGTTCGGCTTCATCGGCGACGTGCCGATAGCGCGGGCCTTGTTTGCTGGACAGCGAAGACATGGGCGACCTCCGGCTTTTCTTGATTGGCCGGCATCGTAGCCCGGATCGAGCGAAGCGCAATCCGGGATTCCGCAAGCGGACCCAGGGCCGACCGGTGGCGTCGCTTTCTTCACCCTCTCCCGCTTGCG
This sequence comes from Pseudomonadota bacterium, assembly GCA_040390145.1. Taxonomy (GTDB): domain Bacteria; phylum Pseudomonadota; class Alphaproteobacteria; order Rhizobiales; family Xanthobacteraceae; genus Bradyrhizobium. Next base: position 16,928 of record JAZJYY010000047.1, read on the forward strand.
GGGGAGGGCCGGGGTGGGGGTGCTTCAGCGAGACAAACTGCTTGCGGACTGGAGGATGAGAGAGCCCCCACCCTAACCCTCCCCCGCAAGCGGGAGAGGGGACTGACCATCCGCTGCCGAGCGACTGCAGATGAACTCGACAGCAAGAGAAAGCGCTACGGGCGCCTTACTCTGCCGCGGTCACCTCGGCGACCGGCACGTTCGAACCGCCGCCATAGCGCTGGTCGATATAGTCGATCACCATCGCCTTGAATTCGGTGGCGATGTTGGGGCCGCGCAGGGTGCGGAATTTCTTGCCGTCGACGAAGACGGGGGCGGCCGGGGTTTCGCCGGTGCCGGGCAAGGAGATGCCGATATCGGCGTGTTTGGATTCGCCGGGGCCGTTGACGATGCAGCCCATGATCGCGACGTTGAGCGATTCGACGCCGGGATAGCGGGTCTTCCAGGCCGGCATTTCGACGCGGATGAAATCCTGGATCGAGCGCGCCAGTTCCTGGAACGTGGTCGACGTGGTGCGGCCGCAGCCCGGGCATGCCGCGACCAGCGGCACGAAGGTGCGGAATCCCATGGTCTGCAGCAGTTCCTGCGCGACCTGGACTTCCAGCGTGCGGTCGCCGCCGGGTTCCGGCGTCAGCGAAATCCGGATGGTGTCGCCGATGCCCTGCTGCAGCAGGATGCCGAGCGCGGCCGACGAGGCGACGATGCCCTTGGAGCCCATGCCGGCCTCGGTGAGGCCGAGATGGATGGCGTAATCGGAACGTTCGGCCAGCGTCTCGTACACCGCGATCAGGTCCTGCACCGCAGAAACCTTGGCGGACAGGATCATGCGGTTCTTCGGCAGGCCGATTTCTTCCGCGCGCGCGGCCGACAGCAGCGCCGACTGCACCATGGCCTCGCGGGTCACCGCGCGGACATCCTTCGGCGCCGGCAGCAGCGCGTTTTCGTCCATCAGCTTGGTCAGCAGTTCCTGATCCAGCGAACCCCAATTGGCGCCGATCCGAACGGTCTTGTTGTATTTCAGCGCCATCTCGACGATGTCGGTGAACTGGGTGTCGCGCTTGGCCTTGAAACCGACATTGCCGGGATTGATGCGGTACTTGTCGAGCGCCTCGGCGCAGGCCGGATGATCGGCCAGCAGCTTGTGGCCGATGTAGTGGAAATCGCCGATCAGGGGCGTGGTGATGCCGAGCTTGCGCAGGCCGTCGCGGATGTGCGGCACGGCGGCGGCGGCTTCGTCGCGGTCGACGGTGATGCGCACCATTTCAGAGCCCGCGCGCGACAAGGCCGCGACCTGCGCGATGGTGCCCTGGATATCGGCGGTGTCGGTGTTGGTCATCGACTGCACCACGATCGGCGCGCCGCCACCGACGGCGACGTTGCCGACCATGACCTGGGTGGTTTTATGCCGGGCGCTGGGGCCGGCGATGTCGTTGTCGGTCAGTTTTTCGGGCTTGTTCATGGGGTCTCGAATATCAGGTTTTGGTGACATTCACCAAGGGGCCGACGGCGAATGCCGGGACCCAGCCTTAAGTCGGATTTTTCTCTTTTTGGTTCAATAGCTTATTCGGCCATTCGCGGGAAAGCACGGTTTTGGCGCCGCGACGGCCCCTCACCGCTATATCGGACCGGAATCCGGGGATTAAAGGGCAAACGTCCTGCAGGAGCTAACCTTTTCAGCCCTGCCCGGCTGCCCTAGCATGCCCGGGACAGGGAGGAACAGATGATGCCGGAACGCGACGGGCTTGTGACAAATGCGGAACTTGCCGCCATTCTCGACCATCCAGACCTGCGGCTGTTCGATTGCACCACCTACCTCGAATACCAGCCGGAGGGCTCCGGCGTGCCCTATATCGCGGTGCCGGGACGGCACACCTTCGAGGCAGGGCATATTCCAGGCGCGGATTTTCTCGACCTGCAGGGCGAATTCTCGCAAGCCAATATCGAGCTGCATTTCATGATGCCGGCCACCGCCCAGCTCGAGGCCGCGTTCGGCCGTCATGGCGTCGGAGCGGGCAGCCGAGCGGTGCTGTACTCGATCGGCACGGCGATGTGGGCGACGCGGTTCTGGTGGATGCTGAAATCGCTGGGCTTCGACAACGTCGCGGTGCTGGACGGCGGACTCGACGCATGGAAGGCCGAGGGCCGCGCGGTCGAGACCGGCCCCGCAAAGGGCTATCCGCCGGCCACCTTCACGGCAAAACCGCGGGCCGGCTATTTCGTCGACAAGCACGAGGTGTTGAAGGCGAGCAGCGACCGCAACAATGTCGTCGTCAATGCGCTCAACGCGCAATTGCACAAGGGCCTGGACCCGAGCCGTTACGGCCGGCCGGGAAGGATCCCCGGCAGCGTCAACGTGTCGGCGGCGACGCTGTACGATCCCGCGACCAAAACCTTCCTGCCGCTGGCGGATGCGGAAGCGAAATTCACCGCGCAAGGCGTGACAAAGGACAAGCGCGTGGTCGCCTATTGCGGCGGCGGCATCTCCGCCACCATCGACCTGTTCCAGCTCTACCGGCTCGGCTACGACAATCTCACGCTGTACGACGCCTCGATGGGCGAGTGGGCGAAGGATGAATCGTTACCGATCGAGACGGGGTAGCGAAATCTACAGGCAGGGAGACCATGCTCAATTCCCGATCCCAATTCTGGCCGACGGTCAAATAGCGCGTTGACAGATTGCCCAATCAGCCCAATCTAAAGGGGATTGTGACTGGACCTGACTGGTGGCAGTACAGCAAATGACAAATTCAGTGCTAGTTCTGACTACCGTGAACGCACCGTTCAGGCAAAAGCTGGACGCTATGGAGCTCGTCCATTGTTTGCTGGACCCTGCGGCTGCGATAGCGATGCCAGGGCATATGTCGTCATTCTTTGGCGAGGTCAAGCCGGCTTCTCAGCTCGACTTTGCCAGCATGTACAATATTTCCAAATCACAGCTTTCCGCGGCGGCGAAGGCTTTTGCGATTTATTCGGGTGAGAGCTACCCGCTCGCCGCGTGAGCTCCTCTGGCCAAAGGCGGGGCTGGGCTCAACTGTTCGGAATGGCCTGTTCGCTCATCCGCCAGGTTAACGCACGACAATGCATCATCGATCATTGGACGCTTGGCGGCGGGACCGGAATGATGCTCCAGATCGATCATCGTGAAAGTCATGACGTCGATATTTTTCTATCCGACCCGCAGTGGCTTCCGTTTCTTGATCCTCAAAAAAGCGATTTCCAGTTTGAGATTTCGCCCGCCGGCTATGAGGGTGACGGAGCGAGCTTTCAGAAGTTTGCCTTCAAGGATATCGGAGAAATCGATTTCATCCTGGGCCGCGCCATGACCCCTTCACCAACGATAGAGGCCATCATTGAAGGCGAAAAGACGCTATTGGAAACGATTCCGGAGATCATCACCAAGAAAATCTATCATCGCGGCGCCAGCATAAAACCGCGCGATATCTTCGACATCGCAGCTGCCGGCGAACAAAACGCCGCTGCCGTTATCGGCGCCTTGCAATCTTATCGAAACGAGGTCGGGACTACACTCGAGACGCTGGACAAACTCAACCCTGACTTTGTTAACGCCGCGATTGCGCAGTTATCGATCAGGGGCAAATATCGTTCAGTCGCCGAAACGGCGTTGGAGCGAGCCAAAGAAATTCTTCGGGCTGTATGATGATGCCGATCGAGACGGGGTAGTTTTACACACCCACCGCTGTCGTTGTCCGGCCCTTGACCGGCGACCCGGTATTCCAGAGACGCCTGCGATCGAGCCGAGAGGCCGCGGCGTACCGGATCGCCCGGTCAAGAAGGCCGGGCGACGACAATCTCTATTGCGGCAGTCTTTGTGGCCATTTCACGCCGGCACGTTCGGATCCGGCACCACCTTCGGCCCGGAAACTTCCGGACGGTTCACCAGGTAGAGCCCCGCGATCACCAGCAGGGCTGCGAACCCGAACGTGATCGTCAGCGTGTCATGCAGGATGAAGTAGCTGGCGACGACGCCGAACAGCGGGGTGATGAAGGTGAAGGCCGACAGCTTGCTGGCGGAATAGGTTTTGATCAGTGCGAACCACAGCAGGAACGTCAGCCCGACCACCCAGAACGCCTGATAGGCCAGAAGCGACAGCGCGAGCGGACTGGGCATGTGGGTTATTCGCTCGCCGGAGATCCACGCCGCTAAGCTAAGGATGGGGATCGACATTGCCACCTGATAGCCTAAACCCTTTTCCGCCGGCGCCTTCAGCAGCGAGGTGGCTTTCACGATCAGGGTGGTCGCCGCCCACAGCGCGCCGCCGGCCACGATCAGGAGATCGCCGAGCAGCACATTGGCATCGACATTGGGCTGCGGCACACCGATCGCCAGCGCGACGCCGGCAAAGCTCAGGCCCAACCCGCCCCATTGCGTCGCGCGCAGCCGCTCGCCGAGGAACGAATAGGAGCCGAGCGCGACGAAGAACGGCGCGGTATAGAGAAACACCACGGCGCGAGAGGCCGAGGTCAAGAGCAGGCCGCGATAGATCAACACGAATTCGATGCCGAAGATGATGCCGGCGGAAAGACCCGGCCACAGCGTGCCGTCACGCGCGAAGAATTTGACCCCGCGCCACCAGCCGATGAGCAGCAGCACCGGCAAGGCGCCGACCGAGCGGATCAGCGCCTGCAGCATCGGCGGCACGTCCGGCAGCACAAGTTTTACCGCGATCTGATTAAAACCCCAGCTCAGGCACAGCATCAGCATCAGCGCGATGGCGCCCGCGCTGAGAGGACGCCCGGCCGATGGGTGGATTTGATCCGACGACATTGATCCTCGCGACCGGCTTGGCGCCGCTTCTTGTTATGCGGCCTTCTGGCAGTGCGCGCAGGTGCCGGTGATTTCGACGACAGAGAGCTTGGGCGCGAAGCCGGTGGCGCGCGCCGCGGCGTTGAGGCTTTGCGCGACGGGTGCCGCCGGCATTTCGCCAACCGAACCGCAGCGCTCGCAGATCAGGAATGCCACCATCGCGGTGGCGTCATGGTCGTGCGCGCAGGCGAGGAACGCGTTGCGGCTTTCGATGCGGTGGACGAGACCGTTTTCCATCAGGAAATCGAGCGCCCGGTACACCGTGATCGGCGCCGGCCGCGGCATCGACTTGGCCAGTTCGTCGATCACTTCATAGGCGCCGAGCGGGCGGTGGCTCGACAACAGCGCCTCCAGCACCTGGCGCCGGATCGGCGTGAATTTCTGCGCCTTCTCGTTGCAGACCTGCTCGGCATGCCGAATCCCGTCCGCAGTGCAGCGGTCGTGATCGTGATCGGGCGCGGGGAAGGTCGGCTTGGTCAGGGTCATGACGGTCCATCATGTAACGCGGATGAACCTGATGGTCCATGTTTCCCGGCCGCCCGATTGCACCGCAACAATGGCGATTTTACCGGGCGAGGCTGCAATGCCGCTTGGGCGGATCACCCGACGAGCCATGTGCTACCAGCGGGGCAGACCCTCTCTGAATGATCACGCCCAAGTCACTTGAAAAGCGAAATCGATAAGCTAGCTTATAATATCGCTTGCTTACGGAGTTTGCCGCCGATGCCCCACGGTTCCGTGGATCTGAACTTCCTGTTCACGCTGGGTGAAGTGCAGCGGATGATGCGCGCCTATGCCGACAAGCAGGCGGCACGCTACGGCATCACCCGCGCGCAATGGGCTGTTCTGGCCAAGGTCGAGCGCACCGAGGGCCTCAAGCAGTCGGAACTCGCCGAACAGATGGAAATGCAGCCGATTACGCTGACGCGGCTGATCGACAAGCTCTGCGACGCCGGCTGGATCGAACGCCGCAGCGACGCCAGCGACCGCCGCGTCAACCGGCTCTACCTCAAGAAGGCCGCGCGCCCGCTGCTCGGCAAGCTCGGCGGGCTGCGCTCCGAACTGACGGCGACCGCACTGGAAGGCATCAATCCGGCCGATGCCCACCGGCTGCTGGCGCAGCTCGAGACGATCAAGGAAAACGTCCGCAGCGCGATCCAGAACCCGGCCGGCGCACCGCTCACCAAGGAGCAGCAAATTGGCTGATCCCGTTCTCAAATTTCCGCCGGAGCAGAAGGGCGAGTCGCCCGCGCAGCCCCGGACCAGGATCGCCGCGACACCGCGGCGGCGGATGATGGCCGCGCTGCGGCGTTACCGTCGTTTTCTGCTGCTGGTGGTGCTGCCGCTGGTGGCGCTGGTGGCCGGCGTCACCTTCTATCTCAACGGCGGGCGCTATGTGACCACCGACGACGCCTATGTCGGCGCCCAGAAGGTGCTGATCACGCCGGATGTTTCCGGCAAGATCATCAGCGTTGCCGTGAAGGAGGGCCAGCAAGTCACCACCGGCGACGTCCTGTTCCAGATCGATCCGGTGCCGTTCCAGCTGGCGCTGGCGCAGGCGCGCGCCAAGCTCGCGGACGCCAAGACCAGCCACGACAACCTCGTCGCCAATGTCAGGCTCTATGGGCAGACCATCGAAATCGTCAACGCCGGCATCGCGCTGAAGCAGAAGGATGTCGAACGCAAGACTTCGCTGGTCAGGAGCAACGCCGGATCGCAGCTCGATCTCGACAACAGCGCCACCGCACTGGTGACCGCGCAGGCGCAGCGCCAGATCGTCACGCAGCAGCGCTCGAACGCCCTCAACCAGCTGCTCGGCGATCCCGATTTGCCGCTCGAAAAGTTTCCGGCCTACATGCAGGCCAAGGCCGTGCTCGACGACGCCCAGCGCAACCTCGATCTCTCCACCGTGCGCGCGCCGATGAACGGCACCGCCACCCAGGTCGAGCAGATCCAGCTCGGCCGCCACGTCATGGCGGGCGCACCGGTGTTTTCCGTGATCGACACCTCGAATCCGTGGGTCGACGCCAATCCGAAGGAATCGGATTTCACCTATGTCGCGGTCGGGCAAACCGTCACCCTCGACGTCGATGCCTTCCCCAACCATGTCTTCAAGGGCACGGTCGGCTCGCTCTCGCCCGGCACCGGCGCGCAATTCGCCATCCTGCCGCCGCAGAACGCCACCGGCAATTTCGTCAAGGTGGTGCAGCGGGTGCCGGTGCGGATCTATTTCGACAGGAACGACAGCTTCGTCCGCAAGCTGAAGGCCGGCATGAGCGTCTACGCCACCATCGACACCAAACACCGCCGTTCCCTAGCCAATCTGTTCGGCACGCCAGCGGTGGCGGCGAAGGAGGACTGAGCGGCCGTGCCGACATCCGCCGCAGCACCCGTTGCCACGCCCGGCCTGCGCCGGACCATGGTGACGATCTGCGCGATGACGGCGACCATCATGCAAGCGCTGGACACCACCATCGCCAACGTCGCCCTGCCCTACATGCAGGGCAGCCTGTCGACCTCACAGGACCAGATCAACTGGGTGCTGACCTCCTACATCGTGGCGGCGGCGATCATGACCGCGCCGGTGGGCTGGATCGCCAACAGGTTCGGCCGCAAGCGGATCTTCATCATCTGTTCCGCCGGCTTCACCGTGGCCTCGGTGCTGTGCGGCGCGGCCCAGGACGTCTACCAGATGGTGCTGTTTCGCCTGCTGCAGGGCATGTTCGGCGCAGCTCTGGTGCCGCTGTCGCAAGCGGTGATGCTCGACTCCTACGCGCTGCACGAACGCGCCAAGGCGATGTCGATCTGGGGCATGGGCGTGATGATGGGCCCGATCATGGGCCCGTCGCTGGGCGCCTGGCTGACCGAGACCTATTCCTGGCACTGGGTGTTCCTGGTCAATCTGCCCTTCGGCATCTTCACCGTGCTCGGCCTCATCGTGTTCATGGACGAGACCAGGAAGAATTTCGAACTGCGCTTCGACTGGTTCGGCTTCACCGCGCTCGCGGTCGCCATCGGCAGCCTGCAGCTCGCGCTCGATCGCGGCGAGCAGCTGGGTTGGCTGGAATCCGGCGAAATCATCGCCGAGTTCATCGTCTCGGCCATCGGCTTCTACTATTTCCTGGCGCATTCGCTGACGACGTCAAAGCCGTTCATCCAGTTCGCGTTGTTCCGGGACAAGAACTTCGTCGGCGGCTGCGTGTTCATGGCGGTCATGGGCCTGGTGCTGTTCTCGACCATGGCGCTGGCGTCGCCCTTCCTGCAGAACGTGATCGGCTATCCCATCATTACCGCCGGCCTGCTGCTGGCGAGCCGCGGCTGCGGCACCTTCGTCGCCATGATGCTGGTCGGCCGCCTGATGCGCTATATCGAGGCGCGCACGCTGATCATCGCCGGCCTCAGCATCACCTGCATCTCGCTGTTCGACATGACCCGCTGGACCGACCAGACCGGGGTCAACGAGATCCTGATCATCAGCATCTTCCAGGGTTTCGGCTTCGGCCTCGTGTTCGTGCCACTCTCCACGGTGGCGTTCCTGACCCTGCCCAACCATCTGCGCACCGACGGCACCTCGATGCTGACCCTGATGCGCAACGTCGCCAGCTCGATCGGCATTTCGCTGGTCATCTCGCAGCTGACCGAGGGATCGCGCTGGAGCTACGCGGTGCTGTCGCAATACGTGACCCCGTTTAACCACGCCATGCAGATGCCGCAGGTGCGGGCCATGATCGACATGAGCACCGACACCGGCCGCGCCATGATGGATGCCATGGTCAAGCTGCAGGCGCAGATCATCGCCTTCTCGCACGACTACCAGATGGTGATGATCTTCACGCTGTGCGCGATCCCGCTGACCCTCATGATCGGCTCGAGCAAGGCCGCGCTGCGCAAGCAATCGGTGGCGCCGGACCATGCCGTGATCGAGTAGCGACGGCACCACCTTTGTCATACGCGGGCTTGACCCGCGTATCCATCAATCTCCACAAAGCATTTTTTGAAGAGGTTGGATGGCCGGGTCAAGCCCGGCCATGACGAGAATAATATCACCCCAGCAATTCCCGGCAGTCGAGATCGTCCGCCGCGAGAAAAATCCGCTCCATATTATTCCACCAGATTACCGGCGGAATGTTGTGCGCCGCCTGCCACACCGGCGACATGGTGCGCAGCAGCACCGACAGGCGGTAGTCGTCCGCCAGCGCGCGGCGGTCATAATTTTCGATGCCCCGCGCCAGCAATTCCCGGTGATAGCGGTCCAGCAAGTGCCGCTCGAATCTACCTCTGCGATCGGGATACCAGTGCATCGCAATCATGTAAGCGAGGTCGCTGGTGCCGGCGTCGAGGTGCCAGCTGTCCCAGTCGAACAATCTCGCGTCGCTGCTTTCGGGGTCGCGAGGCAGCAGACAATTCCAGACATGCGCGTCGCCGTGCGCGATGGTGACATTGCGATGCGACAGATAGCGCTGCCTGAGCCGGGGCGCTGCTTCGATCAATCGATCGTAGAGCTGGCGTCGATCGAGCGGGATGCGATCGCCGTATTGATCGATGAAGCGGGCGAGATGCCCCGCAAAAGTTTGCAGGTTCTGTCGTAGCGCATCGGCGTCCAGCCATGTTCCCACGGAGGCACCGAGGGCCGGATTGTCCCACCATTCGGCGTGCACCCGCGCCAGCGATCCGACGATGATCTCGCATTGCTCCAAGGCCGGCGGCAGCGGCCAGACCGTGGCAATCATGTGGGTTGCGGTGAGATCCTCAAGCAGGAGATGCCACTGATTGGTGTCGGCACTCCAGTCGGCCTCGAAGCAGCGTGGCACCAGACCGACCGGCAAACGGGGCGCGACCTGGTTATAGAACGCCACTTCCTGGCGTCCCGCGACCCAGGAAGGGTCCAACCGGTCATGGCGCGCGGTCTTCAGGATCAGCGACGGCGGAGCTTCATGCGCCACACCGTCATAAGCCAGCTTCAACCGCACAATGTGCGACAGGACGGTGTCGCGCGGATTTTCCGGCGCGACGTCGCGGACACGACCGTCACGGAGCGCACCGGCCTTGCGAAGGACGGCCGTGAGGTGGTCGGCGTTGGCCGCGGGCGGCAGGGCGTTTGTCGTCATGATGCCGCAGTTTCGAACAGATGCGCGATGGCGTTGGCGTAGTATTTCAAAAGCATCGTCTCGTCCGGATTGGCGCGATAGCTGCCGTCCTCCTCCAGCACCAGATGGCGCAGCGTCAGCATGCGCAGGCCCACCGCAATCGCGTAGTCGCGGTCGGCGCGCGGGATGTGGACGTAGGCGCCCTGGGCTTCCAGCGCGCCGATCAGTTCCGACACGCACTGCTTGATGTCGAGCAAAGAGAGCGGCCTGTCGCCGGCCTCCAGCATCGCGGTCGAGACCAGCGAGACCGGCAGCGCCGGGACCACCCGGCCGACCGCCTCCATCAATTTGCTGCCGAGTCTTTCGGTCTCGGCATGGCGCGCCTCTGATGTCAGCAGGCGGAAATCGATGTTGGCCTCGGCGACATGCTGGCGCAGCGACACCGGTTCGCCAAAACTGACGCAGGTATAGCCGAAGCGATGCCACTCGCCGCGGATCGCCATCCCGATGTGGCGGAAGACGTGGCTGGCGAACACTTTCGCGTTGAAGCCGAACACCGGTTTCTTCCCCGGCTCGGTGCTGGCGGCGGAGGTCAGCATGCGATCCTCCAGCACGCGGTCGTAATTGACCGCGACGGGGATGAACACCACGTCGCGCGGGCCGAGCGGATCGAAGCCCGAGACCATGTAGCTCAACAGCCCGAATTTCGGCGGGCGCAGCCGGCCATCGCGGCTGAGGCCGCCTTCCGGGAAAATCGCTTGCGTGACGCCCGCCGCCGTCGCCATGTGGACGTAACGCGCCAGCACCTTGCGATAGAGCCCCTCGCGGGAATCCCTGGAGATGAAATAGGCCCCCATCGAGCGGATCAGGCCGCGCAGCCCCCAGACCTGCGCCCATTCGCCGACGGCATAGCTCAGCGCCGACGAGGTCGCCGCGACGTAGGTCACCAGCACATAATCCATGTTGGAGCGATGGTTGATGACGAAGATGACCGACGATCCCGGATCGACCCTGGCCAGCGCGTCGTCGTTGCGGTAGCCGATGCGGACGCGATAGAGCATCTGCGAAATGCTGCGGGCGATCCGCGTTCCCACCCGGAAATAAGCGTAGGCGCTGAACGAGGGCACGATTTCCCGGGCGTAGCGCTTCACCTTCTCCACCGCGACTTCGCGCGGCACGCCGGCTTCCCTGGCGTATTCGTCGGCCGCGTGCAGCACTTCCGGATCGAACACCAGGCGGTCGATCAGCACCTGGCGCTTTGTCAATTTGAACGGCTGGATATGAAGTTTCAGTCGAGTATTGAGTTCGTCGATGGCGCGGTTGGCGCGGCGCCGCAGCGCCCAGCGCACGCTCGGCATCAGGATGCGGTCGATCACCGCCAGCGCCGCCAGCACGCTGACGATAATGACGGCCCACAGCGGCACGGCAATCTGCGATCCCATAGCGCGCGCCTTTCTCCGCCTCCATGGATTGTCCTGCCGGCCAGGGCGATCCTCCGATCAGGATACCATCGAAGGCGCCGGCTGGCCGCAAGAGGCTTTGTGGGCTCACAACCCCTTAAATTGACGCGCCGGGGATGGCCTCCAGGGCTGTCCGCTCTGGCGCGCCCGGCACGAAGGCATCGAAGGCCGCCCAGAACTGCGCGCGATGGAGGTCCGTTTCCTGCAGGATTTCATGGCGGGCGCCCTCGATCACCAGATGCGATCCCGCCGGCAGCCGCGCGGCCAGGTCCTTGATAGCTGCGACGGAGACCACGCTGTCGGCGCCCGCGGCCACCATCAGAACCGGCGAGGCGATCCGTGACGGATAATCCGCGGCGCCAAATTCGACCATCGCATCGAACGCCGCGTCCAGCCAGGCCACCGTTGGAGAGCCGATTCCGAGCGTCGGATCCTGCGCGAGCAGCGCGGCATTGCGCGCATAACGCCTGGGGTCGGAGGTGAGCGGATTGCCGGGAAAGCCCGAGGCTCGCGCCCGGTCGACGTTGCTGCCGGGAACGTAGCTGTTGCCGAAGCCCGCAAACCGCAGCGCCCGCATCAGGGTGCGCAACGGCCACGACGAGCGCCCGTGGGGCAGATCGATCAGCGGCGCGACGAGAACCATGCGCTCGAACCAGCCCTTGCCGGAATGCGCGGCACGCAGCATCACGGCGCAGCCCATCGAGTGCGCCAACGCATAATAGGGCGGCGAGCAATCCACCAACACCACGCGCCGCATGAACGTCTCGAGGTCGATCTCGAAATCCCGGAAATTCGCGACATGCCCCTTGCGCGGATCGGGCAGCTGCCGCGACGAATGCCCCTGCCCGCGCCAGTCCATGACAGCGACCGCAAAGCCGCGTTGCCGCAGCTCGCGCACCGTCTCGAAGTATTTTTCGATGAACTCGCTGCGCCCGGTGAAGACGCACACCGTTCCCCTGACGTTTCCCTCGGCATTGGCCGGCGAATCCCAGCACGCGAAGCGCAGTGTCACCCCGTCCGGCGTCTCGATCGTGCCCGTTACGGCACCATCGGGACAAGGATTGTCAGGAATTGAAACCAGCATGGCTGAACCGGCCAGGGGAGACGCACCGAAGACACGGCGGATCCGGCGTCTCTGGTCACATCGGCCATAACAGCTTCGTGCGGACTTCTCCAGACGGCCGAGGCAGCGAATCCCCGTCCGCGTTCAGAGCGGCCGTCCTCAGCCCTGCGGCTCCAGCACCATCAACCCCGACGCGGTGTTCGAGATCGGGATGTGATAATTGGCGTGCTGCTGCTTCACCTTCTCCGGCAGCGCGCCGCGTGCGACCACCCAGTTGAGCAGTTCGACGCCCTGGGTGCCCGACAGCTCGACCAGCTCGGTGGTCGAATATTGCGTCGCCCATGCCGGGTCCTTGACCATGCTGTCCATGAATTTAAGGTCGAATTCCTTGTTAATGAAGCCGGCGCGCTCGCCGTCGAGTTGGTGCGACAGGCCGCCGGTGCCCATCACCACCACCCGCTCGTCCCCCGGCCACGAAGCGATCGCCCGTCCGATCGCCTGGCCGAGCTTGTAGCAGCGCGCCGCCGAGGGCAGCGGCCCCTGCACGGTGTTGACGCATATCGGCACGGTGCGGACCGGCCATTTCATGTCGGGCCAGCATAGCGCCATCGGCAGGGTGAAAGCGTGGTCGACCACCATCTCCTGGCAGGTCGTAAGGTCGAATTCCTCGGCCACCAGCGCCTCGATCAGGTGCCATGACAGCTCCGGGTCGCCGCGGAACGGCGGCACCGTCGGAATCCCCCAGCCCTCGTCGGCGTTGCGGTATTCGCCCGCCGCGCCGACGGCGAAGGTCGGCATCTTGTCGAGGAAGAAGTTCAGTCCGTGGTCGTTGTAGACCACCACGACGACATCGGGCTTCACCCTGGCGAGCCATTCGCGCACCGGTGGAAAACCGTCGAAGAAGGGTTTCCAGTAGGGGTCGTTCTGCAGGCCCTTGGCGATGGCGCCGCCGATGGCGGGAACATGCGAGGTGGTGATGGTGCCGACAATTCTCGCCATGGTCTATCCCCTCGCGGCCAGCAGCTTGGCCTTGAACTGGTCCTTGGTGAGGCCGGTCTGCTGGGCGCCGATGTCCTGCATGTCGAGGCCGAAGATCCCGGCGAATTTGGCCAGGTAGTAGGCGTTGCCGCCGGCTTCGATCAGCTGCAGGACGTTGCGGTTGCGGATGGCCTCGCGCTGCGGCGCGTTGAGGCCGTATTTGGCGCAGTAGGCGTCCTCGTCGGCGACGAAAGCGCGCCGGTTGGCGGCGTCGTTGAACGAGTAACACATCTTGTTCAAGGCGTAGCCCTTGCGGGCCTGCTCGCCGTCAAAAATGGTGGTGCCGGGCACGGGCTGTCGCGAACTGGCCATGGACCTCTCCCTGATGTCGGATGATTTTTATTCGATCGGCTGCCGGCGCGAATTGCTCTGGATCAAATCGAAGCCGGCCGGACCTGCTCGCTAGAATGGCAGCCCCACATAGTTTTCGGCCAGCGAGCGCTGGGCGGCCTCGGACGAAAACAGGTACGACAGCTCGGTTTCCTGCAGCCTGTCGTCATAGGGGATATTGTCCGGAAAGCGGTGCAGCATCATGGTCATCCACCATGAAAAACGCTGCGCCTTCCAGACCCGCGCCAGCGCCTTTTTCGAGTAGCCATCGAGACCGCTGTCGTCGCCCTTTTTGTAGTGACCGACCATGGCGTGATAGAGGTAATAGATATCCGAGGCCGCGCTGTTGAGCCCGCGCGCGCCGGTCGGCGGCACGATATGCGCGGCGTCGCCGGCCAGGAACAGCCGGCCATAGCGCATCGGCTCGGCCACGAAGCTGCGGAGCGGCGCGATGCTCTTCTCGATCGACGCCCCCGTGATCAACCCGGCGGCGACGTTGTCCGGCAGCCGGCGCTTGAGTTCGGCCCAGAACGCCTCGTCGGACCAGTCTTCGACCCGGTCCGTCAGCGGCACCTGGATGTAATAGCGGCTCAGCACCTGCGAGCGCAGCGAGCACAGCGCAAATCCGCGCTCGTGCCTGGCGTAGATCAATTCGGGCGACACCGGCTTGGTGCGCGACAAAACCCCCAGCCAGCCGAACGGATAGACCCGCTCATATTCGCGCAGCACGTCCTTCGGGATCGACTTGCGGCTGACGCCGTGGAAACCGTCGGCGCCGATGACATAGTCGCAATCGAAGCGCACGATCCTGTCGCCGTCCCGATAAGTGACATAGGGCGCATCCGAATTCAGGTCGTGGGGCGTTACATCCTCGGCATTGTGGATGACGTTGCCCTTCATGCGGTCGCGCGCGTCGTAGAGGTCGCGGGTCAGTTCGGTCTGTCCGTAGACGACGACCGAGCTGCCGCCCGAATATTTGTGGAGGTCGACGTGATCCATCACCCCGTCATGGGCGATATGGAAACCCTTGTGGATCTCACCCTCGCGGTCCATGCGCTCGCCGCACTGGGCCTCGCGCATCAACTGGGCGAAGCCGTGCTCCAGCACGCCGGCCCGGATCCGGGCCAGGACATATTCGCGGCTGTATTTTTCCAGCACCACGGTTTCGATGCCCTGCAGATGCAGCAGCTGGGACAGCAGCAGCCCCGACGGCCCGCCGCCGATGATGCAGACCTGAACTTTCATCCGAAAACCTCCCTTTGATTTTGGACAAATCTACGCAAGTTATGTCTGTTTAGAATGGATAGACCTTCCTTTGTCTTGGAGGATTCGAACATGCCACCCGCGATGCCGGCCGGCCGCACCGTCCATGCCTACAATCTGTTCGGCGAATCCGCCGACCTGCCCGACGTCGTGCATTGCGAAACCATCGCGGCGCGGTCGGTGCTGCACGAATGGGAATTCGCTCCGCACCGGCACCCGCGGCTGCACCAGATCCTGCTGATCGAGCGCGGCGGCGGACAGGCCAGCCTGGAAGGCCGCACCCAGGCGCTGCGGCCGATGCGTGTCGTCAACGTGCCGGTCGGCGACGTCCACGGCTTCAGGTTCAAGCCAGGCACCCAGGGCTGGGTCCTGACGGTCGCGGCGGAAATGCTGGACGAGGCGCTGACGCCGTCCGAGGGGCTGCGGCGCGTGCTGGCGCATTCGACCGTGCTACGCGGCACGTCCGAGATGCGCGCCGCCATGCAGCAGATCTTTTCCGAATTCGCCGGGCGTCACTTTGCCCGGGCGCATATGCTGAGGGCCCTGTCCGCGGCCCTGATCGGCCTGGTCGCGCGCGAAATGGCCGCCAACGGCAGGATGCCGGGCGGCATGACGAAACCCGGCATCCTCCGGCGGTTCGAGGCGCTGCTGGAGCAGCACTTCCTGCAGCACTGGACCGTGTCGGACTATGCGGCCGCGCTGTCCATCACGCCGACGCATCTGAGCCGCGTGACCCGTGCGGCGACCGGGCACGCGGCGTCGCATGTCATTCTCGAGCGCGTCATTCGCGAGGCGCGGCGCAACCTCGTCTATACCAACCTGCCGGTTTCGACGATCGCCTATTCGCTGGGGTTCAGTGACCCGGCCTATTTCAGCCGGCTGTTTTCCGGGGCGACCGGCCGCTCGCCGCGCAGTTTCCGCGACAAGGTGCATACGGGAGGCTAGCCTGCCGATTGCAATCGGCAGAAATTCCGGGAATGTATCGCAGGCAAGAAACATTGAAATGGGGAGACTCGAGCCATGGCCTTTTCGCTCTACGATGCCACCGTCGCCAACTACCTGCAGATCCTCGGCGCCGTCGGCGGCTTTCTCGACAAGGGCCTGACGCATTTCCGCGAGAAGGGCATCGATCCGGCCGAAATCGTCGAGTCGCGATTGATCGCCGACATGGCGCCACTGCGTTTCCAGATCATCTCGGTCGCCCAGCATTCGCGCGGCGCCATGGAGGCGGCACAAAACGGAGTGTTCCTGCCGCCGTCGGGCAAATCTGACCTCGACTATGCCGGGCTGCAGGCCCTGGTGGCGGAGGCGCGCAATGAACTCTCGGCCCTGACGCCGGAGGCGGTCGACGCCCTGATCGGCCGCGACGTCATCTTCAAGCTCGGCGAGCGCGCGCTGCCGTTCACGGCGGAAGGATTTTTGATGTCGTTCTCGCTGCCGAACTTCTTTTTCCATGCCACCACGGCCTACGACATCCTCCGCCACAAGGGCGCGCCGCTTGGCAAACGCGACTTCATGGGCCGGCTGAAATTGAAGGGGTGAGCGGCCCGGGCGCCTCCCTGATGTTCAAGCAGATCGAACGACCGACTGAACGACCGCCCGGTGCTGGGGGGATTTTTTCAGCCTTCGGCCTTCTCTACGCATCGAACGGCTTCATTGGCTGGCTGTTCGCTGTGACCGGGCCGGTTGCGATCATTCTGGCGGTCGGCACGAACGGGGGGCTCTCCGAAAGAGAAATCGCATCCTGGGTCTTCGGCGTCTTCTTTTTCAACGGCGTGATCACGCTGCTGTTCAGCGGGCTTTATCGCCAGCCGCTGGTTTTCTTCTGGACCATTCCCGGCACGGTCCTGGTCGGACAGTCGCTGACCCATCTGACATTTCCGGAGGTCGTCGGGGCATTTTACGCCACGGGCCTGCTGATGCTGGTGTTGGGCATGAGCGGCTGGGTCAAGCGCATCATGCAGTACGTTCCGATGCCGATCGTCATGGGCATGGTCGCCGGCGTTTTTCTGCGCTTTGGTCTTGAACTCGTCCGCGCTGTCTTTGCCGACACCATCATCGTCGGACCGATGGTCGCGATCTGGCTCATCCTGTCGGCGTTCCCGCGCCTCGGCCGGCGTTTTCCGCCGATCATCGGCGCGCTCGTGGTCGGCGCATCGATGACCGTGCTGTTCAGCCGGTTCGACGCCACTGCAACGCTTCAGTTCGAACTGATCCGCCCGGTGATCCAGACACCGGTGTGGTCGCTCGCGGCCATGATCGAGCTTGTCGTGCCGCTCGCGATCACCGTCCTCGTCGTGCAGAATGGCCAGGGCTTTGCCGTGCTCAGGGCAGCAGGGCATGCGCCGCCGATCAACGCCGTGACCATGGCCTGCGGCATCGGCTCGATGATCAGTGCCGCCGTCGGTGGAGCCAGTTCCTGCCTGACGGGGCCGACCAACGCCATTGTGGTCTCCAGCGGCGAGCAACGGCGCCACTACACCGCCGCCATGTTCGTTGGCTGCCTGGCGCTGGTGTTCGGGCTGCTGGCGCCGACATTCACGCGGTTGCTGCTGGTTTCGCCCAAATCCCTGGTGATGGCCCTGGCAGGGCTCGCCATGCTGCGCGTGCTGCAGACGGCCTTTGTCAGCGCATTCAAGGAGCGCTTCGCCTTCGGCGCGCTGTTTGCATTCCTTGTCACGGTCGCCGATGTGCCCTTGTTGAACATCGGGGCGGCGTTCTGGGGACTCGTGTCCGGCGTCGTGATCTCGTTCCTGCTGGAGCGGTCAGATTTCGCAGCAGAGGCGAAATCGTAGTCCGTAGCGCGGATGGAGCGCTTGCATAATCCGGCGCTTCTCTTGCACCGCTCCCGGATGGCGCCCTCGGGGCCACGCCAGAGGCGTGACCCGAGGGCTCACTCCGGGCTACGCGACTATCCGGCGTTGAGCTGCTGCTCCAGATCGTGCAGCACCTGATAGCAGGGCAGCACCCCTGCTACGCTCGCGTTCGGCTCGCGGCCCTCGCGGATCGCGGCGAAGAATTCGCGATCCTGCAGCTCGATGCCGTTCATCGAGACGTCGACCTTCGACACGTCGATCTTCTCTTCCTTGCCATTGAAGAGATCGTCGTAGCGCGCGATGTAGGTGCCGGTGTCGCCGATATAGCGGAAGAAGGTGCCGAGCGGACCGTCATTGTTGAAGGACAGGCTGAGCGTGCAGATTGCGCCGTTCGCCGCCTTGAGCTGGATCGACATGTCCATCGCGATCCCGAGCGTGGGATGGATCGGCCCCTGCACCGCATTGGCCTTCACGATCGGCGAGCCCGCCTGGTAGGCGAACAGGTCGACCGTGTGGGCGGCGTGGTGCCACAGCAGATGGTCGGTCCAGCTGCGCGGCTGGCCCAGCGCGTTCATGTTGGAGCGGCGGAAGAAAAAGGTCTGCACATCCATCTGCTGGATGTTGAATTCGCCCGCGACGATCTTCTTGTGCACAAATTGATGGCTGGGATTGAAGCGGCGGGTATGGCCGCACATCGCCACCAGCCCGCTGCTCTTCTGCAGATCGACCACCGCCTGCGCATCCCCAAACGAATCCGCGAGCGGAATCTCGACCTGGACATGCTTGCCGGCCTTCAGGCACGCGATCGATTGCGCCGCGTGCATCTGGGTCGGCGTGCACAGGATCACCGCGTCGACTTCCTTGATATCGAGGCTGTCGGCGAGGTCGGTTGCGACATGTGCGATGCCGTATTTGGCGGCGACTTCCCTCGTCGGCTCCAGCCGGCGTCCGACCAGCGACACCACCTCGACGCCGTCGATATTCCTGATGCCGTCGAGATGCTTGATGCCGAATGCGCCGGCGCCGGCGAGCGCTACGTTGATCGTTTTGGCCACGTCAGTTGTTCTCCAGGATCAGATGGCCCACCGCGGTGTTGCTGGCGGGCACATGGTAGAAGCGATGCAGCACCTTGGGCTTGTTGCTGCCGCCATTGACGTCGTTCATGGCGCCGCGCGCGATCAGCCACATCACGAGCTCGATGCCTTCGCTGCCGGCCTCGCGGACGTAATCGATATGCGGCATCTTCGACAGTCCCTCGGGATCGGCGATCAGGCGGTCGAGGAAATCATTGTCGAACTCCTTGTTGATCAGCCCGGCGCGCGGTCCCTGCAGCTGGTGGCTCATGCCGCCGGTGCCCCAGATTTGCACGTTGAGCGGCTCGTCGTAGGATTCGATCGCCTTGCGGATCGCCTTGCCGAGCATGTAGCAGCGCCGGCCCGACGGCGCCGGGTACTGCACGACATTGACCGCGAACGGGATCACCGGACAGGGCCACGCCTGCGGCTGGCCGCACATCAGGCTGAGCGGCACGGTGAGGCCGTGGTCGATGTCCATCTTGTTGACGATGGTGAGATCGAAATCATCCTGGATCACCGACTGCGCAATGTGGCCTGCGAGCTTGGGATGGCCGATCACCTTCGGCACCGGACGCGGACCCCAGCCCTCGTCGGCCACCGCGAACTCGGCCGCGGTGCCGATCGCGAAGGTCGGGATCAGGTCGAGGCTGAACGCATTGGCGTGATCGTTGTAGACCAGGAAGATCACGTCTGGCTTCTGCTCCTTCAGCCACTTCTTGGAGAAGTCATAGCCCTGGAACACCGGCTGCCAATACGGCTCCGCGGTCTTGCCAAGGTCGAGCGCTGCGCCGACCGCCGGCACGTGCGATGTGTAGACGCTGGCAGTGATACGGGCCATTTACTTCTTCTCCCCGGTGTAGCGGTTGCCTTCAATGGTGCGGCCGCCGCTGACCATCATGTTGCGGTATTCATCCTCGCTCATGCCGGTCATGCTGCCGGCCATCTGCTGGAAGCTCTTGCCGTCGGTGGCGCCGATCTTGGCGAGGAAGTAGATGTTGCCGCCAAGCGCAATGCAGCGATTGAGGTCGCGCGCCATCACCGCCAGCTTCTGGTCTTCGGTCATCGGCCATTCGTCGAGATAGGCGCGCTCATTCGCCTTGAAGCGCGCGCGGTTATCCGCCTTCATCAGCGACATGCAGAACTGGTTCAAATGATAACCCTGGCGCGACATCTCGGCGTCGAAGATCGTGGTGCCGGGAACGTCGGTATACGGTTTGTCGAGTGACATGGGCTTTACCTCCTCAGGAGTGTTCGGGCCAGTACAGCCGCATCGGGTTGTCGACCAGCAGCTTCTGCTGCAATTCCGGCGTGACCGCAATGTGCGGAATGAAATCGACCAGCAGTCCGTCGTCGGGCATATGGTCTTTCAAATTCGGATGCGGCCAGTCGGTTCCCCAGAGCACGCGATCGGGGAAGGTTTCGACGATGCGGCGTGCGAACGGGATCACGTCGCGGTAGGCATTTTGCTCGCCGTTCAGCGCCGGCGGACCCTTGACCGAGAGCCGCTCCGGGCAACTGACCTTGGACCAGACGTTCTTGTGCTGCTGCATGAACTTCACGAACAATTCGAATTCGGGGCCGTCGACCGGCTTGGTGACGTCGGGCCGGCCCATATGGTCGACCACGATGGTGGTCGGCAGCGAGGTGAAGAAATCCCACAATTCGGGCAAATCCACCGCCTCGAAATAGATCACGACATGCCAGCCCAGCGTGCCGATGCGGTTGGCGATCTCGATCAACTCTTCCTTCGGCGTGAAATCGACCAGCCGTTTGACGAAATTGAAGCGTACGCCGCGCACGCCGGCGTCGTGCATGGCGCGCAACTCCTCGTTGCTGACGCTGCGCCTGACGGTGGCGACGCCACGCGCTTTGCCGCCTGAATGAACCAGCGCGTCGACCATCGCACTGTTGTCGGCGCCGTGGCAGGTGGCCTGCACCACCACGTTGCGGGCGAAGCCGAGATGGTCGCGCAGGGCGTAGAGCTGCTGCTTCGACGCATCGCAGGGGGTGTATTTGCGCTCCGGCGCGAACGGAAATTCGGCGCCCGGGCCGAACACATGGCAATGCGCGTCCACGGCGCCGGCCGGCACCTTGAACCGGGGTTTTGAGGGACCGGCGTACCAGTCCAGCCAACCCGGGGTTTTCTCGAATTGCATGATTGCCTGGCTCATTTCTTTTGTTCTGATTTCACTTTGTCGAGAATCCGGTCCGCCTCGGTGCGCCAGTCGGCACTGCGGGCGAATTCCTTGGTCCCCTTCGCGCCGAACAACTCCTGGTCGGCGAGGTCGGCGACCCAGGCCTGGCGTTCGGCGGTGCCCTGCGCCGACCATGGCGTGAGGCCAATCTCGCGCACGGTTTCCGCCACCTCGCGCACCTCTTCGCTGCGGCGGCGGCCGTGCTCGATCACGCGCTGGAAGAAATAGGCGCCCTGCTTCTCCCAGTCGATGCCCGGAAAAGTCTCCTTGAGCGACGCCAGCACCGCGTCCTCGACGCCATAGGCCCGCGCGGTGGTGAAGCTTTCGATCACCATGGCTTCCATGCCCTTGATCATGATGCTGCGGCACATCTTGACCGCCGAGGCGACGCCGAGATCGTCGCTGGCAACCCTGGCGTTGAAGCCGAGCTCGATCAGCAGCGGCGCCAGCTCGCGCGCCCCTGAGCCACCCAGCAGCAACGGCACCTTGATGCGGTAGGGCGGCAGCGAGGTCATGACGGCGCCCTCGACATAGCGTCCGCCGGCGCCGTCGATCATTTCAGCGGCGCGCTGCTTCGCGCCCGGCGAGGCCGAATTGAAATCGAGGAACCAGGCGCCCTGCTTCAGCCCGGGGACGCAGGCCTGGGCCACGGGAACCGCCTGGCTCGCGGTGACCGCCGAAACGATCAAATCGGCCTCGGCGGCGAGGTCGGCATGCGACGACGCCAGCGCGACGCCGATGCCGGCGGCATGATCACGCAGCGGCCCCGCCCTGTCGTCGCCGAGCTTGATGTCATAGGCGCTGACCCGCACGCCGTCCTTGCGCAAATCCTCGGCCAGGATACGGCCGACCTCGCCATAGCCGACGAGACCGACATGCCACTGGTTGGAAGCAACGGTCATCGCGATCAATCGATGTAGCGGAGCCCGGCTTTCGCCAGCGGCTCGCGCATATTGTACATGTCGAGGCCGAGCACGCCGGCCGCCAGCTTGGCGCGCTTGTCGCCTTCATTGGCCTCGCGCGCTTCCGCCGCATCCGCCGCCTGCTGGGCAATGGCCGCGGGAACCACGACGACCCCGTCGGGATCAGCCACGATCACGTCGCCGGGATTGACCAGCGCACCGGCGCAGATCACGGGGATGTTCACCGAGCCGAGCGTCGCCTTCACGGTGCCCTTGGCGCTGATCGCCCTTGAAAACACCGGAAACTGCATTTCGGTCAGGTCCTTCACGTCGCGCACGCCGCCGTCGATGATCAGGCCCTTGGCGCCGCGGCCGCGAAAGCTGGTCGCCAGCAGATCGCCGAAGAAGCCGTCGGTATTCTCCGCGGTGCAGGCGGCCACCACGACGTCGCCGGGCTGAATCTGTTCGGCCACCACATGCATCATCCAGTTGTCGCCGGGCTGCAGCAGCACCGTGACCGCGGTGCCGCACACACGAGCATCGGCGTAGACCGGACGCATATAGGGCAGCATCAGGCCGACACGGCCCATCGCCTCGTGGATGGTGGCGACGCCGAAGCGCGACAGTTTCTCGACCGCCGCCTTGTCGGCGCGGACGATGTTGCGCTTGACGACGCCCAGATTGTTCATGGGAACGCTCATGCTACTTGCCCTTCGCCTTCAAGGCCGCATCGAGCCTGGGGAACACGCGCCGCGCATTGCCCTCGTAGACCTTTTTCTTTTCCTCGGCGGTCAGGATCGTGGACGCCTCGATGTAGCGCTTGGTGTCGTCATAAGGGAAGCCGGTCTCGGGATCGATGCCCTTCACCGCGCCGATCATCTCGCTGGCAAACAGGATGTTGTCGACCGGAATCACCTTGGTCAGAAGGTCGATGCCGGGCTGATGATAGACGCAAGTGTCGAAGAAGATGTTCTTCAGCAGATGATCCCCAAGCAGCGGCTTCTTCAGCTCCTGCGCCAGTCCGCGAAAACGCCCCCAGTGGTAGGGCACCGCGCCGCCGCCATGCGGAATCAGGAATTTCAGCGTCGGGAAATCCTTGAACAGGTCCGAGGTCAGGCACTGCATGAAGGCGGTGGTGTCGGCGTTGAGGTAATGCGCGCCCGTGGTATGGAAGCAGGCGTTGCAGCTGGTGGAGACGTGGATCATGGCGGGGATGTCGAGTTCCACCATCTTCTCGTAGATCGGGTACCACTGCCTGTCCGACAGCGGCGGCGAGGTCCAGTGCCCGCCTGACGGGTCGGGGTTCAGATTGATGCCGACGAAGCCGTATTCCTTGACGCATTTCTCCATTTCGGGGATGCACGTCTTCGGATCGACGCCCGGCGACTGCGGCAGCATCGCCGCACCGATAAAACTGTCGGGGAACAGTTTGGCGATGCGCGCGCACAATTCGTTGCAGATCGCGGCCCAGGTCGAGGAGACCTGGAAGTCGCCGATGTGGTGCGCCATGAAGCTGGCGCGCGGGCTGAAGATGGTGAGGTCGCTGCCGCGCTCCTGCATCTTCTTGAGCTGGTTGTTGATGATGGATTCGCGCAGCTCGTCGTCGCTGATCTTCAACTCGCTCGCCTTCGGCATCGCCGAGGGATCCTTGATCCCGGCAATCTGCCGGTTGCGCCAGTCTTCCAGTGCTTTCGGCGCGGTGGTGTAGTGGCCGTGTACGTCGATGATCATCGATTTGATTCCCTGGTTCTATCTTTGCCGGGCGTGACGGAGTTCGCTGGCTGCGCTGAGACCTGTGGCCTGATGTCCGGCCCAGACCGAGGCCGGCACCATGGCCTCGCCGCGCATCAACAGCCGCGCGGTGCGCAGCAGCGCGGCGCTGGTGACGTTTTGCGGGTTGGCCGGATCGACGGCGATCTCGACGCTGAATTCGCCGGTGGGATGCTCGACCGAGATGGTCTTGGCGTTCTGGCCCGGCACGATGGCGATGCCCTGCGTGGTCGACCCGTCGAGCACGCAGGCGGTGGCGACGGTCACCGCCGCCAGCACACCGATGGCGTCGTGGCAGACATGGGGAATGAAGCTGCGCGTCGAAATGGCACCGCCGGCGCGCGGCGCCGCTATCAGCGTCATCTTCGGGTAATTCTTTGCGGTGACGTCGCCGAGCTGCATGGCGTGGCCGCAGGCGATGCGCAGCCGCTCGATCCGCGCCTTCAATTCGGTATCCGCATTGAGCTGATCGACACTCTCATAGCCGGTGCGGCCGACGTCTTCAGCCCTGAAGATCACCAGCGGCATGCCGTTGTCGATGCAGGTCACGGTGATGCCGTCGATCACGTCGCTCGCATTCCCGGTCGGCAGCAGTCCCGGCGCGACCGAGCCCGCAGTATCGAGGAAATTGATCTTGATCGGCGCCGAGGTGCCCGGCGCGCCGTCGATCCGGGCTTTACCCTCATATTCGACATGGCCATTGGGGGTCTGCACGGTGATGTCGCATTGCATATCGGTGTTAAGCGTCAGCACGCGCAGCGTGGTGGTGTCGCCCTGTGGCTTGACCAGGCAGGTCTCCAGCGCGAACGGCACCACCGCGGCGAGCATGTTGCCGCAATTCGGCGTGGTGTCGACGGTGTCCTTGTCCGGCTGCAGTTGCGCGAACAGGAAGTCGAGGTCGACGCCGGGCCGCGAGCCCTTCGAGACGATACCGACTTTACTGGTGAGCGGATGCGCGCCGCCGAGGCCGTCGATCTGGCGCTTGTCGGGCGAGCCCATCACCGCGAGCAGCACCTTGTCGCGGGTCGGGATGTCCGAGGGCAAGTCGGCGGCGTTGAAGAACGGGCCCCGCGAGGTGCCGCCGCGCATGAACAGGCAGGGAATGGCGGTTTGCATGGCGTTCCCAATGATTGAATTTTCGGCATTCTGGCGGTTCGGGTTCGGCTCTGCCACCATCCGCCATTTCTAACAGCTATCACGTTCCGGCATGGGTGAAAGCCCCGAGCCATGCTGGAAATGCTTCAAGTCGGCAGCCCGCGCACCAGTTCGGTCAACAGCCGCATCGCGTGCAGTGCCAGCGGCGTCGGACGCTTGTGCGCGGAGACGGCGAGGCACAGCACGCTGACGGGGGCCGGATCGGTCAGCCGGCGCACCACCAGTTCGCCTGATCGCGCCGACGCCGCCACCCCGCTGGCGGTGAGCACGGCATGGCCATAGCCGGCGCAGACCAGATCGATGATCGAGGGGACGCTGGAAACCTCCCAGGCGATGTCGAGCTTGATGCCGGCCAGCGCCGCCTGGGTCTCCAGCAGGCGGCGCATCGCATGGACCCGTTCCGGCACGATCAGCGGGTAGCGCGGCAGTTCCTTCATCGGCAGAGGGAGCGCGGCCGGTTTGCGTTTGCCCTTGGGCGCACGGCTGACCAGGCCAAGCGCCTCCTGCAGCAAGGGCGTGATCTCCAGCCCGGCCTGCGCCTCGGGGTTGTAGACGAGGCCAATGTCGATGCGGCCCGTGGTGACCCATTCGACGATGTGGGTCGACAGCCCCTCGACGATCGCCAGCCGGGCGGCGGGCAGTTGCTTCTTGAAACGGTCGATCAGCGGCAGCGTCAGTTGCCGGCCAATACTCGGCGGCAGCCCGATGGTGACCCGCCCGACCGGCTCGTCGCGGCTGGCGCCGAGATCCTCACGCGCATGCGCCATCAGCTGCAGCACCGCCACGCTGTGGTCGAACAGGCGCTTGCCCGCGTCGGTGAGCGCCACGCCGCGGCCGTTGCGCAGGAACAGCTGCTGGCGCAATTCGGTCTCGAGGCTGCGCACCTGCCGGCTCAGCGCGGGCTGCGCGATGTCGAGCACGACAGCAGCCTTGCTGAAGCTGCCGAGTTCGGCGACGTGGACGAAATATTCAAGCTGCTTCAGGTTCATGACCCTGAGACTGTACACCAGCGCTCAGCCGGGCGGTGCATGCTAAATCCGGGCCTTATTGCTTTGGGATACCGGCCTTCTCGATCACCTTGTTCCATTTCTCGATATCGGACTTCAGCCGGGCGGATATTTCCTCCGGCGTGCTGGCCTTGGCCTCGATGCCGAGTTCGAGCAGGCGCTTCTTCACGTCGGGCTCGGCGAGGATTTCCCGCAGCGCCTGATTGAGGGTCCTGATGATTTCCGGCGGCGTGCCCGATGGCGCGAACAGCGCATTCCACGAGACGACGTCGTAACCGGCGACGCCCGATTCCTGTACGGTCGGAATATCCGGCGTGCTGGCCGAACGTGCCGGTCCGGTCGCCGCCAGCGCCCGGATTTTCCCGTCGGCGAGATTGCCCTTCAATGCCGAATAGCTGTCGATCATGAGGCCGAGATTGCCCTGCATGGTCGAGATCAGAACCTCAGGCGTGCCGCGGTGGGGAATGATCACGAAATCGAGGTTGGCGGCGGTCTTGAACAGCTCGGCCGATAAATTCTGGGTGCTGCCGACATTGATGGTGCCGACATTGAGCGATCCGGGCTTTGCCTTGGCAGCCGCCATGAACTCCGCCAGCGTCTTGAACGGCGAGTCACCGCTGGTGGCCAGGATAAAATCGAAATAGCCCAGGCTCGAAATCGGCGCAAAATCCTTCAGCGGATCGTACGGCAGCTTGTTGAACAGGGAGACGCTGACCGCGGTTCCATTCGACAGCAAGGCCAGCGTATGGCCGTCCGCAGGCGATGAAATCACCGTCCGGGCCGCGGCAATGCCGCCCGCGCCGGGCTGGTTTTCAACGTAGAAGCGTCCGCCGAGCCTGGCGCCGAGCCGTTCGGCGATCACACGCGCGGTGATGTCGGCAACGCCGCCGGCGGCAAAGGGCAAGACGATCCGCACCGGCTTGCCCGGGTAGCTGGTCTGGGCCGAGGCCGGCCGAGGGGCGACGAGCGCCAGCAGCACCAGCGCAGCCATGGAGGTGCGGACCAGGATCCGGGAAACCGCGCCTTTGGAAAATGTCATCGGGATAGCCCTGCCTGCATCGATCAATCCGCCGCCCCGTCACTTGATGGGCGGGCGAGGAAGCACGGCGTCTCCTACCTCCATCCTGTAGACGTAGTCGAGGGAAAACCAGGGCGCGGCGACATCGGGTTCGCTCGGATGCGGCGCGTCATGGCGCACGAAATCGCCGATCAGCGCCTTGGTTACGCCGAACTGAACATCGCTGTCGATATGGGGATCGGCGGGATCATAGACCTGGGAAATCAGCACCTTGAATCCCGGCTTGAAGATCAGCGCGTGGAGATGCGCGGGGCGATAGGGGTGCCTGCCCTGCTGCTTCAACAGGCGGCCGACCACGCCGTTGGTCGGAATCGGATAACCCACCATCATGACCGAACGAAACCGGAAGCGGCCATCGGCATCGCTGGTGAATTTGCCGCGCAGGTTCATCTCGGCCTGCTCGGGATCCTGGTTTTCGTAGAGCCCGACCGGCGAGGCGTGCCAGATATCGACTTCCGCGCCCGCAATCGGTTGACCCGCCGCGTCCACCACGCGCGCGGAGACGAACAAGGGCGCGCCCGGCGTATCCGAGCGGACGATGCTGCCGCCGTTTTCAACGCGTGGCGAGTTCAACCGCCAGAACGGCCCGAGCAGCGATTGCGCGGTTTCGGTATTGCCCTGATCGCCATTGTTCAAAAGGCATACCAGCGAGGAGACGCCGAGCGAACCGGCCATCAGGATGATTTCGTTGTGGGTGTCGGTCGTGAGCTTGCCGAGTTCGCCGATGACGGCGGCGGCCTCGCGGAATTCCGCCTCGGTCAGCCTGACATCACGGATAAAGCCGTGCAGGTGCCTGACCAGCGACACCATGATCTCGCGCATCCGCGGATCGGACGTCTGCTGCATCACCGCTTCGGCGGCGACCGTGACGTCCTGCTGACGTTCGATGATCATGGCGCATTCCCTCGGTCTGCTCCCCTCCCCCCGCGCAGCGGCGGGGAGAGGAGTGAGAGCATCGGCAAGGCGACGCTTAATACGAATCGGCCGGTGACGAAAGAGACGGTGTTCACACCCAGGCAATGCGCTTATCCAGCGCGAAGATGCCCTGATAAATCTCGGGGTCGCCGACATCACCGAGCACGTCCGGCACCATTTCGGCCGCGCGGCGCAGGGCAGCGCGAAGCGACGGTTCGTCGAGCGCCTCGATCAGCAGCAGGCCGGCAAACACGCCCTCGTCCTTTCGCATCCCCTTCTCGACCGTCGGCACCGAGGTGCGGGCGATATCGGTGGCGCCGATCTGCACCGCGGCGACCCCGTCGAGCGCGGCGATATCGTCGGCCAGGCGCTGCGGCGATTCCGGCAGGCGTTCGAGCCGAAGGGCCACGATGGTGGAACCCTCGCCCCGCCCGGCGCGGGCGGTCACCGCGCCGCCGCCGCGAACGAAGTTGCCGAGTTGCGGCATGATGCGCTGCGACCACGGCGTCGGCGCGTTGAGGCGCGCGAGATAGGCGGGCCCATCGAGAACCTCAGCCGTTTGCAATTCGTAGAGAATGAAGAAACGTTCGATGTCGGCCCTGATCGCACGGAATACGCGATTGCCGAGGAACCCATCGGTGGTCACCCGCTCCGTGGAGTGCTCGCGCGTCAGCCAGTGGCGATAGTCCGTCAGGTTGGACCGCTCGACATCGCTCCAGATTGCAAGAAAACCCGCGCCGCGCATCGTCATCTCCCTCAAGCTTTCGCCCGCAGGCCGTGCAGCGCCGCCGGAATCTTGTCCGGCAGCTTGCCGAGCTTCTGCACCGCGGCCAGAATCGCGGCGATATAGCCGTAGGGGCCGAGACCACAGATCACGGCGGTGGACGCGCTCGACGTGATCGAATGCCGATGCAACTCGTCCCGTGCGTGAATGTTCGAGATATGAACTTCGATCTTGGGCCCTTCGAAGATCTTCAGCGCATCGATCAAGGCGATCGACGTAAAGGAATAGGCAGCGGGGTTCATGATGATGGCGTCGGCACTGCCGTGCGCCGACTGGATCAGGTTGACGAGTTCACCTTCGAGATTGGACTGGTGGAACGAGATCGTGATTCCGAGCGTGTCCGCCAGCTCCTGGCAACTCGCCTCGATTTCGCCAAGCGTGGTTGAGCCATAGATGTGGGGCTCCCGGATCCCCAGGAAGTTCAGGTTCGGTCCGTTCAGGATCAAGATCTTCGCGGCCATCGTCACGCTCTCCGTTTCCCGAATTCAAGCCGCGCCGATCAAGCCGGTGAGAAGCCTCGCTTGCGAAGCACCGACGCTAGTCCAGCTTCTCGATCGCCATCGCGACGCCCTGGCCGACGCCGACGCACATCGTCGCCAGCGCGCGCTTGCCGCCGCGCTTTTCCATGCCGTGCACCGCGGTCATCGCCAGCCGCGCGCCGCTCATGCCGAGGGGATGGCCGAGCGCGATGGCGCCGCCATGCGGGTTGACGAAGTCGGCATCATCGGCGACGCCGAGCTGGCGCAGGCAGGCGATGCCCTGGCTGGCAAAGGCTTCATTGAGCTCGATCAGATCGAAATCGCTGATTTTCAGCCCCAGCCGCTCCATCAGCTTGCGGGTCGCCGGCACCGGGCCGATGCCCATGATGCGCGGCGGCACCGCGGCCGAGGCCAGTCCCAAAATGCGCGCGCGCGGCGTCAGGCCGTGCTTCTTCACCGCGGCTTCCGAGGCAAGGATCATCGCGGCCGCGCCGTCATTGACGCCGGACGCATTGCCCGCCGTCACGGTGCCGGGATTGCGCACGATCGGCTTCAGCTTCGTCAGGCCCTCGAGGGTGGTTTCAGGGCGCGGGTGTTCGTCCTTGTCGACGCTGACAGGTCCGGCCTTGCCGCCGGGCACCGATACCGCCGTGATCTCTTCGGCGAAATAGCCCGATGCGATCGCCGCGCCGGCGCGCTGCTGCGAGCGGATCGCGAAGGCGTCCTGGTCGGCGCGCGACACCTGAAACTCCTCGGCGACGTTCTCGCCGGTCTCCGGCATCGCATCGACGCCGTATTGCGCCTTCATCAAGGGATTGATGAAGCGCCAGCCGATCGTGGTGTCGAAAATATCAGCGGAACGCGAAAACGCTTCCGGCGCCTTGCCCATCACGAACGGCGCCCGCGTCATCGATTCGACGCCGCCGGCAATGGCGAAATCGATCTCGCCCGATCGAATCGCGCGGCCGGCCGCGCCGACGGCATCGAGCCCGGAGGCGCAGAGCCGGTTGAGCGTGAGGCCGGGGATCGATTCCGGCAGGCCGGCCAAGAGCAGCGCCATCCGCGCCACATTGCGGTTGTCCTCGCCGGCCTGGTTGGCGCAGCCGAAATAGACTTCATCGACCGCGGCCCAGTCGAACTTGGGATGCCGCGCCATCAGTGCCTTGATCGGGACCGCTGCGAGATCGTCGGCGCGGACTTTTGCCAATGAACCGCCGAAGCGGCCGATCGGGGTGCGTACGGCATCGCAAACAAACACATCGCGCATTGAATCTCTCCCTGAATGCCGGCTTCCGATCTGGTCGGCAGAATTGAAGGCGAGTTTTAGGAGCGGGTTCGTTGCAGGTCAATTGAGGGGAGGTGCAGTTCCCTCTCCCGCTTGCGGGGGAGGGTTAGGGTGGGGGCTCTCTCATCCGCACGGCCGCCCGCAGTATGTCCCGCGGAGGCACCCCCACCCCGACCCTCCCCCGCAAGCGGGAGAGGGAGAAGATGCCGCGCGCAGACGTGGAAAACGCGTATGGCGGCGGCAAACCGATAGGACCGGGCGGCAAAATTTTGTAGGTTGCCGCCCGCCATGACGATCCAGCAATCCATCCCAGTTCCGGCCGAACCCGCACCCTCCGCGGAGGACACCGCGCGCGTGTCGCCGATGATGGAACAGTTCCTCGAGATCAAGGCCGCGCATCCCGGGCTGCTGCTGTTCTATCGGATGGGCGATTTCTACGAATTGTTCTTCGAAGACGCCGAAATCGCGTCCCGCGCGCTCGGCATCGTGCTGACCAAGCGCGGCAGGCACCAGGGCGCCGACATCGCGATGTGCGGCGTGCCGGTGGAGCGTTCCGAGGATTATCTGCATCGCCTGATCGCGCTCGGCCACCGCGTCGCGGTCTGCGAGCAACTGGAAAACCCGGCCGAGGCGCGCAAGCGCGGCAACAAGAGCGTGGTTCGCCGCGGCGTGGTGCGGCTGGTGACGCCGGGCACGCTGACCGAAGACACGCTGCTGGATGCCAAGGCCAACAACTATCTGCTGGCGATCGCGCGGTCGCGCGGATCGGCGGGCGCCGACCGCGTCGGCCTCGCCTGGATCGATATCTCCACCGCCGAATTCATCGTCACCGAATGCGCCACCGGCGAGCTTGCGGCGACGCTGGCGCGGATCAACCCCAACGAGGTCATCGTCACCGACGCGCTGTATGGCGATCCCGAAATAGGGCCGAGCCTGCGCGAATTGCCGGCGGTGACGCCGCTGACCCGCGACGTCTTCGACAGCGCCACCGCGGAGCGGCGGCTGTGCGATTATTTTGCGGTCGCCACCATGGACGGGCTCAGCGCGATGTCGCGGCTGGAGGCCACGGCTGCCGCTGCCGCCGTCACCTATATCGACCGCACGCAAGTGGGAAAGCGCCCGCCGCTGTCGCCGCCCTCGCGCGAGGCTTCCGGCACCACGATGGCGATCGACCCCGCCACCCGCGCCAATCTCGAGTTGACGCGGACGCTGGCCGGCGAACGTCGCGGCTCGCTGCTCGACGCCATCGACTGCACCGTGACCCCGGCCGGATCGCGGCTGCTGGCGCAGCGGCTCGCGGCCCCGCTCACCGCCAGCGCCGCGATCGCGCGGCGGCTCGATGCCATCGCCACCTTCGTCGCCGACAGTGCGGCGCGCGACGACCTCAGGACCACGCTGAAATCAGCCCCCGACATGTCACGCGCGCTGGCGCGGTTGTCGGTCGGGCGCGGCGGCCCGCGCGACCTCGCCGGCCTGCGCGACGGCATTTTGGCGGCCGATGCGGCACTGGCGCGGCTGACGCAGCTCGAAGCGCCGGCGCCGGAAATCGTCGCCATCATGGCGGCGCTGCGTCGCCCGTCGCGCGAGCTCGCGCACGAATTCGAGCGTGCGCTGGCCGAGCAGCTGCCTCTCATCAAGCGCGACGGCGGTTTCGTGCGCGAAGGCTATGAAGCCGCCCTCGACGAAACCCGCAATCTGCGCGATGCCTCGCGTCTCGTCGTCGCCGCGATGCAGGCGCGCTACGCCGACGATACCGGCGTCAAGGGCTTGAAAATCCGGCACAACAATGTGCTCGGCTATTTCGTCGAGGTCACCGCGCAGCATGGCGACAAGCTGATGTCGCCGCCCTTGAACGCGACCTTCATTCATCGCCAGACGCTGGCCGGCCAGACGCGCTTCACCACCTCCGAACTCGGCGAGATCGAAGCCAAGATCGCCAATGCCGGTGACCGCGCGCTCGGGCTGGAGCTGGAAATTTTCGAACGGCTGTCCGCGATGGTGATGGAAGCCAGCGACGATCTGCGCGCCGCCGCCCATGCCTTCGCCCTGCTCGATGTCGCGACCGCATTGGCAAAGCTCGCGGTCGACGACAATTATGTGCGGCCCGAGGTCGATGGTTCGCTCGGCTTTGCCATCGAGGGCGGCCGGCATCCCGTGGTCGAGCAGGCGCTGAAGCGCGACGGCCACCCCTTCATCGCCAATGCCTGCGACCTCTCGCCCGGACCGACCCAAAAGTCCGGCCAGATCTGGCTGATCACCGGCCCCAACATGGCCGGCAAATCGACCTTCCTGCGCCAGAACGCGCTGATCGCGCTGCTGGCGCAGACCGGCAGTTTCGTGCCGGCCACCCGCGCCCGCATCGGCATCGTCGACCGGCTGTTCTCCCGGGTCGGCGCCGCCGATGATCTCGCGCGCGGCCGCTCCACCTTCATGGTGGAGATGGTGGAGACCGCGGTCATTCTCAACCAGGCCAGCGAGCGCGCGCTGGTGATCCTGGACGAGATCGGCAGGGGCACCGCGACCTTCGACGGCCTGTCGATCGCCTGGGCGGCGATCGAGCATCTGCACGAGGCCAACCGCTGCCGCGCGCTGTTCGCCACGCATTATCACGAGCTGACCGCGCTCTCCGCCAAGCTGCCGCGGCTGTTCAACGCCACGGTGCGGGTCAAGGAATGGCAGGGCGACGTCGTGTTCCTGCACGAAGTGCTGCCGGGCTCGGCCGACCGATCCTACGGCATCCAGGTGGCCAAGCTCGCGGGACTTCCGTCGCCTGTCATCGCCCGCGCCAAATCGGTGCTGGCCAAACTCGAGGCGCAGGACCGCGGCCAGGGCGCGCGTGTGCTGGTCGACGATTTGCCGCTGTTCGCGGTACCGTCCCGCGCCGCCGCCGAACCGGCGCCCCCGAACGAAGCCGAGCAATTGATCGAAGCCCTGAAGGCGCTGCATCCCGACGAGATGTCACCGCGCGACGCGCTGGAGGCGCTGTATGCGCTGAAGGCGAAACTGCCGAAGGCGTGAGCCGTAGGGTGGGCAAAATCGCCGGGCGCGCGAACGCGTGTCCGGCGGAGTGCCCACCATTAACAAGGCGACGTCTTCGATAGATGGTGGGCACGGCGCGAAGCGCGCGCCTTTGCCCACCCTACGCAAGATGCCGAAGGTGTGCGGTCAGGTCTGCCAAGCGGCAGTAATCCTCAGCGACTCGCGAACGGCTGGATCAGCTTCAGCGTGGCGGCGAAGCGTACGCTGCGCTTGCCGGCCAGCGCGGTCGCCTCGACTTCGGCGCCTGACGCATCGTAGCGGCCGGAGAAGCCGATGCCCACCTCGTGGCCGCCGAACAGCGGATGCTCGCTCTTTGCCGCGGTATGCTCCTGATTGACGAAGCGGCCTTTCCAGCGGCCGTTCGCCGAGGAATAGGCGCCGAGATAATAGAAGAATGCGTCCCCGCCCAGAATGCGGCCGTCATGCAGCAGCATTACCCCTGTATTGCCGCCGGCAACGCCGTCCAGCATCTTTATGTCGATCGAATAGAGTCCGCTGACGATGCCGCCCTCGCCGACCGCTCCGGGTGGCGGAACGTCGTCGTCGCCAAGCGGCGTCATCCGTGCGCGAAACACCTTGCCTGGCTCTTCCTTGATGTCACCGGCAAAGCGATAGAGCTCGCCTTGCGCCTTGCCGCGCATGCGGATGGTGACTTCGTCGGAACTCACCAGCGACCTGTGGCGCGGCGACTTGCTGTGGCGCCGGGTCCTGATCTCGGCAATGATTTCGCCTTCCACATCCTGGTAGCTGCCGAAGTGGGCGAATGCCGTATTGCCGCCGAGCATCCTGCCGCCATGGACGTACAGAACGCTGCGGCCGGAGCCGTCGTCGATGTCGTATTCGACCTTGTACAAGCCCTCCACCGCGCGCCCCGATCTTGTCCCGCTGCCAGCGTAGCGGGTATGTTGACGGCGGTAACTACCAAACTTGTGGCGTCGCGCCGAAATGGCGCTAGGCACGCGCCGTCCCGCGGCGGCTCCACCACCACAGCGCAAGGTTCCAGCACACGCAGATCGCCAGTGCCACGCCGAGGCCGATTGCCGAACCAAATCGCGAGGCCACGACATTGATCATGGCGATCGCGATGCCCAGCCCCATCAAGCCGCCGGCGCTGTTGGCGATCACGGCGGCGGTCGCGGGGCCGCCGATGCGCGGGTGCAGGATCAGCATCATGCTGGTGAACACGATCGGGAACAGCGCGATGATGCCGCTGACCTTGGGGCCGACCCAGCCCGACGCCGTGACCACCGTCGCCACCAGGGTGGCTACCAGCGAGGCGCGCAGCGGGATGTCGTACCAGCGCCGTGCGATGATCGGCATCCTGACATGACGGAAACGCCGCAGCAGCGGGACGCAGATCGCAAAGGCAATGGCATTGACCAGCAGGCCGCCGGCCAGCGTCCAGTGCACCGAGCGAATGATCGAGGCGAGCGCAATCCACACCGCCACCGCGCCGAGACAGCTGACCACCGCATTCTGGCGCTGCGCCAGCACCACATAGGTGAGCCCGAGAAGAATCGTCGCGGCGTTGATCGGCAGGCTCGCCAGCGCGCCCTC
This sequence comes from Pseudomonadota bacterium, assembly GCA_040390145.1. Lineage (GTDB taxonomy): Bacteria > Pseudomonadota > Alphaproteobacteria > Rhizobiales > Xanthobacteraceae > Bradyrhizobium. Next base: position 52,052 of record JAZJYY010000047.1, read on the forward strand.
GGCGATGAAGGCCGCGTCGTGATCAAGCGCTAGGAACACGTAGGACGGCCCCGCCGAAATCGGCAGCGTCGCGACCAGCGCGCCGATCACCGGGCCGGAGCGTTCGGTGATGACCGACGCCGTCACCACGAACGCGGCGGTGATCGCCATGCGCAGCAGGAGCGTCAGGAGGAAGGCGAGTTCGGGGGACATTTTCGGCCGGGCGCTCTCTTACCCTCCCCTGGAGGGGGAGGGTCGACGCGAATGAAATGAGCGGCGGGGTGACAGTCTCTCGGTTCAAACAGTGCCCGAGCTGAGAGACCTTCACCCCACCCCGCCCCCCATTTCGCTGCGCTCAATGCGAGCCGACCCTCCCCCTCCAGGGGAGGGTGAAGAGTCTCAGCGCTCACACCCTTTGCATCGACACCGAAACCTTGGGGCCGTTCTTGATGGTCTGGTAGACCACGCAATAGCGCTCGGTGAGTTTCAGGAGCAGGTCGAGCTTGTCCTGCGGGGCGTCGGTGTCGACCTCGAACTTCAGGCGGATTTCGGCAAAGCCGACCGGGGCTTCCTTGTCGACGCCGAGCGTGCCGCGGAAATCGAGATCGCCTTCGGCGGTGACATCGCCTTTTTTCAGCGGCACCTCGATGGCGGTCGCCACCGACTTCAGGGTGACGCCGGCGCAGGCCACCAGGGCTTCCAGCAACATGTCGCCGGAACACAGCTCCAGCCCGGAGCCGCCGGTCGCCCGATGCAGGCCGGCAATCGCCAGCGCGCGGCCGGTCTCGACCTTGCAGGCAATCCCTTCGTTCTCGATCGAGCCCCTGGCGGTCAGCTTGATCATCGCGGTCTTGGGATCGGACTTGTAGCGTTCCTTGATCGGAGCCTGGGTGGCGCGGAGTTCGGCGGCGTCCATTTTTTTCTCTCCCGGATGGGTTTGCCGGTCGGATGTACCGACTCGGGGACCCGATGTCACCACCACATCGCTTCACCAGTGGTTGATTTCGCGTCCCTGTCGGGCACGCTGCGGTCGAGCGAGCGATCCAGCGCGGTCAGGACGCGGCGCTTGAAATTGTCGAAATGCGGCGAGGCGCGGTCGCGCGGCCGCGCCAGGTTGATTATGATCTCTTCGAACAGCCGGCCCGGCCGCGGCCGCATCACCAGCACGCGGTCGGCCAGCACCACGGCCTCGTCAACATCATGGGTGACCAGCAGCAGGGTCGGCCGCGTGTCGGCCCAGAGGTCGAGCAGATGATCCTGCAGATCGCGCCGCGTGAAGGCGTCGAGCGCGGAGAACGGTTCATCCAGCAGCAGCACTTCCGGCTGCGGCACCAGCGCCCGGGCAATCGCCACCCGCTGCGCCTGCCCGCCGGAGAGTTCACGCGGCCAGGCGTCCGCCTTGTCGGCGAGTCCGACCCGCGCCAACGCGACGGCGACCTTCTCGCGCCTGATGGTGGCCGGCAGATCCGACAGGCCAAAGCCGATATTGTCGGCGACGCTGAGCCAGGGCAGCAGCCGCGGCTCCTGAAAGATGATGCCGATTTTCGCGTGCGGCGCCGTGATGCTGACATCGTCGAGCGTCACCGTGCCCGTGGTGGCGCGGTCGAGCCCGGCGATGGCGCGCAGCAGCGTGGACTTGCCGCAGCCGGAGCCGCCGATGATGGCGACGATTTCGCCGAGCCGGATGTCGGCGGAAAAGCGCTCCAGCGCGTTGACGCCGTTGGGATAGACTTTTCCGATGCGATCGATTGCCAGCATCAGTTGGCTCCGCCCTGGTGGCCGAACGCATCCTGCCAGCGCAGCAATGGCGCGGTGGCGATCTCGATCAGCCAGTCGGTGGTCTTGCCGAGGATGGCGAAAATCACGATCGCCGCGAGAATCTGCGCAGGCTTGCCGAGTTGCTGGCCGTCGATCAGGAGATAGCCGAGGCCTTCCGACGCGCCCATGAATTCGGCGGCGACCACGAACATCCAGCCCAGCCCCAGCCCGACCCGCAGCGACACCACATAGGCCGGCAACACCGCCGGCAGCAGGATGCGCCGGATCATCGCGGGGCCGGAGAGCCGGAAGGTGCGGCCGACCTCGACGATCTTGCGGTCGACCGACAGGATCGCGCCCATCACGCCGAGATAGACCGGAAAGAATACCCCGACGGCGATCAGCGCGACTTTCGAGGTCTCGAAAATGCCGAGCCACAGGATGAACAGCGGCACCCAGGCGATCGACGGGATCGCGCGCAGTGCCTGCACGGTGGGATCCAGCAACTGCCGCGCCAGGCCCCAATAGCCGGAGACGGCGCCGAGCAGCGTGCCTGCGACCACGCCAAGCCCAAAACCGGCGAAAACGCGCGACAGCGTGGCCAAGATATGGCGCGAGAGTTCGCCGCTGCGCGCCAGTTCCATGATGGTCGCGAACAGTTTTGAGGGCGGCGGCACCAGTCGGCCATTGGACCACCCCTGCGCGACGGCGATTTCCCAGCCGACCGCGAGGCCGACCGGCAGGAAAAGCCCGAGCGCCGGCCGCGCATAGCGGTGCAGCCGCCCGGGGGATGCGGGGCGCGCGATGGTGTCAGGCTTCGGAGCTGCAATCGTATCGAGCGTCATAGCCATAGCAAAACCGTGTCTCGCTCAGGATTGCAAGGTAGCGAATGGCCGCCTTTCTTCCCTTCTCCCCTTGTGGGAGAAGGTGGCGGCCGAAGGCCGCCGGATGAGGGGTCTCTATCCGCGGAGGCAACCCCTTGTATCTGCCCATTGAGCAAAATGTGCGATTTAAGCGACTGAGCGCTT
>JAZJYY010000048.1:0-49183 GCA_040390145.1 Pseudomonadota bacterium
AGCAGCGGTTTTGTAAACCGAAGGTCGGGAGTTCAATCCTCTCAACCGGCACCAGTGTTTACTGTCATTTCTGCTAGAAATGTAGCCGCGCTATTGCCGAATATGGAGCTAACACGGGTTCAGGGCTGCGCCGTCTCTTTGCTGCAGAGACCACGACGTCGTCATCGCCTAACGCTGGCCGAGTCGTAAACGAATACTGAATCTTCCAGTAAATTCTTGGCGGGACTCCCGGCGTAGAATCGCCGGATATTTCTCCTATGAGAACGCTCCTGAGCTCGAACCGTCCCGAAACACTGGTCGCAGTGACCTTGGCGCTGTTCGCAGCCTCTTCGGTCAATTTGCTGATGTACTGCTTGATGAGCTAGTCGCGCCTCCAGCGCAGCATAATCGCCTCCTCGCACGTGAGGACGCGTGCAAATGATAGCCCTGCATCATAGACGCTGTTGCGACGCAAACCCTTGGTGAAACTTTGCTTTTGCGCCCGGCGGCGTCACGCATGCGATGGCCTGTCATATGATATCAGATGTTGGTGCGCGACCGGCATTCGATCTAGCCGTACTTCTGCGGGCAACTCGCATATCAAATTGTAGCAATAATGTATTATTCATCCGATAAACAAATCCGATAACCATCGGAGGCGCGGCACAAGCGGCCGGCGCAGCCGTCGCCTGGGCTGCGCAACTGATCGCCGTTGAGCAAACTGCAATCGGCAAGTGGTTGGGGGGTGCCCGCGGCCTCGTCGCGCTTGCGGCGGCGACGCGCGTGGCGGTAAGGCCGGAGCATCCTTCATCGGATTCAAAGGGGGCGCCCGCGAGCAATGAAGCATGATGTCGCTGCCGATCACGGCGGCCAACCGGGCCGTTTCACGGGCGCCGGCGAGGATGTGATCGACGATGGATATGCTGTCGCGCAGAACGGGTAGCGACTACAACGAAGCGGAAGGGGTAGATACGGCTCCCACCTCGCTCTCGGATTTGATCGAACGGCTGAGCGGACTGGCCCGGCGGCAGTATCATGTCCTTATCATTTGCCCGGCCGTGGCCATCGCTATCGGTTTGGTGTACCTGCTGATCACGCCGTCGCTGTATACCGCGACCGCGATGCTGTTGATCGACAGCAGCACGCTCCGGGTCCTGCAGAACCAGATGCAGCCGCAGGGAGACATCCCGCTCGATACGCTTCAGGTGGGTTCGCAAGTCGAGATTCTCGGGTCGAGGAAAATCGCACTCGCGGTAATCAAGGACCTCAACCTGACCGAAGATCCCGAATTCGTCGAAAGGAGACCGGGCATCCTGGCCCTGTTTTCGCGCACGACCAATGCGAGTTCGAAGGCAGACAGGGAACAATGGGCACTCGACGAGTTTCTCAGCCGCCGCAGCATTTCGCGGGGGGAACGAACCTATGCCCTGAACATCTCCTACACGTCGCGCAGTCCCGTTCTGGCCGCGAAGATCGCCAACGCAATGGCTGAGGCCTATATCGACGATCAACTGGGCGCCAAATACCAAACGATAAACCGTGCGAGCGCGTGGCTGCAGGACCGGATCAACGAATTGAGGGCGAAGGTGGCAACCGCGGATCGCCTGGTCCTGGAATTCAAGGAGAAGAACAATATCGTCGATTTCGGAGGGACGAACGCGGCCAATGCCGGCCCTTCGAGCCGTCTGATCGGAGAACAGCAATTATTCGAGTTGAACAGCCAGCTCGCGACTGCGCGCGGCGCAACCGGCGAGGCCAAGGCCCGCCTGGATCGGATCGAACAGGTCCGCAACCTGGATGTCAGCGAGGCCGCGGTCGCGGACAGCCTGAAGAATGAAGTCATTATGCGGCTGCGTAACCAGTACCTTGACCTGTCCGCTCGCGAGGCGAACATATCCGCGAGATATGGACAGGACCATGCGGCTGCGATCAACCTCCGCAATCAAATGGAGGAACTGCGCCGCAACATCGGCGGAGAGCTGAGGCGGATCGCCGCGAGCTACAAGAGCGACTACGAAATCGCAAAAACACGGGAAGAAAATCTGGAGCGAGCGTTGGCAAGCCTGGTGACCGAAGGACAGGTCACCAATCGGGACCGGCTCGGACTGGCGGAACTCGAGAGTTCCGCCAAGATCTATCATGCGCTCTACAACAGCTTTCTGCAGCGCTACATGGAAGCGATCCAGCAGCAGTCATTCCCGATCACCGATGCGCGCGTGATCAGTTCGGCGGTCGCACCGAACCAAAAAAGCCGACCGATTACCTCCCTGGTACTGGCCATTGCCGTCACGATGGGCATCATCGCAAGCCTTGGAATAGCGATTTTGCGAGAAGCGATGGACGGTGTCTTCCGCACCGCAGGTCAGGCCGAACAGGCGTTGGGGATCAAATGTCTCTCGGTGATCCCGCTGGCTGCCCCTCAAGTCATTGCCGCGTTGCCGGCGCCTGGACGATCGATTGCGGAATCCGATCGGGTTGACGATCCTTCGCGCGAGCCAAAACCGGCATCCATCGAAAGCCTCACTGCACGGGCGCCAGTCTACGCCTTCATCGACCCGCTGAAGCGGCGTGCTGTGGACGATCCTCTCTCGATATTCACCGAAGCATTTCGGGCTATCAAGATGACGGCCTGGCTTCGGTCCGCCAGCCAGGAAAACAGGGTCATTGGCGTAACATCCACGCTGCCTGGCGAAGGCAAGTCCACCGTGGCCTGTAACCTGGCGATGCTGATGGCCGACGCCGGCAAGCGTGTGATCCTGATCGACGCGGATCTTCGCAACCCCACGCTCGCCCGATCGCTCGCGCCGGCGCCGGTGGTTGGATGGATGGAGCTGCTGGCTGGAAACACCGACCTGTCACAGGCCACAGGTCGGGAGCGCAGCACTGGACTGGCGATTCTGCCGCTGCTGCTCAAGCAGCAGCCGCACCATTCCGACGAGATACTCGCCTCGCAGGCATTTCGGGACCTGATCGAGGGACTTCGGCAACGTTACGACTATGTTATCGTGGACCTTCCGCCGATCGCCCCCGTGGTTGACGTGCGCGCCATAACGCCGGTGATCGATTCCTTCGTTTTCGTGGTGGAGTGGGGAAGCACCACGATCAAGGCCGTTCGGCACCATCTGATGGCCGCGCCGAAACTCCAGGATCGCCTGCTGGGCGTGGTCCTGAACAAGGCAAACCTGAAGGTGCTGGAACGGTTTGAGCAGCCGGGGATGCATCAGCGCGGATATTACATGAACCACGGATACCGGTCGACATAGCCACCGGCGTATCGGGCTTTTGCCTGCGCGAGGGATAGCGCTGGTCGGCAGATTCCGGCTACTGACGCTTCTCGGGCCGGCGAAGCCGCGCCTCCTGCCGGGCACGAAGTTCTTCCTCGAGCTTGAGCTTTTCGAGCAGCATATCGGTGACCAGCCGTCGCAACTGCGAGTTCTCAAGTTCCAGGCGCTTGATGGTTTCGGTTGAGCCGGCATCGCCCGAAATCTGATGCTGGGCTGCCACCTCGCCGAGCCCTTTATATTCGTCCGGACCGTCGGCGGAGTTCATCACCTTTTTCCATCGGTGATAGGTCATGATGCTCACACCCAGCGCCTTCGATATCTCGCGCTGCGTCTTGCCCTTTGCCGCCAGGTCGTTGGCCTGCGCCAGCTTGGCAGCTATTTCCCCCGAGGCATGTCTCTTGCCGACCATCTGGCTTCTCCGGCCCGAATCTTGCTTCACTCCAACTTGCTAGTAAGCGTGAATCCCTAACCTTTACAATAGAGCCCGGCTAGAATTCCCGGTGGAGACGGCTGGCGCGATCGCCGCTGCGGACGCCCGCTGAGGCACGGCGCAGTCCGGCGGAATGCCGAAGATGGCAACTGCTCCAGCTGCTCGATACATCAAATGAGCGCTGGACTAACGTTACTATTATTCTGTGTGAATTTTAGGGCGCTTTGGCGTCAATACGCATTGCGCGGCCGGATCAGTTCGAAGAACGTTCCCAGCAATACCCGGATGTCGAGCAAGAGGCTCCAGTTATCAATATACCATAGATCGAGGGCAATTCGCCGCTCCATGAGTTCCAGCCGCGGCGTGCCGCCGCGATATCCATGCACCTGCGCCCAGCCGGTAATGCCCGGCTTGACGTGATGCCGGAACGCATAATTGGCAATCATTCTGCCGTACTCGTAGTCATGGACCAAAGCGTGCGGACGCGGCCCGACCATCGACATGTGCCCCTGCAGCACGTTCAACAACTGCGGCAGTTCGTCGATACTGCTCTGGCGCAGGAAACGTCCCACGCGGGTGACGCGCGGATCCTTTTCCGCGGCCTGCACCACCTCGGCGCCATCCTCCTGAACCTTCATGGTCCGCAACTTGTAGATGGTGAAGGCCTGACCGTTGAAGCCGTGGCGACGCTGCCGGAATATCACCGGCCCGCTCGATTCAAGCTTTACCGCAACCGCCGCCATCAGCAGCAGCGGGCTGAGAAAAAAGAGCGACGTCGCCGCCACCGTCACGTCGAGCAGCCGCTTGGCCCCGCGCTCCAGCGCGGTAAGAGGCGTGCGTTGCAACTCGACCATGTAGGATTGCTGGAGCAGCGAGGTCTGACGACGCAACACGGTTGAAACCGCGCGATCGGGCAGCAGGCGAACCGGCAGCGGGACCACTCGCAGCCGCTCTAGAAGCAGTTCGATGTCCTCGGGGTGGGACCACGACAACGCGAGAATGATCTCCTCCGCCGCGGAATCGCGCACCCGTTTCAATACCGTCTCGGTGTGCGCCTGCAGCAGCGCCGAGGGCTGGTTTGGCGCCTCGTTTCGCAGCAGTACAACCCGCTCGACTTCGTCTAGACCGAACCTGACCAGCAATTCCGATTGCGCGAACTGACCCAGTTCGTTTTTCGTTCCGATTACGATGGCCTGCCGGCCGCGAATCGCGCCCGCCATGAGGGCATGGCGCAGGCGACGCTTGGCCATTCGCCGCGACAGCGCAAGACCGATGCCTCCGAGCACAAACAGGCAAACGATCGAACCGCGCGACGCCTCGGCGCCGGACTTGAACAGGAACAATGCTACGGCAAGCACCAGAATCGCCAGGCTCCAGCTCGCCCAGACCCGTCCGTCACCCGCATCCTGTTCGAGCAGTTCGTTCATCCGATAGAGACCGAGGCAATGGGCCGCCAGGACATAGACCAGACTTGCGACCAGCCCGAACCCGGCATAGGCGCCGGCATCGCCGACACTGCCGCCCTGCAGGCTCTGATAAAGCGCGCCCCCAACAGCCCCAGCCGCCACGATAATCCCGACATCGAACAGCGCGAATAACGGCTCGATGGCTGCGAACGGCACGCTGACGCGCGGCTTTGACTGGCTCGCGAAGACGACAGTCGGTTCGCTTACATCGGTCACGCGGGCACCCGGCTTTGGAACTCGCCTCCGGATATCACACAGCTTGTATCATTATTATGATATTTAACTAACAATTAACGATACTGGTGGGGTGAAGGCCGCGTCCGATGCCAGCGTCAGGACTCTCGTCCGGTGACGCCGGCAGGTCGGGGGCCCGGGATCACGGCCGCCCCCACCTACCGACGGACAATCAGCGCGTCGCCGGCGCCTCGGACTTGCCCTCGAGCAATTTCGAAAGCGCGATCTCATTCACGACGGGCGGCGTCTGCTTGAGCAGTTCCGCCATATAGGCGCGACGGTTGGCCTCGACCCGTTCGGCCCTGATGCGCTGTACCAGCGGATCCCTCACCTCGCCGAGCGGTCTTGACCGGGAAGACTCGGTATCCAGCAGCTTGAGGATATGCCAGCCGTCGTCGAGCCGGATCGGATCCGTGATGGCCGCCTTGGGAAGCCCTATCACCTGTGCGCGGATTTCGGTGCGCAGGTCCGGTTCGGCCAGCCAGCCGAGATCGCCGTCCCGCTCCGCAGAGGCGGTGTCATCGGACAGACTGCGAGCCAGCGCCGCGAAATCGGCGGCGGGCTGCTTCACCTTCTTCATCACATCATCCAGCTTCTTGCGCGCGTTGTCCTCCGCCGTCTTGTCGGCGTCCTTGGCGACGGTGACGACGATCTGCGCGAGCTTGAACCGGCGCGGGACCAGGAAGGCGCTGGCATTGGCGTCGTAAACGGCCTTGATCTCGGCCTCGCTCGGATAGTTTTCGGGTGGCACCGCGACCGACTGGAGATAGCTGTCGACGATCAGGTTTTCACGGGCACGCGCCAGCTGGGCTACGACCGCCGGCTGCTGATCCCACTTCCTGGCCAGCGCCTCTTTGAGCACGAGACGGTTGGCAAGGATCGCCCTCACGGTCTGGCTGAGCAGCGCCGGATCGCGCGCCACGGCCGCCTGCTGGCGCGGCTCGAGCGAGGCGACGGCCGCCCGCACCTCTTCGGCGGTGACATCGTTGCCGCCGACCCGGGCGACGACCTCGTTACCTTTCACCGCCGCACTGTCCGGCGCCGGGAAGGAGGGTGTGGATTGCGCGGGCGTCGCCGGCGCGGGCGTGGCGGCCGGCGGCGTCGCTGCCCGAGGCGCGGCGGACGGAGGCGGCGTACGGGTCTGCGCGAGCGCGGCCGGCGCGGCGGCCGAGCACATCATCGCGGCAAGCAATCCGGCTGTGAAGGTGGTGCGCTTGTTCATGGGGTGACCTTTTGATCGAGGATTTTATCGCGGAAGTCCTGGGCGGCGTTCTGATGCTCTACCCGTTTCAGTCCGAGCACCGGTTCGTGATGCCAGATCTTTTCCATCGGGTTCATTTCCTCGTATTGCCGCACGATGTCCTGCCCGACCTTGACGAGTTGAGCGTTCTTGGCCACGCAGGCCTTGTTGCTGACCTTGAGGGCCGCCGCTTCGCCTTCGAACTTGACGCGCTCGGCATCCTTGGCGCGGGCGACGGTGGCAGCCTCGCCATACGCGCTCTTCCATTTTTCCAAGGACTCGTCGCGTTCAGCCAATCGTTCGTTGAAATCCTTCACCGCCTGGCGGTAGGCCTGCTCGGCTTCCTTGACCTGTGCCCGGAACGCATCGTTCTGCTTCTTCAGCCGGTCGCGCTCCTGCTCGATCGCAGCCAGCTTGGCCTGCAGCGCGGCACGTTGATCCTCGAGCGAGCGCGACTGCGCTGTCGCGGTCCGCAGCGCTTCGCGCAGACGGTCGCTCTCGGTGTCGGCGTGTGCGGCGGCCGACGAAAGAACCGTCAAGGCGATGACGAGGTAAAGCCGCAAACGTCTCATGGTCAGAACCTCGCATTGAGATCGAGCTGGACGGTGTCGACCGCGTAAGGCAGGCCGGCGATGCTGTTGGCGCTCATCCACCGGACCGACGCCCAGACGCTTTCGCCGAGGCCGACATTGGCGCCGATGAAGTAGCCCTTCAGATTGGTACCGCCGAGTCCGAAGTCGGAATCCACGAACGCATCCACCATCGCATCCGATTCGAGGTACTTGTAACCGACGTGCGCGTTCCAATCCCATAGATGGCGGACCTCCTTGTGGCCAACGGTCAGCCGCGTCAGCCAGCCCTTGTTTCCGCCGTTGAAGGGGCCGGTCACACCCGGGTCGGACGGGGCGCGGTTGTTCACCGCGATGGCAGAAACTGCACTTCGATTGAATGCCGTATTCCAGACGAATTCGCCGTCGAGGATGACGTGTACTGGATTGAACTGTGCGAGATCGAGCTGGACGCTGGTGACAAGCGGGCGGAATCCGCTGGCAAGGCCGTAATACTGGTAGTTCAACGTCGGATCAGGCGCAATGACGACCGGGACGTTGCGCAATTGCATATAGGTGTTGCCCTTCTGCGCAAAGGGCGGCCGAAGCAGGTCGGTGTCGCAGACGTCACTGGCGGTGAGAACGAAGCATGGGCTGGAGCGGCGTCCCTGCACATTGGTGAAATCGTAATAGGCGACGGCAATCTTGAGCTGGGTTTCGGCGTCAAACCTTGCTCCGAAGCCGAACTGGCCGCCGAAGAGCCATTTGTCGCGGCTCGGTAATTTGACTGGCCCGTTGAGATCGCTGGTATTGAGCCCTGCGTTCAAATCGGTATTGAAGACTGGAAACGCGCCGGCGACGAAGAAGGGCGTTAATCCTTCGGCGATTTCGTGCTTGGCCTGTACGGCGAAGCCATCGAAGCCAAGGTCCTTGTACCAGGCCAGATCGGTCGGAGACCAGAACGGGTTGTCAAACCGGCCAGCCGAAAATGCAACATCCTGCACGGGCTGATACTTGACAAAGGCCCGATCCAGCCAGAGCGCATATTTCGAAAAATTGCCGCCATTGGTGCCGAACGTCTGATTGGTCGATACCGGCGAACTGCTGTCGCCTGTCCCGATCCGCAGACCGGCGGTAAATCCGTCGAACAGATCGGCATCGAGACCGAGCCGGGCGCGGAAACGAAAACGGTTTCGGTCCTGCGTCGTGTTGTAGGTCGGGGGAAAATAGGGATTCACCGCATTGAAGTTGTCCTCCAGGAACGGCGATCCCGTATTGGTGGCGTTGTAATTCTGCAAGGGACCGTTTCCAGGGGGGAAGACATCGCCCTGGTACCGCGTGCGAACATCGCCATAGAAGCGGATCCGCTGTGCCCACTCCGGATACTTGCCAGGAGACGCCCAGTTTTCCTTCTCCGCCTTCGCCATCACATCCCGCTTGATGTCCTCGCGAAGCTGCTGCTTGACGATTTCCGGCACATAGGTGACGCGCTTGGTGCCGGGCGGCGAGACCGCGTCGGCAGCGGTCGACGCCCGTTTATCGGCGCCCTCCGCCTTGGCGGCGGCGTCGCGCACGGCCTGGCGCGTCACATAGGCCTCGTCGTCGGCCTGCTTGATCAGCGCTGCGGCCTGTTCCTCCGCGAGCACGCCCTGTTTGACCAGCAGGTTGATCAGGTTGATGGTGGAATTGGACGAAGGCGGGGCGGTGCGGGATACCGTCGGCCGCTTGCCGGATTCGCCATCCTGGGCCGCCGCGGGCACCGCGAGCGCCAGCGATATCGCTGCGACCGAGGCCAATCCCGCTTTCATCGTTTCAGCACGCCACATGATACCAATCCTTCTACTTCACACTCGTTCGCGCGGACCAGCCGCGCATTTGACTCACCAGAATCAACCCGGGCTTCGCGCCGTCACCCGTGTTCTGATCGGCATCGGCATGTCCCTCGGCGGCGGTTCGCGCAGTGTCAGGCTACCCAGAACCTGGTCGCGGATAATGCTGTCGAGTTCGCCATTTCCCGTCGACGACGCCAGTTGCACGCGGGTGACGCGCCCCGTGGAATCCGCCCACAGCCGGATCTCAATTCGCATCACCGCATGACGCGTTTTTTCGTTGCTGCGAAAAGCCGCGTCGATTTGCGTCTGCACGAGGCTGGCGTACCAGCCGAAGCGGCTGTTGCCCCCGCCGCCCCCACCGCCGCCACCGCCGCGCCCGCTCGTCGGCAACGCATTGCCCGGTCCCTTGTCCAACCCGAGATCGGGCGGACCGGGGGCGGCATCGTTAACGGGATCCGGCGGCGCATCCTTTGGAATGTCGACTGCCTTCTCCTCGATGATCTCCTGCTTCACCGGCGTCTGATCGACCACCTTCTCCTCGGGCTGCTGCTCCGGAGGCGGAGGGGGCGGCGGTGGTGGAGGCGGGGGCGGCGGCAGAATCATGGTCACGACGAGTTCGTTGACCTTGCGCGGCGGCTCCTTGTCGCCGCTCAGCACCCAAAAGACGCCGCCGCCCATCAGCGCGAGCATGAAGAGGCCGACGCCACCCGGCAGCGCAAAACGGCGCCATCGCGCGCCGCCTTCGCCGCCCTCGCTATCGTCGTTCCAGTCCATGCGTCGTACTCGCCTCTCTTCAACGTGTCGCGGGCTTGGTGGCCATGCCGACCTGGCTGAAGTTCAGGCGTCCGAGCAGATCGAGCACGTCGACGACGTTCTGGTACTGGGTCTGGCTGTCGCCGCGGAGCACGATTGGAAATTCAGGCGTCAGCGCACGCTGCTGGACCAACCGCTGCTCGAGCTCGGCCAGCGTCACCGGGACGGTGTCGAGGAAAATCTTGCCGTCATTGGCGACGGTGATCGCCTTGGTGGTCTGCTGGGCGAGACTCGGCGCCGCGCTCGCCTTGGGCAGGTTCACCTTCATGCCCTGCACGGTCGCGGTGGTCATGATGATGAAGATCACCAGCAGCACATAGGCGAGGTCGAGCATCGGCGTGATGTTGATGTCGTCGTACGGCTTGTCGTCGGATTGCAGTTGCATGGGTCTACTCCGCCGCCTGCTTGATCGGCTGCTCTGGACCCCTGTCGTAGGACTCGGCGATCCGGCTGATCAACTCGTCGACGAAGACCTGCATCTCGCTGGTAGCGCCCTTGATGCGGGTGATCAGGTAGTTGTAGGCAAACAGCGCCGGAATCGCGACGCCGAGGCCCGCCACGGTGGCGACGAGAGCGGCCGCGATGCCGGGCGCGATCGCATTGACGTTGACGTCGCCGCTGGCCGCGATCGCCGCGAACGTGATCATGACGCCGACCACCGTTCCGAGCAGGCCGAGAAACGGACCGCCCGAGATCGCGATCGTCAGCATGACCATCATGCGGTTGATCCGCTGCGTCTCGCGCACGTAGCCGCTGTCGAGCAGCGCGCGGATCGACTGGATCGCCTGCGGCGTAAGCGCGTGATAACTGCCATTTACGGCGAAGCGCTTGCGGATCTGCTGGGCGCTGAGAGCGAACAGCCGGTAGAGCGGTGAGGCATGGATGAGCTTGTGATCCTTTGCCGCGGCCTGCCCACCGAGGCTTGGATCCGAATCTTCGCGATCGAGCTGCAGCAGTCCTTCCAGGTCGGCGGCCGCGCCGCGGAAATGATTGAGGAAGATCGCGTTGCCCTTTTCGATCCGGTTCAGATACCCGATCCGGTCGACCATCACGAACCAGCTGATGACCGCCATGACCGCCAGCAGCGCGATGACGACCCAGCCGTCGAGCGTCACCGACTGCAGGATGATGGCGAAATGGCCGGTGGCCCAGCTCGACGCTTCCTCGTCGACGCTGAAGGAAATCAACTTGGCCTGCTCGGGCCCCTGCCCGATCGCGGCCAGCCTGATGAAGCCGGCGGGGCGCGCCGTCTTGGCGATCTGCAATTCGTCGACGTCGCCGGCGAATCCGGCCGCCGCCTCGGGTGACGCAGCCGCCGCATCAGCGGAAGACGCCGCCGGCGTGTCGCCAGATGTCGCAGGCGTCGTGGCCGCCGCCGCGGAGTCCGGTGCCGCTGCCGCCGCCGCCGCGCCCCGTCCGAGCTGCGAGGCGCCGGTCATGGTCGGCAACGCCGCGGCAAGCGTCGAAAACGGAGTGCCGTCGACATACAGCGTGATCTGGCTACCCTTGGCGACCAGCGCGAGATGACGCCACGCCCCCGGCGCGATCGGGGCACCTTCGCCGCTGCGCTGGGTGGTGCCGGCGTTCGTCACTTCCGCGAACGGCACGCCGTTGTCGAGGCCGATGATCAATCCATTGGCCGCTTCGGATCGCGAATACAGAACCGCCCGCGGTTGCGCCGCGGTCATCTTGAGCCAGATCGACCAGGTCAGGTCGCCGCCTTCGGCGACCACCATCGACGGCGAGCCGGGCAGCGAGAGCGCGGTTTGTCCGTCGAAACGCGCACCCTGCCCGATGATGGCGCCATCGGCGCCGGGCGCCACGCTCTGGGCACTGTTCGCCCAGGCCGAGACGTCCTGCGCCGGCGTTCCGCGATCGGCGAAGTGATAGACCAGCAGCGTGTCCGGATCATAGGTGCCCTTGGCATCGACCGCGGTCGGCGCCTTTGCATTTCCGTAATAGAGCCAGATCTCGTTCTTGGTCCCGGGCTTCAGGTCGGCCATGCTGACCCAGACCAGCGCCTCGCCCAGCAACGAGTCGTATTTCTCGACATGGTGCTTGAGCGGCGTCTTGTCGTCCGCGGCGATGAAGCGCAGGTCGCCGCCGTCCTGCTTGGCGGTGCCGAAACGGAAATTGCCGACATGCAACCGCACCAGGATCGGCGTGCTGCCGATGGCATCGCTGACGCTCGCACCGGAAGGCCCGGTATCGATGGTGATCTTCTTGCGCAGGGTCCACTGATCGTTCCACCATGCCGACGCCGGAGCCGGCCACAGCGCGGCGACCAGAACCAGCATGAGCAGCGCCGGCCCGCTCCAGGTCCAGCCACGAAATGATCTAGTAGTGCGAGGGACCAACATCAGAACTCTCCCCAGATTCGAAAGCTGAATCTTGGATTTTGGGCGACCGTCACTTGCTGACTGACCAGGGGCATGCCGACGAAGACGATGCTGTTGATGTGTTTCAGCGTTTTCATCCGCGAACCGATGCCATAGCTGGCAAGGTCGAATTGCGACTGCTGCTCGGGCAAAGGTTCGTGAATCCGGACGCGGCCGACATCGGCAAACGCGAAGAAGCGCCAGTCGTCGAACACGTTGAACTTGACGGCCTGGCCGAGCGGATTGTCCAATTTCTGTTCGAGATACGGCGCGATATTGGGCGAACGCAGTTCGAGCGTGCCGACGACGCCGTAATCGCCGAGCGCCTCGGATTCCAGATATCCGCGCACGGTGTCCTGTCCGCCGATGCTGAACTGCTCGCTCGATACCAGCGGCTGATCCGCCACCTGGCCCTGCATCTTGGCGAACACCTGAAAGCCTTCAGGCAGATCATGAGTGTGCGACACGTCCGCGTTGAGGTGAATGAAACTGCCGGTCGCCTTGTAGCGTTTGGCGTCGAACTCCTCCGGACTGCTTCCGACGCCGCGCAGGCCCGCGGTGACCGAGGTGTTGAGCTGCGTCAGCCGGCCGTCGCCCTGCCAGGTTGCGCCGTAGCTGGCGACAACCGGCACATAGGTGACCGGGGAGTCGAACGAGTCACGCCCGAGCGACAGCGTCTGCGCGAAATGCTTGTAGTCGAAGCCCAGCGACAGCGTATGGAACAGTTCGCCCTTGGTGGGCAGGGTCAGCACCGCGCGCGCTCCGATCACTTCGCCGGGCCCGATCACATTGGCGCCGCCGACCGACGCCACCGCGCTGTCCGATTTCAGGCCGTAGAGCAGGACGTTCAGCCAGTCGTAATCGGTCCGCGCCATGTAGGAGCCGGAGATGACCATGGCGTCCTTCCGCCTGAGCGGCGCATCCTGGTAGGTCACGGTCATGGAGTGGCCGAGCTGCCAGAGATTGTCGTAACGCAGCGAGTAGCTCTGCCGCAGCGGGGTCGTGCTGGGGCTCTGACGGTTGTTGAGTTCGGCGCTGCCGTGCAGCGGCAAGGTGTCCTCGATGTTGAGATCGACATCGACGGTTCCGGGCGCGACGCCCGCCCGCAACGCCGGAGTGACGCGTCGGTCCGGCCAACGATTCAGCGACACGATATCCTTCGTCACCGAGCCGAAATTCGGCAGTGATCCTTCCCGCAGCGAAGGCGCATTGCGTTTGACGGTGGCGATGTCGAAATAGCGCGAGCCCTTGACCCGCAACCGCCCGACCTTGTTCTCGGTGACCTTGAGCACGATGAAGCCACGCTGCGCATCCTGCTGCGGCACCGCAACGGCGACAGTCTGAAGGCCCTTGTCGTGATACGCCTTCTCCACCGCCGCACGCGCCTTGTCGACATCATCCGACGTCCGGCTGGGACCGAGGAAAGGATATACGGCCGCTTCGATCTCGATCTGCGGCAGAGCGTCAGCGCCCTCGACGCGAAACTCGTCGATGTCAAAGCGTTCCTTGGGAGCCGGCGCTGCAGCCGCGGGCTTGGCGGCACCCTGATTGCCCTTGGCCCGGTCGGATTTCTCCGGCGCCTGCGCCGCCGGCTGGCGCGCCGCCGGCTTGCTGGTCTCGGACTCGGCCTTTGCTACGGCAGATCCGGCGCCGGCGGCCCATAGCACAAGGCAGCAAGCCGCAATTCCCCAACCGTGAGCCTCATGGAACCGGGAGCAAGCCCGAACGCGCGCCGGCTGACGCCGCCAGTCGGCAGCCGCATGCAACGTTTTCCACTTGCTGATACTATCAGAATTCACGTCGGCCTCGATACGCTCGCCTGTCGGTCTTCGCCTTGACGGTGCAGACCCCGAGGGCAGCCCGAACCGTACCGGCGCGTGCCGGCCTATTGCCTTATCCGGTAGACGGCGTGCGCAGCGCCGCTGCGAAAAGATTTCTGATATCCGCTTTGTTATTACCGTAAGTACGAACGTGATGATTTTGAGCAACATAATGATAGTATCGTGGCGCCTCGGCCGGCCGCTACACTGACGTCACATAATCGTTGCCCGCGCTTAATACGGTCCGCGTCTGTACAGGACGGCGTGGGGCGTAACATGAGTGATAGCAACATAACGACTTTGCGGGCTCTGCTGCTCGTCGATTACGTCGGTCTCGAGCGACGCCTGACGCGGCGGCTCGGCTCGGCGGACATGGCCTCCGACGTGCTCCACGAAACATATCTCCGCCTCGAGGGGATCAGGGAGATCGCAACGGTACGCAGTCCGAAGGCCTATCTGTTTCGCATCGCGCTTAACATTGCCAATGACCGCAGGCGCGCCGAAAGCCGTCGCCTGACCGTCGACGAGGTCGACTGCCTGCTCGATATTCCCGATGACCAGCCCGACGCAGCCCGCGTGATCGAAGATCGCTCCGAGGTCAACCTGCTCAGGCGCGCGATCGCGGAGCTTCCCGAGCGTCGGCGACGGGTATTGATCCTTTCCCGCATCGAGGGGCTGCCCAATCGCGAGATCGCCGATAGCCTGGGGGTCACGGTGCGGACGGTCGAAACCGACCTCAAGCAGGCCATTGAGCATTGTGCCCAGCGCCTGAAACGACCTGTGTGCCACAAATTCGGTTTTCACCGTTCCGAATCGTCTTACGTTCAGAGACATGTCGTTCGGGGCGAACCGCTTGCGACCGGCGTCTGCGGGAAAGCGCTGGAACGTGGCACAACGAAACGATCAACGCGATCGGCTGGATCCATTAACCCGTGATGCACTGGCGTGGATTCTGCGCCTGAAATCCGGCGAGGCCACGCTCGCGGATGCGGAGCAACTGGCAACCTGGCGCGCCATGAATCCAGCGAATGAAAGCGCCTACCGTGACGCCGTGAAATGTTGGCAAGCGATCGGGGCTGCACTCGGCGGCGACCGACCGACCCCGGCGGGTCGGCGGCGACGCACCACCAAGGGTACATCCCGGTCGTGACTGCCGGCACGCGCCCGGCACGTGATTGCGAACATCAGTTGGTATCCTGAGGGGTCCTCCGGACTGTCAACGCGCGCAGGCGCGTATTCAACGTCGCAAAGTTGACCGTGCCGCCGCCGGATATCGACCGGCCGCCAGCATGCGCGCCGCCCGGGTTGCCAAAGGTCGGCTGCGGCAGCGAGCCACTGACCGCGACGCCGTGCGCGGCAAGATGCCCGCGGACGCGCATGCAGTATTCCACCGACAGAAACGAGAATCGGGTTTCGCCGTGTCCCGCTCGGTATTTCATCGCGGCCGTACACAAATCCCCTCCGGCCCGGCGCCATGCACCGGCGAGATATTTGGCCCCGTAATGGACGTTGATTTCGGGAGTCGCCAGTTCCGCCGGCGTTCCGCTGAAACCGAGCATGCGCGCGGTCGCGGGCATGACTTGCATCAACCCGATCTCGCCGTCCATTCCGATACTGGCCGAATTGTAGCGACTTTCCACGGCCATTACCGCATCGACGAGTGCCGGTGGCACGCCGAGCGCACTGGACTCACGTTCGACAATCGCGCGGTATTCGTTGCGGCCTGCCCGCCAATCGCGGCTGAACGCGATACTCGTGCGCCGGAAGCTCGGAGTTAGCGGGTTCGATGGCGGCAAGTCGGCCGAAGTCAGCGGCTTCGGAACGACCGGACTCAATGGCAGCAGCTCGGACGCGTCCGCATTCCCCTCCGCCTCGTCGTCAGGCAAGGTGAAAACGCTGATATCAACCGGTGCCTTCGCATCGCCCGTCTGCGCGGTGACCTCGCCGCCCAGAAAGGTCAACAGACAGGCTGCCGCCAGCGCCGAGCGCCATGTCGTGCTGGTTGCGCAGATCGCGGGCATGGTCATCGGCGCGGGCATCAGCGGCGCGGCAGGACGTAGGTAGGAACAGGCGGTCGGAACGGGATCGCCGAGCGCCCAAAACTGGAGCCGTATTGCTGTCGCACCGCCGCCGCGTTCACATTGCCGACCCGTACATCCGCAGAACGCGCGTCGATCGGCGGCAGGTTGAGCGATGGATTGATCCGGTCGACCTCGCGTCTGAGCTTCTGGTTGAGACATCCGAACGAACCTTCGCTGCCAATCTGCACCTCGATACAGCGTTCGAATGTCGGTGCCGCCTGGCCCGTTCCTCCGATGATGGTCTCTCGCCGTTCAACCGGGGCAGCCGTGCTGCCTTGGGACGTCTGGGCGGCAACCGGCGCCGCTAGGCCAAAGACCACGCAGGCGCTCAGCACAAGCTTGCGCGTGCAGTTGAGGCTGCGGATTCCGTGGCCCATCACCAGTTTCCCTCACCTTCCCCGAGCGTTCGGGCGCCCGCCCTGGAACGAATTCGATACGTTATGTGAACTATAGTGGCAACACTATCATGACCCGGCGCAGCTGGCGATATATGCAACTTGAATCACATCGGAGCCTCGGCCAATCCATTAACGGTCCTTCAGTACCGACTGTGCTGCCTTCTGCGGAATGGAGTTGATGTCATGATGACGGTGATCGCTATCCTGACCGGCGCGGTGCTCAGTACCCGCTATACGGTTCTTTGCCTGGTTCCAGTCATTCTGGCCGGTACCACGGCCCTTGCCGCGGTTGACCGGTTCAACGAGGTGCCACTCGGGTCGACGGCGCTGACCGCGCTCGCACTCGCCGTCGGACTGCAGATCGGATACGTCGTCGGCCTCATCTTTCGATCGATGCTGACGGAGACCCACGCAGGCAACTTCAGCGAGCCGGAGCGCCTGCGCGACCGGCCGGCCAGGAATTTTTGATCTCCTCCAGCACGGCGCAAATCCTGTCGGTCGCAATCCCGACTTCAAAGCGCGCGAGAAAGCAGGCCCGCGCCGCACTTCGCATTTGCCCGAGCGCATCAGCCGTAAGTGACAGGAAATCGCCAAGCATCCGGGTGGTACCATCGATATCATCGGTGCAGACCATTCCGGCGCCGTCGCCATCGACCTCGCGCCAGATATTGACTTTGTCGCTGAGGAGTACCGGCCGGCCCGCCGCCAGGGCTTCGGCCACTACAACCCCGAAGTTTTCCTGATGGGATGGCAGCACCAGTGCCTTGCAGGCGCGAAGGGCACCCCACTTCAGGTCGCACGACAACATGCCGGGCCAATGAATCCGCTCGGCGACCCCTGCCCGCTGCGCAGCAGGCTCGATCATGGCGCGCAATCCGTCAGGGTCGGGCCCGGCCATCACGAGGTGCAGATCCGGATCGGTCGGCGCGACGCGCCCGAAAGCCTCGACCAGGATGTCGCAACCCTTCTTCGGATGAATGCGGCCGAGAAACAGCAGGAACGGATTGTCTGCAAGCGCGGGCAGCGAGCGACGAAATGCGGATTCTTGCACCCTGGGGTCGCCCTCGATATCAGCCGTTCCATATCCCACGACGCGACCGCGCACATGGTAAGGCCAGAAGGCGTTGTGAGCGCGCGCCATTTCGGCTTCCGTCGTAAACAGCACGGCGCTCGCCTTGGCCAACAGCGGCCCCTCGGAGGCCAGCCAGAGCAGCTGTTTTGTCAGGTGCTTGACTGGATGGCCGAACCGAAACCAGGGATCGAGCATGCCGTGGGCAAAGACCACGTAAGGCACTGCGGATGCAGGCAGCACCTGGCGCGACGCCAGCGCAACGTAATTCCAGAGGCCGTTGACGACCACGATGTCGTACTCTTTCACGTGCTCACGGAGCCAAGGAACCAGCCGCGGCGTGTATCCGTATCGTTGCCAGGCAAGCCTGCGGGAGTGCGGCACCAAGGATCCCAGACCGAAAGCCTTTACCGGACAGTCGAGCACCCACGGAGCCTGTGGGTCGTCGAGCGAAGCGATGTGCGTCGTTATACCGCGACGGGTCCGCGCGCGCGATTGCCGCAGCAAGCCCTCCGTCACACCACCGTCCTGCGGATCGATTGAGCCGATGATTTCCAGGATGCGCATCTCATCAGGCCTCCCCGATGATGCGAAAACCTCGAACGAAGTGCGGGACCGCAGCGGCCCTGTGAACAACGGCGCAGACACGGCACATTCGCAATTTCACTAGCGTATCCTGCTGTTGATCCGGGTGACATAAACACTGTTGACGAGATTGACGCCGTTGTCTGCGGTTACGACCGCTGAATTGATGAAATTCAGCACCTTCGTAATATCGACCGCCGGCGCATTGGCGACATACATCACGTCGAACGGCCGCATTTGCATCTTCGTGGCGAGAAAGAATCCCGCAGGGTCCTGAAAACTCACACTGAAGACGATCGGAATGGAATCGCCGGAGAAGTTCGAGCAGTCAACGCCGAGCTGCAGTGCCACCTCGCGCGGTTCCCGGCGATAGAGGAAGATCGAGCCCGGATCGGCCTGAAGATCGAACAGGCCGCCTGCCTTGGCGACCGCCTGAGCGAGGCTGATTCTCCAGGCGTCAAAATTGAACTCGCCTTGCTGCCCGGTGGCGCCAAACGCCAGGAATTTCATCGGCTCCCGGTAGACGTAGATTCGATCACCCGGCAGCACGAATATGTTGTTGGAAGGCCAGTACATGATATTGGCGAACGGGACCGTGGCCCGCTTTCCGTTGCGTTCCAGCACTACCCAGGTTTCCCAGCCCGCACCGCTGATGCCACCGGCGCGGGTTATTGCGTCGGTGATCCGATCCTGCGCGCCGGAGGCGGGCATCGGAAAACGCACCGGCGTTCTGACTTCCCCGAACACGCTGACCAGCGACGAGCGCTGCTGGCTCGACGTGACCACGACCTGCGGATCAATCGCGCGCTTCTTGATGCGCTGGAGAATGTCTTCCTGGATCTGCACATTGGTGCGCCCGGCGGCCCGGACTGCTCCGGCATATGGCACGCTGATGTTCCCGTCATTGTCGATGGCCTGATCGGGCAGACTGACGAAGTTGCCCGGACGGACGCCTGCTTCGATAGGGACGTAAAGCCCGCCTGCGGCAGCTTCGAAGATCGTGACCGTGACAATGTCGCCTATGCCAAAGCGGATGGCGGCGGGCGGACGACTGTCTGCAAAGATTCCGGGCAAAGAATTTGGTTCGTATTTCTCGAGCGCCTGCAATACGCTGCTGTCCAATTTTACCACTGCGAACGGCAGGGTCGCACTATTCTCGGTCCGCACATCGACGCTCGCCGGTCCCGACATGGACACAAATCCGCAACCGCCCAAAACCACCGGACTGAGCATGCACCATGCAATCGCCAAAACTGACCTTATCCGCATGATGACTCGTTCGCAGCGGAGTTGACGCGCGTCGCGATGCTCTCCTCGAACATCCCACCCTGACTGGGCGTGTCGCACGCGATCGGCGCGAGCCGATCTCCTGTTCCTGCCCAGTAGACGTTGCACGGATGCTTGCAGCGAAATTAAAGTACCGGATCGGCCTCTGCCGAAGCGCGAAAGAGATTAGGTCGATCGCTTCCCGAGGCGAAGGTCAACAACATCCCGCGGATATCGGTTTGCCGACAGCCGCCTCACCCGTCCAGTCGAAGCCGGCAAAGCTCGCCGTCTGCGCTGCACACCCTGCGTGGAATCATCGTCCGGCGAGCAAGCCGCGCACGCGCATGATGTCGGTTCCGAGCTCGGATATCATCAGCATCAGCAGGGCATTTTCGTGCTCGAGCGCCTTGATACGGCGGCCGCAGCTGTTTTCGGTTTGCCTCGCTCCGAGGTCGTATACGTTTGCTTCGGCCTTCGGCTGTTCAGGCCCCAGATAGACCAACTCGAAAGCATTATTCGCACGCATTTGAAGCCCCCAAATTACCCATTCTTGCAACGTAAACTTGTTGCTTTCGACCGGCAGCCCGCCAGTCAGAGACACTAGAAACGTTTCTTATCGTTGCTGTGACCCTTTTTAATCAAAAAGTCAGAATTGCACGTGAACATGCCCCCGAACCAAGAGAGAACCGGCGTGCCACAGATCTGGTTGACCTACGAAGAGCTCGCCACCTTGATGAACTGCGACCCTGCGCGAGCGCGGGCCGCCGCATTGGCCATCCGGCTCGATCGCCGCAAGAGCCGTGACGGGCAAACGCGAGCCAAATTGACGCCGTTCCTCGCCGAAGCGTTTCTCCTCGGCATTCTGCGCGAACGTCTTGAACAAGAAACGATGGCCCGCGCCGGTGATCTGCGGGCGATGCATGAACGCATGCTGGCTCCATCCGGCGATCTGTCAGCATCTCCCCTGGCCATCGCCGGTTGACTTTTTTCGAACGCACATTCGTCGTCGATACGCTCCATGACTGACTACTGCTGACGTTCATTGGTGTCGCACTTTTTCTCTTCGCTGCTGCACTGGCTCTGAGCATCGCCGCCGCCATAGCCGATCACTTCCACCATGAACACCGAGGCCCGATCCCGGTTGCCCGATGCGGTCGGCGTATCGCCGGTTTTGGCCGCCGCGCCGGCGGTATTCGAGCCCGAGGTGAGCGCGCCGATGTTGGGTACCGAGACGGTCGGAACACCGGTCGTGCTGCCCTGTACCTGGATGTTGCTGGCATTGGCGATCACGGGTGCGACAAAGATCGCGTTGCCCGAGACCCGGATGCCGGCGGTCCCGGCATCGATGGTGCCGCGCGGAGCGAGCAGATACAGGTTGGATTTCCTCGCAACATTCGATGCCTGGAGGGTACCGATGCCGGAGCCGGTCACGTAGCCGCCAAGATCGATCGACTGGTAGTCATCCTGGTCGAACTGCACCTGCAGCGCCGGCGCCGACAATGAGGTCTTGGAGCCGCGACCGGCGTCGAGGTCACGGTTGGAGCTCCACATCAGGACGTCGCCACCCTGGGTGGTGAGCACCCGGCTCGAGTTCACCAGCACGCTTCCATCGGTGAAGGAGTTGATGGCACCGCCGCCCAGCGTGAGAATGCCGAGATCACGCAGCTTCAGGTTGGGATTGGATTCGACGGCGAGCGAGCCGACGATCAGGTTTCCACCCGGGCCGAACAGGGATATCTCGCCGCCGAGCTGGGTCTGGATCGTGCCGTGCAAGAGGTTGAGGTCGCCGGTCTTGACCAGTTGGTTGGCGCCATTGGTGCCGCCGCCGAGCGCGTTCGCGGTGTAGCCGAGGCTAGCCGGGAACATGGTGTTGATCATCTGATAGCCGCGCTGGAACTGCCCTGACGCACCCTGCTGGGCGATGCCGACGGCCTTCAGCTCGGCGAAGAACACCTGGCTGACGAAGACATTCTGCAGGCTGGCCTGCAAGCTGCCGAAGGCGGCAAATACGGTCGCGGGATCGCTAGCGCTCGCCGGCTTGCCGACCCGTATCAGGAAGGCCTGCAGCTCGGAGAGATAGTTATGGTCGACATTGGCGGCGTTGGCGGGATCGATATAGGCGTTGATCACCGCCTGGTAGTCGACCCCGAACCTGGTACCGAACAGCGTGACGATGTCGGCGCCCTGACGCGTCCCGGCGGCTTCCGTCAGCAGGGCGTTGCGCCTGGGGTCTTTCGAGGAACCGAGCAACGCCTGATCGTAGATGCCGACCGAGCCGCCTCTGTTGTCGACGTAGATGTTTCCTACCGGGGTCGGGCTGGAGTTGCCGACGGATGCGATGCCTTCCTGGACGCGGGCTTCGCTGGAATTATTGTGGGCCGCGGGAAGGAACGGCCCAATGTCGCCGCCGGCCTGCACCACGAAGAAGCCGGGGCCTGCCACCTGCAGCCCACCGCCGTTGTGGAAGCCGGTGTAGGAGATGTTGCGGCCGGCCTCGATCGCGCTGACGTCGCTGACATGGATATTCTGCACGATGATGTTGAGATCGACGATGTCGCGCCCGGCATGGACCCGGGTTGGCCGATTGATTTCGACGCGCTGATAGACCCTCAGGGGATCGCCCTTTACGCGCGAACCGTAGCTTCCGGTAGCCGTGATGTCGCCATCAACGGCATAGATTCGCGCGGTGGTATCGCCGGAGGCGGTATCATTCCGGTGCGCCAGAAGCCCGGCATTGGACGTGCCGTCAAATCCGCTGTTGGGCTGGAATGGATCGAAGGCGGTGTCGATCAGCGACGATCCGGCGGAGATGAACGGACGCGGCGTGCCATCGAGCAGCTCGGTGGGCGCCCTGGGATAACCGAAGGTCAGGTCGATGCTGTTCTGCGCCAGCAACTGGAAAGTGCCATGTTCCGATGGACTCAACACGATGCCCGGCATGGGAATTTTGCTATTCCTTTCGATCCCGGTCGTGATCAGGCTGCCGTTCAGGGCGAGCGCCTCGAAGCTTGCCGGATACATCGCGGATGCCGCTTCGACGTTATTGTCCTTTATCGCGGTCGGCGCGATCGTGATGGTCAGGTCACCCGACTCCGCCACCAGCCGTACCTTGCTCTGCGGACCGTAGGTGCTCATGTAGAGCGGCAGAAATGCAGCGCCGCCGCCGGGCTCCAGCGGGTTGGCGAAACTGGGTTGCTGCGCATGCAATCCGGCGGGATTGACGACGCCGGCCATCATGATTGATCCCCGCGCCACCATCTCGATCTGCCCGGTATCGACCGCAAGCAAGGGAACGTCGGGACGTGTTTGCGGCTGGGCCGGGTCATAACGGGACACGGTGCCGTTCTTGCCGATCGCGCCCCCTGCTGAAATGCGGGCATGGCCGGATCCTTCGTAGAACGATCCGCCGAGAATGTTTCCACCGGCCTCAACCATCATGTTGCCGCTGCCGTAGATGTGAGTCACGGGCGTGCTGGTGGCCGACAGCCCGCCGCTGACCCGCCCGGTCGTCGGCAGGGAGACGGACACGTCGATGATGTTACCCCCGGCGGTCACGCTGACATTGCCGCCGGCGCTGAGGATACCTTGCTGGAAGCTGCCGTACTGGATCCACCATGCGGTCTGCGACGCGACCTGCGTTCCGGACGGGGCAAAGACGCCTGCTCCGAAAAATTTCACCGTGGCTGCCGCAGCCGAGCCGGCCGGCGTCACTTCGACGTTCGACAGAAGCCACGGTTGATAGTATTGCGGCACCTTGTTCTCGCTGCCGGTATGGCCCACGATGTCGCCCCATGCGTCGATCCTGACGTCGCCCCCCTGTTCCGGAAAGGCCGCCGCGGTGGGCGGACCATAATAGAGCTCCGGTGCAGCGGCAGCGGCAGCGGCCAGGTTGCCGTAAGCCAGAACCCTGGGCTCGAAAAAGCCGTCGGCATTGCCGGCGACAACGCCATTGACGGTCTGGCTGTAATTCGGATCGGCGAGCCTGGCCGAATTGACCCCCGCTGCATAGATCACGCCGGGCGCTACCGCATCATTCATCTTCACGTCGCCAGCCGACGCGATGGTGATGCTGCCGGTGCCGGTCCGCACCATCGTCGGAATATTGACGGGGACGTTGTCGGATACCGCTCCGCCGCTCGTGTTGTTGTTCAGCACTTGCTTGTAGGTGCCGTGATTGTTGACGATCACGTCGCCTCCACCCGCTTGCGCGATCCGCGCCATCGGGTTGGCGCTGGAGACGTCGGCGCCGCTAGTCAGGGTATAGGACCAGGAGGACGGTGCCGTCACCGTCTTGATGTTCGGCTGGCTGCAATCGACGGTGCAGACGCGCAGTTCGTGCGGAAACAGGTCCGCCAGCACCAGCGCCGCGTCGCTTGGGCTGATCGCATTGCCAGCGCCCTGGTAAGGCGCGATCGGAACCGCGCTAGCTGAAAAATTATTGAGGAAGTAGGTGTATGTACCGCCGACCTTGTCGATCGCGCGGTTGGTGGCTTGTGACCCGAGATAGTCTGCGACCCAGGCGACGTATTTGTCGTCGAGGTAGTCGCCGAACTGGAAGAAGCCGTCGGAAATCGAGGCATTGACATTAATATTCGCGGCGGCGCGCAACGTCAGCGCACCGGCATCGAGTCCGCCCCACGGGGTCAGCAACCGGTAATTGAAATCGACATAGCTCGAAGCCGGGTCGAAATACTGGAAGGTCTGGCTGATTTGGGTGTTGGTGGCGGTCTGCAAATTGCCCGCCGTGCCCGACGCCAGATTCCAGTTGGATGCGACGGTGATGTTGCCGCTGTTGTTCGTGCTGCTGGTGTTGACGAGTTCGATTC
Organism: Pseudomonadota bacterium; assembly: GCA_040390145.1. Lineage (GTDB taxonomy): Bacteria > Pseudomonadota > Alphaproteobacteria > Rhizobiales > Xanthobacteraceae > Bradyrhizobium. The sequence goes on from JAZJYY010000048.1 coordinate 24,250, forward strand.
CCGGCTGCACGTGCACGACGCCGCCGCCGAGCCGGTCGACCAGGCCGTTGGTGGCCTGCAACCTCGCAAACAGGCCGCTGAAGCCGTAGCTGCCGGTCAGATCGACGCCCTGAATGCCCTTGCCCTGGACGAAATCGGGCAGCACTTCGGAATACAGCAGTTGATGCGGCTGATAAGGCGCGGCCGTCAGGGCTGCGGTGTCTCCCTCGTTGGCACCGTTGAAAACCTTGCTGGTAGAGATCGGGATGAAGTTTAAGGTGGGACTTGGGATGAAAATACGGCTTTCATTAGCACCAACCTCATTGGTGGCACCTGTCAGACCGCCTGTCTGGGCCAAGAATGCCGTGGTTGCCTGACCGCCCGTCGGGGAAGAAGCGATTGTCAGCGTCGGAAGATTTGCCCCGCTGTAACCCGTCTTCACGCCGGTGATCGTAACGGCGGCTCCCATGTTCGCTGTCGCAGTCGCAGCCGCGTTGCCGCTAGAGAAATTGACTGTTGCATTCCCGCTGTAGCCGGCGCCTCCGCCGGTCACGGTCACGCCGGTGACCTTTAAGCTCGCCGAAATTCCTGTGCTAACTATCGGCCCGTTCGGAAGGGCAGGAAACAGGCGGACTTGCATTCTGAGATCCGCCGGCAAAGCAGTCAGGGTCACTCCAGACGATACGTTGATATTGATAACACCAGTCAGCATGCCGTTGCTGACCACCGCCGTGCCGTTTCCATACGAGGTGCCCGTTGCTGCGCTATAGAGGATAACAGTCCTCCCATTGAGTGCCGGGTCTATTGCGAAACCGCTGACCTCGATGTTGTTCCAGCCCATAACGGCAGTGGCGGTGGCGCCCGTGCCCCAGTTCGGCAGTGGCTTGCCGTCGGCGCTCGTCAAGGTAACCGTGGGCGCGCTGGTATAGCTGCCACCAAACCCTACACCGATGGACGTAACCTGCAGGCTGGAGCGGAAAGTCGTGCCGGTGTCCGGATCGGTCACTTCATAGTAGGTCGCACCGGTGACAGGATCGGTGACCGGTTTGCCGTCGATCTGGGCGCCGTTCCGCGTCACGAATATGTTCGGCGGCGCGGTGTAGCCACTGCCGGGAGTGACACTTAGGCGTTGGCCGGTGACATTGGTCCACGTTCCGAAATCGGGCGCGATACCTCCCGATGTCACCGATCCGGCCGGGTCGATGTAACCATCCCAGACCACCTTGGTGCCGTTCTTCGTGGTCAGCTTGCTGCCGTCGATACCGTTCTGGTTGTTCGGGCTGGCTTCGGTGTTGATCGCCAGAAAGGCCTGGACGTTCACAGCGCGCGCGCCGGTGATCGTCGCATCCATGCCGGCGATCTTGACGTCGTTGTTGCCGTCAAGCGGCGCGCGCAGCGTCACGGTGCCGCCCAGCAGGCCACCCTTGGTGCCGCCGGAAACGTCGATCTTCGAGCCGGCCTGGAGGTCGATGTTGCCAGACGCAGACCAAGCCGTACCGATCATCACGTCGCCGCCGCGCTCGTCATCATGCGTCGGAGCATACATGCGGACCGGCGCAGTGCCTGTCGCCAGCGTGACCGTGCCCGGTGCATCGAGCAGCACCGCGCTATTGGCGGGCAGCGCGATCGCGGCGTTGGCGGCGAAGGTCGTGTAGGTCGCCCCGCCGTCCGTCGTGTAGCGACCGCTGACGCTGAACCTGACGGTGTCGGCAGCCGTGCCGCCGCCGAACCAGACGATCGTCGAGGGAAGCGTGAAGGAAGTGGCGCCGGCCGGATCCAGCACCAGTTCGTTGCCGCCGGTCCTGGCGAGGATTTGTCCGCTGCCGGCCAGTATCACCGCATTGCGGCCGAACAGCCCGACGCTCCCGCCCGCCTGACCCGTGCCATCACCGGTCTTGCCGGCATAGCCGTCGGCGTCGAGGATACCGGCGATGACGACCCGGCCAGAACCGGTCGCCGCGTCGTCGGCCGTCAACGTGATCGCGTTGGCCTTCAGCGTGTGGCCTTGCGACAATTCGAGGTTGCCGGTGCGGGTGTGGATATCGACAACCCTGTTCATGCCACCGGCCAGCAGCCGGTCAGCCAGCGCCGTCAGATCGGCCGCCCCCTTGATGTCGAGCTTGAAGCGGCCGCCGAGTCCCGGGCCGCCGCTGCCCCGCAAGGCGCCGGCCAGCACCGCATTGCCACCGAGCGCGCTCAGCTCGATCGAACCGCCATAACCCATGAGATGACCGTCGGCGTCCGCCCGTTGCGCCACATCGATCACGCTCAGCGCGTCGGTGTAGACGTTGCCATGATCGGAGGTGAGCACCACCTTGCCGCCCGCCATATAGGTATCGACATCGACCAGCGTCTTCTTGTAGCCGCCCGCGGCAAGGTTGCCGTGTCGCGCCAGCGACACATCGCCGGCCGTCGCGTGCAGCGTGATCGTGCCGGCCTGCGCCTGGATCGTGCTGCCGACCACCACGTTTGCGCCTTTCAACAGCAGTTTTCCGCCGGTTTCGGCGCTGTCGGCCGGCCGATCGGGAATCCCTTCAGCCGGCAAGAGAGTTGAAACGACGATGTCGCCATTGGTCGAGACGGCGAATGAGCCCGTGCCGGTCGACGTCGCGCCCGCCACGAGAATGCTCGGGGTCCCCACCGCGAAGCGAACGGCGGGCGAAGTGTCGGTGAGCAGGGAGGCGCCGAGCGTCAGGCTGCCAGGGCCGGCGACGAACACGCGGTTGGCCGCGATCAAATTGACCTGGCCATAGCCCATGATCGCCTGCGATCCGCCGCCGAGCACGATTTCCGAGGCTTCGAAGCTGAGACCGAATCCGCTGGGGCCAGCGGGCGACGAGGCAGGGGCGCTCACCGAACCGGTATTGACCAGTTTGATCGAGCCATCGCTTCCATTGACGGAAACCCTGGCATCTCCGCCGCTGCCGGCCCGAACCAACGCGGCGGCATCCAGGGTCAGCCGGGTGACGGCGCCTGGATTGAAATCCCCGTACACGGTGATGGCACCGGACAACGCCCTCAGCGACATCGCCTGCACGTCGGCGAATTGCTGGTTGTAGAACGACGTGCTCTTGTCGGGCACGAGCGTGGGCGAGCCAAGACCGATGGTGCGCGCGGTGACGTTGAGCTGCTGCAGGTGAACGTCGTTGCTGTTGCCGACGATCGAGTTTGTGCTCGCGGTCGCGTACAGCGTCAGTGTATTGGCAGTGATGCTCGAGCCGGGGTCGATTTGCACCCTGCCCGCATCAGGCAGCAAGATCGCGCCGTTAACCTGGCCGGGCACGTTCGAATCGGTGCTCGCCGCAAACTGGATGGTCAGCGCCGGCGGCCCGATGTTGCTTGGCAGCGTCATTCTCAGGCTGCTGTCATTGCTGGCGACGAACAGCGCGTTTAGCCCCCTGGACTGTGAAGAATAGTTCCTCAGCAGCGCACCCGCGTTTGCGTCGCCGACGTTACGATAGATGCTGCCGTCCGGGTTGGTGACGATGCTGCCGTCGGGATTCCGCACGACATAGCCGAGCTTCGAGAGATCTGCCCCGCTGATGACGGTGCCGCTCGCATCGAGTGTACCGCCCAGCGCCGCCGCGATCTGCTGCTCAGTGATGGCCGTCGGAGGACGGACATGTTCGGCGAAATAGTAGTGGCGCCCTGCGCCGGATTGGACGGTACCCGTGGTCTTGATAACGCTGCCCGCCGCGATTCTCACCGTTCCTCTGTCCGCCGTCGGCGCGAGGATCTGATCTTCCACGGCGATGGTCTGTCCGTTCGCCTTCAGAGTCTGCGGAATCGCCTGTTCGGTGGCGTCGCCGGCCACTGCGACCAGCAGGATTTCCGGCGCGGTAAACGCCTCGCCATGGGTATCGACCAGGACGTTGTTTGCGGTCGGCGTGATCAGCGTGCCCGTGGTGGTATCGCTGCGGGTGCCGCCGATCAGGATGCTCTCGAAGCCATTGAGTTGGGTAATGTCGAGGCCGACATAGCCGGTCGGAATGTCATTGCCGACATATCCGGCATGACCCACCACGGCGAGCTTCAGCGCGCTGATGTCGAGTTCGCCGCCGCGCCCGACATTGCCGCTCGAGTCCCGCCCCGGCTGAGTGAGGGCGATACCATTCAGCACGATCGATTGCAGCGCGGAAACCGCCAGCCGCGCGGCGTCCATGGGCAACCGCGGAACGGTGCGGTTCTGCTTCACCGCCAGCTCCGTGAAATAGCTGTTGGCGCGGTTGAAGCTGTACTCGCTGTACTGCTGCCACACCGAGTTGCTCTGCACCGCGAACAGGCTCTGGCCGGATGACTGCTTGCCGGGCGCCGTCGAGGTGTATCCCGCGACCAGGACGGTACCGTCCGGCTGAGTGGTCCCGGTCGGCAGGTTGCGGCCGGTATTGTCGCCGTAATAGGTTACGCGCATTGCTCCCGGCAGCGTCGCATAATGCGCCGCGTAGAGCGTGTAGGTGCCCGCCGGGATGCCGTTGCCGCCCTCGATGGTGATCTGGGTTCCCGCCAGCGGATAGGCGTCGCCGGGAGTTACGGTTATCCCCGCATCGGCGCTGCGCGCCGCCGCGAAGTGGATGTCAAAGGCCGAGACCGGATCGCCATTCGACGGCACCAGAGCGTAGACCGTCGGGCCGGAAGTCGTGGTGGCCAGCGTATCGCGCGATCCGCCCTTGCCCTGGATCCATTCCATCGCCTGCAGGTCGCCGCCGCCGCGCAGATCGATGGTCGACCCGTCGGCCCGCGTGACATTGCTTCCCGCCAGCACGATGCCTTTCGAGGGTGGCTGCGACAGCGTGTTGAGATTGGCGTTGTAGTACCAGTTGGTGCCGTCCGACGTGGCGCCATAGGGGACAATCGTGTCGGCGAGGGTTACCGACGTCAGGCTGCCCGGTTTGAGGGTGACCGAGTCCGTCTTGATGCTCGAAACCGCGGCGTCGGTATTGCCGAGCGTGATCTTGCCGAGCGGCGCGAACAGGTTGCCGCCCTGCTCGATATTCCTGGCAAACACGGTGAGGCCGCCGCCGGCGGAAAGCGGGATGGCGGTGTTGCTGCCGGCCGGAGCCGCGAACGTGACATTGCCCGGAGTCTGGATGGTGAAGTTCACGGCGGACACCGGATAGATGCGCTGCGCAGACAGCAGCAGATCGCCGGTCGAGGCCATCATGCCCGCAAACGTCGACAACTCGGTAGGCGATTTGCCGGAGCTGCCGGCCGGGATGATGCCGTTCAATATCTTCGGTGTGCTGAGGCGAAGGTCGCCGCTGCTGACGAGGTTGATCTGGCTGAAACGAGAGAACGCCGCGCCTTCAACGTCGATGGTCCGGCCCTTGACGGTCAGGATGCTGGTACCGGCCGCGGTCGAAAGACCGCCGCCTGTCAGCATCACGTAAGACGCCGAAAGTTGCGCGTTTACCGGCGTCGCGGCAGTGATCGCCCCAGCAGCAATCTCCAGCCGGTTGACGACGTTCCAGTCGAGCGCGCCCGTAAAGGTCAGAGTTCCATACGCCGGTGTCGCATAGTCTCTGCCGTAGAGCACACCGGGCACGTCGTTGAAGAAGCGGGCGGCACCGCCCAGCCCGGATGCCGCGTAAAGGTATACGTTGTCGAACTGCGACAATTGATCGGCGGCGACCACCAGCGAAGAAGGCAACGTCCCCGCCCCGTTGAAGGCAGACACAGCGGCGTTGACATCGGTGGTGTCCTGACGCAGAAAAATCGATCCGCCGCCAAGCTTGACCGTTCCGCCATTGGCGCGCGTATCGGCCTGCGCGGTGCCGTCCGATCCGACGTAACGGCCGCCCATCGCCGCGAGGCTGCCGCCCCAGGCGAACCCGGAAACATTGGCGTTCACCGTGCCGGCATCGCTCCACGACCACAGCGAAGAAGATGTGGCGCCGCGGGCACCCGCGACTTGAATCGAGCCGGCCGATCCGGAAACGTCGAGCCGCGCGCCGGCATCGGCCACGAGATAATTCACACCCGTCGGCGCGGCGTAAGCGTGATTTTTGTCGCCAATGCTTGTTATGGTCTCCGCGCCCGCCTCAACCGAGAAGGTGCCGCCGGCGATGTAGCCGCCACTCGTAATCGGTCCGTTCGGGGAGCCGAAGTTCGAGTTGGCGACGAAGGTGCCCGAGAGGTCGACCACGGCCCGAGAGCCGAGGTGCGTTCTCAGCGCATTGATGAAAACGGTGCCGCCATGGCTGATGATGCTGCCAAGGACTTCGACGTTTTGCGCCGGCACGTTTCGAATCAGCTCACTCGGCTTCAGGGTGATCCGATCGCTGTTGTAGCTCAGGGTACGGTCGTCATTGATCGCGCCAAAGGCAATGCTGGCCTTCGGGTCGGTAACGATCGTCGAGCCGGTGTCGAGCAGGATGTTGTTGGCCTTCAGCGTAAGGTCGACCGGCTTGCGCTGGTCGTCCGGAAGCAGCGCCAGCAACGGCATGGCCTGCTGGCCAAGCCTGGTGCCGGTCGCGGTGGCGCTATAATCGATGTTGCTCGACAGGTTTCGCTGCTGCAGGGTGACGTTCACCCCGGCCGAGACGATGATGTTGGCGGCGGCGCCGGACCAGTCGTCCTTGACGGACTCGATGGTATAAGACCCGAAACCACCACCGGTGAGCAGGGATACCGGAAGCGTGCTCGGCACGCCCTTGATGCGAATTGCCGACGTCTCGCCGGGCTGCAGGGTGCCGCCGATCCGGATGGTATCGGCGCCGGCCAGCCTCAAGCTGCCGTTGCTCTCGAAGCCGTAGCCAAGCAAGCTGCCGTCGAGTTGAAGCACGGCCACCTGGCTCACGGCCGGTGTGGGTCTGACCGGCTCGGCTTGCTCCTCCGGCGCCCTCCAGGGCAGCCCCTGATAGATGGCAAGCGAGATGCTGCCCGCCTGGCCCTCCATGACGCCGGTGGAGGCCATCTTGGGCTTGCCTTGCGGCGAGATGTAGCCGCCGCTCGAGACGTCGAGGACGCTGCCCTCAGCCAGCAGGATGCTGCCGGTCAGATCGCGCCCATTGCTGGCCTTGCTGGTCGTGATCGTGATGCTGCCGCCGTCGATGAAACCGGGGCCGGACAGATCCGTGCCGGTGCGGCCGGTGTCGTTGACGAAACGGCCGCTGACGTCCAGCGTGCCTTCGACATAGACATTCGCGGCAATGACAAGGTTGGCTGAATCGGTTGGCGGCTTGAAGAGACTCGATCCGGTACCGAAAGGGGAACTGCTTCCACCCACAAGCGAGGCGCGGTCGGTCACCAGATTGATCGCTCCGCCGGCGGCCGAGACTGTTCCCGCGATATCGATCGCACCCGCCAGGACTGAAAAGCTGCCGCCGGGAGCGAGGTTGAGTGTGCTGTCGCTCGAGACCACGAGGTCGTTGGCCGCGATGGTGAGCGTGCTCAGCCCGTAGCCCGACAGCGTGTCGGCCGACAGACTCGTCACCGCGCTCTTCGTCGTGTAATTGGCCGAAGGCGCCGTGCCGATCTGCACGCTCGACGGCGTCGTCAGCGTCAGCGCCCCCTGAAGCGGCAGCAAGCCCGCGTTGATTTGCCGCTCGCCGGCGCTCGAGCCGAAATACATTGTCCCCGTCAGCACGGGGCTGACGGTGGCAATGCTGACGCCGCCGGCGTCATGGCCTTCGGTGTAGCCGGGCGAATAGATCTGCGTCCCCGTCGACCAGGTTTCGGTGACGCCCCAGCGCGCATGATTGCGGGTGAACTGACCCGCGATCCCGAGATAGGTCATGTTCGGGTCGGCGTTTGCCATGCTGTAGATGCGGCCGTCGGCACCGAGCAGCCGCGTCATGTTCACATAGCCGGGCAGGAACTTGACGCTGCCGCCGGCCAGGTTAATCGTCGAACCGGCCGTCTGGACCCTGCCTCCTCCACTGTTGTCGGTGAGGTCGGTCTTCAGGGTCAAGCTGCCGCCGACCGTCATCAACTGGTGGATGCTGCGGCCGACGCCGGCGACGTAGCCGCTGGCGTCCGCGAGCGGCGTGCCGACCCAGCTGGTGCCATCGCTGCGCTTGCCGGAAGCGCGGATATCGATCCAGAGAATCTGGTTGTACACCGCGCCTGTCCCGTCAGCTGCCACGCTGGCGTACGGCGGCCGCTGCAGCGGCATGTCGGCAAATTCCGCGGCCGGCTTGAACGGAATGAAATTGTAGCTCGCCGGCAGTTCGACGTTCTGCAGGCCGGCGACGTCGATGGTCGCGCCAGCGCTGAGCAGCACCGTTTGCGGTGAATTCACCACCGGGTTGATGTCTGGATTGCCACCGAGCAGCGGATTTGCGCCCTGATTGAACAAGCCGGCCTGGCCTTCCAGATAGACCTTGGGTGAACTTGCCCCCAGGTTGATCGCACGCAGCGCCACCTGCGCCGATGGCGCCGATACCAGCCCGCTCGACCCGACCGTAACGCTGCCCTGGGCGCTCATCTCGATATAGGCCGGTGTGAAGCCCTGCACCGTGCTGCCGCTGCTGGATCCGCTGGGAAGCGTGGCGCCGTCGTCGAAAGGAAGGCTCGAGATCACGCCGTTCATCGTGACGCTGGTCGCCGCGCGCAGCAGCACCATGCTGTTTCGCTCGATGCTGGTGTCGACCGAGATCACCCCCTGAATCAGGTTGCCGATACTATCCCTCAGCGAGCCGCCAGCGGCATCCCTTGGGTTGTCCACCAACACCTTGTCGCCGTTCATGACGACGATGCCCCGGGAGGCATCGATCAGGCCGTCATGGGTGACTGTGCCGGTACCCGGCAGATAACCAAGCCCGTTGGAGTAACCGGTGCTGCCATAGGTCGGCGCGAACTGGGAAAGCCTGAACTCGGCGCCACGCAACGTGAGAAGTTTACCCTCGGTATCGCGTCCGAGCACGGACTCCGGCAGCACCGAGTAACCGCCCGGAACGATATCGACTGTCCGTGCCGCCGCCATGCCGACCTCGCCCTTCGGCGTCGTGATCGCGCCGGAATTGGTGACATTGGCGCCGAACAAATACACAAAGCCCGGCGAACCAATCGGGACGATGTCCGTGGTGATGTTGGCCGTGATCGACGCTCCGTGCTCGACCTTGATATCGCCCGCGACGAGGTTGGTCTGGACGCCGCCGGTTTCGTCGTGGATCGAGAAGGAATTGAGGTTGGCGATACCGGTTTTGATGAAATAATCGTCCCGCTCGACCAGAGGGGTGCCGAGTTTCCCGATGTCGAGACTGGAGGCGATCAGGCTGTGAACGTTGACCTGCGATCCGGCGCCGAACACGATGCCGTTGCGGTTGATGAGGTAGACCGATCCCAGTGCATTGATTTGCCCGAGGATGCGGCTGGGCGCTGCATTGGGATCGACAATCCGGTTCAGGGCGATCCAGTCGGATGCGGCCTGATTGAAATTGACCGTGGTGTTGGCGCCGACGTTGAACGTATTCCAGTAGAAAATACCTTTCTGCTGGGTTTGATTGATATCGACCTTGACTTCGGTCCCGGTGGTCGTCTGCGTGGGCAGAGCGGCGCCGATCCACTTGCTGCGGTCCGCCTTGATCCCTGCCAGTGGATCGCTGGCGGTGCCACCCACCGGCATCAGCCCGCCCGGGGCCAGACCATTCGGAACCGATGATGGCAATGACCGCGCCGCCGCGGCGGCATCCCGTTGCAGCTGGCGTGCCGAAGCCAACGCCGCCGCCGCGCGGGCGAGAGAAGCCTGCGCCTGGGCCGCGGCGCCGGCCGATTGCTGGGCAGCGGCGATCGCCGCCTGCTGCGCGGCGGCCGTGGACGCGACCGCATTGGTGGGTGTGAGGCTGCGCGCCTGGCCGAGATCGCTGGCCATCATCAGTGCCAGCAAGCTCACGCCGCCGAGCAGCGTCCGGCGCATTCCGCGGGTGTTAGCAAGCGTTTCACGGTAGGCCAAAAGAGCAATTCCTGACAGTCAGAACGGGCACGGCGTTGATCGAACGGAAACTGGCCGCGCAACGACCGGATTTCCGTGCCGGCATTTACTTATCGTTTACTAACATTCTTATGTCAGAACTATATCACGCACCGAAATAGCGGACCCGCGGCCGGAAATGATAGTTTACCGCATCACCGGTTCAATGTTATTATAGTGTCACACGTCGGGCGACCCGAGCGCGGGGCCTCTCCCTGCCGGCGCCACGAGCGGCGGCTCTAGAGTCGCCCCTTCGGGAAGGGGTTGATCTGCGTCGGCGGCGGCTGGAACACCGGCGGCTGCCCGATGATCGTCGCACCAGGCCGTGGTGCGGCGGGAAGCACGCCGGTCGCGTTCGCGGCATTGCCCCCCGGGAGAGCCGGACCGACCGGCGGGGACGCTCCGGGCATGGCCGCCGCCAGCACCGGTGTGCCGCCGGCTTTGACGTCGGGCGGCGCCAATTCCAGCACGGTACTGTCGAGCCCCCGGGCAAGCTCCACTCGGCGCGGCCGGACGTCGCGCAGGACCCATCCCTTGTGATTTTCGCCAGCTTTCAGGCGCACCATGGCCTTGCTGGCGGAGTCGATGAACAGGCCAATTTTCTCGCGACCTGCGATGGTGCCGAGCAAGGCCAAGCTTGGCTTTTCCGGTTCGGCTGCCTTCAGCGGCGCCGCAACCGGCCTGGCAACCACCGCAACCGGCGGCGGTCGACGCGTCTTGGCGAACAGAGGATGCTCGCGACCGGCGGTCAAGCGCGCAAGCGGTATCGCCCACAGCGGGTTGCCCGTCGACACGCGATGGACGGCCGGGGCCGCGGGTGGCGGGGCCACCGCCGGGCTTGCGACCGGAGCCACATTCCTTGGTTTCGGCGCAAACAGATCCTCGCGAGGATCGATCGATCGCGTGTCGATGACGCGCGGATCCACGGCAAGCGGCGCATTCGCAGCCCGCGCCCCGCAGCTGACGATTACCATCGCACCGATCAGAACGAAGACCCGCCTCGACATTGCCTAACGCCGCCCTTTGCCTAACGGGGATTGTGAACGAGACATAACGTATATGGCTAATGGTAATGTGACATCTGCATTATTGGTCGAGTTGCAATGAGACGACGGCGCATCGCCGGTGCGCATTGCTTGGCGGCAGCTGAGCGACAGCCAGCCGGTTGTGCCAAAACATGGAAAAATGCACCCGGCAATGCCGGGTGCACAGAATTTGTGGGATCCTCAGATCAGGCGAAAACCCGAACGTGGATCAGTAAGCGCCCGGTTTGCCGACGCAGCCGCCGGAGCCGGTATAACGCGGACCGTAGTTGGCATCGCCCAACAGGGTGTAAACTTCGACGTTCCAACGATACGGCACCTCGGCGAAGCCGTTTTCGTGCAGGATGTCGTAGGCGTTGCTGCTGCCATAAAGGTAGTTCATCCAGGTCTGGAGCCAGACCAGCGGGTTGTTGCCAGCATGGACCTGGTAGCACTGGTACATGTTGATCCAGCTGAAGCCGGCGATCGGGTAGGATCCCTTGAGCACCGGATTCGGAACGACGCCCTGCAGGCTCCAGGCCAGCGGGTTGGCGCGATCGGCGGCGGTCGCAAAGGTGGGAACTGCCGAGGCCATCGCAGTCTGGGCTGCCTGGTAGCTCGGCGGCTGGAATTCACCGGTGCCGACCGTGAGGTCCCACTGCGACTGGAGGTTCGCAGTCTTCAGACCACCGACCCTGACGGGCAGCCAGAAGTCCGACGAAGCATAGCCCATGGCGCCGTTGGTGGAGGTCACGAGCGTGACAAGGTTGCCGGAGCCGGAAGCGAACGCGAACGTACCGCCGCCGGGATTGGCATTGGCATTGCCGCACTGGTCGGTCGGGAACTGATCCGGCCAGTTCAGCTGATTGGCACCGACGGGCAAGAGCGGATTGACGCAGGTACCGGCGCGGTCCGTCCACGGGAACGCGTAGGAAACCACGGTCGAGACCGATTCGTTCATCGGGCCGAACTCGTAACGGCACTGCTCAACGAGCGCGTTCGAAAACAGGAAGGTGGTGCCGCTGCCGTCCGAACGATGCACGAAGGTAATGTTGCCGGTGCCGAGAACGCCACCGTTAATCGCGGTCAGGATCGGGTTATTCCACTTGGTGATATGGCCCGAAACGATGCCGCAAATCGCATTGCGCGACAGGTTGAGACCGCTGCTGCCGCCCGCCGGAGTCGCCGGGAGGATATTGAGGGTGGCGCCGGTGCCATCCTTGCCATTGAATCCGATGCCGACCGCTCCGAGGACCGCAGGAATCTGGACGATGTTGCCGAAGTTGGCGGGATTGCCGGCCGCGTTCCACGCAGCGACGTCAGCGGCGTTGACGACGTCATCGCTGCCGGCGAACTGCACACCATCATAATCGGCGGTGCTGTTGATGCCGAAGGTGGCATCGGTGTAGGGGGGCGCGGAGGACGAGGGAGTACCGATGTTGGTCTTGTTGTTGGTGCGGAGCACAAGCTTGCCGTTACCAGATCCGGTCGCAGCGTAGAGTATCAAGCCGCCAAACGTGCTGCCGTTGAAACTCACGCAGTTGGTTGCCTTCGGCCACGGACCAGGCTTGCTGGGGCTGCCCTGCGCCTGGTTGTACATGCAATCCATCAGCTGCCGATAGGCAATCTGCGGGAAGGTCGCGCCCGCGCCGAACGCAAAGGATTGCGCCTGCGCTGTGCCGGAAGCGATGCCGACACAGGCAAACGCAACCGAACCCATTAGTACAGTCTTCAAGTTCCGCATATCGAAAACCTCCTGTTGTATGCGTATCCCAGCTCCCCGCCTGCAAAAGGCAATGCATCGAAGCCTTGATCACGGTAGTCGCGTTATGTGAGGCTTTCGTTGTCGTTTTGTGAATTACGTTATGTTTTCTCATAATGCGATGGGCAATAATGATATGGGCGGGACAGGCGCTCGATTTTTCCGTGCAAAATCAACAATCGAATCGCGCGTAAATTATTTGATTAGCAGACGAATTCCATCGAAGTATCATAACGCTTAACAAGCAACACGGACGTGCCGCATCGTCCGCATCGCACAATGGACGAGCGATTCGTTTCCAGTAAGCTCGGCCCACGGCTTGCGATCCAGCATGCCAAGCGCGCGCCGCGCTCGTGGTGCAAGCAGGGGCACTCAAGCAAGCGGCACTCTTGTCCAGATGGCAGTCCGTTTGATCCCTGCACTTTATCGACGTTGGATAGGACAAGCGCCACATGCGGGGGAACTCGATTTCCAGAGCCCTTCGCTCTGAAGTCTATCGGACACGTCGCATGGCGCGGCTCCGATCGATGCGCTGTCACCCACTTGTCTTTTTCGTATCACACGATCGTTACGATCACATCGTTAAGAAGCGATGCGCTTACTCAAGCGTGATCCGGTGTCCCCGCAATGAGCATTGTCGACCGCAACTCCTTGCCTTGCGATGCGGCCTGCCGACCGGATCATGCCACCCAACAACATAGAGGATCTCCGCGATGAACGTTGTGTCCGCCTCCCGTGCGTCGAATAAGGCGATCGCTGCCAGAGCCCTCGCCGCTCCCCTCTGGCTTGCCCTCATGCTGGGCACGACGGGTTCGGCATTCAGCCAGAACGCGAACGCCGACCGGCTTGTCGCCATCGTCAACGGAACACCAATCCACGACAGCGACGTCCAGATGGTGGATGAAATCGTTGGCCGAAACCTCACGACCCAGGACAAAGTCGAAAGACGCGAAACCCTCCTTAAAATGTACATCGACACGGTTCTGCTGTCCCAGGTGGCGAAAGACCGAAAGATTATCGACGAAGCAGAGCTGCAGCGACGAACCACATTCGCGCGCAATCAAGCCATGATGAACCATCTTCTGGCTGTTGTCGGCCAGCAAGCGGTGACTGAACAGTCCATCCGCAGCGCCTACGACGAGGTCGTGGTCAAGGGCGGGAACAACGAGATCGAGATGCACCTTCGTCACATCTTCTTCCCCGTCAAGGACCCGAAGGACGACGCCACGGTGAAGGCCGCGGAACAAAAAGCCAATGCAGCGCTCAAGAGAATAAAGGGCGGCGAAGACTTCGCGGCGGTCGCCGCCGATGTGTCCGAGGATCCGGTCACCAAGGCCAAGGGCGGCGATTTCGCCTGGCGCGTAGCGTCCGAAATGGGCAAGGAATATGCCGACATGGCCCTTACGCTCAAGCACGGCGAGGTATCGCCTCTCATCAAGACCGCGGTCGGCTGGCACGTCATCAAGCTCGAAGATCGCCGTACACGCAAGCCGATAGAACTGGAAAAGGTACGCGACAGGGTCGCTGCGATGGTCGCGGCCAACGCCCAGTTCGAACTCGTCGACAAGCTGCGCGAAGCAGCCAAGATCGAGCGCCTTGACACGCCGGTCACATCTGACAAGCAGGCCCCGAAGGGAAACTAGGTGCCGGATCCCGCGACGGCTTCCACCTTGCCTCAATGCTCGCATGACGAGGGCAAGCACCGAGACATGACCCTTGCCGTCGTCATCTTGACGCATAATGAAGAGCGTCACATCGCCCGCGCGCTTGCCTCGGTCGCCGGAATCGCGACCGAGGTCTTTGTGGTCGACAGCTTCTCCAGCGATCGGACGGTCGAACTGGCACGAGCGCACAATGCGACCGTGCTGGAAAACAAATTCATAAACTACGCCAGGCAATTTCAGTGGGCGCTGGACAACAGCCCGATTACCGCATCATGGATCATGCGGCTCGATGCCGACGAGGTGATCGAACCCGACCTTGCTGTCCAGATTCGGGAAAAGCTGGGAAGCCTTCCCGATGAGGTCGTCGGCATAAACCTCAAGCGCAAGCACATCTTCCTCGGCCGCTGGATTCGCTACGGTGGCCGTTATCCACTGCTTCTATTGCGGATCTGGCGCCGCGGGCACGGCCGCATCGAGGATCGCTGGATGGACGAGCATATGATCGTGTGGGGCGGCAATACCATTACACTCGACGGGGGATTCGCCGACCATAATCTGAACGATCTGACGTTCTTCACCGACAAGCACAACAAGTATGCGACGCGCGAGGCGATCGACGTCATCAACCAGCGTCATCGTCTGTTTCACCGCGACCATGATCTGAATAAGGAAGAAGGGTCCCGGCAGGCGGCGATCAAGCGCTGGATCAAGGAAAAACTCTATAATCGGGTACCATACCAGATCTCCGCGCCGGCCTATTTCCTCTTTCGCATGATCGCCCAGCTCGGATTTCTCGATGGCAAGCAGGGTCTCGTTTATCACGGGCTACAAGGGCTCTGGTATCGCTTTCTCGTGGGCGCCAAGGTGCAGGAGCTGGAGGCTGCCATCGCGGATATCGAGAATCCGGCCGAGATCCGCGCCGAGCTTCGTCGCCTCACCGGCTTGGCCATCGACACTTGATCGGTCGATTCCGCGAAACCCCAGCAACGGTGGCGACATGAACTGGCAGCGCGCCGTTGTTCTCGTGATGCTTCATTTTCTTTCGATCGGAAGCGCGGTCGCGCAGCCGTCGATATTCTGGTTCAATGACCCTGTCGGCCCGGACGAGACGGTGCTCGTCACCGGAGCCGATCTCAACGAAGTCACGTCAGCAACCGTCGCTCGCATGCGGGAGAACGGCCCGGCGTCAGATGTCGAAACGCCGGTAACGGTGCTGCAAGCCAATCCGCTATCCCTGAAATTCGTCATCCCGAAGGAATTCGCGACGGGAATCTACCGTTTCACCCTCACCTACGCCGGGGGATCGCTTGCCGGCCGCGTCAACCTGCCGACGATCCACTGGACGCGGGGCGACCTCGGCGAAGCTTCCTCACCCGGGGGCTGGATTCGGGTGTTTGGCCGCAACATCGTTCGGCAGTCAAATCGCACTCAACTGTTGCTGTTGCCCGATAGCGGCACCACCGCGGTGAAGGCCGTTCTGACCAGGGGGGATCTGTGGCACGCCGCGTTTCGCGTTCCTGAGCGGATTTCGGCCGGCCGATATAGGTTGCGGTTGACCAATGGAGACGGTGGAGATGGCGACTGGGTCGATGCGGGCAGCATTACCGTTCGCGCCTCCGATCCGAAGCCGGCGCAGTCCTTCGATGTTCGCGCCTACGGGGCGATCGGTGACGGCAAGACTGACTGCACACGCGCCATCAAGGCCACGATTGACGCCGCGATCCAGAGCGGCGGCGGGACAGTGTACTTTCCGCGCGGACGCTATCTGATCTCGGAAACGCTCGTCATTCCTCGCCATGTCGGGATTCGAGGCGAACGGACAGATCTCGTCAATCTGGTATGGCCGGACTTCGCCAGCCCGCCGCCTGCGCTCATTCAGGGGACGTCGCACTTCTCTGTCGAAGACATGACGATCTACGCTTCCAATCACCTGCATGTCATTTCCGGCGGCTTCATATTCCGCGACACGCCGGCGCCTGACGCGGGAGACATCATCATCAGGCGCGTCCGCATCCGCGCCTCGGCCTTCCGCGGCCAGATGGACATCGATACCACCGTCCAGCGCATGAGGGATTTTCACCGGATCCTTCCTTCCGGCGCGCCTGATACCATCCGCCTGAGCGGAAGCCGGGTCGAAGTGACCGACTGCGATGTCGTCGGATCCGGCAATTCTCTCCGGCTTTTCCAGGCGAGTGATGCCATCGTCTCCGGCAACATCCTGAACAATGGGCGGGCAGGCAGCTATTTCCTGGTGGGATCCCGCCGGGTCATCTTCGAGAACAACGTGGTGGCTGCGGCGGATCTTCAAGCGACAGGTGGCGGAATCAATACGTTGTCGCGATTGGTCACCGCGTCGGAAAACATCTTTGTCGGAGGCAATACCTTCAAGGCATTCTACGGCTGGGACCGCGAAGGCATGACCACCGACGGACCGGGGGGCTACTATTTCGGTCGCGCCGAAAGCATCTCTCCCACACTGTTGTCGTTGCCGGATGCTCCCAACCCCTATCCGACGAGCCAGAACTGGGCCGGTGCCATGGTCATGGTGGTGAACGGCCGCGGCGCCGGTCAATATGGCCGTATTGCCGCCTCCACAGGCGCCGCACCAAACATGTCCGTGACGCTCGACCGGCCGCTACAGGTCGCGTTGGACCCGACGTCGGAGGTAACCATCGTTCAGGCGCATGAGAACTACCTGATCATCGACAATTCCTTTGAAGACACGGGCGTCGCGGCGCAGATTTTCGGGACCGGTCTCAGCCATGTCATGGCCGGAAACCGGTCGATCCGGACCAGCGGCTTTGCCGCTATCGGTCTTTCCTACGGGCATTTTCAACCGTGCTGGCGGATCCAGATCCTCGACAACCACATCCTCGAGGGAAATGTCTATCGGGCGGGTCCGGACACCGACGTGTATTCAAACGAGGCCCTGATTTTCGTCCGGGCCAACCAGACCGCCACGACAGCGGGCCGGCCGCCCCTGGTGCAGGCCGTCATCGTTCGTGGAAACCGGCTCGACCAGGATGCCCATATCGCAATACAGGGATTTTCAACGGCCTCGCCCGGCATTCGCGACGTCGTGGTCGAGGCAAACGCCACCGGCCCATCGCGCGTTGGACTCGTCGTCGACCGCGGTGTCGCCTGGTGGCTCGGGCGCCGCAACGTCGAGGCGCCGCGCATCGGCAGATAGTCCATTCTCTCATCCCTGCCCGGAAACCGACGATGGAGAACTAGCATCCGCCATTTTTGCTTTGCGATCGACCGGGGAAAACAGTCTTAGACTGTCGATCCAGCGTCGCGCCGGTGTTTCGACGAAAACGTACGACAAATAGGAAACGACCAGGATGCCGGCGTAGCACACGGCGCCGATCGCGAGCATCGGGCCGGTACCCGCGTGCAGCAACTTGTCGCCGACGGCGTTCAAAAGTACCGTGATCAGGATCGAGTGCCACATGTACATCGAATAGGTGAGCTGCCCTAATGGCGCGAGTTGCCTGACGACGGCCGTCACCGAACCCTGGAGATCGGACGCGATCGCCGATGCCGCCACGATGTAGACCAGCGCGAGACTTGCGGCATCGGGCATTCCCATGGTCATGGCGATGGCCATCATCGGCAGGGATACCGCAAGAATCGGCCCGGGCTTGGGCATGCGGCGGAGCGCGTCTTGCCAGTAGAACAGCGACACACCTATCAGAAACGATGGCAGCGCCCTGAAGACGGGCCAGAGATTCTCCCAGGGCATGTTCTCGACCCGATGAAACGCCACCGCCGTCAAAAGCGAAGCCACGGTCACCACCAGCAGCCCCGTTCTCGCCCGGTGCCCCGTCCATGCAAACGCCGGGAATATCAGGTACATGACCATTTCGGCGCCAATCGACCAGGAAACGCCGTTGAACGAGACTCCGTTGCCGCAGCTGACAATCGCATGAAGAAAGACGGCGGTCTGCGCAATGCAGCGCGCGTCCAGTGAAGGCAGGTGGTTGGACTGCCAGCGTGTGGCGATCGCGCCCAGCACGATAACGGAGACGGCGAGTGTGAGGAGATGCAACGGGAACAGCCGTCCCAGTCTGCGCTGCATGAAATTGCCGTAACCGGTCCAGGTGCCGACTCTTCCCCGATACACGTAGGCGATGACGAAGCCGGATATCACAAAGAACAGGTCGACGAACAGCGACAGGCCTCTGGTCTGGTCGGTCAGCGCGGCGCGATATTCCCGCGCCAGGAAAAACTCGATCGAGTGATGCGCAACGATGCCCACCGACGCGATGAACCGCAGAAAATCCAGATTGAGCAATTCGCCCGATGCGGGGCGCAATCTCAAGAGCAATGCCATGGTTCCCAGCCCGCGATGAAGTAGCTGCCTATATCATCACGAGAACCCTGCAAGATGACATTATGTTATCCCGCCATCCATCCACCAAGACGGGCATGACGGCTCGGCGCTTACGCGGCGACAAGTCACTGAAATGATATGTTTTATTGTTAACGAAGACGCGAATGCCACGATGTTAGACGTCGCGCGGGTTCGCGGCGAGCAACTTTGGGACTTGCTGCAATGACTGCGATTCTGGGTATCAACCTCAACCATCCCGATGCTTCGGCCACCCTTGTGCTCGATGGCAAGGTGGTCGCGGCAGTCACCGAAGAGCGCTTCGGGCAACGCATCAAGCATGACCCCTCTTTCCCCCAGCAGGCAATCCGATGGGTCTTGGCGGCGGGCGGCATATTGCCGAAGGAGCTGGATTTCATCGCTGTCGCGCGCGACGGCTCGCAAAATCGTCGCGCCAAGCTCTCTTACGTGCTGCGCCATCCTTTCACCGGCGCGATGGCCGGATGGGAGCATCTGCGTCGCGCGCGATCGGACGTCAGCGTCGGCGAGCAGGTCGCGGTGGCCTGCGGGCAGGCACCGGATTCACTCAAGGCCCGTATCGTCAACGTCGAGCACCATTTGGCGCATATTGCGAGCTCCTATTACTGCTCGCCGTTCGACGGGCTGACGGCCGGATTCTCCTACGACGGCAGCGGCGATTTCACCAGCGTCATGGCGGCGCGTTGCGAGGGCACGCGCATCGAGATCCTCGATCGCGTGCATCTGCCCGACAGCCTGGGATTCTTTTACACCGCATGCTGTCAGTTCATCGGCTTCGACGAATTCGGCGAAGAATACAAGGTCATGGGACTCGCGCCGTATGGTAGCGACCGTTTTGCCGACGTGATGCGCGAACTGGTCCAAACGCCGTCGGACGGCTGGTTCCGGCTGACCAAGGGCTTTTTCGGCATGCATCGCGGCGGCGAAATCGGCAAGATGGACGAGCGCAACCGGATGGCGATGCTGCGGCTGTACACCGACCAATGGCGTGGCAAACTGGGAGCGCCACGCCAGCGCGGAGAAGAACTGACGCAACGCGACAAAGATATTGCCCGCTCCTGCCAGGTTCGATTTGAGGAAGTCGCGCTGCATTGCTTCAAACGACTGCATAGCCTGGTGCCGACCGATCAGGTCGCCTACGCCGGCGGCTGCGCCCTCAACGGCGTCATGAACGCGCGCCTGCTGCGCGATACGCCTTTCAAGCAGACCTATCTGCAGCCGGCATCGTCGGACGACGGGCTCTCGGTCGGCGCTGCAATGTGGGCCTGGCACAATGTGGCGGGAGGACGTGAACGGTTTCATATGAACCATGCCTATTGGGGACCCGCCCATGGCGAGGATACGTTGCGTCGTGCCGCCGAGCGGGCAAGGATGCCGCGCCGGGAATTGCCGGTTGAGCTGGTTCCGAAAGCGGTCGCTTCCCTGCTGCAGGCGGGTCTGGTGACGGGCTGGTACCAGGGCCGATCCGAGTGGGGACCTCGTGCGCTCGGCAACCGGTCCATTCTCGCAGATCCCACACGTCCGAACATGAAGGAACTCATCAACGAGAAGATCAAGCGTCGGGAAAGTTTTCGACCCTTCGCGCCCTCGATCGTGCGGGAGGCGGTGTCGACCTATTTCGAGCAGGACGTCTTCAGCCCCTTCATGATGCATGTCGTGAAGATCCGACCCGAATGGCGCGAGCGGCTGCCATCGATCGCACATGTCGATGGAACGGGTCGGTTGCAGAGCATCGAGCGGGAGACCAATCCTCTCTATTACGATTTGATCCAAAGCTTCGGGCAGCTCTCGGGGATTCCCATTGTGTTGAACACGAGCTTCAACGAGAACGAACCGATCGTGGACACCCCCGATCAGGCCATGAACTGCTTCCTGCGTACCGGCCTCGATGCACTGTGTCTCGGCACGCACATCATCGTCAAACCGGAACACGAACATCTGCTGGCTGCGGCCTGCTCGGACCAGGCGGCCTCGAGCGCAACAGTCGGCGCGTGACACAGGCGCTCGTCAGAGCCCGCGGCGGCGACAAGCAGAATGTCTTCACGCTCCCGCAGGATGGCGTCGTAGGCCAACCGCAGGCCTCGGGCAGCGAAGTTATTCCGCCATATTGGCCTGCGATCTTGGCGATCGTCGGCTCCAGCGGCCGGCGAACAGCGCCTGTTCGGGGATCGGTTTGAATACCGTCTTCCACGCCAACTCAAAGGGCGTGTGCGGCAATGACGACCTCCCTTTTGGCAATCGCCAGGTCGCTTGCAACCATCTCCCTGACCAGCTGGGCGAAGGTCGTCTTCGGCGTCCATCCGAGCTCTCTTCTCGCCTTGCCGGCGTCGCCTATCAGAAGGTCCACCTCGGTTGGCCGGAAATAGGCGGGATCGACCCGGACGAGGATCTCGCCCGATCGCCGATCGATGCCGGTCTCCTCGACGCCGTGCCCCTTCCATCCGATCGCGCGATCGACTTCGGCGAAGGCCGCTTCGACGAACTCGCGCACCGAATGGGTTTCGCCGGTGGCCAGCACGAAATCGTCGGGCGCACCGGCCTGCAGAATTCCGTGCATGTAGTCGGCCAGATACGCGCCGTCCTGGCCGGTGATGCCGGTCACGAGTGCGACCCGGCGGTTCGGCACTCTGTTCAGCATTGGGTTTGAGTCCTAGAACTGAAAGTAGATGAATTCGATCCGGCCCATTACCCCGAAGATGAGGACGTAGTAGCAAAGGCCGACACCGGCCACGGTCGGAAGCCGGGGCACCGCTGCCAGCGCGGCCAACCGCTCGGGCTTGCGAGCGATAAGGTAATCGATCCCGAAAAGCACGCAGACCGACAGGCCCAGCATCGCAAGTTCGAAGCTCGGCAAACCGAGCATCTTGAACGTCCCGTACGACAATGGCCCAAAGTCCCCGAAACTCTGAAACGTGGCCAAGGCGTTCGCGAAGCTCGTCGACCGGAAGATGATCTGGCCGATGGTGAAGATCGCAACAGCCCAGATGCAGCCGAGGACGCTGGACAGCGCTGTCCCGAGCCACCGTTCCGGCTTGACCGTTCTCGCAACGAATCGCTCGACGATCAGCCAGACGCCGTGATAGGCGCCCCACACGACATAGGTCCATGCGGGGCCGTGCCAAAGACCGCTTGCCAGCCAGACGATCATGATGTTGCGCGCGACTTTGATCTCGCCGCCCTTGCCGCCCCCTATCGGAATATACAAATAATCCCGGAACCAGGTCGTCAGCGAGATATTCCAGCGCCGCCAAAACTCGCTCACGCTGGTCGCGAACAAGGGCTGGCGGAAGTTGATCATCAGATCGAAGCCCATGATCCGGGCGAGCCCGCGTGCGATATCGGAATATCCCGAGAAGTCGCAATAGATCTGAACGACGAATCCAAGTCCAGCGATCAGATTGTAAGTTCCGGAATAGGCCTGCGGGTTCGCGAATACTCCATTGACGATCGGCGCGATCGCGTCGGCTACGCACATCTTCTTGAACAGGCCGAACCCGATCAGCCATAGCCCCGGTGGGACGTTCTCGAACTTCAGCGTATGAACGCGATGGAATTGCGGAAGCATGTGTCCCGCCCGCTCGATCGGTCCGGCCACGAGCTGCGGGAAAAACGCGACATATTGGGCGTAAATGATGAAGTTGCGTTCCGCCTCGACGCGGCGATTGTACACATCGAGAGTGTAGCCGACGGACTGGAATGTATAAAAGGAAATGCCGACCGGCAGCAGGATACCGAGTGTGAAATCCGACATCGGATAGCCGACCAGCCCGACCACGCCGATCACGTTGGCGATCATGAAATCGAGATATTTGACGGTCGCAAGCACACCCAGATTGATCGTGAGCGCGACTATCATCGCGGCCTTACGGCCTGCCTCGGTTCGTGCCGACGCCATACGAAGCGCGGTCGCGTAGTCAACTATGGTCGTGAACGCCAGCAGCAGAGCGAAAGACGGCCGCCATCCCATGTAGAAGATGTAGCAGGCGATGACCATCACAAAAGGCTGCAGCCGGGAGGGCACCGAAAAGTACACCACCAGAAATGTGACGAAGAACGCGAAGAACTCGAACGAATTGAAAAGCATCAGTCAACCACTCCGCTGCTCTTCAGCAGTCTCGCGAGATCGGTGGAATAGGCCACCGCGCCCTCGAGATTCATGTGGCCGGGATCTGCGAAATATGGGGGCGGGTAAATGAAGTAGTCGGGTCCCAGCACACGAATGCGGGGATGATCCGAGATGGGCGCCAGGCGGGCATTGTGCGCGGCCGGAGCGGGCGCGAACTCGCCAGTGCGGAAGGGCAATGGAATAAAGAGGACTTCGAAGCCGTATTTCGTCGCCAACTGCTCGAGACGCGTTCGGTTGAAAGACCTTTCCGGGATTTTTCGCTCGTCGATGCGGGTCGGACGATCGGTGGGCAGCGTATAATCGTCCGGCAGACGATCACCCGCGTAATGACTTTGTGACTTGATGAAGAACCAGCCGCGATCCTCGAGCATGGCGCTGCGTTGGGCAGCGACGTCGTGCACGGCTTCCGCCAGCCGGTTTCTGTTTTCGAACAGGAACAGCGTTGCGTCACGCGGAAAGGTGCGGAACGGCAGCAGGATTTTGGCGATGGCGGGATCGTCGCGCAGAACGCTCATGAATCCCGGCGGGCCGGGCTTGTCGTCCCATGGCAGCGTCAAGAGCACGTGGGTCGGGATGTTCCCGGCTTCCAGCGCGGCTTCCAGGATGGGAAGAAAACGAACTTCTCCCGGCAAGCCTAGATTATAGGACCGGAATCCCGCTCCCACGGCAGCGTCGAACTCGCGCGGACGCAAGCAGGTGAGCACCTTGCTGTGACCGAAGACCATCACCCGATGACGGTCCTGCGGACCAAACATGCTGCTTTTCACCAGGGTGTCGAATTTTGCATCCGCGACGATCACGGACCCTGGCCGGGTGAACGGCAACATGACCCAGGCGGCGTAGAGCAACAACCACACCGCACCAAACAACAGGACGAATTCCGCAACCGGCCTCTGCCATTTGCCGGCGGCGGCTGCCTGCTCCCGCTCGGTCACCGACAACGCCGCGGATGATGGGGACGTGAAGACCATAACGCCGCCTCACTCTTGAACCATACCGGGATGATGGAAGTCGGATCAGAACCCCGGCGTCGATGCGGCGCCGACGTACAGTGCAGCCCTTGCGGGCGGCCTCGCGCACATCGGCTCACGGCAAGTCAAAGCCAATTCCAAAAGTTCAGCCCCGTTGACATTTTGTTATGCCTAATGTGACGTCTACCAACCGAACATTACAGTTTAACGAAGCGGCGATCGCGCGTACGAGTCATGCAGAGCGCCAGTAGATGTCGCGTTACGTGACCGTCCGGGCAGTACCAAGGTCGGGCCGCGTGACCCCACGCGCCAGAACAAATGTCACACACTACCACCATACATTAGCGGGGGCAGACCATGCCTTCGTTCCCGGCGGCGAAACGATTTCAGAGAGACCGTTTTGCGATGCGCCGCACCGATTGGATGAGTTTGCGATACCATGCCGTCCGCCTTCACATGCTGACCTCCTTCGCCCGCCAGGATGCCATCCCCGACTGCGATCTCTGCGTCGTCGGAGCCGGGCCGATCGGTATCGCGCTGGCGCTGGCGTGTGAACGCCAGGGCATGTCGGTGCTGTTGCTCGAATCAGGACACGAGCAGCCCGATCGGTTTGCGGCGACGCTGACCGCAGGACATGCCGTCGATGCCGCGCGCCACGCGCCCCCCAGCATCGCGATGTATCGCGGGCTCGGCGGTACCTCGCGCTGGTGGGGCGGGAGGTGCGTCCCGCTCGACGATGTAGATTTTGTGCAGCGCCCGCATTTGCCTCAGGCGGCCTGGCCGATCCCCCATCAGGAGATTTCCCGCTGGTACGAGGCCGCCGCAGAATTCTTCGGCATCGGGCCGCCGCGGTTTTCGGCCGCCCCGGCCGTTTTCGGCGACGTTCGATGCGATCAGCTCGAACGCTGGACGCCCGACATCGACGCCGGACGCCGACACCGGTCGCAACTTGCGGAGTCGCGGCGCGTTACCGTCATGATGGGTGCTACGGTCACGGAGTTGCTGCTGGCGGAAGATGGCCTGCGCGTCATGGGCGTGGTGTTCGGCGATGCGCACAGAACCGTTCGCATTACGCCGCGCACGGTCGTCCTCGCCTGCGGCGGCCTCGAGACGACCAGACTGCTGCTG
>JAZJYY010000048.1:49193-95485 GCA_040390145.1 Pseudomonadota bacterium
GGGCGCAGCAGCAGCGGCCAGGCCTGTTCGGTGGCTTCGATAGCGCGCTGGGCCGCGGATATATGGGCCATGCGTCCGGCAAGATTGCAGACCTCGTGCTTGCCGATGCCGCCGCGGTAACCGCATATGATTTCTTTGTCGACGGCGGTGTGTTCGCGCGCCGCCGCTTCACACTCACGCCAAAAGCACAACTGCGGGACGGACTTCTCAACATCGCGTTCTGGATCGACAATCCGCCATTCCACCAATCCGTCCACCGCAATGGTGTCCTGTCGCTGGTGTGGCTCGCGCTCGCCACCGCGCCGCTCGGCCGATTACTCGTGTCCGAGGGCGTTCGGCTCAGCCATGTCGGGCCTGAGCCACGCCGATGGTTCGCCCATTTGTGGAACGTGATGCGATCGCCGCTGTCGACATTTCGCGAGATCGCGGCTATTTGCCACGCGCGGCTGCTGTCGAGCCCGCGCAGGCCGGGTTTCCTGGTCAAGAGTTCGGGCGGCCGATACGCCCTGCACTACCTCGCCGAACAGGCGCCGAACCGTGAATCGCGGGTCAGCCTCGGCGACCGCAAGGACGCGCTCGGGCTTGCCTTTCTCGACATCGACTTGCGCTACACGGAGATCGATGCGCGGTCCGTGCTGTCGGCTCACGAATTGCTCGATCAATCATTGAGGCAGGCCGGCCTGGGTCACCTCGAATATCGCATTCCCGCGGAAGCCCGGATCGCGAGCATCCTGCAGCAGGCCTGCGACGGCTATCATCAGATAGGTACCACGCGCATGGGTCTGAATGCCGGGGACAGCGTGGTCGATACCGAGTGTCGCGTTCATGGCGTCGAGAACCTCTACGTGTGCTCCAGTTCGGTGTTCCCCTCCTCGGGCCAGGCCAATCCGACATTTGCGACCGTCGCGCTGGCGCTGCGACTGGCCGCGCATTTGGCGGAACAAGCGGAAGCATCGGGCCTGGGAGTGGCGGCGTGAGAACAGTTCGCGTACCCCGGCTGGACCGTGACGTGTCCGTCATCGGCTTCGGTTGCGCGTCGCTCGGTTCACGGATTTCGCCGGCGGAGGGACGTCGCGCGATCGATCGTGCGATCGATCTCGGTCTGACCTGGTTCGACACAGCGCCGCCCTATGGCGACGGACACGCCGAAGCCTTGTTGGGTCAGGCCTTGCGGGGGCGACGCGACAAGGTCGTCATCTGCACGAAGTTCGGCATCGCTCCTCCCCACGTTTCGCTGCCGGCGCGGCTGGTCCGACCGCTGGCCCGGCGGGTCGTTGCGACATTCCCGGGCTTGCGCCAGGCTGTCGCCAGGGCCCGTCCCACCGGGGAACGCGCTCCTATCGACCCCGCGGCCATCGAACATTCCGTGACCCGAAGCCTGCGACTGCTGGGCACCGACTACATCGACGTTCTGGCGGTACACGAACCGACGATGAAGGACGCGGCCAGCCCCGAAATCTTCCATGTGTTGCGGCGGCTGGTCAGGCAGGGGCTGGTGCGGGCCGTCTCCATCGCCGGCGATCAGGCGGGCATCGAAGCTGCGGTTCGCGCCGGTCAGGCCATTGACATCGCACAATTTCCCGACACGCCGCTGACAAACCATGCCGCCAACCTGCGCATCCAGTTCCCGATCGCACCGATGTTCGTTACCCACGGTGTATTCGGCTCCGGAATCACACAAGCCCATACGAGCATGCGCCCGGAGCAACGGGCCAGGTTGACCGCGATAGCCGAACGCCACGGTATCGAGTTCGCGAAATCGCCGCACGATCTGCTGCTGCGTTTCGCATTCTCGAACAACCCGGACGGCGTGGTGATCATCTCCATGTTCGATACCAGGCATATCGAGCGCAATGCCACCGCCGCCAGTCTGCCGCCCATCCCGGGTTTCGCCGACGCCGTGCGCGAAAGTCTGGCGTAAGCCGCGACCCGGCACGCGCCGGTCGACCCCTCCCCCGCACTTTCGGGGCGGAATTTCCCCATCATATTTCGCGACATTCCAGGCGCGCGCCGCGACGCACATCCCCGCCTCTTGATATCTCAGAACCGATATAAGGTTATGCATCGCACCTCGTCGTATCATTATTATGATACTGTCACACACCAAATGATATTAGCGTTCGACATTCCGGCGTGGGTGCGCGCCGGCATTCAAATCTTTGTTCGGCCTGCGTTCAGTGACCATCGCCGGCACCACAACCAACCGCATGATTTCTTCAGCGGCTTGGGTTGACGCCCGCTGAAGCGCTTCGTTCTGGTCAAAGTGAGGGCAATCATGCGGGTCTTGGTGATCGGGATAAATTATGCTCCCGATCTTATCGGTGTCGCGAAATACAACACCGAGCTCTGCGAGAGTCTGGCCGCGCAAGGCCACGCCGTCCGCGTCGTGACCGCGCCACCCTATTATCCCGACTGGAAGGTCCCATCCGGATATCGTTCCTTATGGTACAGCAGCCAACGCCTTGAAGGCGTCGACATCATACGGGCGCCGATCTACGTCCCGAGGCGGCCCTCCGGGGTGAAACGGCTGCTTCACCACGCCTCCTTCCTGTTTTCAGCGGCGATTCCGCTGCTGTGGAGCGCGCTTCGGTGGCGTCCCGACATCGTGCTGGCGGTAGCACCGTCGCTGCTTTCCGCTCCGATCGCCAAGCTGGCCGCAACAATCAGCGGAGCGACGTCCTGGCTCCATGTTCAGGACATGGAAGTCGACGCTGCGTTTGAACTCGGGCTGTTGCGGAAGAATGCCACCGCGCACAGACTGATGCTTGGAGTCGAGCGGCGGATCCTGGGTTCGTTCGACCGTATATCGACAATTTCGCCGCAGATGATGCGCTGCCTGGAAAACAAGGCAGTCGCACCGGAAAAGCTCTGGGAATTCCGCAACTGGATCGATACCAGCGTCATCTTGCCTGGATCCGGTCAGACCTGTCTCCGCACCGAGCTGGGCCTGAAGCCCACCGATATCGTGGCGCTCTACTCCGGAGCGATGTCGAACAAGCAGGGTCTCGAGTTGATCGTCGAGGCTGCCGCCGCAACCCGAAACAGCCATCCCTCCCTGCAATTCGTTCTGTGCGGAAACGGTCCGGTCAAACCCACGCTGATGCAGGCGGCGAACGGCCTTGGCAATGTGCATTTTCTTGACCTGCAACCTCCGGACCGCGTCTCGGAACTGCTCAGCACCGCTGACATTCACCTGCTGCCGCAGAGGAGCGAGATCTCCGATCTGGTGCTGCCGTCAAAGCTGGCGGGCATGTTGGCGTCCGGCCGACCGGTCGTCGCGATGGCTGCGCCCGGGTCGGGCATCGCCTTGGAGATGGAGAACGCCGGTCTGGTCATTCCTCCGGGCGACGCGCAGGCGCTCGCTGCCGCCGTTATCATGCTGGCCGGAGACAAGGCGATGAGGGCTCGCCTTGGCGCCGTCGCGCGCGTCCGCGCCGAGCAGAAATGGGATCGCGTCTCCATCCTCCGTTCGATCGAGGTCGAATTCCTGGCACTGCCACCACCGCTGACGGTTACGGCCACTCGCCTGCGCCAGCCCGCACAGTCACCGGTTCGTTCCATCGAAAGCGTCACGACCGGCAGCCGCCGCAGGCCGGAGTCGACCGGTCGCCTGCCGGCAAGTCAGCCCCTGCGTCCGAAGGTGAGGAGCGTTGGGTCCGCAAAAGAGTGATATGAGCGGCATGTTCGTTGGCCGTGACGCCCAGGATCGCGTCTTGGCAAGGCCGGCCCGATCAGTTCGAGCGCCGCAGGTATCGAAACACGATATAGAATCCCACCAGATGAAAAATGACTTCGCCAACGACGAACGCATACACCCCGAGCGCCGAAACCAGCATGTAGCTGGCCAGCATTCCCGCCACCGAACTGATGGCAAGCGCCCTCGCGATCACCGCATAGGCACCCATGGCAGCGAGCGCCTGCGTCATCATCAGCGACAGTGACAGCGTCAGGATCGTGGGCGCGAAGGAAGCCATGATCACCGCGGCCCGATGCAGGCCGAAGTCCGGCACCGCCGCCGCCATGCCGGCAACACCGGTTGCGCCGATCGTAAAGATCACCGCGCAATAGAACGCCATCTTCTGTGCGCCCAGAATACTTGCAACGCTATGCCTTCGGGACGCAGCCAGCCTCTCGACCAGACCCGGGAATTCGACACGCAGGACAAACGCGATGATCTGCGTTGCCGCCGTCACGATCTGCTTGACGTAGATGAAAAGAGCCGTCGTCTCGGTGCCGAGATAGACGGCGCTCAGCACCAGCTGGACCCGCATATTGATCTGTCCCGGCACGAGCTGAAACAACAGCGCGCCGCCGTCCCTCAGCGACCTCAGCAAGCCGGCGCGCGTCGGGCGGTGAAACCGGGGGAACCAGCCCTTGCGCCCAAGCACGATCCACTGCGCAATCAGGGTCGTGAGATAACCGATCGAGAAGGCACCGCCGAGGATCGCGCCGGCCGTTTCGGTTGACTTGTGCGCCGCCAGGGCGAGGCCGAGCGCGGTCACCATGTAGGCCGCCGATCCGGTAATGCCGCTGATCCCGCTGAGCTTGAGACCGTCGAGTAGGCCGACGCCATTGACGGCCCAGCACAGCAGCCCGGGAAGCGCCAAGGCCACGTACCAGCTGGAAAACCTGTCGGATGCAAATGCCACGGCATAGACAACGGCAACCGTGCCTATCAGCGCCGCCATCAAGAGCCTTATCGCACTCGCCTCGCAAAAAATCCGCCACACCTCGTCGTGTGGCTCCCGCTCCGCCGACAGGCGCGCAACTGCGCGGGCGAGTATGATGCCGGCGCCGGCATCGACCAGGATGATGCCCAGAACAGCGAAGGAGTAATGCGTCCCGAATGCGGCGAGCAGCTGGTACTCGCCCGCCGCCACGAGCGTCGTCTGGACAATGAAGATCGTTCCCTGACCGAGGCCCAACCCGGCGATCAGGAGCGCGACGTTGACGAGCTGCGGCCACCGGCCGGAGTTGGTCCTGAGCTTCGCGACGGCGCGCGATCTGGCGAGCATCGACGACGACGCAGCAGAGATCCTTGCCGTTCCTGACGGACTGGAGCGCGCGGCACCGGATTCGGGCATGGTCATTTTGGAGAACCAATGCCGTCCCTGGACATCATCGCCGGCCCGCCCTCATATGATCCGCATCGCGTAGCTTGAAACCCGATAATGAACGATCAGACCGGCCGGGAAGCGAAGATGTGCGATGCGTCGGTCCAACTTATCTTGAAGCCGCTCCGCTTCAGGATATCTTCGATTTTCTTCGGATCGTCCGCGCGGCCGCTGCGGTCGAGAATACCGAAATGCACTTCCACGAAGACACTTCGCAACCGTTCGCTCGATAGAGTTCCCTGCATTCCCCTCAGGACCGACAATTCGTGACCTTCGACGTCGATCTTGATGACGTTCGGAGGCTCCGCGTTTCCGCCCTGAATGACGGCGTCTCCCGTTTGTAGTTCCACCTCGGTAGTCCCGTCAGGAACGGCCTCACCGGGCACCAGCACTCGGGATGTCGAGCGATCGGCGTCGTCTCCCTCCAGGAAACGTCTGCGCTCGGTTTTGTCCGACAACCCGAACTCGCGTATCTCGACATTCCGGCTTCCGCTGCAAGCAGCGCGCAGTTCGGGCAAATTCATCATGTCGGGCTCGAACGCAAAGACCTTGCCCGAGGCTCCCACCCATTGGGAAAAATTACGCGAGTAGTAGCCCACATTGGCCCCTACATCCCACACGACGTCGCCGGGACGACAAGCCAGCGTCAGCTGCCTGGAAAATGAACTCTCGTAATCCTTCGCCAACCGGCCCAGCAGCCGAGGCACTCCGGCGGCTCGCGCGACGCGCCGAAGTTGAAGCATGTACCTGTTGGACATCAATGACACGTTCGCCTCACCCCTCTGGAGATGCACCGCAACCTCATAACAGAACTTTTGAGAGATGTAACGTATCGAAGTGAGATACCGAAAGGGTATCGCAATGTCACAGTCTTGTTCAAATAGGTAGCTAGAAGACGCGTTTGGGCGTATCGGGCCACAGCTTACTGCAGCGGCGGCATCGAAAGCAGGGTGCGTGGCGATGCGTGACGAAGGGCTGACACTGGACCGGGCGCTCTCCCTGCATAACAAGGGAGATATCGCAGCGGCGGCCAGATTGTATCGGCGTATCATCCGTGCGAAGCCCGACAGTCCCGACGCGCTGCATTATCTCGGCGTAGCCGAGGCTGCGGCGGGAAACATCGACAGTGCGAGATCACTGATGGACCGTTCGCTGCAGTCGAATCCGGTCAATCTGCAGCTCATCGAGAACTATGCGGCCATTCTGCATCGGGCCGGCGCCCACGATGACTTGATCAAACTGTGCCAGCGCGGCTTCCAGTTGGCGCCGACCAGCGCAGCGTTGCTACAGGCGAATGCCGCCGCGCTACTGGCGCAAGGCCGGCACATGGAGGCGATTGCGCAACTGCGACTGCTTCTCACGCACCACCCAAAACAGTTCCAGGCTCATTTCATGCTGGGTTCCGCCCTGGCCAGGACCAGACAACACGAGGCAGCCCTCGCTTCCTATGACCAAGCCTTGCGGCTGAACCCGCAGCTCGCCGAGGCGCACCTCGACAAGGGCACCATCCACTTCGCTAACCGGCGTTACGACGACGCCCTCGCCGCCTATGACCATGCGCTGGCGGTGCGGCCCGGCATCGCGGAACCCTGGCTCGGCCGTGGCTACACGCTGATCCAGCTCGGTCGTCACGAAGAAGCGCTGGCGGCGGTGGACAAGGCGCTGTCGCTTCGACCCGACTTCGTCGAGGCCTTCGTTGGGCGCGGCAATGCCCTGTTCGAGCTTGATCGCCTGCAGGAGGCTGCGGCGGCCTACGACCGTGCACTCACGGCCCGGCCAAACCTCGCTGCGGCCTGGTCGGGACTGGGAAATGTTCACTCCCGGTCGGGACGTCATCCGGAAGCGGAAGCCGCGTTCGACCGCGCATTGGCCGCGGATTCCGCCTTCGCCGAGGCATGGCTCGGTCGCGGGACGTTGCGGCTTTCGCTCGGCCGACATGATGACGCCCTCGTGGCCTTCGACCAGGCGCTTGCGCTGAACCCGGGCCTGCTGAACGCACGGTTGGCGCGAGGCCAGGTGTGCTATCTGCTGAAACGCTATGATGAGGCGCTGGCCGACTGGAGCAAGGCACTTGCTCTCAAACCCGATCAGCCGGCTGTGACGGCCGCATGCTTGCGCGTCAGAATGCATCATTGCGACTGGACCGGCTTCGAGGCCGCCGGCGAAGCTGTCCGATCATCGGTCGGGAATGGGAATACTGTCGCGCCGTTCATGTTGATCGCAATTCCGTCCTCGGCGCGAGAGCAGCTGCAATGCGCCCGAAAATGGATCGAGAGCAGCTTCCATCCGGTTCGTCACGTCGTCCGGCCGAGCACACGCCAAGATCACGACCGCATCCGTATCGGCTATCTCTCCGCGGACTTTCATCAGCACGCCACTTCGCAGCTGATGGCGGGCGTCTTCGAGCATCACGACCGGACGCGCTTTGAGGTGAGCGCCATTTCGATCGGCCCTGACGACAATTCGAATATGCGCCGGCGAATCGTGGCGGCTTTTGATCGCTTTATCGACGCCAGATCGCAGGGGGACAGCCAGATTGCCGAGCTGATCAGTACGCTCGGGGTCGACATCCTGGTCGACCTGAAGGGATACACCCAGGATGCCCGAACCGGCATTCTCGCCATGCGCCCGGCGCCGATCCAGGTCAACTATCTGGGCTTTCCCGGAACCATCGGCGCCGACTTCATCGATTATATCGTCGCCGATCGAAACCTCATTCCCGAGCACGAATTCGATTGCTACGCTGAGAAAGTGGTCTGGCTGCCCGACAGCTATCAGGCCAACGATCGCAACCGCGCGATCCTGGATACAGCACCAGATCGCGCGGAACATGGGCTGCCCGAAGCGGGGTTCGTTTACTGCTGCTTCAATGACAATTACAAGATCACGCCGGCGGTCTTCTCCAGCTGGATGCGGATCCTGCTCGCCGTAGAGAACAGCGTGCTGTGGCTGTTCGAAGACAACGCGACCGCTGCCAATAACCTGCGACGAGAAGCGGCGGCGCGAGGCGTCGCGCCGCAACGGCTTATTTTCGCGCGCCGGCTCCCTCCTGCCGAACATCTGGCGCGGCATCGCTGTGCCGACCTCTTCCTCGATACGCTTCCCTACGGCGCACATACCACCGCAAGCGACGCGCTGTGGGCCGGTCTCCCGGTGGTGACCTTGCGCGGGGAGACCTTCGCGGGCCGCGTGGGGGCAAGCCTGCTGGAAGCCATTCGACTGCCCGAACTGGTGACGGTGACGGCGGAATCATACGAGCGACTGGCGATCAAACTGGCCAGCAATCCGGCCCGGCTTGCGGACCTGAAGACGAAGTTGGCCCGCCATCGCCTGACGACGCCGCTGTTCGACACGACTGCCTTCACCCGATCGATCGAGACATCCTACGCCGCCATGATGGAGCGTCACCGGGCCGGTCTTCCGCCCGACCATATCATGGTAAAAGCAACGGCCGCGGTCCCGCCGCCTGTCGCCGCGCCGGGTGCGGCGCAAGCGTCGCGTGCCGCGGAAACGTCGGACGTCAGGGCGTGATCTTGCGCGAAGACCGCATCCCTGTGATGGCAGCTTCGGCTTCGTTCTGGGCGTGGTGTGCGCTTCTGAGCTATCCGATGATCGCGGGTAGCTACCCAGTTTACGCCGCCAGCCAGGCGACCGGACTGCTGATGTTCCTTGCGACCATGAGCGTGTGGTACTTCTTCCATTTCAATTCAACATTGGGCCGTCTGGAGCTGGCGCAGGCCGGGATCCTTCTCATCATCGGCCTGTCCCTCCTCGTTCAGTTCCACGGCGACGAGTTCGGCATCCTCAGCGGAATTCTCTACACGTGTCTCCTCCCCTCGATCGCCCTGTCGCTGGCGATATTGTGGACGCTGCAGCCGGCCGACTTCGAAAGGTGCATGAGCGTCGCATCCGTCATCCTGTGTCTGTTCGGGATCACCGCTATCGCGGTCCTCGGATGGCCGGAGCGCCGGGACATCGGCGGCATTCTTCAACCGAACATCTTTGCAGTCCCATTGTTGACGGCGTTGATTTTCTCGCAATTCCATGCCGGTCGCGCCGGGATCATCGTGCGGATCCTGTGCTTCGCCATGGTGGCCGTAGTCAGTTCGCGATTTGCCCTGATCGGCTGCATTACCGCGGTCGTGCTGTATGAAATGACCTTCGATCCGCTCAGCCCGGCAAAGATTCCGGCGCTTGTCGTTGCCCTCGTTACGGGCATTTTCTTCTGGCCTCAGATCGGCGACATACTGGCACTGGATGACCCCACTCGGGGTCTTTCTTCGGGCTTCTCGGGACGCGACGATCGCTGGCAACTCGCATTCGACGCGATCTCCGACCATCCGTTCGGGATCGGATTCAAGCGCTCGATTGGCGAGGAGTCGGGTCACAATGGTTACCTGAAGACCCTGCTGGAGTTTGGCGTTGCAGGTGGCGGGCTGTTGATTTTCCTGATTGCATGCATTGTGATCTTCGCGGGCGTCGACGCGATCAAGCGTGCGGGAAAAAGCCGCCAGCAGCGCCGCTTCGATTGCGCACGCTTCGCCGGCCTGGCCGCCTTGCTATTCGGCGCATTCTTTCAACCGCAGGTGTTCAGCCTTGGCGACACATTTGGAATCTCTTTCTTGCTGCTGTTGTTCAAGCCAGCCATGAACTCAGTCCCTGCCCGTGAACCACACCTGACGACAGCCGAGCTGCCTCTCATGTCTCGCGCGCGGATCGATTGAACCATGGCCTCGCGAACAGCCTGACGGTTCCAAGCCATGCCTTTTCCGGCCATCGCGGGTCCATGCAGGGCCGTTCGACCAGCGCGTAGAAAATCATTCCCGACGTCAAGGTTACCGGCACCAGAACGGTCAATGATATCATCCAGGCCTCGCCCAGGGACCCGAAGGTAACAAACTTCGACAGAAGCTGAGCACACGCATGCATCACCGGCACATGGACGAGGTATATGGAGTAGCAGGCTCCCCCGATGAGCGCGACCCAGGGAAGCCCCAGGAAGGACTTCGACCATGTTCCTCGCGCGGCCGCCATGAACAGCGCCAGCATGCACGCCGCCCGAACGAGGCTATTGGCAATCTGGAAGGGAAACGGCACGTTGAACTGTATGGCTCCCGTCAGAAGGAGACCGACCAATCCGATCACGAATCCGATGTCGAAAATGACCTTGCGCGGCATCGAAAATACGTTCTTCCCAACGCCGTAGTCGCACGCAACGATACCGAGCATGAAGCCATAGGACTCGGCCAGCAGCGTGTTTCTGACAAGGCCTGTGCGGTCGAGCCGGTCCGAAATGAACTCACCAAGCACCAGAAGCACGATCGTGACAGCCAAGCCGATCGGTATGCGAACGCCGCGGTGCCGGATCCTGCCGTAGATGTATAATATCAGAGGAGCAAGAATGTAGAATTGAACCTCTCTTTCCAGCGACCACGTCGGAGGATTCAGCCGGGGATGCTCGCCGAACACCAGGGAATGCGAGTAGGTCAAGGACGCCATCAGGCTCTGCCAGAGAGGCCCCTCCGTCAGGTAAAAGTTCGGCGCCGCGACGGGCGGAGTCAGAACGGAAAGTACTGCAAAACAGCCCAGCATCACCACGATGTAGGGGGGCTCCAGTCTGGTCAGGCGACGCAGGAAGAAATGCTTGAGGGATGGTGACCGCCCCGACAGGAACGGATATGCGATGATGTATCCACTGATGAAGAAGAACAGCGATACACCGAGCGACCCGTGCGGCAGATATGGTGCGATGGCAGCCTCCGTACCGGAGGAATGCGAATAGAAGCGTTCGCCTCGCGTCCCCGCATGATAGAACAGCACGGGTAAAATGGCGAGAAACCTCAGACCGTCGATCTGCGGAACGTATGTGGCGCTGGTCGTCACCCGGGAGAGCGTGGCGGGCAGCGTTCCTATCCAAGCTAACACGTGATCCCCCGATATCGATCTCGGCCAGATATGATAAAATCGCGTGCTTCGCCTGCGGTATCCGGGGTACTGCGCCGCACCGACCGCAGTTGTCCAATCACGGCGACCTCTTTCAAAACCGGCCGCTTGCGGGGTTTCTCGCGCGCGGTCATTTCGCGCCCTGCCGCTGTCCGGAGACACCGAGAACAACCCGCAGCTTGCCGCTTTCGGTGGAACCCGAGGGCGCCTGCACCACCAGGTCGTCGACGAACAACAGCGGCATGCCGGCCTCAAGGTCATACAGCAGCGGCTGCAACTGCAAGGGATCGATCTCGAATGTCGAGGTCGCCGTTATGAACCCCGTCTTGGATAGCGGGCCCTTGAGATCCACCTGGGAGGACAGGGTATTGCCGTTTACCCGCTTTGTAGCGGCCGTTACGCGCTGCAGCAGCGCTGCGCCAGCTGTCGACACGGTCGTTCCCTCGATAAAGGGTGAACCGGCTGGAACACCGACGTCGGTCGGAACCGACGCCGGCCGGGCCGGATCTCGGACCTCGATCCGGGTCAGGATGTCCAAGGCGGCTGCGACGGCTTCGCGGCGCTGCAGCAGCTGGATCGCACCATCCGCTATGATGAAGACGAATGCAACGATCAGCGCGAAATAGGCTGCGACCGCGGCGATTGGAAAGCGCGTTAAAAGACCTTCAATTCGTGGCCTGCTGATCATGTTCCGAATCCGAAATGCGGCTTGAGCCTGGCTTCGATGTGGAAGCGCTCTCCCTGCTCGCCGGCCGATCGCGTGGTCGGCGCAAAGAACCCGGCGCTTGAAAAATGCGGCGACTGCTCCAGGATCTGGATCAGCGATGGGGCGTCACGGGTAACGCCGACGATTTGCAGCTTCTCTCCCTCCATGCGCACTTCGGTCGCATAGGTATGTTCGGGCAATAGCGCGCACAGCGTCTCGATCACCAACACGCTCGACCGTGTGGTCTGTTTGCGGCGCATCAGCAATTCGAGTGGCGAACTGCCGGAGCCGGTCTGGCTGCCCTGCATGATCGCTCGCCGCTCCGCTATCCGCCGTTGGAGCTGCTGGTGTTGGGTATCGTAGGCATCGGCGACGAACCCGCCAACACCGATCGATGATGCCGCCAGCAGTCCGGTCACCGCCAACCCGGCAACCAGGGCGAGTCGCAGGCGGCTGAAACCGGTTTGCCCGCCAGCTCGCTGACTATAGACGGTGACCTTGTCCTTCCCGGACGGCGCAGTTGAAATTTCGACGCCCGCAGCCCCCAGTTCCGAAAACGCCTGCGTCAGAGAAATTGCGCCCGCGCGTCCGGTCGCCACCACCGTCAACTCGATTCGTTCGCCAGCGACACGCGGGCGGGTCCAGCTAAACACCGCCTCGGCTGCATTCCACGGCGTGAGCCGGTCGATCTGTGCTCGGATAATCCCATTGAGGAATTCGGCGGCCCGGCTCGGCATCTCGAGCGGGCGGAAAACAAAGCGGGACGGCAGGAGCACGAGTTCGACCACACTGCCCCGGACCGCGGCGGACCACTCCGGCGGAAGCGATCTGCTCAGCTCTCCATCGGCCACATCCATTCGACGCGGAGCCAGATCGCCGCCTCCACTGGTCGACT
The DNA here is from genome assembly GCA_040390145.1 of Pseudomonadota bacterium. Classification (GTDB taxonomy): domain Bacteria; phylum Pseudomonadota; class Alphaproteobacteria; order Rhizobiales; family Xanthobacteraceae; genus Bradyrhizobium. Next base: position 61,852 of record JAZJYY010000048.1, read on the forward strand.
TCCGCACGAGCCGTATCGAGAAGACGCCGGCTTCTTCTTCCACGATCTCGATGAGGCGGACCGGCTTCACGCTTGCAAGCGGGGCGTTCACCGCACGGGCGACCACATCGATCCACAGTGACAACCCCGCTGCGATTTCACCGTACATACTCATTGTCTCTGCCACCCTTCTGGAGTCGGGTCGATCTCGTCCCGCCATGCGAACACCCGATAGGCTTCCTTTTCGCCTGGGCCCAGGATCATGATGACCCCCTCCGGCCTGCTTTGCCGACCATCGGGAAGAATGATGCGCATACGAACCCGGTAGGCCATGCTTCCGGCCACCGTGGCGCCCGGCTGCCTCCCGCCTAGTGCGCCCAGCACGAACTCCGGATTATCCGCAGGAAGCAACTCGCGCTGGTTCAGGAATGCGTCGAGCCGTGCCGGAGTCATTCCTGGCAAGGCGGCTATCACTTCCGGAGCAGCATCCAGCACATTGACCTCTCCGATGCCGCTATACACCGTGACAAACGGCAGAGCGCGTTCGACAATCGCGGCAGGCAGGCCGAGTACAAGCGAAAGTTCATCGACACTGCTGAAGGGCGCCCGGCGCGGCAAATACTTCAATCCCTTGGCGCGATAGTGCCCATCCTCCTCGTCCTGCGCGTTCGGTCTCGGCGCGCTCCGCCATGCGATCACCCGATCGGCAAACTGGCTGGCCGCCTCGGGCTGGGCGCCGAGAGCGGCAAACAATCCCGCGATCATGGTTCGCGATGCCATGTTGAGATTGATCCGGGAGTTCTCGGACATGTACTCCACGGCGACCCTTGAATTCGCCAATCTGAAAATGAAGCCGCCATGGGTCGGCCGTCGTATCGTCGCGGGGGTCGACAGCCGGTAGGCGGTCAGCTCGATTCCGGCTGTGGTCAACATCTCCAACTGCGTCACGGTATCGAACGCCGCGAGCGCGGTCGCCGATTGCGCGACATAGGCCGATGCCGCGGAGGCCAGGGTGGCCAGCGCCGCGAGCAACCACAATGCGGCAACCACGATGAATCCCTGCTGGGGAGAGCCCGAACCCTTAGGCTTCTGAACGGCCTTGGTCACCGTGCCCCCGACGCATTGCTTGATGCGGCCAGGGTTTCCTGCGGACGCGCTTCGTCGACCGGATCTGGTCGCGGGGCCGGCGTGTCAGCGTGAACCCTGGTTGCGGTCGAAATCACGATCCTGCGTTCGGCATCGCGAACCTCGAAGCGAACCGCGGTAGGTAATTCGCCCGAGTTGCGCCAGTTGCTGTTCCATTGGCCATCGGGGCCTGCATAGGCGAAGGCGACGCGAAATGGTGCGCGAAGCAAAACAACCGGGTCCGCGAACGGTATGGGATCGAGTGCCACGTCTCCGGTCGGAAGCAGAACGAAGGGCGCGCGCATTCGCACCAGCGCCGGACCACGACTGTCCACTATTTCAGAGATCTGCACGATCTCCAGCCCCAGGCGGCTGTTCGGACCGAGTGCCGAGCGTACGAAGGTGACGGCCAGTTCCGCACCACCGAACAAAGGCGTGTTTCTCGATCGATTGGGGGAAACATATTGAGCCGCCGCAAGATCCGCCGCCAGACGGTCGAGCGCGATCGCCACCTGCTCGTTCCGCTGCGTCTGAACCAGGCCCCGGGTCCAGTTCGGCAGCCAATGCGCCGTCACCGACGCCAGCGCGCCCATGATCAGGCCCATCAACGCGATGGCCACCAAGGCTTCAAACATCGTGAAGCCGGCATCGCCCCGGGCGGAGCGGTGGAGGCGCGGGCTCGTCAACGCTCGCTCCTGTTCTGCAAGCGTACGGTTTCGAATGAAACAATTGCGCCGGACGGCGATTGGACGCGCAGCTCCACACGCTGCGGAATGAAGCGCGACTCCGGGACAGCCTCACCGCTGCCCTCGAATGGTGACAAGCGCATCTGCCAGCGATTGCCGGAAGCCTCACCGGCGAGATCGACGGGGAGAGGTTCGCCGGCGCGAGGCAGAGCCGACGCGATGAGTCGGGCGGTCTGCATCAACACGACATGTTGCTCGAGATTCTGTGCGCCGCGCGCATTGCTGGCCACCAGCGACCCGATCGCCGCGAGCACGACCGTCACCAATGCGAGCGCGACGACTGCCTCGATCAGCGTGAATCCGCTTTCACCGCTCCGCCTGAAAGGTCTCATACGCGACAATTTCCACACCTCCTGTCAGCCAGTTCACACGCACCTCAAATCCATTGCCGAGCCGCGTCAGCCGTATCGTTCCACCGCAAGACATTCCGGTGGCGAAAAAGCTGATGACCGACAGAGTCACCCGACCATTGCAGCGCTGCGGCAGCAGGGCATCGAACACCACGTCATCCGGAACCTTGAGGAAACGAGCGCTCGATCCGGACCTGATCGTTCGACCCTGCGCGTCAACCACCGATTCCACCGGCTCGCGGCGCCCCAGCGCCGCGTTGCGGTCGGCCTTGAGCAGCGTTGCGACCTCGACGGCATAAGCCTCCAACCGCGGCCGCGACGTCGCCGTCGGCAGGCGAGGAAGCGAGAGGGCGGCGAGCAGAGCGACCATACCCAGCACGCAGACCATCTCCAGCAGGGTGAAACCGGCTTCCGCGCCCTCGTTCTCAGTTCTGCGCCGATGTGAGATCGGTTGCCGTTCCAGCGCCTCCCTCCTGTCCATCGGAACCGAGCGAGCGAATTTCGTAGGGAGCCTGATCTCCGGGCTGCTTGTAGACATAGGAGTTTCCCCATGGATCATTGGGAACCGTGCCGCCTCTGATATAAGGCCCGTTCCATGACACTATTCCGCTGACCGGACGCACCAAGGCGACCAATCCTTCCGAACTGGATGGAAATCGACCCGCATCGAGATAGAACAGATCGAGCGCACTGCTCAGACTCTGGATCTGGATCTTCGCCGCCTTTGTCCGCGATTCCCCGAGATAATTGAGCACCCGCGGACCTACCAGCGCCATGATCATGCCGATGATGGTGATGACAACCAGCATCTCCACCAGCGTGAAGCCCTCCTCGCCTGCAGTGCAGCGGCGCTTGCGAGACGATCGAGTGACCTTCCCCGAGCGGAATATCATGATGGGTTCTCCGTACTTCATCCGGCGACCTGCGTAACCGACAACAGCGCCGTCATGACCGAAACAATCAGGCCGCCGACCACGATACTGATGGTGACGATCGCGACCGGCCCGATGATGCCGACGATGCGATCGAGCTGACGTTGCAGCTTGGCCTCGTAGAACTCCGCGACACGGGCAGCGAGCGTCGGCAGTTGCCCGGTTTCCTCGCCCAGACGCAACATTCGCACTGCCACCGCCGGCAGCACGGCGGAGGCCGTCAGCGCATCGGAGAGCTTGCCGCCGTGACGAACACGATCGGCCATCGCCGTCCAGATCGGCACGTTTCCGGTCGTGGACATGATGTCGATCAGTATCCGCAGCGTGGCCGTGAGGGTTACTCCGCTACCCAGCAGGATCCCGAGGTTTCGGCAGAACAGCGCGGTTCGATGGAAGTCGACCACTGACGAGATCACCGGCAGCCGCGACAGATCCGTAATGACTCTCGTTCGGACAGCTGGTCTTCTCCACGCCAGCCAGCCGCCGACCACAATTCCGACCGCAGCGGCAGCGACTTCAAGACCGTGCCCCCGCAACAAATCTGACAGCGCGAGAAACGTCTCGATGATCGGATCGGTCTTGGCGTTGAAGTCGCGCAATACCGACGAGAATTGCGGCAGCACGAACATGACGAAGAAAATCAAGACACCGCCGGCCGCAAGCAGAACGAAGGCCGGATACTGCAGCGCATCCGTCACCTTGCGGCCCATCGCCTCGGCCCGCGCTCTCTCGCTGCCGAGAGTGTCCAAAATCTGGTCGAGCGTCCCCGACATCTCCCCGACACGGATCAACGCGACATACATCGAGGGAAAAACCGAGGGATGACGACCCAGTGCGTCGGCGAAGCTTTCGCCCGAAAGAATCGCCGTTTTCACCTTGAGGATGATCGGGCGCAGCCGACCGACGTCCATGTCGTTGGAGAGCAGTTCCAGCGCGTCGTTGAGCCGCGCGCCCGCCTTGATCAGCAGCGCGAGATCCCGGGTAAAGATGGTCACGTCTTCCTGACGCGGCCGCGACAGCGTGGGCAAGGAAAACGACCAGCCGGCCGCTTCACCCTCCGGGGCGGTATCGATTGCGACCAGCCCGAGATACTCGATGCGTTGCCACACCTCGGCCAGACTGTCCGCGGCGATTGATCCGGATACGATTTCCCCGCTCTGGGTCAGCGCGCGATAACGGAAATTCGGCATCTCGTCACCGCACGCTGGTTACGCGAAGGATCTCGGCTGCCGAGGTGATGCCGGCCCGGCACTTGGCGAGGCCGTCATCGATCATGGTCGTCATTCCATTCCGGATGGCCACCTTATCGATCGTCGACCAGTCGGACTGCGAGTCGATCAGGCGGCGGACGTCTTCCTTGATCTCCAGCACCTCGTATACGCCGCAACGGCCGCGATATCCGATGCTGCCGCAGCGCTCGCATCCGACGGGCTCGAAGATGGTGTCGCCGGGCGCGAGCCCGACCGCCGCGTAGCGCGGATCGGCGTCGAAGTCGGATGCGGCCAGCAAACGGGCAGCCTTGCATCGGTCGCACAACTGACGAACCAATCGCTGGCCTATGACCGCACGAAGCGTCGAGCGCAGCAGGAACGCCTCGACCCCGAGGTCCAGCAGCCGCGGCACCGCGGCCGCCGCCGTCTCGGTGTGCAGCGTTGTCAGCACCAGATGGCCGGTCAGAGCTGCATGAATCGCAACATGCGCCGTTTCGGCGTCGCGCACTTCTCCGACCATGATCACATCAGGGTCCTGCCGGACGAACGAGCGCAATGCGGTCGCGAAGGTCAGCCCGATGGACGGCTTGGTCTGGTATTGGGAAATTCCGGGGATTTCGTATTCGACGGGATCCTCGATCGTAAGAATTTTCCGGGTCGGCTCGTTGAGAAGCGACAGAATGGTCGCCAGCGTCGTGGTCTTGCCGCTGCCGGTCGGTCCGGTCACGATAATCATGCCGTGCGGCAGCGTCAGTAACCGGCGCAACTTCCCCTCGTCGCCAGTCAGGAAGCCCAGTCTCTCAAACGACAGAAGTCCGCGATCCCGCGGCAGCAGGCGGATGACGGCGGATTCTCCGTGCTGCGCTGCCATGATGGCGACACGCATATCGATCTCCGCGCGTGCAACTCGCAGACGTGCGGCGCCATCCTGTGGCAGCCGGCGCTCGGCAATGTTGAGTCCCGCCATGATCTTGATCCGGGAGATGACGGCTTGCGGGGGAATGCCGCTCGGAGTCGGAACGGTTCGCAGAAGACCGTCGATGCGCATCCGCACCACCAGGGAGGAACGGCCAGGCTCGATGTGAATGTCGCTCGCGCGGAGTTCCACCGCCGTCTCGAACAGATCGTTGACGGCCCGGACGACCGGAGCGCCGCTCGCCAGATCGCGCAGATTGTCGATATCGTCATCCTGCGATGTGACGCTTCCGGTACTCTCGACGCCCGAGCCCTCCTGCTCTTCGCCTAGACGCTGATCGAGCGCGGTTGCGATATCCTCGAACGAGGCGATGTGGATCTTGGGCACCGCGCCCATTACGATTCCAGCCGCCTGAATCGATGCGCTATCGGTCGGATCGGCGATCGCGACAATCGACTGGCCACTCGCGGACTGGAACGGGAATACCGCCATATCGCGCAGGAAGCGGCGCGAAAACTGCTGCACCCGGGGCTGTGCGGCGATCAATTCCTGAAGCGTCGCGCGTGGCAGTTCGTAGAAGCGCGCGACCTCGTCCGCGAATTCTGCGGCCGACAGTTCGCTCATTTCCCACAACTTGCGCAACCCGCTTCCGGCGTCGGTGCGCCCGGCAAGTTTGTCCATCTCCGCCAACAGACCCGTCTTCTGGCAGAAATGAGCAGCAAACTCGTGCACACTCGGATCGGTCATGAACTTGTACCAAAGGACGTACCAAAGTAGTTCCGGCAACCCGGGGGCGACGCACTAACTAGCGCGTCATTGTTACCATAAATGTGACGATAGCATCATCATTCACGATATGGCCGCGGGCTGCGATTCCGCGATGAGGCCCCGATGGTATCGCCGATACCTCCGATATCCGCCCAACCAGCCTATTTCCAGAGGTTTATTGGCCACATGTAAAACATGATAATGAGACCGACTACGATTCGTTACTCGATGCATCGTTCACATATTGCTGTCATACACGATAGTTAAGAGATCATCCTTCGGCCTCCTCCCTGCAGCCCCGCAGGCTGGGTAAATAGGCTGGCGTATGGTGAGGCGACAGTGGGCCGAACAGCTCGTCGGATCGGCTTGTTTGTGCAGGGGATACTGTTCTGCGCGCTGCTCGCCGCGTGCAACACGATGACCGGCGTGGCGGAAAAGGACAGCACTCAGGATCCCGATGTCTTCGACAAGGTGCGCTCGATCGATCTGCTGCCGCGATATCCGAACCAAATTCAGCAAGCGCAGCTCGCCACCGGCCGCCCGGCAAAGCCGGTCATTTATCCGGCAGAGCCGGCAGGCGAACCTCTGCAGCCCGCCTCCGCTCAGCCGACATCGCCAGCTGCCGCGAGCGGCGACGGCTTCGAACTCGATTTCAACAATTCGCCGATCGCATCGGTAGCCAAGGTCGTACTGACCGACATTCTCGGAGTCGGATATGTGATCGACCCGCGCGTGCAGGGCACTGTCAGCCTTTCGTCCGCCCGCCCGATACCGAAATCCGACGTGCTATTCGCGCTCGAGAACGCGCTTCGGATTGCCGGAGTGGCGCTGGTGCGGGACAATGCAGCCTATCGCTTGATGCCTCAGGCCGATGCGGTCGGCGCGGGGCCTGCGGACACGGCCGATCGTACCGAGCCGGGCTACGGGATCTCGATAGTGCCCCTGCAATACGTCTCGGCGCAGACGGTGGTGAAGCTGGTGGACAGCTTCGCCACCAAACCCGGGATGGTGCGGGCTGACGTCAACCGCAATCTGATCCTGATCCAGGGTAGCGGCAGCGAGCGCCGTAACGCCATTGACCTCGTGCTCGGCTTTGATGCCGACTGGATGCGGGGACAATCGGTCGGCATTTTTCCCGTGCAGAACGGCAACCCTGTTCAGGTCATCGCCGAACTCGAGAAGATCGTGGATTCCGGCGAAGGCGGAATGACCCAGAATGTCGTCAAGTTTCAGGCCATGCCCCGAACGAATGCGGTGCTCGCGGTTACACGCAAGCCTGAACTACTACGTCGCGTCGAAACCTGGATCAATCGTCTCGACACCACCAATACCGGCCGCTCGTCGATCCATGTCTATCACGTGAAATACGGCGAGGCCCGACAGATCGCCCGCGTTCTCAATGATGTCTTCGGCGGTGGCGGAACGGGGTCCGTATCGGCGCTCGACAGCGCCGCCGGTCAGATCGCACCAGGATCGGGCCAGGGGTCGAGTTCCAGCGGAGGAGCCGCCCTCAACCGCCTCTCGGCAAACCCATCCGGGCAATCGGCTGGCAGCTCGGGTTCGCGGACCGTGAGCAGCGCGGGAGCCGGAGCCGCAACCGCGCAATCCGGCTATGGGGCTGCTGCCAACGCGCCTCAAGGAGGCGGCCTGTTCGAAACTTCCGGCGGTGGCCAGTCCGGCACACGCGGTGGAGCATCGGGCGGCAGCGCCGGCAACGCTCTGGAAGGCGTTCGTATCACCGCCGACAGCGTCAACAATACGCTCCTGATCCACGCCAGCCAGGAGCAATACAGCATCATCGAACAGACGGTACGCCAGGTTGATCAGCCTCAGCTGCAGGTTGCCATCGACGCCACGATCGCTGAAGTCACGCTCACGGACGATCTGCAATATGGCGTGCAATCCTACATCACGAGCCGCGATCTCGGGCTGAAGCCGGATGTCGGATCATTCGGCAACTCGGCGTCTTCGGCGATAATCGGTACCGCACGCGACGTCGTGCTCAATCGTGCGATCCCCGGCTTCAACTTCCTGGTCGGGTCCGGAAATACGCCGAGGGGGATCATCAGCGCGCTGCATGCGGTCACCGACGTCAAGGTTCTGTCCAACCCCTCGCTCGTCGTGATCGATAATCAGGTCGCCACACTGCAGGTTGGAGACGAAATTCCGATCCAGACCGGCAGCGCCACCGTGTTGACCGGAAACAACACCGTGGCCAATACCACGGATTATCGCAGCACCGGTATCATCCTGCGCGTCGCGCCGCGCATCAATGCCAACGGCAATGTTCGGCTCGATATCGAGCAGGAGATCAGCAATCCTGTCGCTGGCTCGTCGTCCTCTTCGTCAGGTTCGACAAATTCACTTACGCCGACGGTCTCGACGCGCAAGGTGCGGAGTTCGGTTTCGGTCGCCAGCGGGCAGACGGTGCTGCTCGCCGGATTGATCAGCGACACCCAGAACAAGACCCGCTCGGGAATTCCGCTACTCGACCAGATTCCGGGTTTTGGCGACGTTTTCACCCAGAATGAGAAGGCTATCAAGCGCACCGAATTGATCATCTTCATCCGACCGAAGATCATTCGCGACGGCATGGACGCCCATTTCGTCGCGGAGGAGCTACGTACGAAGCTTCGCGGCACCATCGGCGCAATCGGATCCAGGCGGGTGGAGCCGGTAAAATACCGCTGATCGAAGGCTGAGAGCCGATCGAGCAGGCATATTGACGACATCAGGAGCAGAACATGTTCAGGTCAACGAGGCTGGTTGTTTGCGCCACGATGTTCGTGCTCGCCACGACGCTCTCCAGTTACGCGGATTCACTTGCCCGGGGTCGGGCCGCCTTCACTACCGGCGACTATAATCGAGCGGCGCGGGTGCTGCTGCCACTGGCCGAGCGCGGCAACGCGCGCGCGCAGGCCATGGTCGGCTTCATGTATGCAACCGGCCAGGGCGTTCCGCAGTCCTATGATGCGGCGGGCTATTGGTATCGGCTGTCCGCAGAGCAAGGCGACGTCACGGCACAGTATCTGCTGGGCTTGGCCTACGACAAGGGCCAGGGCGTTCCCGCCGACGAGGTCGCGGCCTACAAGTGGCTCAATCTGGCGGCGGCCAGCGCGCCAAAACGCATGCGCGACGACTTCGTGCGGCTGCGCGATGCATTGGCGTCGAAGATGAGCCGCGACCAGATCGCTGCTGGACAATGGCACGCCTTGCAATGGCCGGCGGATTCCCAGTTCTGACGTTGGACATCCGGGATTGAACCCGATCACCCCCAGATCGCGCTGCCTGCAGGGCGGTGTCCCGACCGAGCGCCCGCCCACTGCCATTCGACAGATCGGGAATGTCTCCAGAAGCACGCTGCATCGCATTTGATTGCCAAGCAGATGTCAAAGAGCCCGAGGCAGGCGTCATCCCTTTCCCGCCCTGATCGCACGGCGGGAACGTCCATCCCTGACCGGTCCACGCCCGTAACGCGATCGACTCAATTTGAGGCAATTGCTTAGCGGAATCGCGAAATGTCTCTGCCAACTTCCCAGAAACCTGAACTGGGGAGTTCGAAGTCATGTCGGCAGGCAGCGGCATCAGGCACCGGAAAGACGCCGGAAGAGCGTTCAAATGGAGGATGACCGCGGGATCGCTGGCGGCTGTTTTGCTGTTTGCGGCGATGCCCGCCTGGGGCTTTCTGGCCCGGCCGGTGATCTTCGCCCCGGTCGGCGGTGTTACAAAGCCACCGAGCGGCTGGCTGCAGTTCTGCGCCGAAAACCCGGAAGAGTGCCGGCCGGCCTACGGTGCAGCGCGCGACGTCGCCCTCACTCCCGATCTGCTTCAACAGCTGTTCTCGATCAACTCCCATGCAAACAATCGGGTGAATTGGACCAGCGATGCCGAGCTTTATGGAAAGGCCGAGCGATGGGGCTACCCGCTCGACCGAGGCGATTGCGAGGACATCGTTCTGTTGAAGCGACGGATGCTGGCCAAGGCCGGTTGGCCCATGAGCGCCCTGTTGATCACGACGGTCGAACAGCGTGGCGCCGCCAAAGGACGGCACGCGGTGCTGACTGTCCGCACCGATCGCGGCGAACTCGTCCTCGACAATGAGACGCCGGAAATCCTGTTCTGGTACGAGACCAACTATCGGTATCTAACCCGGCAGACCCCGACCGACCCGAACGTCTGGGTTTCATTCAGCGCCGAACAGCCTCGGCCACATGGCGCACCGGCGCCTCGCTGATCGCCAAAATCCGCCAGCCGGACAGGTAGCAGTCCCGCAGACTCAGATTCTGCAGACGTTATTAGTTTGTGAATTTTTATCGGGATCCGGGGTGCGGCCTTGCCTCGCCTCACATAATATGTTAATAGTAACATACTAACAACGTTAAGAACTCGAATCGGGCGAGCGCGATCGCATTGCGTTTAGGACCATTTGTGATTCGCCGCTGGACGGGACACATCTTTCGCAGTCGGAGAGTTGGTTATGGCCGAGAACAATCAGAATCAAGACACCTGCGAATCCGTCTCGGGGCAAGGCGCAACGACTCGGCGCGCAATGATCAGGAGCCAGGCAAAGGTCGCACTCGCCATCGGAGCGACCGTGCTCACTGCAACCGTGGCGAAGGCCGCCCCGCGGCCGCCTTGCTTTTCGCGCGGTACGAAACTCCGCACGATCGAGGGCGAGCGAAATGTCGAGGACATCGCGGTCGGTGACAAGCTGCTGACAGCTTTCGGGCAGTCGCGGGAGGTCCAATGGGTTGGGCGATGGCAGGCCCAAAGGAGGACAGGCGAGCCCTGGAGCCAGGACGTACGGCCGGTACGCATCAAGCAGTCGGCGCTCGGTCCTGACATGCCGTATGCGGATCTGTATGTGACGCAGGGACATTCGATCTTCATCGATGGCGTACTCGTTCCGGCCGGTCAGCTTGTAAACGGCACCAGCATTACGCTCGACGATGCCGAAGATATTGATGAGCTCGAATATTTTCACGTCAAGCTGGCAACCCACGACGTGATCTTCGCCGCCGGCGTCCCATCCGAAACGCTGCTGAAGTATCCCGACGCAGCCGCCGATTCGCCAAGTCATGCGCAGAAGGCTGACGGTCTCGAGATTGACACTCATTGCGCGCCGATTCTTTGCAATGGCAATCGGAGCACCATCCTGGCCCGGGCGCGAAGCTTGGCAACCCCTTGGCTGGGTCCTCAGAAACTTGACGTCATTCGCGCCAGGTTGCAGGAGCAGGCTACCGCGATCGGTTGCTGACGCAGGATTTACTCAACCGAACTTTGCCTGAGAAGCGACCGGTCCGGTTTGTTTGAAAGACATGACGAGACGTTAGTGAGCGTAGGGAGGGCTTAACAGCAGCGACTCGAATGCTGTGCCAGCCAACGGCAGCAACAGCCAAATCTTTCGACTTTGGAGGTCAGAATGAAACTATTGTCCTTACTAATCGGTTTTGCTGTTGCTTTTGTCGCGAGCGGAAGTGCCGATGCTGCGGTGTACAACTTCACAATTGATAGCGTCGACTACGACGTCGCCGGTCAGATCACAACGACCGGGGACCTGGTAACATCGATCACCGGCAATGTGACCGGCCTTCTGGTTGCGCCGATTTCGGGCATCGAAGGGCAACCCAATATACATTACACGAGCGACAACATAATCAACTCGTTCGCGCCAATCGTCTCCAACTCGGGGGTTCTGTTCAGCGCCGGAGGCTTTTTCTTCAATATTTACTCCGTAGAGAACGGCCCAACCTTCGATTACTTCATCTCTACCAATCAGTTCGGCGCCGACTATTTCACGGATCCGCTTTTCAATCCGGGCAGTCTGATTCTGAGCGGCACCATCGCTGCCGTCCCGGAATTATCGACCTGGATGATGATGATTGTGGGCTTTTCGGGCCTTTACATCGCAGGATTTCGTCGAAGGAATCGGATCGTGCCGTTTCATTCGAACTAGCCTGGGCAACCGGACGCGCTTTTTGCGGCGAGCGCCACCCGCTCCAGCTTGGTCAGTTGCCGCGCTACGACAGCGTAGAGCGGTGTTCGTGATCGTCGGAGTCTTCGTTCAAGGACACGGCCTCCATTGCGACCGCCCGTGCCGTATATTCAACGGCCAGTTCGGTGAGGCTCCGGCCCAACGTGGGATCTGTGCTGTCGCGCGCGAGACGGAGGCATTGCTCGGCTCTGTCGCGAAAGTATGAGGGGTCTGACATCGCTCGCCAACTCCGGATCAGGCGGGAGCTTGCAGCTCTCAGTCACCGATGAATGCCTGGGACGGTTCGATGACGATCGCTAACGTCACACTCTATGTTCGGTTCCCGACATAGGCCCTGTGGCAGCGGTTTTGAGTGAGGCCCCCGATCGCCTGCCGCACCGGTTCCGATCTCAATCGCAAGAATACCATCTCGATGTCTGAGCAATATTGATCAGAATCGTCGGCCGCCGACGCGCATGCAGCCGATGTCAGAACCAGCACGATGGAGGATAATAGGGCCACCGGCAGGGTATCGGCCTTCGTGATTTGACGTGCCTGAGATTTTTCGGGCCCCCCTCGAACCGATTTCGATCTGGCACCGTCGAACTTCCGTGCGAGCCATTCCGGTTTCGCCATCAAGGAATGGAGAGTTCGAATGTCGATGAAATCAACTTTGTCTGCGGCTGCTTTGGGCACTCTCGTTGCCCTGAGCGCGATGGCGACGGCGCCGGCTTCCGCCGAATCCATGATCTGCGATCAGGCGGTGTCGAGAAAGGCCTGCGGCAGCCACATGGAGTATGTGCAGACGCTTACCATGCGAAAACCCAACTCGACCGTGAATTACATGAACAACCTCGATCCGCGCTATAATCAGGCGATGCAGGATGCAGGCGGCGGCGGCGGTGGTGGTGGCGGCGGCGGCGGTGGTGGTGGCGGAGGCGGTGGTGGCGGCGGCGGACGCTAAGCCAACCTGATCTCGTAGACTGAATGGAACGCCGTCGGGGTGACCCGGCGGCGTCCCTGTGCCGCACTCCACCAGGTACCTGTTTTCAAATGATCGTATTGCGTTGATTCTGCATGGCAGGCGTTAACTCCATTCGTTTACAAGGCGTAAACAAACCGGTGACAGCCTTGGGGACGGAGGTTCCCATGCAAGTGTACCCCGTACCCGTCGCCGTCACGCAGGCCAGAATCCAGCTGCTCGCCGAGCAAGCCGCGAAGTCTCCGCCGCGCATCATCGCCGATGCCGTCATGGACGTCTTTGCGGCAAAGAACCAGGCCGAGCGCGAGGCGCTCCTCGACATCAAGGCCTAGCCGGGGCGAGCGCACCGCCGCGGCCATGCGCTTGGCGCTTCGCATCGAGCAACCGCGGGCGACGCCGGAATAATCCCGCTCAACGTGACCTGGCTCACAGCTTTTACCGTCCATTCACCTAGACTGCAGCCCGTCGGGAACGAAGCAATTTGCTTCAAATTATCTCGCCGGAGGGTGAGGTCATGAGCAAGATTGAGTACCTGCGGCAGCAAGCCGCCCGCGCCGAACGGCTGGCGGGCGACGTATTGGACAAACTGACCGTCGAACGCCTGCAGTCATTTGCCGCCGAATGCCGAAAGCAGGCAAAGGCAATTGACGAGAACCGGACGGAAGCCGCCTGAGCGGCGACATGTTCTAACGATTTGGCACCGGACCAGCGGCCAGTTCCTCAAGCAAGCCTCTCGCCGCTTACCTCGCGACGAAGAAAAAATCCTCCTTGCCCGGCAACGAACCATAGGTGAACGGCTCCTGCCGCCCGGCGGTCGCCTCCATCACATCATCGCGGACGAGGCGGAACACCTTGTTGATCTCGACTCCCGGCGTGGCGATGCGTTGAACAACCGCCACCGCAAACGGCGAATTGCCGCCTTCGCCGTCGAGCGCGACCTGCCCGTCTTTCGCAGCGAACACGACCAGGGTCGCGCCGGCAACCTTGACTTCCGCAAGGCCGCGCCCGTTGGTTGATCGGGAAACGATCGCCGCGCCGCCGGTGGACGTTCTGACGACAGCTGCCGGAGCCGCCGTCTGGCGCGGCGCAAAGGGATTATCGCGGCACGCGTCGAGCATGACCAGTTTGATCCTTTTCGCCGCGTCGGTGGCGCGCAGCACCTGTGACAACGGAACGGCTTCATATTCAATGTCGCGGTCAACAGCCAGCGTGGCGTCGACCGGAACAAGATAATTGACGCCTCCCACCTCGATGCCGTGCCCGGCGTAATAGACCATGGCCCAATCGGAATTCTCGGCCTCGTTGGCGAACATTCGCAGCGCATCGACCAGTTTTTCGCGTGTCACGTCGGTGGCCAGCGTGACGGTTTCGAAGCCGATGTTGCGAAGCGATTTCGCGATCGCCGCGGCATCGTTGTGCGGGTTGTCGAGCCGCGGCACGTTACGGTAGGCCGAATTGCCGATCACCAGGGCGACGCGGCGGCCGCGCAGGTCGGTGGGCTGCATCGCGACGCCCGGAACGCGCGCGGCCAGCGTCGGAACGGATGTGGAAGAGGCGGCCTTGGTCGGTGCAGCGGGAATGACGGGCGGGAGCGCGCCGGAATCGAGCGCTGCGAGCCTCGCCCTGGCCGTTTCGAGGCTGGATTTGGCGACGTCGGAGCGGTTCTGGCTTCGCGATGCCAGCGCCTTCTCGAACTCGGCGCGCGCGCGCTTCGGGTTGCCCAGCCGCTCGAAGGTCAATCCTCGCCCGGTGTAGGCGGGAATGCTGTCCAACTCCAGAACCAGGGTTTTGTCATAGTCCGCCAGGGCGCGGGCGAACTCACCCCGGTAGCGAAAGGTATCTCCGCGCTTCAAATAGCTGTTCGGCACGTTCGGGCTGATGCGAACCTGGTTTTCCTGATCGGCAAGTGCGCGGTCGAGATCTCCCTTCAGCCGCCAGATCTCGCCGCGATTGCCCCAGGCCCTGAGGTCGCCGGGGTTTCGCCTGATAGCCTCGTCATAATCTGCGAGCGCCTTCTCGTAATCGCCCTTGTCGCGCCAGACCAGCGCGCGATTGTTGTAGGATATCGAAAACGCCGGCTCCAGGCGAATGGCTTCGCCGTAGTCCGCAATGGCCTTGTCCAATTCCCCGACCAGCCACCATGTCGAGGCGCGGATGCTGTAGACCCGGGAATTGTTGGGATCGAGACGAGCGGCCTCTGCGAGATCGGCGAACGCGCGTTCCGCTTCGCCCTTCCGGTTCCACGCCTCAGCGCGATCGATCCAGGCCCACGAATAGGTCGGATCGAGACGAATGGCCTGATCATAATCGTCGATGGCGCGGTTGTATTCATTCTTGGTGGTCCAGGCCAGGCCTCTCAGCGTCAGGAGCCTGGCGCGCTCGCTCGCCGGTTTCATCCATGCAAGCGCCCGGCTGCAACCCGATATCTGACGATTGTAATCGGTTCGCTGATTGCAGTCCCGAAGATCCTGGTCGTTGGCCGCCATCGCCTGAAACGTCGAAATGACCGAAAGGGCAAAAGCCAGAAAAAAATGATTGATCCGCATGATCCAATTCCCTGATCGGACGGCGGGGGAAATGATCGCCCCGGGATTCTCGCAATCTGGATTGTTAGTCCTGGACCCACGGGCCGGGTTCAATGCGCCGACCGCGGTCCTTCAGTCCGAGGCCCGCAAGCCTACTGCGTCGGCCACCAGAGAAATGTGCGGCCGGTCACGCTTGACGAGATTCGCGATCAGCGCATGGCGGCGCTCACCGCGCATCATCAACGATGCCGTGTCAGCTATCGAGACGAATCTGATAGCGCTCCGCTATCGCCATCAGCTGGGCCCAGGTCGCGTCGTCGATTTCGATGCCATTGGCCATGCGCCCGGCCCGGGCAATTCGCTCGGGCTCGCCGGCGACCAGCACCGGGAGATCCGGATCGGCTGGTTCGGCCGATTTCACCCAGGCGATCATGGCATCGATCTCGGCGAGCATGCTGTCGCGGGTGGAAAGCCTTGCCGGATCGATCACGATGCTGAGCATGCCGTTGAGGATGCCGCGCTCGGGCGGCGTCGCCGTGGATACACTTGCCGACCCTACAATCGCGCCGGCCAGCAGTTCGCACACCAGCGCGAGGCCGGAGCCCTTATGCTCACCGAACGGCAGCACCACGCCGCGCGGCTCGGTGTACATCACGGAGGGGTTCGTCGTGGGCTTGCCCGCATGGTCGAGCAACGCGCCATCCAGCATCGGCTTGCCGGCATTGTGCGCGACCCTCACCTTTCCCAGCGCCACCCGGCTGGTCGCGAAATCGAGCAGGATCGGCTCGTTGGTGTCAGTGCCGGGGATGGCGATGCAGACCGGATTGGTCAGGAACCTGCCCTCCTTCCCGCGAAAGGGTGCGACCCCCGGGCTTCCCGACGCGACGTTGACGAAATGCAGCGCCACCATTCCGGCCCGGGCGGCAATCTCTCCATAGGTCCCGACGCGACCAATATGGTGCGCATTGCGCAACCCGTTCACCGCGACGCCGTGTTCCCTCGCCGTCTCGATCGCCCATTCGACCGCCTGGCGAGCGACCACCTGGCCATAGCCGGCATGGGCATCCCATACCGAGATGGCGCCGGTGTTCGACACGATCTCGGGCGACTGGTTGACCCTCAG
The DNA here is from genome assembly GCA_040390145.1 of Pseudomonadota bacterium. Classification (GTDB taxonomy): domain Bacteria; phylum Pseudomonadota; class Alphaproteobacteria; order Rhizobiales; family Xanthobacteraceae; genus Bradyrhizobium. The sequence continues at coordinate 78,483 of JAZJYY010000048.1, forward strand.
CGTGCCATTGTCGAGGTCGCGCACATAGACGACCAGCATCCCCACGCCATGGCTGTCGTGGCCGCGCAGGTTCGCCTCGACCAGATGCTCGGCAACAATGCCGGCCTCGGCAGGGGAACTGCCGCCCATGCTGACGATGCGGTTCGCAAGCTTGAGCAGCTTGGCGTGGTCGATATTCATGTTTCACTCCGTTTTGCGACGCGGCTTCCGATCTTCTCCAGCACCGGCAGCAGGTATTTGAAGAACTCCGCCGGGTTCTCGCTCATCGGGAAATGACCGAGACCCTTCATGATGGCGACTTCGCAGCCGGGAATGCTGCCGGCGACAGCGAGCGTTTCCTCGGGCGTGCAGGAATAGTCGTATTCGCCTGACAGCAGGAACAGCGGGCACCTCCTGGTGTCGATCTGCGCGACGCGATCGCGGATGTCGCCGTCGAGCTTGTAGAAATAGAGGTCGCCCTTGAAGACGCCGGGGCCGCCCTGCATGTAATGCCACAGCGTCTCCCAGCGCTCGGCATCGGGCGCGTCGGGGCCGACCAGGCCGGAGACGATGGCGGCGGCGACTTCGCCGCCATGGACGTCGGGCCGGTGCAGGAAATTCAGGTCGTAATAGGGATCGACATGGGCGCCGGCCTGCAGGCCGATGATGGCGCGGAAGCGTTCGGGGTGTTCGAGCGCCAGATGCAGCGCGATGCGGCCGCCGATCGAACAGCCGATCGCGATCGGCCGGTCGAGTTCGAGCGCGGTCATGATCTCGAGGATCATCGTGGTGTAGTGCGCCGAGGTCAGCTGGTATTCCTCGTTGTGCCAGCCGGCCGGCGGCGACGACTTGCCGTGCCAGGGCATGTCGAAGGCGATGACCCGGTGCCCGGCCGTGACGCGTGCATCGTTCATCAGCGCGCGGTACTGCCGGCCGTCCGAGCCGGCGGTGTGCAGGCACAGCAACGGCGTGCCTGAACCCGCCTCCTCGACATAGATGCGGTGCGGCCGTCCGAACAGCTCCAGATGCATGTAGCGGCCGATGACCGGCTCGAATGTGACGGTCATGCGACCGCTCCCGTGGGGCGCAGTTTCGCCAGCGCTTCCTTGAAGTAGCGTAGGTTGGCCATGAAGACCTGAAGGTTGCCTTCGGCTTTCAGGACCCGCCGCTTGATCAGCGCCAGCAAGTCGTTGCTGCCCGGCGGCGGCCGGCTCAGCCAGAACTTCTGCCACTCGTCCTCCGGCGCACGCAGCGCGAACGAGGATGACGGCATCACGAACGGCCCGCGGACGACCGACGCCACTTTGCCCTCGAAGATCGAGATCAGCCAGGCGGTCTGCCCGACCTCGATAAGAAAGGTGGTGGTGAGAAACCGGCCGCGCCGGACCAGCGCTTCATCCTCATTTACCCGCGCCTTGAGCGTCTCGATCATTCTCAGGCCTCCCCCGTCGATTTTCGGCAAGCCGCCAGCCGCGGCGCCGTCCGATTTGTCTCGCATGATCAGGGGATTGGCGGCGGCGTCAACCGCGGAGCGCTACAGCCAGGCGCATACCAGCACCAAATTGGCCGCGCAGGCCGCCAGCAGCGCGACGGTCAGCGTGATATGCACGCGTTCGCAGGAGGTTTGCAGGGTCATTTTCATGGCCCGCAAAACATCCGGCGATTCTACCCGGGGAGTCTCGCACGATATTTTTTCAGGGATTCAGGACTCGTTTACGACTCATGGACTCCCGGCCGAAGATGCCCCGGTCCACCCCGAATCGGGTCCTCAGGCCAAAACCGTCCCGTGCTTGGGTGCGCAACAGCCGACTGGCCGGGCAAAGCACGGCATCGACAAGCCCGGCGGACCCACCGCCTGATGTCAGGCCTGGAGCCGCCTCTTCAGGGATTCGATGCTACGGCGTTGCCGTGACCAGCGAGGCCTGATCGCCGGCCCGAGCCACGCAAACCCGCTTGCGGTGCAGGCCCCTGATCGCGCCGGTCACCTTGAGCACCTTGCCAGTCGCGCAAGAGGGATCCTGCACGTAAGCGATCTCATAGGGCGCAAGCACGAAGGGTTCGGATTTCAGGACGGTCTGGGCGATGCACGGCATCGAAACTGCCGAGAAAACAAGTCCTAACAGAAAAACACGCATGTTCGTTGTCCACCAACCGACGAAATCATAATAACCCATCGCGCAGCTAAGTTCCGCCACCGGCAAAATTTATTTTTCAAGCCGGCGACGACAGCGCCATGCCTGCGTCGCGGCGGGTTGTAGACGAGATTCCTAAACAAAAAGGCCGGCACGAGGCCGGCCTTTTGCGTTTCGCGGGAAAGTACTTGACCAGTACCGCTCAGTACTTGGCGACCACCGGGCCGCCCCAACCGAAGCGGTAGTTCAGGCCGACCTTGACGGTGTGCTCGTCATTGCGAAATCCGGCGCCCACGGCATCGGCGGGGCCGGCGGCGATGGTGGTCTTGCCGAAGTCATAATATTGATATTCGGCCTTGGCGGACCAGTTCGGCGCGAACATGTACTCGAGACCGGCACCGACGGTATAGCCGTCCTTGCGGTTGCCGCTGGTGGCGAAGGGCTGCGGCACACCCGCGATGCTCACGCCGATATTGTTATTATCGCGCCAGGCGTAACCGCCCTTGGCGTAGAGCAAGGCAGGACCCCAGGCGTAACCCAGCCGGCCGGTAACCGACCCCAACTGGTCATTGTTGCCGCCGGTAACCAGGGTGCCGGCCGGGAACAGCACGCCGTTGCTGTTATTGCCGCCACCGAGCCAGCTGTACTGGGCTTCGGCGCCGAGCACCCAGTTCGGGTGGAATTGATAGTCAAAGCCGCCCTGGACGCCGCCCATGAAGCGGACGTCGCTGCTCTGCAGGCTGTTGTCACCGGCAAAGGCGCCGCCGACATGGCCGCCGATGTAAAAGCCGGTCCAGTTGTAGACCACCGCGGGGGCGGTATAGGCCGGAGCCTTGGTATAGGGGCGCGGCGGCATGTCAGCCGCTACCGCGGGGGCGGCAAGCGCGATCAGGGTGGCTGCGCCGAACAAAAACTTCTTCATGACTGGTTCCCCGTAATTGTCGCCATCGACATCAATCAAACAACGTGGCCTCAATTAGGTTGCTTCGCGGCAATGCCGGCGCCGCGATCGTGTTTAACTGTGACGGCGCGGCAACAAGGCCTTTTGGTTCCTGGGCCATCCCGGTTTATTTGCCGTAAAAGCCTTGCCTCGCAGCTATAGGCTGCGTCTGGCGAGGTTAGGGGGAGGTTCAAATCCTCGCTAAAATGTGATCGGTTGGAGCCCGCTATCGCACCATCTTGCCCAAGTCCGGAAACGGCGCGTAGGCCACGCCGGCGCAGGTATCGCCGGGGTTCTCGATGACGCGATCGAGCCGGCCGTCGACAAAGAGCACGGCGCGTTCGCGCGCCTCCTGATAGGTCCCGGCGGAATCCCGGGCGGCAAAACGCAGGCAGCTGACATAGCGCAGCCGGCCGCCGACGGTGCGTTGCACCGGCTCCGCCATGACCGGTTCGCGCACCCCGACCGGATTGTTGAGATAGGTTTTCATGAACGCCAGGATTTCAGCGCGGGGGTTGGTGGGGTATGGCTGGTTGGCGACGCCGCGATCGTCCGTATAGGTGATGCTCTTGCTATCGTCGCTGCCCGCACAGGCCGCAAGCGCGACCGGCAACAGCAGGATCGCCACGTGCTTCGCTGAAATCCCCAAATACAACCCGTCATTCCCCGGCTTTGACGAGCGGTTCTAGCCCTTCCCCGCGCCAAATGGAATTCGCATCTCGGCCGGTTCCGACGTCGCAAAAAACGAACCGGCCCGCCAACCCTTGGGGAAGCAAGGGCGTGCGGGCCGGGCTGAACTCCGCGAAGCGCGGCGGGGCAATGTGGATGGTGCCGTTCCCCGCGGATCAGTTTCAGCGATGGGGGTGGAAGCGGTGGTGATGACGGAAATGCCTGTGATGATGCCGGTGATGATGATGGCGTCCCATCCTGGCATGGGCGTCGAATACGCCCGGGTTCACATGCACGATCCCGATCTGCGGGGCATGTGCGGTCCGGCCCGGTCCGTGGGCCATCGCGGGCGCCACCACAAGCACGGAAGCCGCTAGCAGCGCGGCGGAAATGGTCTTCAGCATGGTCGTATCCCCTCCTGAAATCGCGCGGTGGCCGGTCGGATGGCCGGGCCCCGTCGATCATGGCTTTGAACCTAATGGCCGCGCGCTGAACCCAATCTGAAGCGGGTCAGCGGACTTCGTTCATCTCGATGACAGCTTCGTCATGTTCGCTCTGTCCGTGCGGACTTTTGCGAAAATCGCTGAAATTATGGCGGGCGCCGGGGGAATGTAACCGCGGGGCAGGTGTTCAAATCAACAGGCGCCGGTGTAGGATTGCCTATTAGAAATCGGGAGAGATGCATGAGCAAATTTGCGATCAGGCTTTTGACGCTGGCGACATTGGCGATGGCGCTGGTCACGGCACCGGTCATCACCACAGTTTACGCCGCACCTGACGAGTCGCCGCCGCCGTCGTCAGACAAGGGCAAGAAGAAAAAATCCAGCGAAGTCAAACCCGGCATCGAGGACACCAGCTTCGCCAAGGGTTATCGCGCGGCCTACGCCACGATCTATGATCGCGGCGACTATGCCGCCGCGATCCCGCAGTTGAAGGCGCTCGGCCGCGACGACAGCGCCGCCGTCGCCAACCTGATCGGCTATTCCTACCGCAAGCTCGGTGACTACAAGGTCGCGCAGGTCTGGTACGAGCGCGCGCTGAAGGCGGACCCGAACCACGTCAAGACCTGGCAGTATTACGGCCTCTGGCAGGTCGAACAGGGCAACCGCGAGTCGGCGCAGCATCACCTGAACCGGATCGCCGCCCTGAGCGGCACCGGCAGCGAGGAATATCGCTCGCTGGCCGCGGCGCTCGAACAGGCCCCCGGCACCGGGCTGGCTTACTGAGCCAACGCGACCTTCCATCGGCCGGCGCAATCCGAGAGGTTGCGCCGGTTTTGTTTTGTCGGATAGCATCCGGCAACATTGCCGCCGGGATGTCCGCACATCCGCGCTCGCTGCATTGACCTGACATCCCGGAGATCGCGATGGATCCATGGCTGCAACCCGCGATCGGTTACATCCGCAGCTGGATCCAGTTCCAGATGCGCACGTCGCAGCATCCCGGCTGCATCATCGCCATCGCGCATCGGGGCAAGGTCATCGACGAATACGCCTTCGGGCATGCCAACCTCGCCACCGGCGAAAAGCTTACGCCACGTCACCGGTTTCGGATCGCGTCGCATTCCAAGAGTTTCACCGCGGCCGGAATCATCAAGCTCCGCGAACAGCGTAAATTGCGGCTCGACGATCCCGCCGGGCAATATGTCAGCGGCTTGCACCGCCAGGTCGCGGAAACCACCATCGCGCAGCTGCTTTCCCACAGCGCCGGCCTTACCCGCGATGGCGCCGACTCCGGCCAATTTGCCGACCGCCGGCCCTATCGCAGCCGCGAGGAGCTTCTGGCGGATTTCAGATTGCCGCCCGCCATCGAACCCAACACGCGTTTCAAATATTCGAACCACGGATTCGGATTGATCGGCCTTGTGATCGAAGCGATCGCCAACGAACCCTACGAGGCGTGGATCAAGCGTGAGATCATCGATGCCGCCGGCCTGCGCGAGACCAGGCCCAATGCGCCGATTGCCCGCGGCATTCCATTCGCGCGCGGCCACACCCTTCGGCTTCCGGTCGGCCGGCGCCTCGTCATTCCCGGCGACAATCCATGCCATGCGATTGCGGCCGCCGCCGGCTTCGTCAGTACGGCAGCGGACGTCGCCCGCTTCTTCGGGCAACTGGCGCCCAATGCGAAACGCAGCGTGCTTTCCGTTGCCGGGCGTCGGGAAATCGTGCGCAAACACTGGCGTGACCCGCAAACGGCGTCTGAAAGCTATTACGGCCTTGGAGTCGGCAGCGGCACGACGGCCGGCTGGGAGTGGTTCGGCCACACCGGAGGATTCCAGGGCTATGTCTCACGCACCGTCGGGATTCCCCAACTCGAACTGACCATCACCGGTCTGACCAATTCAGCCGACGGCCTCAGCGGATTCTGGCTCGATGGCGCCATGCATATCCTGCGCGCGTTTGCGGCACGCGGCGCGCCGGAACGGCGGGTTCGCGACTGGACCGGAAAATGGTGGGGCACCGCGGGCGCAATCGACCTCGTCCCGCTCGGCAACCGCGTGCTGGTCGCCAATCCCCATGCGTACAATCCATTCCTCGATGCCACGGAAATCGAGATCAGCGGTCGTGACACCGGCCGAATTTCCCAAGCGATCGGAGGCGCAAGCTATGGCCAGCCGGTGCGTCGAACGCGCAACAAGGCCGGCAAGGTCACCGATATCTGGCTCGCCGGCGGCAATTTGAAACGTGAAGCGGTTTTGGCCGCAGAGCTGGAGCGGCGCTACGCGCCGCGCAAACGCCGCACGGCCCGGTAACGCGCCTCACTTCACCAGCGCCTCGACCTCGCCTCGAAACGCCTGGCGCGCGCCGTCGCGCGAATAGAACATGTGGCCGCCGGGATAGACCACCAGCCTGACGCGATCGGGCGAGGCGTAGGCCGGCAATTGATCGAGCAATATCTTCGAGCCGAAATACGGCGTCGCCAGATCGAACAGCCCGTGCGCCACCAGCAGTTTCAGTTTGGGATCGAGTGCCAGGATCTGCCGCAGCTGGGAGAGCGACTCCGGCGGATTGATGCCGCGGCCGAAATCCCAGGCGCCCTGCACCGCGCCGTTGAGCAGCTGGTAGGATCCATCCGGCTGCCAGTTCAGCTTGCGCCTGGTGAGGTCGACGGCGGCGCTGGTCAGCGGCGCCTGCAGCGCGTCCCCCGAGGGATCGCCGAAACGATGGTAACTCGAATCCGGATAGGGGTCGAAGCCGGAGACCGAAGCGTCGTAGCGGCCGGTCACCCTGCCGTTGCGGCGATCGAATTCGCGGCGAAACTCGCCGACGCCGAGGCGCCCGGCCAGCCGGCGGCTCACCGCCTGGTCGATCCCGGTCAACGCAGCGACCTTGTCGGCGAGCCGCGCCGTCGCCTCGGCATCGGCCGATCCCTTGATCAGGTCGCCCAGGAATTCGCCGGCCGCATAGCGCTCGACGTCGGCGAGGTCGGCCCGGGTCACCCCACCCTCACCGGCCTCCTTGGTACCTTTGGCTTCCCGCGCCACCGCCGTCATCGAGGGCAGGCTCCAGACATATTGCAACAGGCTGGAGCCGGTGAATTCGCGGTAGTCGAACAGCGGCGACACCAGAATGAGCCCTCGCACCCCAACGCCCTGGTCGACCTGCAGATTGCGCACGATCTTCGGCCCGCGAATTCCGCCGTAACTTTCGCCGGCGATGAATTTCGGCGACAGCAGGCGATCGGACTTCTCCAGCCAGCGGCGGATCACCAGCGCGATCGCGTCGACGTCGCCATCGACCGAGTAGAACCGCTTGCGCACCTCCTCGCCGGTGGCGACGAAGCGGCTGTAACCGGTGCCGACGGGATCGATGAAGACCAGATCGGTAAAGTCGAGCCAGGTCTCGGCGTTGGGCAAAAGATCTGGTGATGCCGAGGACGTCACCGCGTCGGCGTTGATGGCGAGCCGCCACGGTCCGGCCGCGCCGAATTGCAGCCACGCCGAGGAGGCGCCCGGCCCGCCATTGAACAGGAAGGTCACCGGCCGGGTCCGCGCGTCGCCGCCCTTGAGCTGGTAGGCGGTGAAGGCGATATCGGCCTGCGGCTCGCGCTTGTCGTTGAACAGCGCAATCGAGCCGGCGGTGGCGGTGAAGTCGAGCGTCCGCCCGGGAAGTGCCAGCGTATGCTGGGTGGTCGCGTCCGGCGGCAACCTGCCCTGCTCGGCGGCCGGCGGATTCGAAGCGTTACCGCGCGTGCCGGTGGGGCCGGCCTTCTGCTCCGACGGCGTCGCTGCGGCTGGCTGCTGCGGCGCATCCTGGGCGCGTGCGCCCGTCATCACCGACATCATGAGAAACACAAGCGCGAAGCGCAGATGGCGCGGCGCGACGACGCGAATGGCCATGTCCGTTGTTCTCCTGCCCCCGCGATCAGCCTCTATACTGTTCGCAACAAAGACAGGACGATGACAATCACGATTCCGCTAACTGCATCGAAGCGCCGGCGGCCGAATCAATGCTGCGGCTCGCGCTCATGCCGGAGCTGCGCCTGCAGCGTGGACATCCAGCACCACAGAATCGCGCGCGTGATCGCGGCGTCGATCGCCAGGATCGTGGGTTTGGCCGCCGTAAAGATTTTGCTCATCGCAACCCCTCATCCGAGACATCAATTGCCTGTGAATGATGAAAGCTTACGACGGATTGGCCGTCGTCATCGTGATCCAGCTCACACAGTCCGCGTTGCGCCGCCCCGCACGCATCAGGGCCAAGCTCGATTTGAGACCGCCGATGTACTAAGAGTTCGATCCCGCAGCCCCGCAGTTTGCGGTTATGTGACATACATCACACCCACCTGCGGGCGACCGAGCTAGCGGTATGATACGTCCTTCGTCCCCGTAAGGCGGCGAAGCGAAACAACGGGGACCGTCGGTTTCGATGTCTGGCTTGCGAAGCGATCGGCTCATACGCTGTGAGCCCGGCTTCGTCTCGTATGAGGTTTTGGGATGAAGAAAGCGATTGTCGTGGTTGTCGGCGTGATGGGCTTTGCGGGATCCGCAGCCGCCCAGGCGCCGGTTGCAGTCGTGGAAGAGGTTCAGGGCAACGTCACCGGCGCCGAGTTCATGGACTATGTCGTGCCGGGAAAAGTCATCAAGCTCGGACAGGGCGCTTCGATCGTGGTCGGCTACATGAAATCCTGCCGGCGCGAAACCATCAGCGGCATCGGCACCGTCATCGTCGGCGAGGACGAGAGCAAGGTCCACCTCGCCGAGGTCGATGCGTCAAGGACGAACTGCGACCCGGCCCAGGCGCATGCGACGACAAGGGCCACCAGCGACGTCGCGGCCAGTGTCGTCCGCAGCCTGGAAAAAGGCGCCGCGCCAGCCGGCCCGCAATTGACGCTTTACGGCACCTCGCCGCTTGTCGAAGCCAAAGGGCGCGGCACGCTGGTATTCGAACGGCTCGACCAGAGGGGCGAGCGCCAGCAGTTCGACCTCACCGGCAACCAGCTCAAGGGCAGGTTCTACGATCTCGCCGGCACGAGCAAGTCGCTGACGCCGGGTGCCACCTATGCGGCCACCTTCGCATCCCGCAGAATCGTGTTCCGGGTCGATCCCCAGGCCCGGCCCGGTCCGACGCCGATCGTCGGCCGCCTGCTGCGGTTGGAATAGGCTTTGCCGGGCATCACACCTTGAATATCGGACGCAAGACGCGGGACGCGATTGCCTTCGCCGCCATCGTACTGGTTTGCGCCGCGATCTCCGTCTCGCCCGTGTTCAACATCGCCCACGGCCTGTCGATCGACGTTCTCACGGCGCTGCGCTGGGAGATGTTCGGCAGGCGGCAGGATCCCGCCACGTCGCCGGCGGTGGTGGTCGCGATCGACGAGGAAACCTACCAGGCGCCGCCGTTCAAGGGCTCGCCGTTGCTGACATGGACCGGCGAGATCGGCCGCGTTCTCGGCGCGATCGTCGAGGGCGGCGCCAAGGTCGTCGGCTTCGACATCGTATTCGAGAAGTCGATCGAGCAGTCCGAGATTCCGTTCGGGGGAGCCCCGTTCGGCGAAAAGGTCCGCGGCTTCGACCGCGATTACCTTCGCGCGCTCGCGTCGGCCGCCGCCGGCGGCAAGGTGGTGCTGGGCGAAGTTCTGCGCGGCGACCAGCCGATCCGGCCTTCGCCGGGGCAGCGCATCGCGGTGCGCCAGCAGCAGAACATTCGCGCGCTCAACGTCTATACGGATAGCGACGATATTGTCCGCCGGCTGCCGCTGACGTTTGCCGTGGACGGCAGGCCGGTGCCGTCGATGGCGCTCGAACTGGCGTCGCGCGCGCTCGACGCCAGGCCGGAATTGAAGGCCGACGGGACCGCCTCACTCGCCGGCTACCGGATTCCGGGCACGGTGCCTAACACGATGACGCTCAATTTCGAGGGCGGCGCGGACGACATCCCGACCTACTCGCTGGCCGACCTCACGGCCTGCGCCGGCAAGGGCGACAAGGATTTCTTTCGGCGCCAGTTCGAGGGCAAGGTCGTCATCCTCGGCACGGTGCTGGCGGCGGAAGATCGGCAGCGGACTTCGAAACGTTTCCACACCGGGATCGAAGGCGCGCGCGCACCGCGTTGCGTGCTGGCGGAGCAGCCGGTCAGCGCCCGCTTCAACCGCCGGGACATCGCCGGCGTCTATATTCACGCCACTGCCGTCAACAACCTGATCGCCCGCGACGCGGCCGTCGAACTCGGCCGGCTGCCGATCGCGCTCATCGCGGCGCTGCTGGCGGCGTTCGCCGCCCTCATCGCCCGAACGCTCAAGCCGGCCGCCGCGGTGCCCGCGTTTCTGGGCGCGATCGCGGTTTACCTGATCGGCGCCGCCGCGGCGTTCAACCATGCGCTGGTGCTGCCGCTCAGCGAGCCGTTGATTGCCGGCTTCGCCGCGCTGGCCGCCATGGTCGGATACCGCTTCATGATCACCGACAAGGACCGCCGGCTGCTGCAGAAGAGTTTTGCGCTCTATCTCGCCCCCGACGTGATCGACCGCATGCTGGCGTCGAACAAGCCACCGGTGCTCGGCGGCGAAACCCGCCACGTGACGGTATTTTTTTCCGACCTCGAAGGGTTTTCGCGGATCGCCGAAACGATGTCGCCCGAAGCCCTGATGGCGTTGATGAACGAGTATCTGTCAGAGATGACTGACATCATCGAATCCCATGGCGGCTATGTCGATAAATATATCGGTGATTCCATCGTCGCGGTGTTCGGTGCGCCGGCCGACGATCCCGACCATGCCGGCAATGCGCTGCGCGCCGCGCTGGACTGCTGCAGGCGCCTCGACGAACTCAATCGCAGCGCGGTTGCATTCGGCGGCAACAAGGTGGCGCAGCGCATCGGGATCAATTCCGGGGACGCGCTGGTCGGCAATTTCGGATCGCGGCGGCGCTTCAACTATTCGGTCATGAGCGACGCGGTGAACCTCGCCTCGCGGCTGGAGGGCGCCAACAAATTCTACGGCACCACCGTGATCGCCTCCGAGACCACGGTCGCCCTGTCAGGCGAAACATTTGCATGGCGCGAGCTCGACACCATCCGCGTCAAGGGGCGCACCAATCAATTGAAGATCTACCAATTGCTGGCGCTGGCGGCGGAGTTGACGCCGGCGCAAGCGGCGGTCGCAGCGGATTACGCCAGGGGACTCGCACACTGGCGCGCCGGCGAGTTCGCGCCCGCCGAAACATGTTTCGAGCAGGCCGCCGAAACCGACCGGCCCTCCCGGATGTTCCTCGAGCGGGCGAGGAGTTATGCGAAGCAAGCGCCATCAGGCGAATGGGACCCGGTGCGGACCCTGCAGGAGAAGTGAGCGGGACTTCGCCATCGAGGCCGGACCATGCCGCCTGAGCGACGCACCCCCTCGCATCAAAATCCGACGCCGATCATCGCACTGCTGCCGCCACCGCTGCGGCCGCCGCTGACGATGCTCGGCCGGGCCACCGCCTGCTGGCGTGCGCGCGGCGCTTCCGGCGCCGGCTTTGCACGTTCGCGATCGGCCTGACGGCCGCCCTGCTTGCGACGCGACCGCGCGTCGTCTTCGTCGTCCTTCGGGCGCGCGGCGACGGCGGGCGGCGCCTTCGGCTTCTCGTCGGCGACGCAGGTCTCGCCCTTCAAGGTCTCGCCGGACCGGCACTCGATCGGGCAGACGCGGGTGCTATGCTTGGTCAGTTCCGCAACCAGTCCCTCGGTGACGCTGGCGTTCTCGGTCGGCTGGCCCTCGATCGACAGGTAGCGGCCGAGCGCGCTCTTGGTGGCGGGGTTGAGTGTACCGTCGACCTTGCCGGTCAGGCAGCCGACGCGGATGAGCTGGGTCTGCGCGGCGCGGAGCAACTCGGGCGAATTGGGCAGTGCGGCGGCGCGCTTCCTTGCCTCGGCGTTGAACTTGTCGAGGCTGGCGACAACCAGCGGTCCGAGCCGGTCGCAGCTGACGGTCCTGGAGAAAGTCTCGAGGTCGTGCAGGCCGGAGCCCTCGCTGCCCTTGCCGATGAGCTCCTCAAGTTTGACTTGTTCGCTCTTGCAGGCGGCTTCGCGGGCTGCCGCGATCTCCGCCTTCTTGCGCGCGGCCTCGGCCTCTCTGGCCTGCTTCTCGCTGGCGGCGCGCAAGGCCGCGGCTTCTGCGTTCGCCTTGTCGCGCTCGGCCTGATCGGCCCTCTGCTTGGCCTCGGCAGCCTTGCGTTCGGCTTCGGCGGCCCTGGCCTTCTGTTCGGCCTCCGCCGCCTTGGCCCGGCGTTCTTCCTCCTCGCGCTTTTTCGTCGCCGCCAATTCGGCCGCGGCCGCCTTGGCCTTTGCAGCCGCTTCCGCTTCGAGCGCGCGGCGCTCATCGTCTTCCCGCTTTTTCGCGGCCGCGAGTTCGGCCTTGCGTTGCTCGGCCTGCCGCAGCGATTCCTCCGCGGCCTTGCGCGCGGCTTCGCGCGCCGCACGCGCCTGCTCCTCGCGCTCCTCTGCAGCTTTCTTCAGCAGATCCATCCGCTGCTGGGCGGTGATGGATAAAGGTGAATCCGGATAGCGCTTGATGAATCGCTGCAGCGCCGCGGGGTCGGTCGAGTCCTTCAGCCTGTCCCACTCGACCGCTTCCTTCGAGGACGATTCGCGGGCTGAAGGCGTTGGCGGCGGCGGAAGGGCGGCGATCGTCATGTTCGCCGCCGGCGCATTTTCCATCTGCGCACGCGCGAGGTCGGCGTAGAAGCCGGTCGGATGGGTGCCGAGAAACACTTCCCAGGCCCGGCGCGATCCGATTTTCTGGACCAGATCGAAGTCGGCCTTGACGTCGGTCACCGGCGCATCCTGCGATGCCGCGGTGGCCGGCACCAGCGCGATATTGCCGCCGCCGAGCGAGCCATAAACGAACGGCTCCTGCCGGTTGCCGGTGGTCTTCAGCACCTCATCCCTAACCCGCCCGAAGGCGAGGCGAACGTCGAGACCGGGCACGGTGAGGTTTTTCAATACCGCCGCAGTAAATGGACTGTGCTGGCCGTCGCCGTCGTCGGCGGTCGAGCCGGCCTTCGCCGCGTAGGCGATCAGGGTATCGGTACTGGTCGGCTCGACCCGGCCGAGGCCGGGCACTACCCCACGACTGGCGGTCTTGCGTTCCCTGCGCATGCTGGTGGCAAAGGGATTGTCGCGGCAAGCGTCCAGAATAACGAGACGTAGCCGCTTGGCGCCGTCCGCCGACGATACCAGCCGCTCAAGCAGAATGGCCTCGTCGTCCGCATCGCGGTCGCTGGCCAGCCTTGCATCGGTCGGGATGAGGTAGTTGGTTCCGGCCAGCTCAAGGCCGTGACCGGCATAGTAGACCACGGCGATGTCGGCTTGGTCCGCCGATGTCTCGAACTTTCGGATCGCGCGCTTGAATTCGAGATTGCCGACATTGATGTGGACTTCGACGGAATCGAAGCCGGCATCCCTGAACATCTTCGCCACAGCATTCGCATCCCGTGAGGGGTTGGCCAGCTGCGGAACGGTCTGGTAGCTCGAATTCCCGACGATCAACGCGACGCGCTTCTCCGCCCATGCGGCGTCGGGAGCCATCGCAACAATGGCCCCTCCGATCAGTGCCGCCAATGAGACGAGGCGCTTTATCATTTTCCTGTCGAAACCGGCATGGTGGGCGGTAGCCCGAAATCCATTGACCTACCAAAGCAATATCTTCTCCGCCCTCCCCGATCAACGGCTGCCGTCGACCGCGACGTGTCATTCAATCTGCCAAATTTGATACCGGGCGCGGTGTGATTTCGGTCACTTCCAGTGGCTCTGCAACGGCGGCCGCAAACCGGCAAACGCATGATCGGCCGCTGACCCTATTCATATGATGGGTGTTTTTCAGGTAACCTGGTCTGCTGCTGTGGCGCCGATGTTACAGCGCGCGAAATTCACAGGGTGAATCCCACGCGGTCGCTTGGTTACGCTTTCGGCCCGCGAAATGCTGTTTTAGATTTTCGCCAACGGCCGCGTATTTTGCGTGATTCCAAATTTTTCCGGGACTGGGGATTCTCAATGATCGTTTCTCGCATCGCAAAATCACCCGCCATTCCCGGGACCAGGTTCAGGATTTTTGCCGGCCTCGCATTCGCCGTGCTGCTGTCGGCGCCGACCGCCGCGATGGCGCAAAACTGCAACGTGACCAATATCGCGGGACCCGGTGGTATCGGCGTGCCGCCGGGAACGACGGGCCCGGGAGCCGGCATCCTGGGTCAGTTCACCAGCGCGTTGTCCGCGCAGATATCCGCGGCGACCAGCAATGCGAATACGGTTTTTCAGGCGGGCCAGGGCAGCGCCTTCGTATCGGCGCCCGGCAACCCGCCGCCGAATTCCCCGGGCGGCGGAATCTGGGGCCGCGCCACCGGTGGCCAGGCCACGGTGACGGGCACCTCGACCACGCAGACACTCAATGTGTCGCCTCCCGCCACCCTCAATCAGACCACGACCGTCAACTGCAACAACCAGATTCGTGAAAACTATGCCGGCTTCCAGATCGGCGCTGATGCGGCGCGGCTGAACTGGAACGGCTGGAATCTGCACCTCGGCACCACCGCCGGCTATCTCGAATCCGATTCGACATCCCTCAACAACGGTTTCTCCAGCAATATCCAGGTGCCGTTTGTCGGCACCTATGCCGTCGCAACCTACGGCCGGTTCTTCGCCGACGCGCTGCTGAAGCAGGACTTCTATAATATCACGCTGAACAATGCCGGCGCCGGCTTCTTCTCGCAGCCGATCTCCGGCCGTGGCACGTCGTTCGCGGTCAACGCCGGTTACAATTTCGCGATTGCAAACAACTGGTTCATCGAGCCCTCGGCCGGCTTCACCTATTCCAAGACCAGCTTCGACTCCTTCTCCGCGGTCGGCAACCCCGGCGCCCCCTTCGTGCAGGGCGCCAACATTTCCGGC
This sequence comes from Pseudomonadota bacterium, assembly GCA_040390145.1. Lineage (GTDB taxonomy): Bacteria > Pseudomonadota > Alphaproteobacteria > Rhizobiales > Xanthobacteraceae > Bradyrhizobium. The sequence goes on from JAZJYY010000048.1 coordinate 93,566, forward strand.
GCCGTGAAGGTCGATGACATCACCACCCAACTCGGCCGTCTCAGCCTCCGCGTCGGCACCTCGGTACAGTCCGGAAACCTGGCGCTCACGCCCTTCTTCACCGCAAGCGTGTTCCACGAATTCGCCGGCGACGTCACCTCGAACTTTGCGACCTGCGCGAATTGCAGCTTCTTCGGGCCGGGTGTGCCGGTGCCAGGCGGCTTCTCTCCCGCGACCTTCACCGCGGCCACGACGACGTCACGGGTCGGAACCTATGGCCAGTACTCGCTCGGTATCGCCGGGCAGGTGGTCAACACCGGCTGGCTCGGCTTTGCGCGCGTCGACTACCGCAACGGCGAGTCGATCGAGGGCTGGTCCGGCACCGCCGGACTTCGCTACCAGTTCACGCCCGAACTGCTGGCGACCGCGATGCCGACCAAGGCGCGGGTCAAGGCCCTGCCGCCCGTCATGACCTGGGTGAACTGGACCGGCTTCTATATCGGCGCCCATGGCGGCGGGGCCTACGGCCGCGACCATATCGGTTTCACGGGTTATCCGCAGGTCGCAAACACCCGCACGGCCGGGCTGCTCGGCGGCGGGCAGATCGGCTACAACTACCAGCTCGAGAACCGGTTCGTGCTCGGCGTCGAAGGCGACGCGAGCTGGGCCGACATCAAGGGTGGCCGGACCTGCGGCACCGATACCGGGCTCGACGCGAATGGCGCTCCCGGCGCCTTCAGCCCGTTCTTCCTGACCTGCAACTCGCGACTGAACTGGCTGGCATCGGCCACCGCCCGGCTCGGCTATGCCTGGGACCGCTCACTGCTTTACGTCAAGGGCGGCGCCGCTTTCACCAACGAGACCGTCTCGGCCAATTGCATCATCGGACCGTTCAACGTGCCCGGCAATCCGCGCACCTGCAACAACCAGGCCGGCGCGCTGGTCGACAGCATTTCGACCTCGGCCAACCGCACCGGCTGGACCATCGGCTTCGGCGGCGAATTCGCGCTGACCCCCAACTGGTCGGCCAAGGCGGAATACAATTACATGGACTTCGGATCGCGGACCGCCCTTGCCAGCGACGGCACCACGTTCCTGACGTCACGTACCGACCTGCAGGTGACCAAGGTCGGCCTGAACTATCGTTTCGGCCCGGGTACGGTCGTCGCCAAGTTCTGATCCAGGTTCTGATCGCTTCGAATTCGCTCAGAATGCAAGCGGGCGGTCGCGTCAAGCGGCCGCCCGCTTCTATTTGTGACCCCGGGCAAGCCCCCTCGTCTCGACAAGTCCGGCCAAGGTCGTATAGACGACCCTGCGCGCACCCGATCCCATTGGCGCGCTCGAGATGAGCCAGAAATCCCATGACCAGCCCCAAGCGACATGACCGGATCGCCTTCGTCGCGAGCCCTGGCGCAGAGGCGCAGGCGGCGCTGGCCCAGCTGACGAAGCTATACGGCAATCACGACCCCGATGACGCCGACATCGTGGTGGCGCTCGGCGGCGACGGGTTGATGCTGCAGACGCTGCACCGGCACATGCGCTCGGACAAGCCGATCTACGGCATGCATCGCGGCACCGTCGGCTTTCTGATGAACGAGTTCGGCACCGTCGACCTGCACGCCCGCCTCGCCGCGGCGCGGGAAACTGTGATTCATCCGCTGCTGATGCGCGCCACCGACGTGCACGGCGTGGTGCACCTGCATCACGCCATCAACGAGGTCTCGCTGTTTCGCCAGACCCATCAGGCAGCGCGCCTGCGGATCCTGATCGACGAGCACCAGCGCATGGCCGAATTGATCGCCGACGGCATCATGGTGGCGACGCCGGCCGGATCCACCGCCTACAACCTGTCGGCGCAGGGCCCGATCCTGCCGATCAACGCCGCGCTGCTGGCGCTGACCCCGATCAGCGCGTTCCGGCCGCGGCGCTGGCGCGGCGCCC
>JAZJYY010000049.1:0-1669 GCA_040390145.1 Pseudomonadota bacterium
CGCACGACATCGTCTATTCGAACCTGTTCACCGGCGTGCACGGCAATTATCTCGGACCCTCGATCGTGGCGGCTGGGCTCGATCCGAACAACCTGCCGGTCGCCGACAAGACCAAGATGAATTTCGGCTCCGGCGGCAACATGAAGGTCAAGGCGTGGCGCGATATCTGGGGCTCGGGCCAGGGCATCGGCCAGATCGCCGACGCGCCGCCGGTTGCCGAACTGGTGGAGCGCCTGAAGGCGGAATTTGCCGAAGCCAGCGCCGACTTCCTCAAGCGAGCGCGCGCGTAAAGCGAGCGCGTTTTCCAACTCAAAAAACATAAATCACCGGGAGTGAAACGATGAAACTGTCGCGACAAGCATTGGCGATCACGCTGGCTTTGGCCGGCATCCTGCCCGCCGCCGCCGACGACGTGAAGGAAATCCGCATCGGCCAGACCCTGCCCTACAGCGGCCCGGTTTCCGGCTTCGGCATTATCGGACGGGCGCAGGAAGCCTATTTTGCCAAGGTCAACGCCGAGGGTGGCATCAACGGCCGCAAGGTGAAATTCATCAGTCTCGACGACGCCTACTCGCCGCCCAAGACGGTCGAGCAGACCCGCAAGCTGGTGGAGCAGGAAGAAGTGCTTCTCATGTTCGGTTCGCTGGGAACCGCGACCAACGCCTCCGTGCACCGCTACCTCAACAGCAAGAAAGTGCCGCAGCTGTTCGTGCTGAGCGGCGCGACCAAATGGGCCGATCCGAAGAATTTTCCATGGACCATGCCGGGCATGGCGGCCTATGAATCCGAGGGCGTGGTCTACGCCAAATACATCCTGCAGACCAAGCCGGACGCCAAGATCGCCATCCTGTCGCAGAACGACGATTTCGGCCGCGACTATGTCGCCGGCTTCAAGCGCGCGCTGGGACCGAAGGCCGCCACCATGATCGTCGCGGAGGCCAGCTACGAGACCAGCGCGCCGACCATCAGCTCGCAGCTGGCGACGCTGAAGGCGTCCGGCGCCAATGTGATGTTCGGCGTGGTGCTCGGCAAGTTCACCTCGCAGATGATCAAGGGCGCCGCCGAACTGAACTGGAAGCCCGATCTGTTCTTCGTGCCGACCTCGGCGTCATCGATCTCGTTCCTGGAGCCCGCCGGGCTGGATAACGCCGTCGGCCTGATCGCGTCCAGCAACCAGAAGGACCCGCTCGACGCGCAATGGGCCGACGATGCCGGCGTGAAGGAATATCTCGCCTTCATGAAGCAATATCTGCCCGCGGCCGACCTCAACAATTCGAACTACGCCGCCGGCTATCACTATGCCAACCTGCTGGTCAGCGTGCTCAAGGCGTGCAAGGACGACTTCAGCCGCGAGAATATTCTGAAGCAGGCGACCTCGCTTCGCGAAGTCGCACTGCCGATGCTGCTGCCGGGCATGACGGTGAGCACCGGTCCCGACGACTACCTGCCGTTCCAGCAATTGCGGCTGCGCCGCTTCAACGGCAAGAGCTGGGTCGGGTTTGGCGAGATCCTGGATGATAGGTAGTATTTGATGAGGTTGGCTTGAATCGGCGAAGCTACCCTCCCTCTCCCCGTTCTTCACGGGGAGAGGGTCGGGGTGAGGGGCTCTCTCAACCAGCAGGACTCGCGGAGAGTCCCCCTCACCCGGATCACATCTGCGATGTGATCC
>JAZJYY010000049.1:1679-48051 GCA_040390145.1 Pseudomonadota bacterium
ATCCGACCTCTCCCCGCAAGCGGGGCGAGGTGAAACCGCGCCAAGCCAACTCAAAGCCGTTTACTTCAGGCGGCGGAAACGAGAACGTGACCATGATCATCAGCGGCGACCGCGAGCTCAGCTATTCCGAGATTCACGACCGCATCAACAGGGCGGCGACGGGGCTGCGGACGCTCGGCCTGCAGGGCGGCACGCCGGTGGCCATGATGCTGCGCAATGATTTCGCGCTGTTCGAGGTCGCCGGCGCCGCAGCGGCGCTGGGCAGTCCGGTGGTGCCGATCAACTGGCATCTGAAGGCCGAGGAGGTCGCCTATATCCTGGCCGACAGCGGCGCCAAAATCCTGGTCTGCCATGCCGACCTGCTGCCGCAGATCGCCGGCGGCCTGCCGGGCTATCTCCGCCTTCTGGTGGTTGAGACGCCGCCGGAAATCGCCGCGGCGTTCAACGTCGATCCACGACTGGCACAGATTCCCGAGGGCGCGACGGATTGGGACGATTGGCGCAACCGCCACGCCCCGGCCTCCGAGCCCGCGGTCGGCGGCTCGCCGATGTTTTATACCTCGGGCACGACGGGGCTGCCCAAGGGTGTGCGCCGCAAGCCGATGCGGCCCGAACAGGCCGCCGCCTCGGCGCGCGTCGGCGGCATTGCCTATGGCATCAAGCCCGGGGAGGACCAGGTCATCCTGATGAACGGCCCGATGTATCATTCGGCGCCGAATTCCTACGGCATGCTGGCCTACCGCAACGGCTGCCGAATCGTGCTCGAACCGCGCTTCGACCCCGAGGACATGCTGCAGCTGATCGCGCGCCACCGCGTCACCCATATGCATATGGTGCCGACCATGTTCGTGCGGCTGCTGCGGTTGCCGGAGGAGGTGAAGGGCCGTTACGACCTCTCCTCGCTGCGCTTCGTCGTCCATGGCGCCGCGCCCTGCCCGCCGCAGGTCAAGCGCGCGATGATCGACTGGTGGGGCCCGGTGGTACACGAATATTTCGGCTCGACCGAGACCGGCATCCCGGTGTGGCATTCCGCCGAGGAAGCATTGCAAAAGCCCGGCACCGTCGGCCGCGCCATCGAAGGCGGCATCGTGAAAATCTTCCGCCCCGATGGCAGCGAGTGCGGTGTTAATGAGCCCGGCGAAATCTTCATGCGGCAGACCTCGGTGCCGGACTTCGACTATCACGGGAAGGCCGAGGCGCGCGCCGAGGCTGGCCGCGACGGCCTCGTCAGCGTCGGCGACGTCGGCTACCTCGACGCCGACGGCTACCTGTTCCTGTGCGACCGCAAGCGCGACATGGTGATCTCCGGCGGCGTCAACATTTATCCCGCCGAAATCGAGAACGCGCTGATCGGCATGGCCGGCGTACGCGACTGCGCCGTGTTCGGCGTTCCCGACGACGAGTTCGGCGAGCGGCTGTTCGCCTGCATCGAAAAGGACCCGGATGCGGTGCTGTCATCATCGGCGGTTCAGGAATTCTTGCGCGGCAAGCTCGCCAACTTCAAGGTGCCCAGGGACATCCAGTTCCTCGAGGCGCTGCCGCGCGAGGCCAGCGGCAAGATTTTCAAGGGCAAGCTCAGGGATCTCTATCGCGAGGGCGGGCTGCGCGCGGCGACGTGACACGCAAAACCAAACGGCGTTTTAAACGTCACGGCTGTTGCAAAACATTCATCGACACGGACAATGATTGCGGACCGACCAACAGCCGGGAGCGACGTGATGAACTCCACCGACTTCATCGTTGCACGAAATGACCTGCAGCAATGCAAGGTGATCGAGGCGGAACTGCCTGACGCCGCTGTATTGCCCGACGACGCGCTGCTGGTCCGCGTCACCAGTTTCGCCTTCACCGCCAACAACATCACCTATGCCGTACTCGGAGACCAGTTGAAGTACTGGCAGCTGTTTCCGGCGCCGGACGGTTTCGGCAACGTGCCGGTCTGGGGATTCGGCGAGGTGATGGCGTCGCGCCATCCGGAGATCGCCACCGGCGAGCGGCTGTTCGGCTATTTTCCGATGGCGACGCATCTGGTGATCGAGGCCGCCGACGTCGGCAAGCGCTGGCTGCGCGACGCCGCCGCGCACCGAAAGGGCGTGTCACCGGTTTACAATACCTATACCCGCGTCGGCGGCGACCCGGCCTTCGCCGGGCGGCAGGGCGACTATCAGGCGCTGCTGCGGCCGCTGTTCATGCTGTCGTTCCTGGTCGACGATTATCTCGCCGAGAACGAATTTTTTGGCGCGCGCAGCGTGCTGTTGTCGTCGGCCTCCAGCAAGACCGCGTTCGGGCTGGCGCATCTGCTGCATGCGCGCAAGGACATCAAGGTGATCGGCCTCACCTCGGCCTCGAATGTGGAGTTCGTCGAATCGCTCGGCTGCTACGACGAAGTCGTGACCTATGACCGCGTCGCCTCGCTGCCGCCGGATGCGCCAGTCGCCTATGTCGACATGGCCGGCAACAGCGCGTTGCGGGAGACGTTGCACCGGCATTTCGGCGACCGGATGAAATATTCCGGCCGCGTCGGGCTCACCCACCGGGCTTCGTCGATGGACGAGCCGGCCTTGCCCGGCGCCAGGCCGGCCTGGTTCTTCGCGCCGGACCAGATCCGCAAGCGCGCTAAAGAGTGGGGGCCCGGCGGTGTCGACACGCGGTTTGGCGCTGCGTGGGCGGGCTTTGCCCCGAAGCTGGACCAGTGGCTGAGCGTCACCGAGGGCCGCGGGCCTGACGCCGTGAGCCGCGTCTATCTCGACACGCTGAACGGCCGCGTTCCGCCGCAACAAGGGCACATCCTGTCGCTTTAGGGAATGGCCGGCATCTGTTCGCGGCCTTTCTGGACGATCCCGAATAGGTATAGGGTAGGATCAGGGAAACCGCCGCACAGACGGCCGGTGCAGAGAAACGCGCATGCTCGATAAAACCAACGATCTTTCGGTAGCCGTGGACAACTGGCTCGCGCAATTCGAAGACGCGCTGGCCAGGCCCGGCGATGGCGCGCTGAAAGCCCTGTTTCACTCTGACAGCTATTGGCGCGACGTGCTGGCGCTGAGCTGGACGCTGCAGACGGTCAACGGCCGCGATGCCATTCTGGAGACGCTGAAGTCGCAAGCGCCCCCGGCGGCGCCGTCCGGCTTCGCCATCGATCCCGACCGCGCCGCGCCGCGTCAGGTGACGCGCGCCGGCACCAGCTCGATCGAGGCGATCTTCAAATTCGAAACCGCGCTCGGCCGCGGCGATGGAATCTTGCGGCTGACCCCGGACGCCGCGGACGGCAACCGCTTGAAGGCGTGGACGCTGCTGACCGCGCTCGAGGAGCTGAAGGGTTTCGAAGAGCAACTCGGCGTGGCGCGGCCGCGCGGCAGCGCCTATTCGCGCGATTTTCGCGGGCCCAACTGGCTCGATCTGCGCAAGGCATCCGTCGACTATGCCGACCGCGACCCGACGGTGCTGGTGATCGGCGGCGGGCAGTCCGGCCTCTGTATCGCCGCACGGCTGAAGCAGTTGCAGGTCGACACCCTGATCGTCGACCGCGAGGAACGCATCGGCGACAACTGGCGCAAGCGCTACCACGCGCTGACGCTGCATAACCAGGTGCAGGTCAACCACCTGCCCTACATGCTGTTTCCGCCGACCTGGCCTACCTACATCCCCAAGGACAAGCTCGCCAACTGGTTCGAAGCTTACGTCGAGAGCATGGAGCTGAACTTCTGGACCGGCACGGAATTCGAGGGCGGCAGCTACGACGAAAAGGAAGGTCGCTGGACCGTGACGCTGCGCCGGGCCGACGGCACCAGGCGCACCATGTATCCGCGTCATGTCGTGCTGGCGACCGGCGTCAGCGGCATTCCGAGCCTGCCCGATATTCCCGGCCTGAAGAATTTTGCCGGCACGGTGATTCATTCCAGCCAGTACACCGACGGCGAGGAATGGAAGGGCAAGCAGGCGATCGTGATCGGCAGCGGCAACAGCGGCCACGACATCGCGCAGGACCTGCATTCGAGCGGCGCCGAAGTGACGATGGTGCAGCGCTCCTCGACGCTGGTGGTCTCGATCGAACCGTCGGCGCAACTGGTCTACACGCCCTACAATGAGGGCACGCTGGAGGATAACGATCTCATCGCCAGCTCGATGCCGCTCCAGCTGGCGCGCAAGAGCCACGCGCTGACCTGCGATAAATCGAGGGCGCTCGACAAGGACCTGCTGGAAGGACTGGCGCGCGTCGGCTTCAAGCTCGATTTCGGCGAGGGCAACACCGGCTGGCAGTTCAAGTACCTGACCCGCGGCGGCGGCTATTATTTCAACGTCGGCTGCTCCGACCTGCTGATCAAGGGCGCGATCGCCTTGAGGCAATTTTCCGATATCGAGACCTTCGTCGCCGAGGGCGCCGTCATGAAGGACGGCAAGACCATTGCCGCCGACCTGATCGTGCTGGCGACCGGCTACAAGCCGCAGGAAGAGCTGGTGCGAAAACTGTTCGGCGAAGCCGTCGCGAACCGCGTCGGCACGATCTGGGGCTTTGGCGAGGAACAGGAGTTGCGCAACATGTATGTGCGCACCGGCCAGCCCGGCCTGTGGTTGATCGCCGGCGGCCTGGCGCAATGCCGGATCGGCTCGAAGCAGCTGGCGCTGCAGATCAAGGCGATCGAGGAAGGGCTGCTGCCGCGGATTGACGAACGCGGTACGACGCCGGCTGGCAGGGACTGACGAAGACATCGAGCCTGCTTCACTCCTTGGGAAGACAGACCGGCGCTGCTCCGGTTCGGTTGACGCTGCGGCGCGCATTCAACCTTGACGTTTGTTTCTTCAGATGTGTAATCTGGAGTTAATTGCCCTGTTTTTTTGGGCAGTCACACTTTTCACCGGATGCTTGCACGGCCACGGAAGCTGGCGGACGAGGATCCGACCCGTCGAGATCGGGCATCGCGTTTGTCGAACCAACTCAGGAACCGCCAGACATAGCCGTCCAGTCATTGCGAGAGTTTAATTGGAGGGGGAAATTCGATGGAGAGCAGGAAATATACCGCGCAGATTTTGACCGGGCTCGCCGGGCTGGTGGTCCTGATTGTTCTCAGCTTGATGTTCTACCTGTTGACGCAACTGGTTCCCCATGGCGACAGCTCGCTCCCGCTGGTGGCGATCGGCGGGGTCATCGTTCTGGTCCTGCTGTTGACCGCCGTGGCGACGATGTTCTCGATTCTCAGCCTTACGAACAACACGCAGGCGCTGGGCTTGCCGGAAGGCTCGATCCGCGCGGTCATTGCGCTTTCACTGATCGTGCTGTTTGCGATTCTGTCTGTGTTTCTCTACCAGAATATCGGCGGCACGCGCGTGACAATACCGGATCAGACCATGGCCCAGCTCGACGCGTTCAGTAAAACTTACCCGAACGCCCGCGACATTCAGGCGGTGCGAGCGGACAAGCCGGGCTTCTATGACATCAGCTATCGGACTCCCAACCCCGCCAGCGACGAATTCGCCAAGCAATTGCTGGTTCTGCTCGGCACACTGATGACGGCGGTCACCAGCTTCTATCTGGGTGCGGGAACGGCGACGTCGGGCGTGAAGGCTGGCAGCGATGCGGCCGGAGGACCGGCAGCCTCCTCGCCAACCCTGAGCGGCATCAAGCCGCCGTCATACGTGCTGGGTTCGGGATCTCCGCTCCATCTCGAAATTGAAGGCGCCAACCTCAACGACATGAAGAGTGTCAAGATCGTCAAGGACGGCGTGGAGATCGTCGCGACAAATGTCAAATCGAGTCCGGACGCGGTCGTTTGCGATCTCGATCTCGCGAACGCGACCAAAGGTGACTGGGACGTCGAGGTCAGCGATGGCGGCGCGAATTCCGTCAAGTTGTCGGGCGGACTGACCATCATGTGACACTCGACGACTGCACGAGGCTCCGCGGCATGGCGTGCGCGAACGCGCGCCATGCGCAAAAAACCGCTCGTGCTTCCGCCCCGCCTCTGCGACACTCGACCGGGAAAGCGCTGGATCAACCAGCCGTCGCATCGGGGAGAACCAAATGCCAACCATTCTCGGCTCCGGCGAGCATCGCTACCGCGTGGTGGAGAATTTTGCGAAGCTGCCGGACGGCTGGAGCCTGACCGATGTCGCCTCCGTGGCGATCGACAGCAAGGACCGCGTCTACGTGTTCAACCGCGGCGCCCATCCGATGGTGGTGCTCGACCGCGAGGGGAATTTCATCAAGAGCTGGGGCGAAGGGCTGTTCAACCGCGCGCACGGGCTGCATATCGACGCCGACGACAATCTCTATTGCACCGATGACGGCGACCATACGGTGCGCAAATGCTCCACCGACGGCAAAGTACTCCTGACCATCGGCATTCCCGACAAGCCCGCCCCCTTCATGAGCGGCGAGCCGTTCCACCGCTGCACCCACACCGCGCTGTCGCCAAAGGGCGAGATCTACGTATCTGACGGCTACGGCAATGCCTGCGTCCACAAATACACGCCGGACGGCAAACTGATAAAGACCTGGGGCGAGCCCGGCACCGATCCCGGCCAGTTCAACATCGTCCACAACATCGTCACCGATGCCGACGGCTGGGTTTATGTCGCCGACCGCGAGAACCATCGCGTCCAGGTGTTCGACGGCAACGGCAAATATGAGACCCAGTGGAATAATCTGCACCGGCCCTGCGCGCTGTGCGCCTGCGGCGGCGGCAAGTCGCCGAACTTCATCATCGGCGAGCTCGGTCCCGGCATGCCGGTCAACCGCAAGGTGCCCAATCTCGGCCCGCGCCTTTCCATCGTCGACGCCAAGGGCAAGCGTATTGGCCGGCTCGGCGGCGAGAACGGTCCGGGTATCGAGACCGGCAAATTCCTGGCGCCGCACGGCATCGCGCTGGATTCCAGGGGCGACATCTATCTCGGCGAAGTCGGCGTCACCGACTGGAAGACCAGCTTTCCGGATACGCCGATGCCACCGGAGGTCGGCGTGACGCGCTGCCTGCAGAAGCTGGAGAAGGTCGTCTGAACCGGCCTCAGAGCTGGGACAGCAGGCTGGTCGCCGAATTCGATCCGATCGCTCCCTGCAGCGATGTCAGCGTCCGGTAATTTTGCGAGATGCGGCTGACGAAGGCGTCGGTGTATCCCATCACCGACTTCTCTTCCTCGCTCATGGCGGCAATTTGCTTCAGCAGCGCCAGGCTGCCGCTGCGGGGATCGCCGGATTTTTGCGAGCCGTTCATGGCTTCGAGAATGCTGGCGCGGTTGCGCTGGTCCAGTTCGGCCTTGGCCGAGCGGGTTTCCTGGGCCGAGAATTCGCCATCTTGATTCAGCGCGATGCTGGCCAGGGAGCGATTGTTGAAATCGCTATAGTCGACCTGCTGGCCCGAACTGCGCGAGCGATCGAACGTCAGTTCGGTTCCCCTGTCGCGGGCCGCGTTGGCCTGCGCATCGAGCATCGCCCGCGCCTGCGACGTGATGCCGGCGCTGTCGGTCGCCGACGACGATCCGCTCGACGAGGTCCGGCCGAGCAATGCGCGGACGGAGTCGTTGGCATTTCCGGTATCGGGCGCCTTGCCGAACGCGCTCTTCGCAGCGGCCAGGCCATCGAGCACCGCCTGGTATTCATTTTTCCAGGCCGGCGTCGCCTGCTCGTCGGCACCGGCCTTGTTGAGATAATTGAGCGCCGCATCATAGGGCGCAGCATAGTCGCCGGTGTGGCGGGCGATCACGACGTAGGGCGAGACCGCGTCATCGAACCGGACCTGCAGCGTCTTGGTGGCGGCGTCGATTTCGTCCTGGCTGAACTGGCCCGGCTTGCTCGAGGCAATCACCGACAACGTCGCGCGGTCCTGACCGGTCAGGTCGACCGCGATCTCGCCGTCCAGCACCGCCGAGGAAATGCCGAGCGCGGCGTATTGCTGGTCGAACCATTGGCGGGCATTCGCCGCGCGGGTTTCCGGCGTCACCGCCGTTTCGGCACTCGCCGCGAGGTAGGCCTTTGCCTCGTCCGACAGCGTGACCGATGTCGCGTTGGCATCGCGTGCGGAGGTGTCGGGGTTGGCGGCGGGCACCTTGGCGCTGGCCGCCGCGCCGCTCGAGGCTGCGCCATAAGCGCCGCTGGCATAGTTCCACGAATTCGTGGTGGTGAGTCCCACGGCTACCGTCACGCCGCTCTCCATGGCGTTAAGAATCTCTTAGGGAACCGTAGGCGGCGTATGGTTAACAACTTGTTACGCGAGCCGGCGATCCACCCGTACCAAGCAATGCGCATAGCTGACATGATCCCTGATTGAGCGGACGAAGCGCTTATTCTCGCTCGAAGATGACAGTCGCGTGGTTTTGCCCGCTTCCCATCACCTGGCCGGGACCGCAGGCCAGCGCAAGATCGCAGTTGACCACCTGGACGGCGGGGTGCGCCTCTCCCCGAAGCTGTCGAATAGCCTCAATCGCCTTCGTCATCCCACCTCGATTAGCCGGATGGTTGTTGCACAGCCCACCGCCATCAGTGTTCCAGGGCAGCTTGCCGACCCCGGAAATGAGATTTCCATCGGCCACGAACCGCCCGCCCTTTCCCCGTTCGCAAAATCCAAGTCCCTCCAGTTGAAGCAGGACCATGATCGTGAAATTATCATATATCGAGGCGTATTTGATGTCCGACGGCTTGACGCCGGCTTCCGCGAAAGCAGCCGCACCGGATTGCGACGCTCCTGTCGTGGTAAGGTCGATATAACCTCCGGTCTGGGTCTTTACTGTTTCGCCGCAACCCACGATCCTGACGAGTGGCCTCTTCAGGCTCCTGGCAATTTCCGGACTCGCGACCACCAAAGCGCCGCCTCCATCCGTGATCACACAGCAATCGAGGCGGTGCAATGGATCCGAGATCATCGGGGAGTTGACGACATCCTCGACTGTCACGACGTTTCGCAGCAACGCATGTGGGTTGTGCTGTGCATGATGGGACGCGGAAACCTTGATCCAGGCAAGCTGTTCGCTGGTCGTTCCGAATTCGTACATGTGTCGACGGGCAAACATCGCGTTGACCGAAACGAGGGTCGGCTGATAGGCGACCTCCCATGGAGCATCCGGACGTTCGGGGGACACCGGCCGGACCGTGGTGCCGGTCTTGATCCCGAGACTGCGCGGTTTACCCGATAGCGTAATGAGTGCCACGGAACACTTGTTCGTCGCGATCGCCTGGGCAGCATGCGCGAGATGAACGAGGTAGGAGCACCCACCGGCCTCAGTCCCGTCCAGGTGTCGAACGCGAATATTCATGTAATCGGCGAGCCACATCGGGCTGGCGCCTGGCGCATCTCCCGCACAGAAATAGCCATCGACGTCGGCGAATGTCAGACCGGCGTCGGCCAGTGCCCCTTCCGCGCATTCGAAGTGCAGGTCCGCTACGGATTTCTCCGGCGCGTATCGAGTCGGGTGCTCGAACGCACCCACGACGCAAGCCTTACCACGAATGCTCATTTGGCCCTCACGGCTTCAAAGTCCAGTAACGGGGCACGGCAGAATTACGATGCCACAACGGATGTTCCGAGTTGTTCAGGTCGGTACGAAGATGGGGACAGTCCTGCCGCAATCGGTCTTGCGAAAGCCAACCCGCACCTCTTGTCCCACATGGACTGTCTCAACGTCGTCAGTATCGACGTTGCTCATCAGGAATGGGCCCTCTTCAATCTGGATGTAGGCCAGAACATAGGGCGTCTCCGCCTTGCGCACGATCGTGAACGAATACACATGCCCTTTTCCCGACATCGGCTTCCACTCCAGGCTACGGCTCATGCAGAACGGGCAAAATGGTCGCGGATACCAATGCACGCGCTCGCACCCGGTACAGTTGGGCAGGATGAAATGTCCCTGCTCCGCGGCTCGCCAGAACGGCATCACCTGCGGGTGGTTGGTTGCATAGGGATCAGAACTCAGATCTGCATGGACATCGTTCACTTGGTGGGCTCCATTTCGCTCGAATATTGAACAATCGCCCTGCCGAACGATCTAGCCTGGGCGCTGGCTGCTACCCTGAGCGCCCAACTGACAGACCTTCCGGGCCTGTCAGTACCAGCGCGTCGACGATTTCAATATCTCGGATCACCGAATTAGGTGCTCTGATGTGGATGCGGTGGACAGCGAACGGCATCCCATGATGAAAATAGTTGACATGCGCACGGGTGGCTCCTGAGCCGCGTTCAGTCCAGCGAAAGATTGAGCGAGCGCGCCACCGGTCGCCAACTATCGCGGTCGTTTTTCACGCGCTCGCCGAAGGCGGCGGGCGTATCGGGCAAGGGAAAGAAGCCTTGCACATCGAGTAGCCTGCGCACCACCGGGTCGGCCAGACTTTCGTTGAGCAGCTGGTTCATGCGCGCCACCACCGCAGCCGGCGTTCCGGTTGGAGCAAAGACGCCGTACCAGTTCACCGGCGCAAAATTCAGCCCCTGTTCGACCACGGACGGCACATCCGGTATTTGCGGCAAGCGACGTCCTCCCGTCGCTGCGATCACTTTCATCTCGCCTTTGGCGAGATATTGCGACACTTGGCCGTAGACCAATATCGAGGCGGCGACCTCCCCGGTCACCAGCGCCGTCACGAGTTGCGGCACGCCTCGATAGGGTACGTGCGTGAGGCTGGCGCCCAGAGAGTTGTTGAACATCTCCAGCATCAGATGAGAGGAACTCCCCACGCCGAAGCTTCCCCAGTTTGCCTTGTCCTTGTTGGCATTGGAATAGTCCGCCAATTCGCGCAGGTTTTTCGCTGGCACGGCGCTGCCGACCACCACGACGCCTCCGGTTTGCGCCAGGCTGGCGACCGGCACCAGATCCTTGTCGACATCGTAGGCGATGTTCTTGAAGAGGTGCGGATTGATCGTGACGACATCGGACAGCACCAGGCAGAACGTATAACCATCCGGCCGGGCGTTCTTGCACGCGGTCGCGCCGATCATGCCGCTGGCGCCGGCGCGGTTCTCCACGACCATCGGCTGACCAGTCTGGCGCTGAATGGTTTCGCCGAGCGTGCGTGCAAGCAGGTCGGCCCCGCCGCCGGCGGGATACACCACGATCATGTGGACAGGTCTGGACGGATATGTCGCCTGCGCCGACGCGAGAGAACTCCAGATCAGGGCTGTCAGCACGCAGACTGCACCGAAAACTTGCTTCATAACGCCTCCCTTGTCTTGTTTCTTGATGCCTTTAGAATCATAGGGGTGATTGGCTCTTACGCATGACGGTAAAGGAATGGATGGCGCCACTTCCTGATGCTGCAATCCACTCCAAGGTTCGACCCGTGCAAGACGGACAAATGACCGCGGATACCGGTGCACGCGTCAACACTCCCTGCAGCGAGGCAAGACAAGGCGGGCTTGCCCGGCTGCGTTGCAGAACGGAAGCGTTTGCAGATGATCGAAAACGTATCGATCAGCATCGAGAAGACGCGACGCCCCCATGGCCGCTGTCTGCCATTGATCAGCATATTGACTAGCCGACCTGACGACCAACCTCCGACCAATATCTCGCGCGGATCGCCTTCTTGTCGGGCTTGCCGAGTCCGGTCATTGGCAGTGATTTCACGATTTCGATGCTCTTCGGCGCGTATACAGGCCCCTTTTTCTCTTTGACCCAGTGAATCAGTTGCTCTTCGGTGGCGCTGGAAGCTGCCCTCATGACAACCAGCGCCTTTACAGCCTCGCCCCATTTTGGATCCGGCACGCCGATAACCGCTGCGCTCATCACCGCGGGATGTTGCGTCAACACATCCTCGACTTCTCTCGGGTAAACATTGAAGCCACCCGAAATGATCATGTCCTTGCTGCGATCGACAATGAATATGAAGCCGTCGCGGTCCATTCGCGCCAGGTCACCGGTGTGCAGCCAGCCGTGACGGAGGAGAAACGTGGTTTCTTCCGGACGCTTCCAGTAACCATCCGAAACCAGTGGGCCTCGGATGCATATTTCACCTATCTCGCCGCGCGGCACTTCCGCCCCGGCATCATTCAACAGTTTGATGTCAGTTCCGATCGTCGAGCGACCGCAGGACCCGAGTCTTTCGGGGTTTTCGAGATCATGCTCGGAACGATTCATGATGCTGGCCACCATCGGCACCTCGGCCTGCCCGTAATACTGAAGGAAGACATTGCCGAAATGCTCGATTCCCTCGCGAAGGCGTGCCGGGGACATCGGGGAGGCGCCGTAAAGCATCACTTCAAGACTGGAAGTATCGAATGTCTTGAGCTTCGGAGAATCTAGAAGCACGTAAAGCATCGTTGGAATAAGAGAAGCCATTGTAATGCGATGCCGTTCGATCGCCGCAAGGAAGCCCTCCGGATCAAAGCCATCCTCGATGTAGAAAGCGCCGCCCTTGATCAAGGTTGGAAGGAAGGTTGCGCCCGCCGCATGACTGACCGGAGTGACGGCCAACATGCGCACTTCGCTGGGCCACTCCCAATGCACGACGCTGATTTTCATCTGCTCGAGACGCGTCCGGGATCTGGCAACCACGCCCTTTGGCCGTCCGGTCGTCCCGCCAGTATAGCCGATCGAAACAATGTCATCCGGATCCGCCTCGACCACGAGAGGCATCGGATCGTAGTGTCCGGCAATATCGTCCAGCGACCGAAACGGACTTTGACCATAAGAAAGAATCGCAAGACCCTTGACACGCTTTGAAAGCGCCTCACCCCGGCTCACATATTTCTTTTCGTCGATAATGAGCATTGGCACTTCGGCGTCATGCAACACGAACGCATGATCATCCTCCGACCCCATTGGATGAAGCTGGGTCATCCGGACGCCGAGAATCCCGCAGGCAATGTTGACCAGCAGAACTTCCGGACGATTTGACGAAAGTTGTGAAATCGCATCGCCCTTCTTCAGGTTCAGCGATTTCAACGCCTGAACGTATCGGCTGACCTGACGTCCCATTTCGCCGTAGGTGATTTCTTCGCCATCGCACACGATGGCGATCCGGTCGGAAAATCTGTGAATCGCCTGGACTACCGGTTCGGCGAAGGCAGAGCCCCGGTGAACTTCAATCATCGGACGGCTCCAGCGGCGGGTCGGGTAACGTGGTTCGCCGGAACGTGCGATGGCGGAAGGTTGTCCGTCGCCTTCCGTTTGATGTCCTGAGCGCATTCCGGCGCCAGAGCCGCGCCAGGCATGATTGCGCTGCACACGGCAACGCCCGGGAAATCGGTCGCAGATTGGATTCTTGTCATGTGATTTCCAGCGAGGCCTACTATTCTAATATTCGATTTAGATTCGTATATTCGAATTACTCTTTCAGCCCTCGTCTGGGATGTCAAGCGAGGCGGCTTTGTATGAAAAGCACGGGTCGGTTATGGTGTTATCGGGCGCGAGCGCTCGCGCCGCGAACGGCGAATCCTCGAAATGCGAGTTCCGATTGAAAAAACGCAAAAAAATGCCGGACAAGGTCAGCGTCTCCGCGGGTCCACGCGCGCTGCTCCGAACACTGGATGTTCTTGCTTTTCTTTCTGGACGGAATGAAGGGGCGACGCTGACCGAAATCGCCCAGACGTTGCGCGTTCCCGCGTCCAGCCTGCTCGCCATTCTGCGCGTGTTGGTCAACGAGGGCTATCTGAAGCGGCAAGCGACCGCGTATTGCATCGGACTGCGAAGCTCGGATCTCGCCCAAAAAATTCTCGGAGAGAACCAGTTGGGTGTGCTGGCGCGCGGTCTGATGATGAAGCTTTCAAGCGATATCGGCGAGACAGTTGTGCTGGCGCGTGCCGACGACCGTCGGAAATGCATCGTCTGCACCGATGTGGTGGAAGGTGCCGCCAGCGTACGTTACGCCGTGGCTATTGGCACTACCCGTCCTTATTATGCTTCCGCCGCAGGCCGGGTCGTTCTCGCTCACAAAGACGAAAGCTGGATTCAGAATTACCTGGATAACACATCGTTGCACGGCATTACCGCGCAAACCATGACCAGCCGCTCCCGATTGCTGGAAACATTGAAAGAAGTCCGACGGAGGGGCGTATCGCTGAGTTTTGAGGAGGCAACCGACGGCGGGGCGGGCGTTGCCGCACCGATCCTTTCCAGTGACGGCAAGCTTCTTGGCGTACTCTCAATCGGCGCGATCGCAAGCCGGGCACGCCGCGACAGCGAAATGTACAGCAACGCAGTCAAGCAAACGGCTGCGGAAATATCTGCGCTTCTGGGAGCCCTCGCGAAAATTGCCTAGCGCGCGGCGCGACCGACGCCGAGGCTGCCAAGCGGCGCCTCCCCGCATCTTCGCTGTTTTCGCCGCTTTGGCTAGATATCGCCGACGACCTCGCGCCGCCGCTGCTCGGATTCTTCCGCATAGCGACGCATCGCATGGGCTTCGGTGAGAATGCCGATCGGCCGGTGTTCGCTGCCGGATTCGACGACCGCGAGTGATTCGGCTTCCGCGGCGTCGAAAACGGCGATGGCCTCCTGGATGTTCATGACCGGATGCAGCACGATGTCGCGGTGGTGGAGGATGCCGACGAGGCGGCCGGCCGGGTCGATATCGGGGGCATGCGCCTCGGCCACCAGCGCCAGCCCGGCGTAGCGGCCATCGGCGTCGACCGCGACCACCTGGGTCCTGGAGCCGAGCGGAAATGTGCCGCGGAATTCCTCGATCGACAGGTCGACGCTTGCGGTGGTCAGGTCGGTCCGCATCAGGCGCTGCACCGTGAGATCGCGGATCCAGCCCACGTCGGCGGCGCTTCGGATCGTCTCGCCGCGCAGGTGCAGCCGCCAGGTCGCGAAAGAATAGCCGAACAGTTCACGTGTGATCTGGGTCGAGATGATGACCGCGACCAGCACCGCCGTGGTGAGCCAGAGGTTGCCGGTGGATTCCAGCGCGATGAACGACATCGTCAGCGGCCCGCCGACCACGGACGCCGACAGCGCGCTCATGCCGATGATCGCATAGACGTTCGGATCGAGGTCGAGTCCCGGCCAAACCGCATCGATGGCGGCCGCGAACAGGTGGCCGCCGAGCAGGCCGAGGAACAGCGTGGCGAAGAACAGCCCGCCGCGGAAGCCCGATCCCAGCGATATCACCGAGGCCACCGCCTTGAGCGCGAACACGCCCGCGATAACCGCCAGCGGCATCGAAACGATGCCGGCAACATGCAGCGCGCCGTGACCCGACGACATCACCTGTGGCGTCAGCAAAGCGAGCAGGCCGACGCCAAGTCCGCCCAGCACGGGGCGCAGCGGCGGCCACGGTGCGAGCTTCGTGAGCCAGGTTTCGCACAGCCCCACCCCGCGCATGATGGCAATGCCGGCCAGCGCCGCCAAAATCCCGAGTAGCGCGGCGATGGCGAGATCGCGCCCGAGGATTTCACCGACCGGGCCGACACCGATGCCGAGAGACATTGTCGCGAATCCATGGGTGACGAAATAGCCTGCCACCGCGGCGACGCCGACCGGGGTCAGGCTGGCCGGCGTATAGCCCCCGATCACGAGTTCGAAGGCATAAAAGGCGCCGGCCAGCGGCGCTCCGAACGCGCCCGCGATCGCCGCGGCGGCGCCGCAGCCGACCATGATCCGCTGATCGCCGCGACGCAGGTGAAATCCGCGGCCCAGCGAGGCGGCAATACCGCTGGCGAGCTGGGTGTATCCCGCCTCGAGGCCGACCGAAGCGCCGACACCGCTCGACCAGACCGTCTGCAGCGCGACGATCACACTGCCGCGAAACGACATCCGCCCGCCATGCAGGGCATTGGCCTCGATCGGGTCGATCTCCCGCGCCGGTCGCCACCGCTGCAGCAGCAGAAAGGCCACACCAAGCAGCAATCCGCCGAGGCTCGGAACCAGCAAGGCCCGCAGCGGATCGATACTGTCCTGGCTTGAAAGACGTTCCCTGATCGGGATGTCGAACAGGAGCGTGTGCAGCCCGGCCACCGCAAGGCTCATCGCAAGGACCACCATTCCGCCGACGGTTCCGATCAGCGCCGCCAGCACGACCAGGCTCGTCTCGTGGGCCCGGACGAACGCCCGCAGCCGCCGCGGCGCCTCTAGATAGCGGGAGGTGGGGACCATCTTGCGTGCGCCCATGGGCCGACAGTGCGCCGGCCGCCTCGTTTAGCGGCATTGGGGCCGTTCCTGCAATCCGGTCGCAAACAGGGAGATGGCGGATAAGCCCCTCAATGCTCTTCACAATCCCGTCACGCTGCCTGTAGTATGTCAACTCATGCTGCTTCGCAGTATTTTGGGAGTCAGGAGCGTTACTTGAACGCACATGTCCCACAAGGCGGTTGGCCGGTGCTGGTGCTGAACGCGGATTTCCGTCCGCTCAGCTATTACCCGCTGTCGCTCTGGTCGTGGCAGGACGCGATCAAGGCGGTATTCCTCGACCGCGTCAATATCGTCGAGCATTACGACCGCGCGGTGCACAGCCCGTCGTTCGAGATCCAGCTGCCGAGCGTGGTGTCGCTGAAATCCTTCGTCAAGCCGACCACGCACCCGGCCTTCACCCGGTTCAACGTGTTCCTGCGCGATCGCTTCGTCTGCCAGTACTGCCACGCGCATGACGACCTCACCTTCGATCACATCATCCCGCGCTCCAAGGGCGGCCAGACCACCTGGGAAAACGTCGTCGCGGCCTGCTCGCCCTGCAACCTGCGCAAGGGCAACCTGACGCCGCAGCAGGCCCGGATGTTTCCGCGGCAGGCGCCGTTCGCGCCGACGGTGCACCAGCTGCACCGCAACGGCCGGCTGTTCCCGCCGAACTACCTGCACGACAGCTGGCTGGACTATCTTTATTGGGATACCGAGCTCGATCCGTAACCCCGGGCGCGGTGCTCGTTCCGCATTACTCGTCGGAGTGAGGCAGCATCCGAACGAGCGTGCGATCTTGAAATATCCAGTGATGGATCATCGCGGCATCGCCATGCTGCCGCGGCATCGGTTCAGATTGCGGCTTTGTTTTAATCGTCACCGATCACGCCAAATTCCGTGACCGGCATGATCCAATAGACCAGTCTGGTTCCTGCGAACGCCGCCTTGATCCGAGCGAGCAATTGCGCGGCATCCCGGCTTTCCAGAATGATCCGTACCAGCACCTCGTCGGCATGACCCTTCACCTGTTCCGCCGTCGACTGCAACCGTACCGCAGGCCCGTGACCGGTGGCGTCGGATGCCGTAAATCCGGATACGAGATCGTGCTGCTCGCTGAAAAAGTCGAACAGCTCTTCGCGAAGGTTGCGAGCGGCGATCAGCGTCAGGCATACGGGTTCGCGCGTCATCTGGCTTTCTCAGCAACCCCGCCGAACCGGCGATAGAGGATCGGCAGAAGGATCAGGGTCAACAGCGTCGACGACAGCAACCCGCCGACCACCACGATGGCCAGCGGCTTCTGAATTTCAGATCCCGGACCGGACGCGAACAGCAGCGGGACGAGTCCGAGCGCGGTGATACTTGCGGTCATCAGCACCGGCCGCAGCCGGCGCCTGGCACCCTCCACGACAATCCGGTCCTCTGGCACGCCGTGGGCGCGCAGCTGATTGAAGTAGGAGACCAGCACGACGCCGTTCAACACGGCGATGCCGAGCAGCGCGATGAATCCGACCGAAGCCGGAACCGACAGATACTCGCCGGTCAGAACCAGCGCAAACACCCCGCCGATCAGAGCGAAGGGAATATTCACCAGCACCATCAGCGCCTGGCGGATCGAACCGAAGGTGGCAAAAAGCAGAACGAAGATGAGCCCAATGGCGACCGGCACGACAATCGACAGACGCGCTGCGGCGCGCTGCTGGTTCTCGAACTGGCCACCCCAGGTGAGCCGATATCCCTGCGGCAGCGCCAGTTCTGCCCCCACCTTCTGTTGCGCGGCCTCGACGAAACCCACCATGTCGCGCCCCCGAACATTGGTCCGAACCACGCTCATCCGGGCGCCGTCTTCACGGTCAACCTTGACGGGGCCGTCGACCCGATGAATGCGGGCGACCTGGGAGAGCGCCACGTGCTGCCCCGATGCAAGCGTCAGGGGCAGGTTGGGCAGCAAAGTGGGCGCCTCGCGGGTCTGCTCGCTTCCACGAAGCAGTATCGGGGTGCGTCGTCCGGCTTCCAGCGCCGTGCCGATGGTCCGGCCCTCGATCTGGGTGCGTAGCGATGCGGCGATCGTATCCACCGCCAGGCCGAGACGACCCGCCTCCAGCCGATTCACCGCAATCGTGTAATATTGCGCGCCTTCGTTGAGTGTCGTGTACACATCTTCGGCGCCATCGATGCCTGACAGGATCGCAGACAGTCTGCTGGCGATCTCGTTCAGCTTGCTGATGTCCGGACCGAAGATTTTCACCGCGACGTCGCCGCGCACGCCGCTGATCATCTCCTGGACGCGCATGTCGATCGGCTGCGTGAAGCCGAGCGACAGTCCCGGAAAGTCATTGAGCACCTTACGCAGCTGCTGAATCAAGGCGGCCTTGTCGGTCGTTTTCCTCTCCTCCGGCGGCTTCAGAACCAGAAACGTGTCGGTCTGGTTGAGTCCCATCGGATCGAGGCCGAGTTCGTCCGATCCGGTTCGGGCGACGATTCCCGCGACGTCGGGGACGCCGGCAAGAATGGCGGCCTGGAGCCTGGTATTGATGGCATTTGCCTGGTCGAGATTGACCGACGGAATCGCCTCGACGCTGACGATAATGTCGCCTTCGTCCATGGTCGGCATGAATGTCTTGCCCAATTGAGTGTAGGCAAAGCCCGCCGCAACGAGGGCAGCTACTGCTGCGGCCATCACCTTGCGCTCGTTGGCCAGCGCCCAGCCGAGCGCGGGCTCATAGCCCCGCGAGGCCTGGCGGATCAGCCAGGGTTCCCGGTGCGGGGCGGCCTTGAGCAGAAACGAAGTCGCGACCGGAATGACCGTGAGCGCCAGCAACAGCGAGGCGGCCAGCGCAAAGATGATGGCGAGCGCGACCGGGATGAACAGCTTTCCTTCGAGGCCCTGCAGCGCAAGCAGCGGCACGAAAACGATGATAATGATGAGCACGCCCGTCGAAACCGGCTCCAGCACCTCGCAGACCGACCGGAACACGATATGGACGAGCGGCGGCGTCTTTCCTCCTTGATCCTTGCTGAGATTTCCCACGATGTTTTCGACGACGACAACGAGCGCGTCGATCAGCATGCCGATGGCGATCGCGAGGCCGCCGAGGCTCATCAGATTGGCCGACATGCCGACTGCGCGCATCACGATCAACGCAATCATGATCGCCAGCGGCAGGCTCAGGGCGATCACCAGCGAGGCGCGCCAGTTGCCGAGAAACAGCAACAGCAGCACAATGACCAGAACCGTGGCTTCGGCCAGCGCACGGACGACGGTTCCGACGGCGCGGCCGACCAGACGGCTCCGGTCGTAGAACACGTTGATGGAAACACTCTTCGGCAGCGAAGGCTGCAGCTCCTGCAGGCGTTGGCGGACGTCGCGCACGAGCTGCCCGGCATTGGCGCCACGAAGGCCAAGCACGAGTCCTTCGACCGTTTCGCCGCGGCCGTCGATCGTGACGGCGCCATAGCGCGTCATCGAGCCTACCTGAACGCGGGCCACATCGTTGACCCGGATCGGAATGCCGTCCCTTGTGTCGACCACGATGGCCTTGATGTCGTCCACCGAGCGGATGCTGCCCTCGATACGGACGAGAGCGCTGTCTTCGCCCTGGTTGACCCGGCCGGCGCCGTCGTTGCGGCTATTGGTCTCGATCGCCCGCCGAAACAGCTCATACGAGATGCCGCGTGCCGCCAGCGCATCGCTGATCGGCACGATCTCGAAGGCCCGCACATGACCGCCAAGCGAGTTGACGTCGGCGACCCCCGGAACGGTCCGCAGCGCCGGGCGGATCACCCAATCGAGCAGGCTTCGCCGCTCCGCCAGCGAGAGATCCGGACTCTCGATCGTGAACATGAACATTTCGCCGAGCGGGCTCGTGATCGGAGCGAGACCGCCGGTCACGCCTTCCGGCAGATCGCGTGCGATGTTGGCCAGGCGCTCCGAGACCTGGTTGCGCCCCCAGTAGATGTCGGTGCCGTCTTCGAAATCGACGGTGATGTCGGCAAGCGCGTATTTGGTCGTCGAGCGGAGGATCTTCTTGTTCGGCAACCCAAGCAATTCGAGCTCGATTGGAACCGTGATCCGCTGTTCGACTTCCTCCGGGGTGAGACCCGGCGCTTTCATGATGATCTTGACCTGAACCGGCGAGACGTCCGGAAATGCGTCAATCGGCAGGCTTGGCAGGACAACGGCGCCCGCGCCGACAAGCAGAAGCACGCTCAGGACGACGAACATGCGCTGCGAAAGCGCGAACGCGACCAGACGCTCAAGCATCACTCGCCGGCCCCGAGCCGTTGCAATACCCCTCGCAGGGCAGTGATGCCGCTGACGGCTACCTCATCCTTGTCCGTGATCGCGCCGGACACCACGACATGATCCTGGTCCTCGGCGAGGAGTGTGACGGGCGCCAGACGAAATCCGCCCGCGATTGCGACGAAAACCGCTGTCGCTTCGCCGCGTCGGACAAGCGCGCCATAGGGGATCTCCCAGGCACTTTCGCCGGCGGAAAGAAAGCCGATCCGCACTGCGGCGGTTTGTCCGGGACGCAGCTCGCCGTTATTCGGTACCTTTGCACGCACCAGTATGGTTTGGGTCGCGATATCAGTTGTTTCCGAAACCAGCACGATCTGGCCTGGAATCGCGTAGCCATCGATTTCCACTCTCGCCCCCGGTCGGATGGCACGGATGCTCGATGCCGGAATCGCAATCTCGACCCACAGGGGCGACAATCGTGCGAGCTTGACCAGAGGGGCCGATTGCTCCACCCGCTGGCCCGGGGAGACTACAATCTCAACCGCGGTTGCCGGCTGGGGCGAGACGACGGATAGTGTTGTCGTAATCGCCGTCTCGCTGGCCAGGCGCGAAATTGCCGCGTCCGAGAGTCCGCTCAGCCGAAGCATTTGCCGTCGCTCCGACATCGCGACGCTCGCCTGCCGGGCCTCGGCCTGGCTGGCCTCCAGCACGCGCAGCGGGACCGCATTCCCCTGGAACAGCTCGGTGTTGCGTTTGAGCTGCTGGGTGGCGAGAACGTCCTGCACGAAAGACTGCAGGTAGTCTCGTTGCAGCGACACGAAGCTCGGGCTCTCCAGCGTGACGAGCGGCTGGCCGGAGCTGACCCGGTCGCCTCGCGCCACCGACAGACTGGTGACCATGCCGGCCACGGGAGCGCTGAGGACCCACAGTTGGGGCGTGGGGATAACGATCTGGGCGGGATACGGTAGTGTCTGATCGGTTCGGCTCGAGATCGGATGCGCGACGCGAACGCCCAGCGTTTGTACCTGCGCGGGGCTCAGCTTTACCTCGTCCTCGGCCAGCGACATGGTCGCGCGGGCAATCAAGGCGATCGCCAGCGAGGCTCGGGTCAATCTACGCCATGAGCGTGGGCTTGGGATCGCTTGAGCGAATTTCATTAGCAAGAACCATATGCCGCCACGTCTAGCGTTCCGCTGGACTTTGTTAGGTCCATCCGGGCTTCCCGTCTTGATGTGTGTCAAGCGCAGAGGGCCCGATGATCCGAACAGGCCTTGCATGCACTAGCTGCGAATAGGAAGCAGTAGCTCAACGTTCATGATTGGCTTCGTGAGATCATCGCGCATATTGCGCCGGCACGATCTCCTTGGGCCCTATTCCGTGATGAGACGAGCCATTCACGGCCACGGTGGCGCAAAGGAAAAGAGAGATAGCCTGGCCATCAGGTTGCTGATGTCGGGATTGATTGCATTCACGGCGTCGCCGAACCCCGGCCAGCAACTCCTCCCTCCCGAAACGCCCCGGCAGATCCTCTTATTTCCGAAGCGTGGCGATAAAGGCGGCGATATCGCCTGCTTCGTTGCGGCTCAGCGGGAAATTGGGCATCTTCGGATGCGGATCAAGCAAGAAGAACGCCAGCTTCTCGGCGCTGAAATCCGGTTTGTTGGCGATCGCCGCGAAGGGTGGAAGATCCGCGCTCGCCTGCTTTTGTCCGCTGTCGACCACGTGACAGGAAGCGCACCAGCGCTTTGCGAGTTCTGCACCGCGATCTGGATCGGCTGCCATCGCCGGTGAGAGAATCAGACCGACCATGCCGGCAACGACAAGCACACAGTGACGCGAACTCATTCGCATGGGGTGGAACCTTCCGGTCTTAATCGGCGCATCACGCGGTCCCCTCATTCGATCACCTCTCCATGCGCGCTGGCGGCGTTGGGTTTGTTGATGGCGATCAATGAATCAGTACAAATCGTTCGGCATCTTATATCGCCTTAAACCAATCTTGGCGACGGCCAAGAAGCGCCGACCTGTCGCTCAGGGCGATGAAAGGCGACCAGCCACGCCGCCGGCGCGCAGGAGGCCTCGCTGCATCCCGGGAACAGCCATGGCGCGGCGCATCTTGACTCAGTGCATCTCCTGTTGATGAAGTGCCCGCCGAGGCGAAGCGCCTCGCACAACGCACAAGCGCGTCCATCAAGACGCCTGTAACGGAAACGCCACCATGCTGATCCCCACCGCCGACGTGCCGCGCTGGTATGCCGAGCGCAAGCCGAAGGACGCGATCGCCGTCAGCCACGGCACGGAGACGCTGACCTGGGACCAACTCGAACGCGGCGCCAACGCCCGCGCCCGTGCCTTCATGGCGAAGGGCGTCAAGCCCGGCGATTTCGTCGCCATCGGGCTTCCCAACGGCAACACCTTCTTCGAGACCACTTTCGCGGTGTGGAAATGCGGCGCCACCCCGACCTCGCTGTCGTGGCGGCTGCCGCGCGGCGAGGCCGCCGCGGTGCTGGAGATCCTAAGACCCTCGCTGGTGGTCGGCGGTGAGGCCGACTGGAATGCGCCGAACTCGCTGCCGGGCGATTTCCTGCCCGAGGGCCTGTCGGACGAACCGGTCAACAACCCGGTGGCGCGCTACTGGAAGGCGATGACCTCAGGCGGCTCGACCGGACGGCCCAAGGTAATCCTCGATCACCAGCCGGCCGTGGTCGACACGGCGGCAGAACCGATCCTCGGAATCCCCAAGGGCGTGTCCCTGCTCAATCCCGGCCCACTCTATCACAACGCGCCGTTCATCGCGTCGCACCTGGCGCTGTTCGCGGGCGGACGCGTCAGCGGATTGATCAAGTTCGATGCCGAGGAGACGCTGCGGCTGATCGAAGCCAACCGGGTGCAGTGGGTCAATTTCGTGCCGACCATGATGCATCGGATCTGGGCGCTGCCGGAGGCGATACGCAACGGCTACGACATGTCGAGCCTGCAGGTGGTGTTTCACATGGCGGCACCGATGCCTCCATGGCTGAAGGAAAAATGGATCGAGTGGCTCGGCCCGGAGCGGATCTTCGAACTCTATGGCGGCACCGAACGGCAGGGCGCCACCGTGATATCAGGCGTCGAATGGCTGGCGCACAAGGGCTCGGTCGGCAAGATCGGCGACACCTCCCGCCTGCGCATCATCGGCGAGGACGGCAATGACGTAGCCCCCGGCGAGACCGGCGAAATCTATTTCCTGCCCAATGACGGCCCCGGCAGCACCTATCACTATCTCGGCGCCGAGCCGAAGCGGCGTCCCGACGGCTGGGAATCGCTCGGCGACATCGGCAAGCTCGATGCCGAGGGCTATCTCTATCTCGGCGACCGGCTCGCCGACATGATCCTGCGCGGCGGCGCCAACATCTATCCGGCCGAAGTAGAGGCCGCGGTGACGGCGCATCCGCAAGTGCGCTCCTGCGTCGTCGTCGGCCTGCCCGATCCCGAACTCGGACAGCGCATTCACGCCATCCTCGAACTGGTCGAGACGGCTGACGCCAGCAAGGTCGTGGACAGCATGGGCGGCATGCTGGCTGACCTGCTCAGCCGCACCAAACACCCGGAAAGCTATGAAATCGTCAACGTGGGCCCGCGCGACGATTCTGGAAAAGTCCGCCGTACGCTGTTGCGCGACGAGCGCGCAAGCTGGCTGAAGGAAGGCCGCGACTTCCGGATCATGCCGCCGCGCGCGTCGCGTTGAGCGTGCGATCCGCTGCGCGGTCGAATCCGTGCGGTGCGCAGCGGACGCACTTACCTCTCCCGCTTGCGGGGGAGGTCGACGCGCGCGCAGCGCGCGGCGGGTGGGGGAAGCTCTCTCCGCTGACGCCGTTGCTTGCTGAGGCGCCCCCAACCCAGCCCTCCCCCGCAAGCGGGAGAGGGAGCGCACTGGCGATGACGCGCGTTACGAATTTCGTTTTCGCCATGGCGGAAAAGTCCAACTTCACTGGCTTCTTTCCGGTCCAGTTTCCGGGATAGGATGCCTCCGATGATCGCCATCAGCGATCAGATGAGTGCTAGCCACGGAGGTCACGATGTCGTTTCGCAAGGACAATGACGCCTACGATGCCTGGCTGGCGACGCAATGCGATGTCGTCAAGGACGACGTCACCACCAAGCATCGCCGGATGAAGAAGAATCCCTTCATCTTCCTGCGCGCGACCTATTTCCGCTGGGCCAAAACTGTCCCGATACTGTGTCCTGACCTGATGGACGCCCCGCAGGTGCTTGGCGTCGGCGATATGCACCTGGAAAATTTCGGCACCTGGCGCGACGCCGACGGCCGGCTGGTCTGGGGCGTCAACGATTTCGATGAAGCCGCGGTCATGCCCTATCCGCTCGATCTGGTCCGCCTCGCCGCCAGCATCCGGCTGGCGCCGAAACTGGATGTCAGCAATTCGGCGGCGGCGGAAGCTTTGCTCGAAGGATATCGCGAGGGCCTCGTCCAGCCGCAGCCGGCGCTGTTGTACGAAGGCGAGACCTGGCTGCGTCCCTATGCCGAACGGCCCGACGACAAACCGGAAAAATTCTGGAGGGAGGTCGCCGAATACCCGAAAGCCAAGCCGCCGCCGAACATTGCCAGCCGGTTGATCGCGCGTCTGCCGAAGGACGTCGAAAGCGTAGGATTCTGCTCGCGCGTGGCGGGCGGCGGCAGCCTTGGACGGCCGCGCTATGTCGCGGTCGCATTCTGGCGCGGCGGCCATATCCTGCGCGAAGCCAAGGCGCTGGTACCGTCGGCCTGGACGTGGGCGAATGGCGGGAAATCCCGCACTTCACATTTCCTTGAAATCGCCAACGGCCGTTACCGGGCGCCGGATCCGTTTCTCGCTGTTCACAGCAAGTTCATCTTCCGGCGCCTTGCCGCCGACTCCCGAAAAATCGAGCTTGGCGCCAACGCCGGCGCGAAACTGAGGGCCGATCTGTTCCGGGCGATGGGATTCGACCTCGCATCGATCCATGCCGCGGGATCGCCCGGCGCCGCGGCCTTGCGGGCAGACCTGAAAAAGCGTCCGCGCGGCTGGCTCAACGCCGCCGCGAAGGCCACGGCGGCGGCGGTCAAAGCCGACTACGAGGAATGGCGGAACTGACCCGGCATCCTGCCGTCACGACACTTTCAACATGGGCATTTGCGACATAAGATCGTCAGTGATTTTGCGCGCGGAAGGTTGGCCAGGAGAACTCCATGACCTCATTGACTGAATGGAAAGTGGCGCCGGCGAACCAGCCCCGCCCCGGCGACTACAGCTTCGATCTCGATCGCGCGCTGGCGGCGGTGGTCGGGCTGCATTCGATCATTCCGGCCGATGCATTCAGCGCGGATACCCTTGGCACCGAGCGCGCCGGCAACGGCGTGCTGATCGACGACGGACTGGTGCTGACCATCGGCTATCTCATCACCGAGGCCGAGACGGTGTGGCTGCATCTCGGCGATGGCCGCGTGGTGCAAGGCCACGCGCTCGGCTTCGATTCCGAAACCGGCTTCGGCCTGGTGCAGGCGCTCGGCCATATTGACATCGATCCGTTGCCGCTCGGTTCTTCCGCCATGGCCGCGATCGGCGACCGCGTCGTGGTCGGCGGCGCCGGCGGACGCACGCGGTCGGTCGCCAGCCACATCGTGGCCAAGCAGGAATTCGCCGGATACTGGGAATACCTGCTGGACGAGGCCATCTTCAGCTACCCCGCGCATCCCAACTGGGGCGGCACCGCCCTGATCTCGACCCGCGGCGAGCTGATCGGCATCGGCTCGCTGCAGCTCGAGCGCGAACGCGACGGCCGGGCCGAGCATGTCAACATGATCGTGCCGATCGACCTGCTCAAGCCGGTGCTCGACGACCTCAGGAAATTCGGCCGCGTCAACAAGCCCTCGCGGCCCTGGCTCGGGATGTACACCCAGGAGATCGAAAACCGGGTCGTGGTGGTCGGAATCGCCGGCAGGGGACCGGCGGCGCGCGCCGAGCTCAAGACCGGCGACGTCATCCTCGCCGTCGGCGGCGAAAAGATCACCAGCCAGATCGGTTTCTACCGAAAGCTCTGGTCGCTCGGGCCCGCCGGCGTCGACGTGCCGCTCACCGTCTACCATGAAGGCGTCACCTTCGACGTGGTGCTGGCTTCGATCGATCGCGCGAAACTCCTGAAGGCGCCGCGGCTGCATTGAACGCAAGGACAGGCGCGATGAGCGAGGCGGTCGTGGACGACATCGTGGCCGTGCTGCCGCCATTGCTGCAATCGCTCGAGGCGCTCTCCTTCATCGCGCGCCATCTCAATCCGCCGGATTTCGGCCGCGTGATGGAAGCCGCGGGCACGCCGGATGAGGCGCTGCAGGCCGCCCTTGCGCGGCTTGCGGACTGGCCGGAGGAATTCGCCCATTTGCGCGCGCCGCTGCAGACCGCGAGCGCGGCGGCGCTGGCGGCGTTCGAGGGATTGCGCGCCGTGCAGAACGGCC
Source organism: Pseudomonadota bacterium (assembly GCA_040390145.1). Lineage (GTDB taxonomy): Bacteria > Pseudomonadota > Alphaproteobacteria > Rhizobiales > Xanthobacteraceae > Bradyrhizobium. Next base: position 28,409 of record JAZJYY010000049.1, read on the forward strand.
ATGGCGACCTGATCGCGGTATTTCGTGCGCTGCGCCACGCCCCGCGCGCGCAGGAAGCGCTGTATCCGCTGGCGGACAGACTGCCGCCGGTCTCCAACTTCTTCCTCGATCCGCCCTTGCGCGACGACGCCGGCCTGCTGGCACGACTGGCGCAGCCGGCACAGGAAAACACCGGCATCCTTCACGATGCCAACGAGCCGGGCAGCCGCGGCGGCTACTCGCTTTACGTTCCCGAATATTACACGGCCGACCGCGCCTGGCCGCTGGTGATGGCGCTGCATGGCGGCAGCGGCAACGGCCGCGGCTTTCTGTGGAGCTGGCTGCGCGACGCGCGCAGCCATGGCGCGATCCTGGTCGCACCGACCGCCACGGGCAATACCTGGGCGTTGATGGGCGAAGACACCGACTCCCCCAACCTCGCCCGTATCCTCGCCTCCGTGCAGGCGCGCTGGAACATCGACCCGGCACAAATGCTGCTGACCGGGATGAGCGACGGCGGCACCTTCTGCTATGTCAGCGGTCTCGAAAGCGCCTCGCCCTTCACCCACCTCGCCCCCGTCGCCGCCACCTTCCACCCGCTGATGGCCGAGATGGCCGATGCCCAGAGATTGCGCGGCCTGCCGATCCATCTCGTGCACGGCACGCTGGACTGGATGTTCCCGGTGCAGGTGGCGCGGCAGACCCGCGACCTGCTCTCGGCGGCCGGGGCCGACGTCACCTACCGCGAACTCGACGACCTCAGCCACACCTATCCGCGCGAGATCAACGCCGAGATATTGAAGTGGCTCGGCGGGAAGCATCGGATGGCGCCGACATAATCTCGTCGGAATTTATCCCCAGAAGTGAATGACTTAGCAACACAGCGGGGGCGCTGGTCAGAGCGGATTTTTACCGCAGCGGAACCCTATCCATGCCCTCCGATATTGCTGTCGCGTCGCAGCCCTCTCCTCGCGCTTCCAATTCCCTGCTGCTCTCCAAGGGCGTCGCGCGCCTCGAAGTGACGCTGAAACTCACCACCGCTATCCTCGCGCTGGCGGCCGGCGTCTATACCTATCTCGGCGTTCGCGAGCTTCTCAATGGCAGCCCGACCACGGTGTTTTTCGCCGCGGTGATCTATTCGGTGGCGGTGTCGGTCGGCATTTACGCCTTCTGGATTTTCCTGATGCAGTTCATGCCCCATGTGGTGGACCGCACCGGCCGAGCCTTGATGTTCGGCTGCATGCTGCTGGGATCGCTGATGATCGTGGCGATGTCGTCCTGGCTGAATGCCTCGGCGCTGGCCGGCGCCGCCGCGATCCAGCAGCATCTTGGCATCACGGTGCAGAACTACACCCGGGATCTCGACACCGCCAACAGCAACGCCATCGCGGCCCAGGGGCTGTTGCCGGATATCCAGCTGGCGTCCGCGCGCTTCGCACGGCTGGCGGACGCCGAGCGGGCCGGATCGCTCACCGGCACCGCGGGATCCGGCACCGTGGTGCAGTTGCTGACGCAGATGTCCGGGCAGCTCGACAGCCTCGGCCAGGAAGTCCAGGCCTCGGGCAAGCGCGTCTCGGCGCTGTTCGAGCAAGGCGGCAAGCACCTCGCCAAGATGCGCGAGCTGATCAGCGATCGCGGACCGATCTCGGCGCGCAGCGACGCCTTCGCCACCGAATCGCTGGCGTTGACCGGGGTGATCGCCAACCTGCAACAGACCTCCGTCGCGCCTGCCGTGAAGCGCGCCGCGACTTCGCTGTCATCAGGCTTCATCGCGCCGGCCGCGGGCGGGCGCACCGCCGATCTGGCCGACCGCCAGAGCGCGGTGGTCGGCAAGGTCGAAAGCTCGATCGCGGCGCAGGCCGCCTCCCTCTCGGACGCCGCCGAAAAGATTCTCGCGACCCCGCGGGTCGAGCCGATCCGGTTCCAGGCCATGTCGCCTGCCGAGGCCGTGCTGCGCTACGCCTCCGATTTCATCCCGAGCTGGGCCGGCGCCATCTCCATCGACCTGATGCCGGCCGTGCTGGTGCTGATCCTCTGCGTGGTTCACGCCGCGATCCGGCGCGAGGGACTTCCCGCCGTGAGCGCCTCGAACATGACCGCAGGCGAACTGGTCGCGGCGCTGCAAATGGCCCGCGAGGTCGAGGAGGCACGGCGGCGGGTTCCGGACGAGGGCAAGCCAGCGGAGGCGACCGTTGCCGAGCCGGCGGCGGTTGCGGATGAAAACGTCACCCCACTCTCGTCCGCCCGGCACACCAAGTAGGCGCATCGCCATGTCGCAATCGCTGACTATCGGGCAACGCTTTCAAGTCTGGGTATCCGGCAATCCGGACGAATCCGTGCTGCGCTGGATTTTTCGCAGTGTCGTCACGGTGACGATCGCCGTGCTTGCGCTCGATCTTGCCGGCATGAATGGATTCCTCAACACCCCGGAAATGGCCGGCGCCCCTTCCGAAGTGACGCGGGGTGCGCCGGCCATGGATCTGCCGACCGTCATGCCTTCGGTGCTCGCACCCTGGTTGCCGGGCAGCGACAAGCGGCTGATGCCCGTGCCGCAGCCGGACGGCGTGCTGGCGAAGCCGATGACGTTCGAACTGGTTGGCGGCGGCAGGCTGATGGCGACCGGCACCATCACGCCGGGCATTTCGGAAGCCTTCGCCGCCGAAGTGGGCAAGCGCAGCGACTACATCAAGACCGTCGTCCTGAACTCGCCGGGCGGCTCGGTGACCGATGCGCTGGCGATGGGACGGCTGATACGCGAGAGCAAGTTTGCGACGGAAGTGGAGGCGGGGAAATACTGCGCTTCCTCCTGCCCGCTGGTGTTTGCCGGCGGTGTCGAGCGCCGCGCCGGCGACAAGGCTGCCATCGGCGTGCATCAGGTTGCGGCACTAGGTTCGGCGCAGGCCGGCGTGCCGCGCAATGAGATGAGCGTCGCGCAAAATATTTCGGCGCGCTGCCAGCGCTATCTCGGCGACATGGGCATCAACCTGCAGGTCTGGGTGCATGCGATGGAGACACCGAATGACCGGCTGTTCATCTTCAAGCCGGACGAGCTGAAATCGCTCTATCTCGTGACATCGGCGGCGGCCGTGACACCGGCCGCAACAGCCCCTGTGGCGCCGGCTGCGACGCCGAAGACGCGCTCCTAAGGGAACCATCCCATCCCGACGACGTTGTCCGTCGTCATTGGAGGATTAGTCATGCGCTTGTTTCTGGGAATGATTTTGGGGGCGCTGCTGCTGACCGCCGGAATTTACGTTTACGATTCATCATCCACGTCGACGGTCGCCAACGGCCAGGCCGCCACGGCCAATCGCACCATCGTCAACTGGGACGTTGCGGCGACCGAGTGGAACGGCCTGAAGAAGCGTGCACAGGACGACTGGGTCAAGCTGTCGTCGAAGTAACCGACCGAAGCCAACGCGGCACTTAAATCGGGCGCCCTCGTCATTGACGGGGGCGCCTTTTGCCATGGCGCGCCGCTACTTTTGCGCCGTCGCCTTGCGCGCATCGGCGATGGCCTGATCGAACTGGGCCATGGTCAGGACGCCCGGCACCCGGAATTTTCCGACGATGAAGGACGGCGTGCCCTTGAAGCCGAAGGCTTCCGCCTGCGCGCCGTTGCGCTTGATGATGGCGTCGATCGCCTTGGCATTGGCGGCGAGGTCGCGATCGGCGCGTTCGAGGTCGATTCCGGCGCCGGCCAGCAACTCGCGGACGCGTGGCGCGGTCAATTTCGAGGCGACACCGATCAGCGCGTCATGCGCCTGGATGTACTTGTCCTGGTATTTGCTGGCCAGCACCATCCGCGCTGCGATCACCGACACCTCGCCGAGGATCGGCCAGTCCTTGTGCACCAGGCGGACCTTGCCGTCGTCCTGCACCACCTGGCGCAGCTCGGGGGCGACCTTGCGGCAATACGGGCAATTGTAATCGAAATATTCGACGATGGTGACGTCGCCATCGGGATTGCCGACCACCGGGATATCGGGGTCCCGCAACACCAGCGCTTCCGTCAGTACATTTTCGCCGCCTTGCGCCAGCGCCGATCCCGCTCCCAAATCCGTACCGAGCATGATCGCGCCGGCCCCGAACAGGCCAAGCGCTTCGCGCCGGGTCGGTCCCCGCCATGGCCGGGCCGGATCGATCGATTGGTTCATCTGAGGTCTCCCGGCCGCATCCGCTGCACTCTGATTATCTACGCTCAAGATAGGGATAAGTTACGCGCCAGCATATAGAGCGCCACCGCAATAATGACAGCGGCGAATACGGTGTTGAGCGCACCGCGCCGTTCCGACAGCAGCCGCGCCGAGCGGGTGCCGATCAATCCGCCGGCAATGCCGCCCGCGATGAACAATCCGGCGAGCCCCCACGAGATCAGGCCGGACCAGGCGTAGCTGGTAGCCGTGGTCAGGCCGAAGGCCGTCACCGCGACGAGCGACGACGAAACCGCGTTCATGATCGGCATTCCCGTCGCCAGCATCAGCGCCGGCACGATCAGGAACCCGCCGCCGATGCCGAAGAAGCCGGACAGCGTACCGGTCACCAGGCCAAGGCCGAGAATGGCAGGCGTATTGGCCAGGGTGATCTGCACATCGGGCAGGCCGATCCGCGACCGCGTCTTCAGCATCAGGACCGCAATCACCAGCATCAGCAGCGCGAACAGCGCCAGCAGTTTTTGGCCGTCCACCATCTTGCCGAGAATCGAGCCCGCGAATGCGCCGACAATGCCCGCTGCCGCGAACGGCAACGCGCAGGACCACACCACCGTGCCGCCGCGCGCATGGTTCGACAGGTTGACCGCGGCATTGGCGGCCACCGCGATGGCGCTGGTGCCGATCGCCACATGGGGCTCGGGCACGCCGACCACATAGACCATCAAGGGCACCGCGAGGATCGATCCGCCGCCGCCGACCAAACCTAGCGAAAATCCAACCAGCGCGCCCGACGCCAGCCCCAGCACGCCCTGCATCTCGGAGATTATCAAGCTGGAAACCTTGCTGCGGAGCGGGGGCTTGGAAGGAATTTCTCCAAACCCCTACGCCGCCAGCATGAAAATCGCAATGGCGCGATCCGGCCTCACCTGCGCGAGGCCGATCTCCGCCAGCAGGCCTGGCCCCGGCCGACCGAGCTCCCGGCCGGCCGCATGGTTCTCCAAAGCGCTCAGGCCTTCAGCTTCTTGTTGCACTCGCTCCAGTAGCCGCCGCCCTTCTGGATCCATTGCAGGCCGCCGGTGGTGTTGGCGGCCTTGTTGGCCTTCCACTGGTCGGCGCAGGTGTGCATCCGCGCCTTGCCGGCGGTTTCCTTGGAATATTTCGGATCGACCGCCGAGGGAAACACCGCGGGACCCTGAGGCACCGCCGGCGCCGCGGCGGTTTCGCCGCCCTTCTTCGACTTCGGCTTGGCCGCCGCTTCGGCCGGCGCCGCCGGTGCCGCGGCGGCAGTCGTTGCAGCCGGCGCCGCGGTGGCGTCCGCGCCGCATTGGGCCTTGCGGAAATCGTTCCACTTCTGGCCACCGAGCGTGCCGGCGGTCTTGGCGGCCTGATACTTCGCGCTGCATTCCTGCGCGGTCAGCGCCTGCGCCGGCGATGTCGCCGCGAACGCCGCGAAGGCCGACATGGCGACCGCGCACAATAATTTGGCTTGAAAGGTCATCCCTGATTTCTCCCCTTGAGGACATGGCGATTGGAGGCCCACATCCTAGCGCAACCGAAGCGTGCGGCAATGTCGGTTTGAGGGTTCGGTCCGGATTTTGCGGGCAGGGCGTGTGCAGAAATCTTGCAGACGGATGGACACACGGCAAAGCGCATTGCTGCAGTCGCAGCAGCGCATTTGTCCCCACGCCGCCGATTTGCCATAAGGCGGCGTGAGCCTGATCCCCACGATGGCGGCTGCTTATGCCAACCGCGCCAAACTTCTCCACGTCGCCGAGACGCTGGCGATCGGTATCGCCGGCGGCGCGCTGTTTCTGTTCGCCCATCTGCCGGGCGGGCTGATCTCCGGCGCCATGATCGCGGTCGGCATCGCGGCAATCGCCGGCCGTCCCCTCAGCATGCCGCCGGTCCTGACCCAGTCGGTGCTGCTGCTGCTCGGGATATCGCTGGGCTCGCTGGTGTCGCAGCAGATGCTGCACAACATGGCCGCCTATCCCCTCACCATCGCGCTGCTGGCGCTGGCGACGTTCTGCTCGACCTTCGGCAGCAGCTTCTACCTGCAGCGTTACCATGGCTGGGACAAGACCTCGGCGCTGCTGGCCGCGACCCCCGGCGCGCTGTCGCAGATCACGGTTCTCGCCGCCGAGAAGGGCGCCGATGTCGCCGCGATCGCGGTGGTGCAGACCATGCGCGTCATCATCATCATCGCGGCGCTGCCGCTGGTTCTGGCGTTGATGGGAATAGCTGCGTCGGCGCCGCCTGTCGTGACCCATGCGGTCGCCTCGCCGCTGGAACTCGCCGGGCTGGTCGCCGCCTCGGTCGCGGCGGCGCTGCTGCTGCGGCTGGTTAATTTTCCGGCGAGCTGGATGTTCGGCGCCATGATCGCTTCGAGCCTGCTGCACGGCACCGGGATCATCGAAGGCGCCCTGCCGGACTGGCTGCGCAATGTGGCGCTGGTCGGCATCGGCGCCGTGATCGGCACGCGCTTCGCGCGGATGAAGGTCAAGACGCTGCTCAGCCACGTCCATGCCGGGCTCGGATCCTTCGCGATCTCCATCGTCATCTCCGCCGTGTTCGTCGCGATCATCGCGCTAACCACCCATGTGCGGATAGCCGACATCATCGTCGCGTTCGCGCCGGGCGCGATGGACGCCATGCTGGCGCTGGCGCTGACATTGCACATCGACCCGATCTTCGTCGGCGCGCATCATCTGTCGCGCTTCGTGTTCGTGAGCATCACGACGCCCGGGATCGTGCATCTGTTCGGACGCCCGCAGACGGATGTCGACGATTGAGACCGGGCAGCGCAGCGTTTGCGCCCCTCGCGGGGCCTGGCTGATTCTCTCCCGCCGATCAGCGCCGATACCGGCATCGATCGCCTCCCCTTAACCCGCGATTAAGACCTGCCGTTGCAGTTTCGCGCACCCGCCAGAACCTGTGCCAGCACGGCTTCGGTCGTCCCGGGCACAGGAGCGACATCACATGAACAAGCGCCGGAATACGTGGCTGCCGTCGGCACTGGCCTTGACGGGCATTTTCGCATTGTCGCTCGGCTTCGCCGCGCCGGCGCAGGCGCAGGCACCTGCCGGCCCGTGTGCGGCACTGGTGATCACCGGTCATCCGTCCTATCCGCCGGTTGCCTGGGCCGCCGAGGGCAAGATCATCGGCGCGGCCGCCAGCTTCGTCGGCGGCATCGCCGCCAGGCTCGGCGTCAAGGACGTGACGTCGAAGGATTTTGGTTCGTGGGAGGCGGCGCAGGCGGCGGCCCGCGATGGCGCGGCCGATGTGATCTTCGGCATCTACCGGAACGACGCCCGCGCGGCGTATCTCGACTACGTCGAACCGCCTTTCATGATGGACCCGGTGTCGATCGTGGTGCGCAAGGGCGCCGGCTTCGGCTTCGCCGAATGGAGCGACCTGAAGGGCCGCAAGGGCGTGACCAATACCGGCGAAAGCTATGGCGACAAGTTCGATGCCTTCATGGCGAAGGAATTGACCGTGACGCGGGCCGCAGGCGTCGACAAGACCTTTGCCGCGCTGCTCGACCGGCAGGCCGACTACATGATCATCGGCATGTATCCCGGCCGCGACGTAGCCAGGAAGCTGGGCCTGGCCGACAAGGTCGAATTCCTGCCCAAGGAACTGGTGTCGGCGTCGATGTATGTCGCCTTCTCGAAGAAATCCAAATGCGGGGCGCTGCGCAGCGGGTTCGCTTCCGCCATCGAAGCGGCCGTCAAGGCCGGCGCCATGCATCCGTTGCTGGATGCGGCTGACAAGAGCCTGGCGCGGTGAAGAGGCGCCCCTGCGAAGCTCTCCATGCTTCAGGAAAGAAGGATGGATGGCTTCGCGGAGCCTGTCATCGGGCGCGCATTCGCGCGACCCGTTGGCTCGCAATGACGAGTGAGAACCATGGAAACACGTTTGCCCCCGCGGCGCCATGCGCCCGGGGCGTTGCTTCAGCTTCGCGCCCTCACATAAAGAAGGGCGCGGGGAAAGCCGGGTGCCGATTGCACCCGCGGTCGTGCGCACAAAAACGCACGAGTAGACCACAGGTGAACCGCTCATCCGGCTTTCCCTGCACGATGGTTTACGCCTTATAGGTGATCTCCTCGGTGAGCCATGCACTGTTGCCACCGTCGCCGTGCGGATAGATGATGCACTCCAGCCCGGTTGAGCTCGAAACATCTCCACACGACTTGACGCCAGCCTGGGGGCGCCGGGACCACACCATTTCGCCGTCCGCGCCCATCCTGCCAGATTCCTTGCCGGTCCTCGTGCGTCCCGGCCAGTTCCAGCGAAACGGTTTGCAGCGCCGTCCGTTTACGCGCCGCATGCCGCTCACGAGGTTCATCTCGCCCTGCGGCTGCCACTGCGCGCCCGACGCTGTCGCGTCCATCGCATCCCACCGCGCGTCCGTGACGTGCGCAACGCCCCTCGTTCGCGGGAGACGGGCGAATATCTGCAGGTGATTTGCCCGACGTGTTAAGCGATTTATTTTTTCCGAAGGGGCTTGACATCATTTCCGATAAACAGAAGTGATTTGCCCGTCGGGTCAGAACGCCGTTCGCAGGCGGCTTTGCAGCCGGAAAATTCCCCAGCCGGCAATCGCGGCCATCGCCAGCGAGATCAGCACGTTGTAGCCGGCGAGCGAGAGACCGAGAAAGCGCCACTGCACCTCGTCGCAGCGGATCACCTTGGTGGTCTCGAGCCGCTCCAGCAGGTTGCCGGCGCTGCCGAAATTGACCACCGGCCCGGAGCAATCGGTCGGCCCCTGCCAGAACTTCCATTCGACCCCGGCGTGGTAAGCCCCGAGCCAGGCATTGCCGAGGGCGGCCGCCGCGAGAATGGCGAGGCCAGCCAGCAGCACCGAGCGCGGCGTGTCCTTCGTCGCCGCGAACGCCACCAGCGCACCGAGCGGAATCGCCAGGTAATAGGCATAGCGCTGCTCGAGGCAGAGCGGACAGGGCCGGATGTCCAGCACCAGCTGAAAGAACCAGGCGCCGGCCAGCGTCGCCGCCGCGATCGCGGTAATGGCCAGCGCGGCCGACAATGCGGGATTGCCCCGAGGCGCTAACGAATGGCTTGCGGTGGCATTCAGCGTCACGGTCGTCTCCCCTGGTCGGAGCGTCGTATCCCGCAGCCAGGGCGCTGTCGAGACGAGGCGCGATCACACTGGAGTGTTTTGGACGCCTGGACCGGCGTTTGCCGCGCCATTCCGGACACCGAGGCCGCTCGAAAGCCGTTTCAAAACCAACGGGTTGACCCGCCCTCCCCGGCCGCTATATTCCGCCCGCTTCGCGACCTCAGGCCTTCCGGCTGCCGTCGCGGATGCCCCTGTGGCGGAATTGGTAGACGCGCTCGACTCAAAATCGAGTTCCGCAAGGAGTGCTGGTTCGATTCCGGCCAGGGGCACCAACATAACTTTTTTCTGACGTCGACTCACTATCGATCCCCGTCCCAAGGCTGGCGCCTCATTTCACGTATGTGAACGATCCAAACTTCGTCGCCGCGAATGCGATAGTAGACACGGTAAGGATAGCGGCCAGCGTTTATTCCACAGAAATGGGGCGAACGATCGATTGCTGTCCCGATGTTTGGAAACTCGGCGAGGATTTCGACGGCGCGCTGGATGGCCCGCTTCACCGAGTGCACTGCGCCCGGACTTTGTTGGTCGATAAAGGCGTAGATCGCCTCGAGGTCACGCCGCGAGCGCGGCGTGTAACGCACTCTCACAGGCCATGCCGCTTGTAGAACCCCGCCATGTCCGCATCGCTCACAAACTCGCCGCGCTCCGCCTCGGCGTTGCCTTCCTGGATCGCCTTCCATTCATCATCGGAAACACGCAGGGGGTGCACGTCCTGGGCTTCGATGATCAGCAGTATCTCGGCGGCGTAGGCCTGCCGCTCCTCGGGCCATTCCCGGACACGCTCAAGGACGGCTGTAATTTGATCCCTTGTCATAAGTGCATTTTATCACATCGGCCGGCTTTCGTCACCCCGACGATGCCGAGCCCCGCGCATGGATATTGGCCTATCGATCCGACCGTCATTGAGAGATAGATGACTATCGTTCCGTTTGACACTTTGGGTTTGCTAAGCACTTACGAGATCAGACCGTCGGATCAGGCGGAAGCCCGCGCCGAAGCCCGAAGTCGCCGGCGACCAGGTGGCAATCGAGGATGAACACCAGTCGCGACGGCTTTCTCGAAAAACTCTCCGGTGTGAAGCGATCGAGAACGACGCCGACCATGACCAGCGCATACCTGTCACCTTTTGCGGCACGATCATCGCGCGCCGTCGCGCCGGATGATGGCCATATCCTCATTGCGCGCCCTCCTCACCGCTCTTCTCACGCTCTTGGCACTGCTCTTGCTATTCCCTTGTCGAGGTGACGTGCGTCCTGTTCGGCGAGATATCTTGTCGGGTTTGCGCCACGGATTGCACGATGCCGACGGGAAGGCCGATCAGCAGGGCTTGATATGACTGAGATGACCGAACTGAAGGCCCGAAAAGTGCCGCTCAATCTGGCGATCGTGCATGTCGATCCGGATGCCTTCATCGACAATTTCATGGGCTGGCTGGACATCACCGCCTTCATCACGGCGCAGCAGACCGGCGATGCCCCGCCGGCTGCCGGCGGCGGGATCCCGAAACTGACGCCGCAGCAGTTGCAACGAGGCGGCGTGCATGATGTCGGCAACGACGCCATGTTCGCCTTCTGCATGACGGCGGCGATGAAGTCGGACAAGGCGGCGCTGGACAAGGTGGAAGCCGCGCTGGCCGCGGGCATGGGAAAGGATTTCCCGGGATCGTTCGGCCTGTGGCATTTCCGCGCCCAGATCGACGCGCCGGTCACGCTGGACGATTTCGTCGGCCAGGCCGGTAGGAAAATGCTGCTCGGCGAAATTCCTCCGCCGCCGCTGCGCGCCAAGGAAAACTGGAACGCGGGTTTGCGCTTCTTCGAAAAGGCGCGCAAATCGAACTTCGTCCACGAGATCATGTATCCGCTGGCGAACTGGACCCGGGCGCGCTGGAGCGAGACCCTGGACAAGGGCGTCGCCTTTCTCCAGCACATCGAGGACAACGTTCCGGTGCTGCGCACGGTTCTCGACGACCCCCGCAACGATCAACCCTTCATCGCCAACGCGCTGCTGAATCTCGCGCCCGCGGTGGATATGGAATTGACCGAAGAATATCAGGGCTTCCTGCGATCGCTGGCCCGACGAAGTTAGCTGCACGATCGGCTTGCACGGCGCGCCCGGCAGCGCATCTGCAGGAACTGAACGCGGGGGCTCACGCCGCCGCGCCCGACCACAGGAGGCACCATGACCGAACCGTCGAAGGCTGCCGTCCTGCGCGATCGCAAAATCGTGGCCGTCAGCGGAACGGACCGCGGCAAGTTTCTGCAGGGTCTGACGACCAACGATATTCGCCTGCTTGCGCCGGACAGGGCGCTCTATACGGGGTTTCTGACCGGTCAGGGCAAGCTGCTCTGTGATGCCCTGGTTTTTCAGGATGGCGAGCAAATCCTGATCGACGTCGCCGCCGCGTTTGCCGAGGATTTCGTCAGGCGCCTGAATGCCTTCAAGCTGCGCGCGGCGGTGGAGATCGGCGAGGCGGCGCCCGCGCTCGCCGTGGCGGCGATATGGGGGCCGCAGGCGGCACCGCGCATGGCGCTCGAAACACTAGAGGGAGCGGCGGGCAAGGATGCGCTGGCCGAAGCCCGATGCGCCTTCGTCGATCCGCGGCTCGCGGCTCTGGGGACGCGGCTGGTGTTTCCGGCGGACGTTGCGATCGAGGCCGAGCTGGCCCGGCTCGGCTTCGACAGCGCCACGGCCGCGGACTATGCCGCGCACCGGGTGGCGCTGGGCATTGCCGATACGTCCGAGATCGGCGGCGAGGTCTGCTATCCCCTCGAAGCCAATTTCGAGATGCTTCACGGAGTCGACTTCAGGAAGGGCTGTTATATCGGCCAGGAGCTGACCGCGCGCATGAAACACAAGATCGAATTGCGCAAGCGGGTCCTGCCGGTCAGCGCCTCGACCGCGCTGCCACCGGCCGGCACACCGGTGACGGCCGATGCCATCGCGCTCGGACCGCTGATCGCGGCTTCCGGCACCCGGGGCCTGGCCCTGCTCCGCCTCGATCGGCTGGCCGACGCAAATGCAGTTTCCATCCGCGCACAGGACGTGCCGCTCACGATCCATTGGCCGAACTGGCTGCCGCGTTGAGCATGTGGCCGGGCACGCCCGGCATGGCCAACGAACGTCATCCGCGGCTCATGTCATTCCGCCGCGTTGGCCGCTGCCATGCCGACCGTCTGGCGCACGTCGAATCCCTCGAATTGCGGGGGACCGAGATAAAGCGGCTTGGTGTCGCCGGCCCGCTGATGTGCGGCCCGGAACGCCTCTGATTTGGTCCAGGCTTCGAAGACGTCGCGGCTCTGCCACACCGTGTGGGAAGCATAGAGCGTGTGATCCTCGGCCTCCGGGCCCCTGAGAAGATGAAACTCGACGAAGCCCGGCACATTGTCGAGATGACTGTCGCGAGAGCGCCAGACCTGCTCGAAGTCCGCTTCGGAGCCTTTTGCAACACGGAAGCGATTCATGGCGATGAACATGGGGCTGGTCTCCTGCCTGAGCGAAACGACATGCCGCATGGTGCGGCCGGGAATTTGCGCACCTGACGTGCAGCGAAGCTCGAATGCCCCTACGGATCGGCCGATGACGGACCGATCCGCACCTGAACATCGCGCGGGCGCGCCAGATACGGTGACGACGTCACCACGATGTCGGCGCCCGCCTGGGCGTAGGCCGCGACATTGCCGGCATGGATTCCGCCGGCGGCCGCGACCAGCGGCCGCGATCGTGCCGATGACGTCGCCATGCGCGCAACCAGCGCGGCGATTTCGACCGGCGTGAATTTCTCCGCCTGGATCACGTCGAAGCCGACCGCGGCCGCGACGATCGCCGCCCTGAGCGTGGTCACTTCGATCACCAGTTTCTTCTCCGGCGCGGCGCGTCGCAACCGTTCGACCAGCCCGACGAAAGGCTCCTGGCCCAAAAACGCCTGGTGTTCCGGAAACACCAGCACCGTCTCAGACAGCCCGAGCCGGTGCATCACCGCGCCACCCGCTTTCACGGCCGCGACCGCAAAGCGCTTGGTGCCGGGAATGCTCTTGCGGGTGCAGGCAACGGCGATGTGAGGCGCAACGGCGGTGGCCGCGGCAACGATGGCGCGGGCATCGGTCGCAACGCCGGACCAGGCCTCGATCAATGTCTGCGCCACCTTCCAGCTCCGCAGCAACGCCGAAGCAGGGCCGCGTGCGGTCAGGATCGGCGATCCCGCCTCGAGCGCGGAGCCGGAGGACGCAAACAGCTCCACGCGGCATCCCGCCAGTTCGATGAACGCCGCCGCATCCTCCGCCAGCGCCAGCACCATCGGGTCGCGGGCGGTGAAATGCATCGTGCCGGAGACGGCGCCGATGCCGAGCGCGTCCGTCGTCAGGTCGCCATAGGGAACGTCGTCGGCGAGGAGTTCTTCAAGCTCCGCGCGCGATGCGACCGTCGGCACAGGCCAGAGCGGCGCCGGCCGGGCGAAGGCTGCCGGCGCAGGGGCTGGGGCTGGGCGTAACTTTGCGGGGCTGTTCATGTGTCATGTCCGATTGAAGACATCATTGTCACGACCGCGACAACGACGGGCGGGATCGACCGGGTTCACAACGAAAACGCCCGGTTGCACGGCTATCAAGCAATCCCCGGACCAAACGCATTGCGGCACGCGGCTTGCTGAGATGACGACGTCCGAACGGAAGCCTCCCGCGGCGGAGCGATCAGGAGATCACCGATGAGATTCTTCAAATCAGTTCGAATGGCTCTCGGTATCGCTGCCTGGGTGCTCACCTGCACCAGCCTGCCCGCGGCGCAGACCAACGTGGCGGTCGCGGCCAATTTCACCGAGGTGGCCAGGGAACTCGCGGCGGCCTTCAAGGCCAGGACCGGCCACGAGGCCGTGCTGAGTTTCGGCGCCAGCGGCCAGTTCTACACCCAGATCACGCAAGGTGCGCCGTTCCAGGTCTTTCTCTCCGCCGACGCCGCCCGTCCGAAAACACTCGTCGAGGACGGGCTGGCTGTTGCCGGCAGCAACTTCACCTATGCCATCGGCAAGCTCGTGCTGTGGAGCAAGACCCCCGGCCTCGTAAAGGGCGAAGACACGCTCAAGGCCGCTGCCTTCGCCAAGCTGGCGATCATCAACCCGGTCGCGGCGCCCTACGGCGCGGCAGCGGTCGAGACAATGAAATTTCTCAAGATGTACGACGCGCTGAAACCGAAGATCGTCGAAGGCGCCACGGTCATACAGGCCTACCAGTTCGTCGAGACCGGCAATGCCGAACTCGGTTTCGTCGCGCTGTCGCAGCTCACCGGAACCGAGACCGGTTCGCGCTGGCTGGTTCCGCAGGAATTCTATTCACCGATCCGCCAGGATGCGGTGCTGCTGAAAACCGGCATTGCGAACGAGGCCGCGACCGGGTTCGTCGGTTTCCTCCGGAGTCCGGAAGCGCGCGTCATCATCGAGAAATACGGCTACGTCCTCGACGGCCAGAGCTGAACGGCATGAGCGACCTGCCGCCCGAACTCTGGCAATCGGTCTGGCTCACCGTCGAACTGGCGGCGATCACGACCGTCATCCTGCTCGTGGTCGCCACCCCGCTGGCCTGGTGGCTGGCGCGATCGAAGGCCTGGTGGACCGAAGCGATCGCCACCGTGATCGCACTGCCGCTGGTGCTGCCGCCGACGGTGCTCGGTTTCTACCTGCTGGTGACCCTCGGCCCCAACGGGCCGGGCGGATGGATCGCGGGCCTGTGGGGCGGGCGCACCCTCGCCTTCACCTTCGAAGGCCTGGTGATCGCTTCCGTGCTCTACTCGATGCCGTTCGTGGTGCAACCGATCCGCAATGCGTTCGCGGCGATCGGCGACCGGCCGCTGGAGGTCGCCGCGACGCTGCGCGCCTCGCCCCGGCGGGCGTTCTGGACGGTGGCGGTGCCACAGGCCCGGCCGGGTTTCCTGACCGGCGCCGTGCTCGGCTTCGCCCACACCGTCGGCGAATTCGGTCTGGTGCTGATGATCGGCGGCAACATCCCGGGGCAAACCAAGGTGTTGTCGGTGGCGATCTACGACTATGTCGAGGCGTCGCGCTGGCATGAGGCCAACATCCTGGCGGGCGGCATGGTGATCTTCGCCTTCGCGGTGATCCTGACCATGACCCTGATCGACAAGCACAGCGCGGTGGCCCGCCGATGACCGCGATACGACCCGCCATCGAGCCTGGCAGGATACAGGCCGCGTTCCGCGGCAGCCTCGGGCACTTTTTGCTCGATGCCGCTTTCACCGCGCCGGCGCGCGGCGTGACGGCGATATTCGGCGCTTCCGGCAGCGGCAAGACCACCGTGGCGCGCTGTCTCGCCGGCCTGCAATACCTGCCCGGAAGCTTTTGCGCGGTCGATGGCGAGATCTGGCAGGACGAAGCGACCTTTCGAAAGACGCACCAGCGGCCGATCGGCTACGTGTTCCAGGAAGCCAGCCTGTTCTCGCATCTGAACGTCAGGCGCAACCTGCTCTACGGCGCGCCCGAGGACGTCCGGACGCCGAACCGGGACGGCATCGGCTTCGATGAAGTCGTCGAGTTGCTCGGCCTGCCCCGATTGCTCGACCGCGCACCGCAGAACCTGTCCGGCGGCGAACGCCAGCGGGTCGCGATCGGCCGCGCCTTGCTGTCGCAGCCGAAGCTGCTGCTGATGGACGAACCGCTGTCGGCGCTGGACCGCCCGACCAGGAACGAGATCCTGCCGTTCCTCGAGCGGCTGCACGCGCGGCTTTCGCTGCCGGTGTTCTATATCAGCCACGACATGTCGGAAATCGAGCGGCTCGCCGATCACCTGGTCCTGATGCAGCACGGCAAGGTCGTCGGCGCGGGACCGCTGCAGGTCCTGCAAAGCGACCCGTCACTGCCGCTCGCCTCGGCGCGCGAGGCGGCCGTCAGCCTGGACGCGACGGCGGAAGAGCACGACCCCGCCTACGGATTGCTGACCCTGCGCGTCGCCGGCGGGTCTTTGCTGGTGCCGGCGCCGCGGGTCGCCGCCGGCAAACGGCAACGGCTGCGGATCGCCGCAAGCGACGTCTCCATTGCCGCCGCGGCACCGGACGCCAGCTCGATCCTCAACATTCTGCCCGCACGCATCGTTTCGAAATCCCCGCTCGGGGCGGGCGAAGTCATTGTCGTGCTGTCGCTGGGAACCGACGGCCGCGGCGCGCCGCTGCTGGCGCGGATCACGCGGCGATCGTGGGATCAGCTTGGACTGGCCGAGACCCTGAATGTCTTCGCCCAGGTGAAAGGCGTTTCGCTGGTATCCGGACCGGACGGCGCGGCCGGCGACGGTGCGGGATCGGACGCGATACCGGGCACCTTCGAGCCGCCGACGCTGGCGGAGGCGGCCGAGTAAATCGAACACCTCGTGACGCCCATCGTCACGGAAGACAGGACTGTGCTGATATGATCGTTTGCTCCTGCAATGTCCTGACCGACCACGACGTCCGTTCGGCCATGAGCGCCACGGATGAGCTGCCGCGCACCGCCCACCAGGTCTATGGCTGTCTGGGATGCAGGGTCGAATGCGGCCGCTGCGTCGCGACGATCCGGAAGATCATGGATATTACCCAGGAAGGCTGCGACCGGGCCTGTGATTCGAGATTGCCGCTCGGCGCGGCTCACGCGGCGCTCAAGCCGGATCAAACGATCGCCACGCGATAGCGCTGCGCAGCCGATCCGGCCGGGATACCCAGGCCATCATGCGGGCGGACGGCGCTTCATCTCGCCCGCATGTCAGGGCTAACCGCCCGGCATCGCCATCAGCCGAACTTGAACAACACGCCGTAGCCACCGCGCGGATAGCTCCATTCGATGTCGCCGCCGGGCTCGCCGATGACCCGGCAGGTGCCGCACTCGACGCAGCCGTCGACCGTCACCTCCACCTGCCCCTTGTCGTTGAGTTCGTAGCAGCGCGCCGGGCAGGCTTTCAGCAGAGTGAGCAATGCCGGCGATGGCTCCGTGTGCGGCCGGACCTTGATGTGGGCGCGGCCGGCATCGACCAGATAGCGGTTGTAGAACAGCTTGTCCTCGACACGCACAGCGAGTTCAGTCGTCATGTTCGATCTCCAGGGTTAGGACCGCACTCAAAACTTCGTATCACCGCCTAGCGCCATGCCCGGGCGAACCGGTAGGCATCGCCGAACAATCCCGTCCATGACCGCGCTTTGACAAACGATCGCAGCGTGGTCTTCTCCTTGTCTATCTTCGGCGTGCCGTCGACCCGCACGAAATTCTGCATCGCCTTGGAGACCAGCTGCGGATAGGTCAGGAAGAAATTCTGCGACTGGATATGCATCAGCTGCGGCATATCCTTGTACTTCTTCAGGTCCTTGATGACGAAGGAGTCATCCAGCATCTTCTTGTACAGCGACAGGTTCGCGCTGGTCATCGGATCCTTGCGCGACTTGACCTGGAAGATCGCCTCCGCGGCGATGCGGCCGGAGGTCATGGCGAGGTTCGAACCCTCGCGATGAATGGCGTTGTTGAGCTGGGCGGCATCGCCGACCACCACCCAGCCATCGCCGTAGAGCTGCGGGATTGCGTTGTAGCCGCCCTCGGGGATCAGGTGGGCGGAATATTCCTTCACCTCGGAGCCCTCGATCAGCGGCGCCACGGAAGGGTGACGCTTGAAGCGCTCGAGCAGCCCGTAGGGCGTTTCCCCGGTCTTCTGAAAATCCGCGACAAGGCATCCGATGCCGAGCGACACGCATTCCTTGTTGGCATAGATGAAGCCCATGCCGGTCATGCCGCGCGAAATGGTGCCAGCGGCCTCGATCACGGTCCCTTCGTCGCCCTTCAGATTGAAGCGGGCCTCGATGGTCTCGCGCGGCAGGAAGTGCATTTCCTTGACCGCGAGCGCGACATTGTCGGGCTTCGGCCTCTCGCGCAGCTCGGCCCGGGTGCCGAGCAAGCCGTTGACGCCCTCGGCCAGCACGACGACGTCGGCGTGCACCTCGCCGTCGTGCCGGTCGGTACGAACGCCGATCACCCGGCCATAGGCGTCCTGCGCCAGCTCGGTCACGGTGGTCTCGCACAGCACCGTGGCGCCCGCCTCCCGCACCTTGGACGAAAACCACTTGTCGAACTGCGCACGGATGATGGTGTAGCGGTTGGGACGCTCCTCGTTGAAATCGTCGGAGCGATAATGCAGCCCGACATGGGCGCGATCGTCCATCATCCAGAAGCGCTGCTCGACCAGATGACGTTCGAGCGGCGCATCCTCGCGGAAGTCCGGGATCAGCTTCTCCAGCATGTCGGCGTAGAGGATCGCGCCCTGAACGTTCTTCGATCCCGAATATTCGCCGCGTTCGAGCTGCAGCACTTTCAGGCCGCGCTGCGCCAGCGTCAGGGCAGCCGCATTGCCGGCCATTCCGGCGCCGACGACGATCGCATCGAATCTTTCCTCGATCATGGCACGCTCCTCTAGCTTGCGATCCGGTCACGCGCATGCGGCGACAGCCGTGCACGAAATGCCTCGGTCAGCGCCGGCAACAGCCGGATTGCATCGGTGATGATTCCGACATGGGCGAAATCGAAGATCGGCGCATTCCTGTCGGTGTTGATGGCGACGATCAGATCGGCGCCTTCGACCCCGACGCGGTGCTGGATCGCGCCGGAAATTCCGGCGGCGATGTACAGCTTGGGCCGGATGGTCTTGCCGGTCTGGCCGATCTGCCGGTCCGAGGTGACCCAGCCCTTCTGCACCAGCGGACGCGAGCAGCCGTATTCGGCGCCGAGCACGGTGGCGAGCTGGCGCACCAGCTGGAAATTTTCCGGCGAGCCGAGCCCAAGTCCGCCCGCCACCACGACGTCGGCAAAGGCCAGATTCGACTTGGCGGATTCGCGGTCCGGCAGGAATGACAGCACCTTGGTGACGATGTCGTCCTCGACCAGGCCGAGCGGATGGGTGACGATCCGTCCGATATCGCGCTGAACGCGCGCCGGCATCTGCATCACCCGCGGCCGCACCGTTGCCATCTGCGGCCGGTAGTTGAGCGTGTAGATCGTGCACATCAGCGATCCGCCGAAGGTCGGGCGGGTCGCCGCCAGCGACCCATCGGCATCGACGTCGAGCGCGGTGCAGTCGGCGGTCAGCCCGGTCAGCAGCGTGGTCGCCACCGAGCCGGCGAGGTCGCGGCCGAGCGTGGTGGCGCCGAGCAGCAGGATCTCCGGCTTGTAGGTGTTGACGACGTCGGTCAGCGCCTTGGTGTAGGATTCGTTGCGGTAGTCGGTGAGCAGATTGTCGGCCACGACATAGGCGAGATCGGCGCCATAGCAGAACGCCTCGGCGGCGGCCTGGCGTGTCGCCTCGCCCTCGGGCCCGATCACCACGGCGGCGAGATCAACCTTCAGCTTGTCGGCGAGTTGC
>JAZJYY010000049.1:48061-53429 GCA_040390145.1 Pseudomonadota bacterium
AGCCCTTCTGCACCAGCGGACGCGAGCAGCCGTTTTCGGCGCCGAGCAATTCCCACGACACCGGGTGGACCTGGCCGCGCTCCTGCTCGATGAACACCCAGACGTGCTTGTAGCCCTTGAAGTGATCGGGCAATTCCTTCTTGGTCGCTGACCGGCCTGCCGGGGTTGGTGTTTTCGCGGCTTCGCTCATCGGTTCGGCTCCCGTCTCAATCCGTCAGAATCCGCGCGCCAGCGCCACCAGCTCGGCTTCGAGCTTGGGCTGCCGCTTGAAGATGTCCTCGATCAGGGCCTCGGCGGGCGGCCGGCTGCCGAAGTCGATCAGCACCGCTTTTTCCGCGCGCGGCGCTGGGGCGAAGACCTTCTTGACGATGGTCGGCGAACCGCGCAGCCCGCATTTCGAGATATCCTCGACACCGGCGTCCTGCGCGCTCCATTTGACGATGGTGGCGCGGGCGGCGCGCAACGCGTCGACCATGGCGCCGCGCCTGATCTCGTTGGTCGCTTCGAGCATGCTGATCAGGCAGGGCAGTTTGGTGCGCAGCATCTGCACCCCGCCTTCCGAGCGCCGCTCGGCCTCGATGCTACGCCCGGCCAGATCGAGCGTGCTGATTTTGGCGACGTAGGTGAGCTGCAGCAGGCCGAGGCGCTTGGCGATGCCGGGACCAACCTGGGCGGTATCGCCGTCGATCGTCTGCTTGCCGGTGAGGATCATGTCGGGCGCGCCATAGGTCTCGCCGATCTTGCGGATCGCGGCAGCGAGCGCATAGCTCGTCGCCAGGGTATCGGCGCCGGCAAAGAAACGATCCGTCAGCAGCACGGCGCGATCGGCCCCGAAGGTCAGCGCCTTGCGCAGGCTGTCCTCGGCGGACGGTGGCCCCATGGTCAGCACCGTCACCTCGCCGCCGAACTTGTCGCGCAGTTCGAGGGCAGCTTCGAGCGCGAACAGATCGTAGGGGTTGATGATCGTAGGCACCCCCTGGCGCATGATGGTGTTGGTGACCGGATGAACGCGGATCTGCGCCGAGTCCGGGACTTGCTTGATGCAGACGACGATGTGCATGCCATTGCTCCGGGCCCGCCTGACGGACCGATGTAGAGATAGCAAGTGTCGTACCAACCGCGGTTGCGAACAAAAATCGACGCACCGGCAACGACTTGAGAGCCAGGATCGGTTTGCCGTGGCAATGCTGCACAACCGACCGGACAATTGCGACGCGTCGCAAACGCGACAGCGTGACGACGCGAACCGATCGACCATGCTGGAATGCTTGCGCCCGACGGCGGACATCGCCCATCGTCCGCCTGGCCTGGCGGACGGCAGTGGCGATCACATGGCGCGCGAGGCTATTTCAGCGTCGCCAGCGGGACAAAATTTTTCGGCGCCGGCGGCGGCGCCACCGCGTCCTTGAGAACCTTGAACACGCGCTGGTCGAGCGGAGTCGAGGCGACGAAATCCGCGTAGGCCTGGGCCAGCACCGCCCTGCAACGCTCGGTCACTTCGGCTTCCGGCAGCCCGTCGAAATTCTCGCTGACGAGATATTGCCCCATGCGGCGCAGGATATGCAGCCGCACCACGTTGACATGCCTGGGATCATAGTCGACGCCGAGCAGCGCAAAGAACTCTTCGGCGGAGGCTGCCTTGTTCAATTGCTCGAGCACGCCGGGTTGCGCAGAACCACTCATCTTCCAACTCCCTTCAAGCCGGCCCGGCGGCGCGCGGCCCGGGCGTATCCTTGTCATCCCGCAACGCGCCGCCGCCGTCGCGCAGCCGCTTCTGCAAATGCGCCAGTCGCGCTTCGAGAAACTCGACCCGGTCGAGCATCACCGAAATGGCTTCGCCGACCGGATCGGGCATCAGGTGATGATCGAGATCGATCCGTCCGACGACCCGGCGATGGGTCAATTCCGGCCGCACCACCCGCGCCGGAATGCCCACCACCGTCACTTCCGGCGGTGTGCTCTCGATCACGACGGAATTGGCGCCGACCCGCGTGCCGCTGCCGACGGTAATCGGTCCAAGAATTTTCGCGCCCGCGCCGACCACGACGCGGTCCTCCAAGGTGGGATGGCGCTTGCCCGGGGACCACGAGGTGCCGCCCAGGGTCACGCCATGATACAGCGTGACGTCGTCACCGACCTCGGCGGTCTCGCCGATCACGACACCTGCGCCATGATCGATGAAGAACCGCTGCCCGATGGTGGCGCCGGGATGAATGTCGACGTTGGTCAGGAAGCGGCCGAACCACGACAATAGCCGCGCCGGAAACCGCCAGTCGGCCTTCCAGAGGCGATGGGCCATACGATGCCAGATCAGCGCATGGATGCCGGGATAGGTGAGCAGGGTTTCGAACTCGTTGCGCGCGGCAGGATCGCGCAGCCGGACGCATCCGACGTCCTGCCTGATCAGCTGCAGCAGCGAGACGGCCCGCGGCCGGACATCCGCGATCGGGGCACCTGCCGGTACGTCGACGACATCGGACATGGCGGCCTCAGGCGCAATTCGGCAAACGGGGATCGCACACTTCGCGCCAGATCCGCGTGACGGTCTCGCGCGCGACCGTTCCCTTGTTGTAGATCGCGTGCTCCCGAACCCGCGCCAGGATGCCGCGCTGTTCCTCGGCGCTCGCCGGCAGTTGCAGGTCCGACAGCAGCGAGGTAATGGCCGACAGGCCGGAGTGTTTGCCGATCACGATGCGGTTGGCGCGGCCGAACAGCACCGGATCGAGCGACTGGTAGGTGCGTTGATCCTTCAGCAGGCCGTCGACGTGAATGCCGGATTCGTGGGTGAAGACATGATCTCCCACAATCGCCTTGTTGAGCGGAATGGTGCGCGCCGCCGCCGCGGCGACCACGGAAGCGACGTTGCCGAGCTCCGACAGCACGATGCCCGTCTTTCGGCCATAGAGTTGGCGCAGCGCGACCGCGACTTCCTCCAGCGGTGCGTTACCGGCGCGCTCGCCAAGGCCGATCACGGTAACGGAAGCATGGGTGGCGCCGGCCTTTATGGCCGCCAGCGTATTGGCGGTGGCGAGCCCGAGATCGTCATGGCCGTGGAATTCGAGTTCGAGGTCGGTGGTGGCGCGTAGCGCCGCCATCAAGGCGTAGCTGGAATCCGGATCGAGCACGCTGAGCGTGTCGGCGACGCGGAACCGCCGCGCGCCGGCCGCCTTCGCCGCGGCAATGATTTCGATCAGAAAATCGACGTCGGCGCGCGACGAATCCTCGCCGCCGACGGCAACCGAAAGATCCTTGTCGCGGGCGTATCCGACCACGCGCCTGACCATGTCGATGGCATTGGCGCGCTTGCCGCCGAGCTTGGCCGCAATCTGCACGTCGGAGACCGGCACCGACACATTGACCATCGTCACCCCGGTCTTGATGGCGGCATCGACGTCGCCGGTCAGCATGCGGCACCAGGCGATGGTGGTCAGCGGCAGCTGCGCTTCGACGATCGCCCGGATCGCGGTAATTTCCTCGCGTCCCATCGCGGGCGTGCCGGCTTCGATCTCGGGAACGCCGGCGCGGGCCAGCGCGCGGGCGATCGCGACCTTTTCGGCGGTGGTGAACGCCACGCCGGGCGCCTGCTCGCCATCGCGCAATGTGGTGTCGTTGAGAACGACCGGCGCGAGGTGACCGCGGCTATCGGATGTCGGCTGTTCGATCATGAGACCCTCACCAGAGTGGCACCTTCAGCGGAGCCGAGGACGACCCCCGCAGACCATGCACAGCAACCCCTGTGCCACCGGCTT
Organism: Pseudomonadota bacterium; assembly: GCA_040390145.1. Taxonomy (GTDB): domain Bacteria; phylum Pseudomonadota; class Alphaproteobacteria; order Rhizobiales; family Xanthobacteraceae; genus Bradyrhizobium. The sequence goes on from JAZJYY010000049.1 coordinate 51,811, forward strand.
TCGCCCCGGTAACCTGCTGCAATTACATGTATTTTCAACTTGAGACCGATTGTCGCGATTCCGACAGCGTCGCGAATCCGACGCGCCGGCGGCGATCACCCCTGCTTGCGGCGCAGATGGACGATGACGTCGACCCGCGAGATCACATAACCGGGCAAGGGCTGCGGCAGCAGTTCGATCTCGACCCCGGGGGCGGGAACGTCCAGCAACCGGTCCTCGTGATCGACGAAGAAATGATGGTGCGCGCCGGGGTTGGTATCGAAAAACGATTTCGATCCGTCGACGCCGATCTGGCGCAGCAGTCCGGCCTCGGTGAACTGGTGCAGCGTGTTGTAGACGGTGGCCTTCGAGATCGGCACGTTAGCCGCGGCTGCTTCGGTGTAGATCATGTCAGCGGTGACGTGGCGTCCGCCACCCGAGAACAGGAAGCGGGCCAGCATCAGCCGCTGGCGGGTTGGCCGCAGGCCGGCCCGCTGCAGCAGTTCGCTGCAATCGCAATGCGAGAGCTTCTGCTCTTCCTCGTCGAATTCAGCTTCGGGCCGCGTTGCCGTGGCGCTGGCCGCGAGCGGCTCCGATGCGATATCGATCCACGGCGTCGTTGTCGTCATATCCATGCCCGTTACTCCGCGGCCTGCGTTGGTGAAACGGCCAGCGGCATGAAGACCGCGTTCTGCGCGGCCTCGCGGCGCCGCTCGGCCAGCCGGCTCTCTCCGCTCTCGTCGCCGAAACAAAGCTCGAAATCCCCGCAATCGGTGCAAACCGGAGTCGCGCACATCACGAAGCCGTCGGACTCGCAGAGCGCCCGGTAGAAGAACCGCTTCCAGCGCATGTTCCTGGTGTTTCGGGCGGCGAGCGGACCGAAGTGGCGCGCCAGCAACCGGGTCAATTCGGAGCGGTCGCGCAGGCCGAGATCTTCCCACAGATGGTTGGGCTCCATGGCGCGGCGGGCGATCATCGCGGCAAGAAAGCGGCCGGCATCGCCCTCGCTCGAGCGCTCCGCCAGCAGCAGGTCGCGCACCATCGCGGTCTCGTCATCCACGGGAGCGGCGGCCTGCGCGCGCCAGGCGCCACCCGTGCCGCAGGCCGCCGGAAACCAGTTCCTCATCAGGCTGACCAGATCATCCGCCGCGAGCCCCACCCGCCCGGCGACCGATCCATTCTCCGTTGCTGCAACTGCCAGGATGGAGGCCAGCACGTGCCTGTCGAAGCTGACGTCGTCGTCGATAACGGCATCTGCCGGGCGACACCCCGTCAGCATGCGATAGATGGCGGCGCCGATATGCTCGCGCTGATGCGATGGGTCCGACGGCCGCAGCGCCGGAAGCGCAACTGCCGCGGTGATCGACTGCTCAAATGGCGCCGCTGTCGTCACATGCCGCTCCAGGGCCGGTTGATTCTGCCCCCCAACTTTCCCGTACGTTTCCATCCGTCGCCGATTTTTTATGAGATCGCATCTCGATGAACGGATGCTTCGGGTAGTACCGGCCCCTCTTGCGAGGGGCCGGGCCGGGTCTTGAAGCCTCAGGCAGCTGCAATCGCTGCTTCGGCGGCAAGTTCGGCGGCAGTCTTGCCGACGATGGCTTCGTCGACCGGCTTCATGATGCCGTGCTCCATCAGCA
>JAZJYY010000050.1:0-9044 GCA_040390145.1 Pseudomonadota bacterium
GTCGCCAGGCGATTTCGTATCAACCATTCAGCAGTCCTAATCTTGTTCTGTTGTGCGTGTCCGCACAGTCTGTTCAGGCAAGTTCTTGTTCGACAAATTCTTGTTAGGCGAGTTCTTGGCCGCTGCCTTGTCGTCGTCCGCCATCCGGTATCGGACCAGGAGCTGGCTGCGCGACAGGAACGTCTTGCTCGCCGGGCCCGCGAGCACGGCAGCATGTATCACATTTGACCGCCCTAGTGCCAAATCCAATTGTTCGGACGTCAGCGCCGTGACAATGGGGAATTCGGGCGATTCATCGCCGATTCCGGCATTTTGCCTGACGATGGCGTCCAATTTGCGGATTCCGTCCGCGGCGCCGTCCGAAGCGTGGATCAGGGTCTCCGCCTGCCCCGCGTTAAGGGCGCCCTCGACCTTGCTGAAACCGGACACCACCTGGCCGGCCTTGGCGGCCATCGCCAGCGCCTCGCTGACGCTGCGCACCAGCAGGGCCTCGGTATCCGCCGGCAGCGTGGCGACGGCACGGACCTCGCGCTTGAAGCCCTTGCTGAATTGGTTACGCCGCACCGCTTCCGCAACCGCCTGCCGGGAGGCCGAAACCCACAGGCCCCGGCCGGGAAGCTTGCGCTTCAGATCCGGGATCACCTCGCCCGTGGGGGCAACGACAAACCGGATCAGTTCGTCGATCGGCCGCACCGCCCGCGTGACCGCGCACATCCGCATCGTCGCGGACCTGTTGGTCCGCGGTCCGTTGTCGAGATCGGGGTCGGCGATTGCAAGCATGCGTGCGACATCTCTCCTGTCATCTGCGCGTTACGGTCGCGCAGAACCGGCAGTCAATTTCGAAGGACCGGCGCATCAAACCGGCTGGTCTTCGGTGGTTTCCGCCTCGTCGGTCTTCTTGACGAGGTCGGCCTCGGTGATCCAGCCGGCGATGACGCGCGCCTGCATGATCATGCTCTCGGCATCGTCGCGCGAGATTTCGTTGGCGTCGAGAATGCCGGGATGCTTGGTCGGCTCGGCGCCTTCCTTGCGCTCGGTCCAGCCCACCAGATCGTCGGTGGCGCAACCGGCCAGGTCTTCGACCGTCTTGATATCGTTCTCGCCGAACTTGACCAGCATCTTCGAGGTCACGCCGGGCACCGTCTTCAGAGCGTCTTCCACACCGAGTTCCTTACGTTTGTTTTCGAGCTCGCTTTCGAGCGTTTCCAGATATTCGCGGGCGCGGCTCTGCAATTCCTCGGCGGTTTCGTCGTCGAAGCCTTCGATGCCGGCCAGTTCCTTGATGTCAACCAGCGCCAGTTCCTCCACCGAGGTGAAGCCTTCGGACGCCAGCAATTGGCCGACCACTTCGTCGACATTGAGCGCTTCCATGAACACCCGCGTGGAGTTCTCGAAATCGGCCTGGCGGCGCTCGGATTCCTCGGTCTCGGTCAGAATGTCGATGTCCCAACCGGTCAGCTGCGAGGCGAGACGGACGTTCTGTCCGCGCCGGCCGATCGCCAGCGACAGCTGGTTATTGGTGTCGGGAACCACAACCTCGATGCGCTCGCGGTCTTCGTCGATCACCACCTTGGCGACTTCGGCGGGTGCCAGCGCGTTGACCACGAAGGTCGCGATGTCGGGCGACCACGGGATGATGTCGATCTTCTCGCCCTGCAATTCGTTGACCACGGCCTGCACCCGCGAGCCGCGCATGCCGACGCAGGCGCCGACCGGATCGACCGAGGAATCCCTTGAAATCACGCCGATTTTCGCGCGCGAGCCGGGATCGCGGGCGACCGCCTTGATCTCGACGATGCCGTCATAGATTTCGGGCACTTCCTGCGCGAACAGCTTCGCCATGAACTGCGGATGGGTGCGGGAGAGGAAGATCTGCGGTCCGCGGGTTTCGCGGCGGACGTCGAAAATATAGGCGCGGACACGGTCGCCGTTGCGGAAAACCTCGCGCGGCAGCATTTCGTCGCGGCGGATAATGGCTTCGCCGCGGCCCAGATCGACAATGACGCTGCCATATTCGACGCGCTTGACGATGCCGTTGACGATATCGCCGATGCGGTCCTTGAATTCCTGGTACTGCCGGTCGCGCTCGGCCTCGCGCACCTTCTGCACGATCACCTGCTTGGCGGATTGCGCGGCGATGCGGCCATATTCCAGCGGCGGCAGGGTGTCGGCGATGGTGTCGCCGACCTGCGCGCCGGGGTTGGCGCGCTGGGCGTCGACCAGCGAAATCTGGTTCGACGAATTCTCGACCTGCTCGACCACCAGCATGTGGCGCGACAGCCGCAGCTCGCCCTTCTTGGCGTCGATCTCGGCGTGGACGTCGGTCTCGCTGCCGTAGCGGGCCCGGGCCGCCTTGGCGATGGCATCTTCCATCGCCGCGATCACGATCGAGCGGTCGATCGATTTTTCGCGCGCCACGGCGTCCGCGATCTGCAGCAGTTCAAGTTTATTGGCGCTGACAGCTGCCATGGCTCAGTCTCCTTCAGTGGGATCGATTTCGCCGCGTCGCAGTCTGTCTGCGGCGAGGCGGTGTTCCTTGGTATTTTTCGGGGCGGGCTTCTTGACCAGCTTCAGTTTCGCCTTCGGCGCGTTGCTCTTGGTCGGGTCGCTTCGCTTCGCATGTGGCGGGGGCGGCGGCTTGATGCCGAGATTCTGCTTCAGCTCGCGCTCGGCCAGCTTGCCGCGCCGCATCGACTCCGCGACCAATTCGTCGGTCAGCACCAGCCGCGCGTCGGCGATGTCCTCCATCACCAGCAGGACCTCGGGATCCTCGTCGCCGCGAACGTCGTCGCGGCGCAAATGCACGGCATCGCCCTCGACGCCGCCGAGAAGCCCACGAAACCGCTTGCGGCCCTGATGCGCGACCGCCATTTCGATCTTCACGAGATGGCCGGCATAGCGCTCGAAATCGGAGCGGCGTACCAGCGGCCGGTCGATCCCGGGCGAGGAAATCTCCAGCCGGTAGGCCTTCTCGATCGGATCGGCGACATCCAGCACCGGCGACAGCGCCTTCGAGATCGCCTCGCAATCCTCGATCAGCATGGTTCCGTCAGGCCGCTCCGCCATGATCTGGACGGTGCAGCCGAATTCGCCTGAAATCTTGATCCGCACCAGCCGGTAGCCCATCCCCTGCAGCACCGGACCGGCCACCGCCGACACCCGCGCCGCGACGCCCGGCTCGACCACCAGACGCGGCTCGGCAAGCAGATCGAAGTCCACGGAACCAGCAGTTGGATCGGTCATATCAAGGGTCAAATTTGGTCTAACTTGCAGTGGGTTAGCCGGGCCTCAGGCGATCGGCAGCGCCGCCTGAATGGAACCCGGCACAGGCTTTCCCGTCGGGCTCGTTCAGGTAATAAAAAAGAGCGGGTCCCGAGGGGCCCACTCTCAATACGCGATCGTATGAGAACCATAAGTTGCGGCTGATATAGCGGTTTTCCCAAGTGACGGCAAGGCCCGCGAGGCCGCGAAGCCGTGATTTTGCGGCCTTTCCGCGCGGTTTCAAACCTAACCCTTCCTTCACCAAGCAGACCTAACGTGCTGGAAAACCCGTCAATGCGGCGGGTTTTGAGTGTGTTTGGATGAGTGTCGCCACATCGTTGATCCCGGGCCTGGATGAAATCGTCAGAAATGGCGATCCCAAGCGCCGCGCCGAGGCCGCGCGGCGGATCGCGGAACTGTACCTGCAGGGTGCGGCGAATTACCGGGCCGACCATGTTGAATTGTTCGACGGCATTCTGACCGGTCTCGTGCCGCATGCCGAACTCGCCGCGCGCGCCGATCTGGCCGAGCGGTTGTCGATCCTTGCCAACGCGCCGCGCGCCCTGGTCGGACAACTCGCGCGCGAGGACGAGATCGCGATCGCAGGTCCGCTGTTGCGCCGGTCGCCCGTCATCGACGAGCAGGCGCTGGTCGAAATAGCCCGCAGCAAGGGCCAGGGACATATGCTGGCGATGTCGGAGCGGCCGACGCTTTCACCCGATCTCACCGATGTCATGGTCCGCCGAGGCGATCGCGAAGTGGTGCGGCGCGCCGCGGGCAATGCAGGCGCGCTGTTTTCGCACGCCGGCTATTCCGGACTGGTCAAGCGCGCCAGCCAGGACGCCGTGCTGACGCTGGCGGTCGGCCAGCGCGCCGATCTCTCGGGCCACCATCTCAAGGAGCTCCTGGCGGGATCGATCGAGGTGGTCCGCCGCCGCCTGTTCGAAGTGGTCAGGCCCGAGCGGCAGGCCGATATCCAGGCGGCGATGGGCGAGATCTCCGGCGGGCCGGGGCATGCCGAGAGCCGCCGCGATTTCGCGACGGCGCAGCGCACCGTGCTGGCGCTGCATGATGCCGGCGACCTCAACGAAGCCGCGCTGCTCGGCTTTGCCAAGGCCCACAAATATGAGGAATCGGTTGCGACGCTGTCCGCGATGGCGGCGGTGAAGCTCGACATCCTCGACCGCCTGATTGCCGGCGACCGGCACGATCCGATCCTGATCGTCGCCAAGGTGATCGGCCTCGAATGGGCCACCGTGCGCGCGCTGATCCTGCTGCGGCTCGGCCCCAACCGGGTGCCGTCGCCCGCGGACATCGAGAGCGCACGCGTCAATTTCGCCCGCCTGATGCCTTCCACCGCCGAGCGCGTGGTGACGTTCTGGCAGGCCCGCCAGGTGGCGTGAAACGTAACGCCGTCATTCCGGGGCATCGCGCAGCGATGAACCCGGAATCTCGAGATTCCGGGTCTGGTCCTTCGGACCATCCCGGAATGACGAACTCTGGATTCCTCATTCGCCTCCAGCGTACTTTCCCTCTCCCAAACTGTCACGCTATGCTGCCCTCAACGGCGCGGCACAGCGCTACCGGGAGAAATGAAATGCTCAGCGAATCCGAGATTCAATCGCACGCCGAAAAAATCCGCGACGACGGATACACCGTGATCGAGCGCGCCGCCGGTCCCGATCTGGTGGAGGCGCTGAAGCAGGCGCTGGAGCGCACCGAGCGCGAGCACAATCTCGGTCCGGCCAAGACCTCGTTCGAGGGCTTCAAGACCGTCCGCATCAACAATCTCCTGACCTATGACGATCTGTTCTGGGAAGTGCCGCTGCATGAGAACGTGCTGCCGGTGGTCGAGCGCGTGCTGGACAAGGAATGCCTGCTGTCGTCGTTCTGCTCGCTGGTGCTCGGTCCCGGCCAGGAGGCGCAGCCGATCCACGAGGACACCCAGTTGATCCCGCTGCCGCGTCCGCACATTCCGATTACGCTCAACGCGATCTGGGCCCTGTCGGATTTCACCAACGACAACGGCGCCACCCGGATCATCCCGGGGAGCCACAAATATCCGTCCTCGCCGGAATACGGCAAGGATTACGACGCCGTCACCGCGACCATGCCGGCCGGCAGCGTGATGCTGTTCGACAGCGCGCTCTGGCATGGCGGCGGTGCCAACAGCAGTGACGCCAGGCGCTTCGCCTTCTCCTGCGCCTATTGCTGGGGCTGGATGCGGCAGCAGGAAAACCTGCAGCTCGGCATCCCCCATGACACCATCAGGCGGTTTCCGCGCCGCCTGCAGGAGCTGTGCGGTTACAGCGTCTACAAGGGGCAGTTCGGGCACATCGACAATCACGACCCGATCGAATTGCTGGGCCGCGAGCGCGGCAAGCGCATGGTGTGGGAAGCGACGGATGCGCGGAAGGCGCGGATGGGTGAGGCGGTGAAGGGGTAATTTCCTCCGTCATTCCGGGATGCGCCACTTGGCGCAGGCCCGGAATCCATACTCCCGAATCGTGGTTATGGATTCCGGGCTCGCGCCTCATCGGGCCGCGCTTTGCGCGGACCTGGTGGCGCGCCCCGGAATGACGACGTTGATTCATGCTACCCGCCGAAACCTCAAATACGCCGCGCGCCGCCCTTCGCGGATGGCCTTGGCGCCGTAACGCGTCATGGTGTAGCCGGGCCACGGCAGGCGCCAGTCATCGGCGCGCTCCGCCAGCCAGACAAAGTCGGGCGAGCGCAGCAGGTGCGCCAGGGTCCAGCTGACGTAGCTGTCGATGTCGCAGACAAAGCGGAATTCGCCATCGGGCTGGAGCACGCGCGCCATCGCGGCGACGGTGGCATCCTGCACGAAGCGCCGCTTCCAGTGCCGACGCTTCGGCCACGGATCGGGGTGGATCAGGTCGATACGCGTAAGCGACTGCGCCGGCGCCCAGGCCACCAGGTCGGCGGCGTCGCCGGCGAACAGCCTGATGTTGCCGATGTTGTGGGCCTCGATCTGCGTCAGGATTTTCGCCATGCCGTTGACGTAGGGTTCGCAGCCGATGAAGCCGGTCTTGGGAAAGGCAAGCGCCTCGGCGATCAGGTGCTCGCCGCCGCCGAACCCGATTTCGAGCCGGACATGGTCGACCGAAGGGTCGAACAGCCCGACAAGACCGGGCGGGGGCGGGGCGGCGATGTCGAGCGCAAGGCGCGGCAGCAACTGCGCGATCAGGTCGGCCTGGTGCGAGCGCAGTTTGTGGCCCTTGCGCCGGCCGAAGAACGAGCCGTGCCGGTGGGCAACGTCATCGTCGGGCGACGGGTCGTGATCACCGGGATCGGGAGGTGGGATGCTCATCGCAGCGTCTGGTACAGCCGGTACAGCAGCCGTGCCCTCGGCTCGATCGACGAAATGTACATCTGCTCGTAATGGGTGTGCGCGCCCTGGCCGTCGACGCCGAGGCCGTCGAGCGTCGCGGTATGCGGCGCGGTGAAATTGCCGTCGGAGCCGCCGCCGGTGAAGGTGTCGACCAGATCGAAGCCGATTTCCGCGGCGAGCTCCCTGGCATGCTCGTAAAGCGCTGCGCCGGCATTGCCCTTCTCGTAAGGCGGCCGGTTCAACTCGCCCGTCACCTTGACGCTGACGCCTTCGGTCCGCGATTTCAAATCGAGGATTCTGGCGACGAGATTGTCGGCATCCGCGATCGTCGGCACGCGAAGATCGACTTCGGCATAGGCCTCTTCCGCAATGACGTTCGGCCTGCTGCCGCCCCTGACCACGCCGACATTGACGCTGATGCCGCGCTTCAGGTCGTTCATGGCGTCCAGGGTCTGGATGACGTTGGCGAGTTCGCGGATCGCGCTGCGGCCGTCCTCGGGCCTTGTGCCGGCATGGGCCGGCACGCCCTTGATGGCGATATCGAACCGCGCGACGCCCTTGCGTCCGGTGACGATCTTGCCGCCGTCGCGGGCAGGCTCGGTCACCAGCACATATTTGGCCTTGCGCCCCTCGGCTTCGATCAGCGCGCGCGAGGTCGGGCTGCCGATCTCCTCATCGGAAACATAAAGCTGGGTCACGCCGAGCGGCGGCCGCGCGCCGCCGGCGCACAGCTGCCTGAACGCGTGATAGGCGAGGTAGGCGCCGCCCTTCATGTCATAGATGCCGGGACCGAAGGCGACGTCGCCCTCGACCCTGAACGGCAGCCGCTCGATGAACCCGATCGGGTGGACCGTATCGAGATGGCTCAGCACCAGGATTCCCGGCTCGGCCTGGCCCCATGAGGAGCGCACCACGAGATGGTCGCCGCAGCCGGAATGGCCCGCGATCCGCTCGATCGCAACCGGCAAGTCGCGATAGCCGTCCGCGACCATGGTCGCCAGCTTGTTGACCTGCTCGGGCGCTTCCGTCGGCGTCTCGATCTCGACCCAGCGGCGGATGCCGTCGAGAATGGCCATGGAATCGAAAGGATAAGATGTTGCCGGCATGGGGATCAACTATCGTCATTCCGGGGCGCGCGCCAGCGCGAACCCGGACTCTCCGTTCTGCATAATCCTGATTCCGGGTGCGCTCGTTTCACCCGCGCCCTCAGGCGCGCCAATTGGCGCGTCGGGAAATGGCGATCAATCTTCAGCGCTTGTCGGGGGCTTCGCGCGTGGCGATCTGCTCGACCAGCTCGACAATGCTGCGCCGGAGCTTGGCATCGGTGATCCGCGTGAACGCGCGGGTCAATGCCAAACCCTCCGAGGTCGCCAGGAAATCGGAAACGTAGGCTGGTGAAGTCCCTTCGCTGAACACGCCCGTAGCGGCGGTGCCGCTGGGGCCGCCCTCGAACAGGAACGAGACCGGCACCTGAAGAATTTCTGAAATTTGCTGAATGCGGCTTGCCCCGACCCGGTTGGTGCCTTTTTCGTACTTCTGCACCTGCTGGAATGTGAGGCCCAATGCTTCGCCGAGCTTTTCCTGGCTCATGCCAAGCATAATGCGGCGCATGCGCACTCGACTGCCGACATATCTGTCAACAGGGTTGGGCGCTTTAGTCGACATTTCCAACACTCCTTGGGATTACGCCTGCAGGACGCGGCAGGGAAGTTAGGCCGCAGGCGCCAGCATCGTCAAACCTTGCTCGGAAGCTTCCGCACGAATGCAGAAATATTGAGCAATGAACTGACTCGCTCTCGATGAGCGGGCGCAGAATGCGAATGGCTTAGTCGGTCTGTCAACTGTGCATTTTTGCGGGACGAGTTTTCTGTCGGTAACAGAAACCAAGTATGAATCCGCGGCAGGCTTATGTGCGTTTTACGACACGGCGGCGAAGCACGATGAGCAAGCCGGCGGCGACCATGATCGCGGCGGGAATATCGCCGACGCGCGTGTAAATCGTCGGGGCAATGGCAACAGGCAGGCTGGCATCCAGGACACCTTCGACGCCGAGACCGAGCCGTGCGATAATCCGCCCCACGGGATCAACGACGGCGGAAATTCCGGTGTTAGCTGCACGAACCATGGGCAGTCCCTGCTCGATCGCGCGCACGCGTGCCTGCTGCAGGTGCTGATACGGCCCGGTTGAATTCCCGAACCAGCCATCATTGGTCAGGTTGATCATCCAGCCCGCACGATCGTCGCGCGTCGCAACGTCACCGGGAAAAATTGCTTCATAACAAATCAGCGGTAGCATGCGCGGCGCGCCCGGCACTTCCATCGGGCGACGCCGCGCGCCCGCGATGAATCCGCCGTGAACCTTGGTGAGCTGCACGAAGCCGAGCTTTTCCATCCAGTCCTGGAACGGCAGATATTCGCCGAACGGCACCAG
>JAZJYY010000051.1:0-45947 GCA_040390145.1 Pseudomonadota bacterium
TGACGCTGACATGGGTCCGCGGCGGCAGCATCTGCGCCGGATGGATCGCGGTGGATTCGTCCATCGAGACGACCCGGAAGGCCTGGTAGCCCTTCTGCCGCTGCACGCATTCGCAGACGATCCGTGCGCCTTCATAGGCGGTCTGATAGCCGTCGCGCCTAAGCACGGTGACGTGCAGAAGCACATCCGCCCAGCCATTGTCGGGCACGATGAAACCATAGCCCTTTGATGCATCGAACCATTTGATGACGCCGGAGATTTCGACCAGGCTGGCCGCGCTCTCGCCAAGCCCCGACAGCGCATCGATCGCGGAATCCCGCCCGGCGCTGCCACCATATTCACTCGGCCCAAGCCGATCCGATCCGGTTCCGCCAGATGACGGCCCGCCAAGCTTCTTGGACTCAAAACTGTCCGACCCCATGACCCCGGACCCCACCCATCATCGGCGACCCGTCACCGCTGCGACGTCGCCGGAACACGCGCCCATCGATGAGGATTCATGATGACGCCACGCGAATCTTGCGAATCAAAAGATAACACTCCCGCGTGCCGCGCATAGATAAAAAACAAAACTGGCGTGAGCTATGAACAGCTTGCGCGACCGCGAATCAATCCGCCATCAATTGCCGACGAACGGCCCGAGGGTCTCGCCGATGTCGTGCCGGATCACGAGATCGGCAATGTCGTCCTGTTCCGTGGGCTCGTTGTTGATGATCACCAGCCGGGCGCCGCTGTTCCTCGCCATCATCGGAAACCCCGCGGCGGGCCACACCACCAGCGACGAACCGATCGCGATGAAGAGGTCGCAGCGCTGGGCGAGTTCGGTGGCGCGGCGCATCGCGTCTTGCGGCATTGCCTGCCCGAACGAGATCGTCGCGGTCTTGACCGGCTCGTCGCAAACCGGGCAGTCCGGCGCGCCGCCGGTCTCCTCGAAGCGCAGTTTGACCCAGGCCAGGTCATAGGCCTTTCCGCAGCCGATGCAGCTGGCGTAGGTGGTGTTGCCGTGCAGCTCGATGACGTCTTCGGCGGCGAAGCCGGAGACCTGATGCAGGTTGTCGATGTTCTGGGTGACGATGGCGGGGATCTTGCCGGCCTTGTAGAGCGCGGCGAGCGCGCGGTGTCCGCGCCCCGGTTTCGCCGCGGCGAAAGTCGGCTCCATCGCAAAGCGCCGCCGCCATGCCTCGTCCCGTGCATCGGAACTGGCGACGAATTCATCGAAGGGGATCGGCCGGTTGCGGCTCCACAAGCCGCCCGGCGAGCGGAAATCGGGAATGCCGCATTCAGTTGAAATGCCGGCGCCGGTAAAGGGAACGATGGTGGACGCCGCGGCGATCATGTCGCCAAGCTGTTCCACGCCGCTGCGAAGATCTGACGCGATCATGGGAGGGGAATCCGAAACATGGGGCCGCGCTGATTATAGCACGGCCGGTCGGATTGCTAAGTCGCCCGCATGATAGGGTCAGGCGCCTTGTTATGCAGCCTTTGTTACGCCGCCTTGTTACGCCGCTTTGGCGACCGGCTCCTTGACCTCGTCGGTCTTCCGGGCGACCTCGCCGGGCGCGCCGTTTTCCTGGGTCTTTTTCGGCTTGGCCGCGGGGGCTGCGACCTGCGACTTGCGCGCCGGCTTGTCGTATTGCGCGAGCTTTTCCAGCTCGGCTTCGAGTTCGGCGCGCCGTGCCGCGACCTTCTCCGCCAGCTTGTCGGTGGCGAGGTCGCGCAGATCGGCGACTTCCTCGATGCTCATTGCGTCCAGATCGATCTTTGCCATGGCCAGCCTCCGGTTTCGTTTTGGCTAGCGGGAAGACCGCGCAGCCACAAGCGCGGCACCGGTCTTATCCACCGCGAACGCAAGCGAGTCCCGCCGTTTTCATGATCACAATCCTGCAACTTCCCGTCCCAATTGACGCCCCAATCGCGGATGCCAATGGCCGCGAGACGCGAATCAAAAAAGGGATGGGCATGATCGAACAGCCGTACGACGCCGCGCGCGAGCGGGAAGAAATCGTCAGCCGCGTGGCAAGTTTCAAAGCCACGCAGGAAAAATTCGAGCGCGAGCGCGAGGAATATTTTGTCACGACGCTGCAGAATGCCCGCAGCGGATCCGAGCCGCATATCCGCGGCACGCTGGAGGACCCGCCGTTCTGGTCGTAGCGCGATCGGGTTTCGTCTTATCCAGAGTCGAGTGAGCGTTGGTTCCCTGCTGCGGCGGAACCAACGCCGCGGGCCGGCGTTTTTGTGGCATGGGACCGCGCGAAGATCACAAAGTCATGCTGCTGCTGGTGGTGGTGTCGCTGATCTGCGTCGCGCTTGCCGGCATTCTCGAAACCGTCCAGAGCGGATCCGCCGTCGCGGCCGAACCGACCGTGGTGGCGAGCGACGAGCCGGTGCGGGTCGTTCTTCCCTTTGACCCCAACATGACGCCAGGCCAGCGCTAGCGGAATCGCGGCCACGGCTTCGACAACCGCGCCTGAACACCAGCGAACTGGTCGCAAGCCTCGCCTATTTGCGATGGAACGCGCCGGGGGGCTTCGGCGTTTCCCGCGCAAAGGATCTTCTCATGCCCTACGCCCTGTACGAGAAAGAATACCGTCTCAGCCGGACCTTCCCCACCGCGACCGACGTCTGGCGCTGTGCGGAGGACTGCGGGCTGGTGATCGATGAGGCCAATGGCCGGCAACGGCTCGATGACGGTTACGCGATCAAGCCTTGCCCGCCCGAGGGCGGGGATAAGGAAGCGGGCTGATACGCGCGCCGGCCGCGGCGATCCCGACCCGCAGAGGCGATCACGGATTTCCTGAAGCGCTCCCTCGCCCGACCCTATCGCTTACTCGCCGAGGATCTCGCGCGCCTGCAGTTCGGCGGCCGGCTTGAAACGCCGAAGCGAAAAATCGACTTGGCGCAGGCGCTGCCACACCGCGCGAACGCTGAACGCGATCAGCACTTCATGGTGCCGCAGCCCCTTGCCGCCCTTGACGAGGCCGAGGTCCCGTATCAGGCAATAGCGGCCGCTGCTCATGCGGGCGAACCGGCAATTCTTCCATCCCATTCCCCGAGCATGCATTGCGGCGCGATTCCGTCAATTCTTGACACGAATCGATTCCGTTTTGTTCACGGTGGAACGAACAGGGGACGCGTTTTTACGTTCAGACAGACCTTAACAATATCCTTTCATCCGCGCGGCGCATTAGTCGCCATGCGGAAAATCAAACGCAACGGCGGCGACGCCGCGTGCGCATTCGCTGGAAACCATCGCGGTCGATCGGTATTGTCAAAACTGCAATACGCCCGCCCGGTTGGTGAGTGATGGATCTCGCGACGCTGAAAGAACAGGCCGAACGCTGCCGCCGTCTCGCCAAGCAGGCGGATCCCTTCACCGAACAAAGGCTGCTGGCTCTCGCCAGGGAATATGACGCACGAATCGCGGAGCTGGAGCCGAAGCCATCGGCGGCGTCGCGATTTTTGCGGAACGACGGGACTTGAGCCGCCGGATGCAGCGGTCAAATCGCGCGTCACGTGGGAAGCCGCTGTGCGAATTCGCTGGTCAGTCCCTGATAGGCGTCGAGCGGCGGAAATTCGTCAAAGCTGTAGACGGCGCCGGTGGAGGCCCACGGAAATTTCCGGCTGGTGTAGGTTTCCACGAACGGCGCGAACCAGCTGTGGTCGTCGAACATGGTTGGTCTCACATTGACGAACCAATCCATCCCTTCCGGACGGGTAAACATCCAGCTCTTGCAATGCGGACAGCAATGATGACGGGTCGGACCGTGAATTCCGCCGATCACGGGTTCGCCCCGGGTCACCGAAAAACTCGGCGCCGGGAATGCGGCACTCAATGAGAACGCGCTCGCGCTCATGCGCTGGCAGCCGGTGCAATGACAAGCCATGGTCAGCAGCGGCGGGGCGGTCACCCTTATTCGCACCTGGCCGCAACGGCACTGACCGTCGAGATTCCATGACCGCATTTTCACTCTCCTGGGGGCTGACAGCGTAGGCGTTCAATTCATTCCGCGTCAGGCGGCGCGGGATTCCCGTTCGGCGAGCGCCTGTTCGATCTGGCGGCGGACCGCCTCGGTGGGGCGGCCTTCCCGCTTGAGCAGGCGCAGCTGATTCCACAAACGGATGATCTGTCGCTCCAGCGCTGCGTCCATGGCGGTCTCCTCGGTACAGCGAATGTGAACGAAACACGAACAAGATTCAAGCCCTACCAATAGAAGCCCGGCCGATGGAACACCCCAGTCGTGGATGTGTTGGAAAGTCATGAGCAAGACGACCAAGGCGCTGAAGAAGCAGGCCGCCAAGTCGCAGCTGGCTGCCCGGAGCGCGACCGATCCCGCCGTGGCGAGTCAGCTGTCCTCGCTGGCGGAGGCTTTTCGCGCTCAGGCCGCCATCATCAAGAAGAACAAGAAGAAGCCGAAATGCCCTACACCGTAAGCGCAAGCGATATCCGAGGGGTTACGACGGCGAGGCGCCGGACGCCGGAATTGGCGCTGAAAAAGGCCCGCGAATTCATCGCCCGCGCCTGCTACGATGTCCGCATCACGACGCCGGAGGGCCGGACCTACCATTCCGCCGAGTTCGGCGATCTGCCCCGTACGCCGGCCGCGCGGCGGCTGCCGCAAAAGCACGCGCCCGCCCGCTAGCCGGCACCCTGCCCGCGCCGGCCACAGGTCTCCGCGAACCTCCGCGAACCCTGGGGAAACCTCGCAAGGCAGTTCTCTTTTCCAAAAAAAACCTGCATAAGGCGGCATGGCAAAACCAAAAGTAACCTTCAAGATCGTCCGCATCGCCGAAGACAACTGGAGCATCCAGGCGGATTATCCGGGCGCCGAGCCGCGCATGATCACCGGCCTCACCAGCAAGGCCGACGCCGACGACTGGATGAACGGCGAACGCCGCATCGGCTGGCTGCGCTCCCAAGGCTACGCGAAGTAGGCGCCGGGCTGCCGTGATCGCGACATCCCTGCCGCAGCGTTACCGCTTCTTCTTTTTCCCGAAAATATCGTTCCAGTTATCCTTGTAGGCCTTGGATACCGGCTTCTGACCCTCGCCCATGCCTTGCCGCTTCGGCGCGGCGTCCGGCTTGCTGTCGGGGGCGACGGTTTCGGCCTTCACGGTGGTTTCGGCCTTCGCCTCGACGGCCTTGGTTTCAGCTGCCGGCTTTTTCGGCGTGGCGTCCTTGGATTTCTCAACAGCCATTGTTTTCCTCAGGAGGTGTTTGCCGCCCACCGCTTGGCGCAGCTCGAAAGCTCCTCCGCCTCATCAGCCCTATAGGGCTCCGGGTCAAGTGGCCGGGACATCAAAGCCTGTGGCGGCGTCGCGGTAGACGTGCCGCCGTTGGTTCTTCAGGGAAACAGCCCCAGGAGAATGGGGAGCGCGAAAAAGGCAGCGAGCCCGAGTAAACCACCCAGCACGAATCTCGCGATCCGTCCATGAACCCTGATGTCCAGCCAGGCGCACACCTTGATCGCAACCTGTTTGAGCCATTCCTCAACCAGGACCCGGATCAATCCGATGAGTATTTTTCCGATTAGATCAGCCATCGGCGGATTGGTCACCCCGACCGCATCGGAGGTTCAGGGCGCAGCAAGACGGTCCCGGAGCTCTTCGACCGTTGCAACAAACCACAGGTCATTTCCCCTGTTGCACTCGACGACCCAGTCCCGCAGCGCGTTGGACCGCTCGACATGCTGCGAAATATCGCCGATGACGGTGAGCTTCTGGCGATAGTTCACTGCCACCTGCGCGATCTCGCCGGCCAGCCCGGAGCGCAGATCGAAAAATGCCGGAGCCACCCGGACGACGGGAACCGCGATCAGCGTGGCGCCGAGGCCGAGCGCATCCCCGATCACATCGAGGGCACCCTGGCGGCTGTCGATGGCTTGGCCTTGCTGGTCGCAGATCAGGACGCGTTCAGCGCCATATTCGAAAAGTGCGGGCATGATGTTCCAGTTCGTGGGCGTCAGCGATGCCGGGCTCGTTAGGCGGTCAGCTTGGTCTTACCAAGAACCAAAGCAGGCATCCAACCATGACTGCAGCGATAATCCAGGCTTCCCGAAGCCCCTGGGGCCACGACGCTCCACAGTAAGGACAGGTCGGCGAAACGACCGAAAACGACCCTGGCAACGGCGCCTTGCATGTCCGGCATCGCGTCACGCGGCGTTGAGCCTGGGAAGCCACGAACACACCGCGGCTGGAATAGCGCCCGCCAGTGCAACGGGCACATCGAACGATGGCTGCCCCATGTACCATGCGACCAGTTCAGCCAGGATAGTCGCCACCGCCATTGTCGCGATGAGGCGCACGTAAAGTGGCTTGTCGGAAAGCGCCCAGTCCACTCCCGCCGTCAACCAGGCAGGAACAATGGCTAGGACATACGCAGTTCCCAACAGCACAGACAGAAACCCCATTTCCGGGAATCCTTCGCGCAACAACCCGTCGGCCGTTATGAAAACCACCAATGCGAGCGGCGGGAACAGTAAACTGAAAATCAGAAAGCGCGTCATACCACGTTGGTCTGACCTGGACGGGCTTATGTTCAATTGCTCCGCTTCTCATTGGTTGTTATCAGCGCCCAAATCTCATCCCCGGATTTCCGAAGGTTTTCGGGCAGATGTTGCAGTCTCATGAATCCAGCCCGCGCTTTCGCATCGAGGCATTCAGCCGGTATGGACTCCCGCAGCTGAGGGACAGCCATGGAACGATTGGCGCGTCACTGGCACGCACCACCTGCCCCTTTGCGCATTTTGCTGCTATTTAGTTCCCCCCGAGCGCCCCACTGGAAGACCATCACCAAGGCGTCCCCAAGGAGATAAGAAAAATGCGTTACCTTCACACCATGCTGCGCGTGCGCAATCTCGATGCCGCGCTGAAGTTTTATCAGGATGCGCTGGGGCTGAAGGAGGTCCGCCGCATCGACAACGACAAGGCGAAATTCACGCTGGTATTTCTGTGCGCCGCCGGGGACGAGGCGCTGCTGAAGAATACCCCGAGCACGCGCGGCGCGCCGCTGGTCGAGCTCACCTATAATTGGGACGAGGAGACCTACGGCGAGGACCGCTTTTTCGGCCACCTCGCCTATGAGGTCGACGACATCTACGCCACCTGTGACAAGCTGATGAAGATGGGCATCACCATCAACCGGCCGCCGCGCGACGGCAACATGGCGTTCGTGCGCTCGCCCGATCTGCACTCGATCGAGCTGCTGCAGAAGGGCGATCCCAAGCCGCCGGCCGAGCCGTGGCTGTCGATGCCGAACACCGGCCACTGGTAAGGCAGGCCGCGCCACGCCCCGATCCGACGACCGGGCTGATGATCTCAGCGGATGCGCCGTTTCCTGAAGGCGCATCCGAAACCGGCCTCGTCATCGTCAGCCACAAGTTGTTCACGGTCGGTGAACCTTTTGCCTTCAGACTTTGACGAAGGACTCGAGGGCATCGCATGAGCCAGGCCAAGCACTATCAATTCCAGGCCGACCAGGCCAAGCGCCTGGCCCGTCAGGTGACCAGTGCAGAGGTTCGCGAACGGCTGCTGGAAATGGCCGGCGAATACAGCCGCTACGCCGAATTGATGGCCGCCCGCGAAGGCCTCCGCGAGCAGGCTTCGGCCTGAACCGGTTGCGCCCGGCGCAAGCCGGCTAAACAATCCGCAAAATATCCGCCACGCTGTCGAACACCAGAACCGGCGCCAGCCGCCCGAGCGCCTCCGGCGTGGCATAGCCCCAGGACACCGCCCCAAAATCGATCCCGGCCTGCCTTGCCGCCTCGCCGTCCCGGACCTCATCGCCTACAGCGATGGCGTCGGCTACGTTGATTCCCGTTCGTTTCAGAACCTTCCTGAACCTGGCCGCCTTGCCGAACGTCGCGGCGCCGCAGGCGAATTGCGAAATCAGCGCCGCATGGCCGCCAAGCGCCCGCCGGACATTGCTTTCGGAGTCCGAGCTGACCATGGCGATGGTGACGCCGGCCTCCGACAACGCCTGCAGCATCGATCCAACGCCCGAAAACAGCGGGATGCCGTCGATATCACGGCTTTTCAGCCGCCGCATGTCCGCGGCGATCAGCGGCATTCGCCACAACGGCACCTCGAGCCAGGCGATGATCTCGCGCGATGTCTTGCCGCGCAGCATCTCGACGTCGCCATCCTCGATCCGCCTGAAGCGGTGCTTGTCGGCCACGGAGTTCAGCACCTGCCGAAACCACGGCAGGCTGTCCGACAGCGTCCCGTCGAGGTCGAAGATCGCGAGCTTGTATCTGGGCATGTTACGGGCCTTATAGCATCCGCGGCGGCGCTTTTTTGCCGGGATGACCCGCTCCAGGCGCGCGCGCATTTTGCTGCGGTTTCCGCTATCAACGGCCAAAGTCGATCAATGGGGAGAGCCAAGGCGTGCCAAGCAACAATCAGGGCCAGTTGACGATCTGGGGCCGGGCCAATTCGGTCAATGTGCAAAAAGTGCTGTGGTGCCTGCGCGAACTCGACCTGCCCTACCAGCGCATCGATGCCGGCATGGCGTTCGGCCAGAACGACAAGCCGGAATATCTCGCGATGAACCCCAACGGGCGGGTGCCGACCCTGACGGATGGCGATTACGTGCTGTGGGAATCCAATTCGATCATGCGCTACCTCTGCCTCGCCTATGGCGCGGGCTCGACGATCTATCCGCAGGCCCCCAAGGTGCGTGCCGGTGTCGACCGCTGGCTGGACTGGACCTTGACGACGCTGCAGCCGGTCGATCGCCCGGTGTTCTGGGCGCTGGTGCGCACGCCGGTCGAAAAGCGCGACATGGTCGCGATCCAGAAGGACGCCGACGCCGAGGCTGCGCAGTGGCGCATCGTCGAGGCCCAGCTGGCGACGCGGCGCTTCATCGAGGGCGACGACTTCACCATCGCCGACATCTCGCTCGGCGCCTATGCGCGGCGCTGGTTCGGAGTCGAGGGCGTGACGAAACCCGGGCTGCCGCATACCGAGCGCTGGTTCGCGCAGTTCGCCGCCCGGCCCGGCTTCGCCCAGTTCATCGCGCCGCCGATGTCGTAGGGCGGGACCGACCTGCGGAACGGCCCATCGAAAATTCGCAGGCGGTTGTCGGATCGCGTTGCTCTCGGTCGTCCTGGGAAGGGCAAACGTGTCGGCATGGAGATGTGGCAGCATGGCGAAACTGGTCTTCGGAATGAACCTGTCGCTGGACGGCTACGTCGACCATCTGGAAATGCGGACGGATCCCGCGCTGTTCCGGCACTGGATCGAGCACGTGCGCGACCTGGCCGGCAGCGTCTACGGTCGCCGCATGTACGAGGTGATGCGGTATTGGGACGAAGACCATCCGGAGTGGAGTGCGGAACAACAGGAATTCGCGGCGGCGTGGAGAAGCCAGCCGAAGTGGGTCGCATCGCGCTCGCTGACCTCAGTCGGTCCCAACGCCACCCTCGTTTCCGATGGCATCGAGACAGTGGTACGGGGGCTGAAGGCTGATCTCGTGGGAGAGATTTCGGTTTCCGGACCGGACCTGGCGCGTAGCCTGACCGACCTTGGTCTCATCGATGAGTATTGGCTCTACTTCCACCCCGCCGTGCTGGGGCGCGGCAAGCCATTCTTCGCCGGTCCCCGGCCGCCGCTTCGCCTCATCGCCAGCGAGCGAATTGGTGAGGACGCGATCAGGTTGACCTACGTTCCTGCCTGATCATGCGCCGGCGTCGCCGGGTCGGATGTTCGGACGTGAGCCGTGGTCAGGGCGTGACACCCGACCGCTCGAACAGCACGACGCCGACGATCACGACCAGCGTGACCGCCGTCACCACCAGGCGGGTGGTCCAGCGCATGCCGCGGCTGACCCACCACAGCAGCGCGCAGCCCATGATCACGGGGACGATGATATCGAGCTGCAAATCAGGCCTCGTATGGTTGTCCGCGCATCGCTATCGGCTGCCGCCGACGCCGATGCCGACGGCGCCGCCGATCTTGATACAGGTCTGCGTGCCGTCAACCCTGACGAAGCCGGCACCATACGCCGCGCAGGTATGGTCGGTGCGGGCGCCCTTCAGCGGGAGTGGCCTGGCAGCGATGGATTTGCCGGATTTTTGCGGCCGGGGCTGCTCGGCGGCGGCGGCCCGGAACGGAGGCCACAGCGCCATAATGGCGATCACCAGGAGGACGTTTCGCATCCCGCCTTTTATCGCCGGCGGGCGGCGCGCGCTAGCGGACGAATTTGATTCCGATGGTCTTGCCGCGGCGCCAGACCACTTCGCAGCTCCGCCCCGTGCGCGCATCGCGCGAAAACGCCAGCCGCAGTCGGCCCGGCAGCGTATTGGGATCGTCGAGGGTGACCTTGGCGCCGGTCGAGGACAAATCCTGCACCACGCATGGACGGGCGGCAAAGCCGCCCTCGAGCGTGATCCATCCGGGCTGGTGGACGGATTTGCGGACTTCCCGCTTCTTGGCGGCTGCGGCCATCTCGGTTGCTCCTGATGCGGTATCCGTACCCGAGCAGGCTTTAGGAACCGTTGCGCGCGAGCGAAAAACCCGGGGTTCGGGGCGGGTTCGGGGCGGCCGGATGCGCCGCCGGCCTGCCCGCAAAATCGCTTTTGCCGGTGACTTGCCCGCCCGCGCAAACGCCACTATACGTTCGCCCGCCGCTCCGATCATGTCACTGCGATCCGGGTTGCGGTACGGTGCCACCGCCCCTTCAAGGCGTTGATCTTCCGGGACTATTCTACCATCTGCAGCGAAACGGCAGCATTGCGACCAGCTCGGTCGCAGCGACGCCTTCGCTCCCTTCGTCTATCGGTTAGGACGCCACCCTTTCACGGTGGAGAGAGCGGTTCGATTCCGCTAGGGAGCGCCACAACCTATTCAACTCAATCGCTGGCGTGTGGGTGAGCCAACAGGTTCGCCCCCAATGGCGCTGGCTGATGCGGAACGATCATCCACGGGTCAGCCTTCCTGACCGGGATGAGCACGGTCTTCCATGATCGCCAAGCCTTGCCGATCGACCCCGTTCTGATGGCTTCGACCTGCTTTCGGAATTGTGCGATTTGTTCCAGCGCTTCGCATAAAATAATTCCAGTTTTTCCGGTATGGTTCCGGATAGACGCGTGCAGGCCGTCAGCTTATTAGTCGGGCTCGAAGCTCCCCAGAACAAAGGTGAGTCATGAACTCATCCCCACCGCGCCCCGATGGCTCCGAGAAGCAGGCTTTCGGGTGCTCCGGATGCGCTTGCATCAAAACCAAAATCGTTTCTGTCGCCCTGACATCCGACGCGATCGTCCGGACGACGAGTCATTACGGGCCGCCGCCATGAAGGGGAGCCTGACCTTCGTTCGAATTTTCGTGCAGTTCGGCATGTCCCTCGCGCTGACGACCGTGACGGCCCTCAGCATTTTCATGGTCATCCGGTATGTGGCCTGGGTTGGATGATGGCCCCCGCGGCATTTACGCTGGATATCGACGGCCATCTCGCGCCTTCGTCTGAAGCGAGGTCGTAGAGTTCGCAGGATGGGTTGAGTTCTCGGGGAACCCATCTCACGGCGCGGCAGCCCTGCAACGCCGGCAGACGGCCCCACCCAGGGGCGACATGAAAGGGCGGGACCGCTGGCCAGGCGGGTGAAGTCGGCGGGACGACGCCCGCCCGACAAAACAGATACGTGACAAAGTTGCGGAAGATTTCACGGTTGAGAATTAAATCCTTGTCATGTTCCCAAGGCCCGGCGAGCGCCCGTGCGCAACGCTCTCGCTTTCGTTACGGCTTTTGCCAGCGACCGGGTCGCCGGCGCGTCAGCGTCAGGGACAAAAAAAACCTGATGAACGAACGGGGCCCCGCGCAACCGCGCGAATTTGTCGAACAGATTCAACAAATCCACCTGACGGGCAAATCACTTCTGTTTATCAGAACCAGCGTCAAGCCCCTTGAGAAAAAATATTTCTGTTTTCCAGAACCATAACTCAGGGTATATGATTGGCCATCCCGTCCCAATCGAGGGGCGTTGCGCAACGTACCGGCGCGGGACGGGATGCGGTGGACGCGGATGGTGCTTCTGACGAGGGCGCCGGAAGCGGACGGCGAAATCGTGGGGTTCCGACACCCTCAGGCTGGTGTCAAGTTCGCAAGCTTTGGCGCGCGGGCGACGGTGGCAAAGTGCATAGCTCGCCGAGGAGACCTCGTATAAGCCGTAAACTGCCGCGCAGGGAAAGTCGGATTGCCTCCGCTGGACCTGTATGCTCGTGTGCGCTTTCTACCACTCCCAATGCACACGAGACCGCGGGTGCAGCGTGCATCCGGCTTTCCCTGCGCCCTCTTTCCTTACGAGGGCGAAATCGACGCAAAGCTCGGGCGTATCGCGCCGCGACGACGCGGATCCGTGCCCGCCCGCTGTTTGATGATCGAAACCGGAAAAATCCGTAGCCCTGATGGAGCCCTTGCATCATCCGGGGCCGCCGCGTTTATTCCCGGATTGCGCCATCGGACGGCGCATCGCGCCGACCGCCGGCTCCGTCCGGGCTACGAGCCCGCAGCCTTGGATGCACCGTCACGCCATCGTCGGCACGGATCCGGCTGATTGAGCGCCCATCAAACCGCCCCGCTCCTCGATATCGAGGGCGCCTCGCCCACCCAGGCAGACATTGCGCACGGCGGCAAGGCCCTGCGGCTCGCGATGCGCGACGATCACGAAGCTCGTCTCGGGCAGTTCGCTGCGCAGCAGGCCCATCATCATCCGTTCGGTCTCGGGATCCAGCGCGCTGGTGGCCTCGTCGAGAAAGGCCCAATCGGGCCTCGCCAGGATCAGCCGCACCAGCGCCAGGCGCTGCTGCTCGCCGACCGAGAGCCCGCTGGCATTTTCCGTTCCGAGGTCAAGCCGGTGCCCGAGCCCGGAGCTGCGGAGCAGGTGCTCGATCGTTCCTGCCGGCACACTGCCCGGCTCGGCAGGATAGATGGCGGCGGCGACCAGCGGCGCCAGCGGCATGTAGACCTGCTGCGGCATGAAGCATAGTTGCCCCGGGGGCAGCTCCACCCTGCCCTCGCCGAAGCGCCACAGGCCGGCAAGCGCCTTCAACAGCGTGCTCTTGCCCAGTCCCGACGCGCCGCTGAGCCAAACTGTTTCACCCCTGGCAATGGTCAGATCGGGTATGCTCAGCAACAGGCGCCGGTCCGGCGTGAAGATCGACACATCCCGCATTCGCAAGGCGCCGTCCGACGATTGCGTGCGCCGCAACGCGCATTCGGCCTGCTCGACACTGTCGATGGCGTCGAGAAAGCGCTGCAGCCGCCTGGTCGTGGCGACCAGTTCCGACACGAATTTGTAGTTGAAGACGAACCACGACAGCGTCGTCACCGTGTTCTGGAACGCTGACGCCACCTGCATCAGGCCGCCGAGCGTGACCTTCCCGGCGAGAAAGGCCGGCAGCGCCAGAAACATCGGCACGCGCAGAACGGTCTGGAAATACGGCCGCTGAAACAATCCGAAGATGAACTCGCGGGCGATCACCTTTCGCCAGTTGCCGACCAGCGCCTGAAAGCGATGGTTAAGGACAGCCCGTTCGCTTGGCTCGCCGTTCGACAAGGCAATGGCGGCGGCGTTCTCGCGCATCCGCATCAAGGCGAACCGGAAGTCCGCCTCGCGCTGCTGCTGCTCGGCAAGCAGGCCCGGCATCTGTCGGCCCAGGGCGTGCGTCAGCCCGGTTGCGATCGCCACGTAAACGGGCGCCGCCCAGACCATGTAGCGGGGGATTTCGAAGCCGATCCCGAACAGTTCGAATACCAGCGGAAACGTAGAGAGCTGCCAAAGCAGCGTGACGAAAGCATAAAGCCCGATCAGGCTCATGAAGAAGTCCATCACCTTCGTGAGTAACGACTCGACGAACTCACGACAGTCTTCCGCAATACGCTGGTCGGGATTGTCGATGCTGACCCCACCCAGCGACGGCTGCAGGAACCAGTACGCCTTGGCCGGCAGCCAGCGATCCAGCACCGCATCGGTCAACCTGCGCCGCCACCGGATCTCGAGGTGCTGGCGCGCGAACTTGCCAACCAGGGACAGCGCGGCCGAAACGCCGATCAGCCCGGCAAAGACCCCGACCTGGGTGACGGCCGCTGAGGCGTCGATGCGCTGCAACGCGTTGTAGAAGTCGGCGCTCCACTGGATCAGCCGCAGGCTGATTTGAATCCCGATGAGCTGGCAGCCGATGATGAAGGCGAGGACTGCAAAGCCGGCCCAGCGGCCGGGCCCGCTGGCGGCGATGCGGAGCAGCCGCCAGATGGAGTTCAATGTATGACGCATACGACCCGCTTTGACCTTTCAGGCCTGAACCGGGTGGAACATCACCCGGTTCAGGCCGCACGCACCCGATGGCGCTTCAGAACGCGTAGTTGGCGCCGACCTTGAAGGTTCGGCCGGGCGCCGTCCGCAGCTCGAGTGGATTGGATATGGCAACCGCCGTGGTCGGCACGATGTTGTAGGTCGTCGTGCCGTTGAACGACGGGAAGTATCGCGTATCCGCGATATTCAGCAGCGAGCCGCGCAAGGTCAGCCCGGGCACCGCCTGCGGCGCCCAGCCGACGATCGCGTCGAACACGACATAGCCGTCGGCGCGATACAGCAGCGGCGAGCTGCGCGTCAGCACGTCACCGGCCCATGTCGTGATGAACTGCGCATCGAAACCGTTGGGACGATCGCTGTAGCGCAGTCCGAACACACCCGAGAGCGGCGTCGTGCCGTCGAAGGCGACGACAGGACTGGTCTGGTCAAACTTCTGTTTGCCCTCGGTGTAGGCCAGCGACATGCTCGCGGTCCAGTATTCGTGGAAGCGAAACTCGCCAGCCAGTTCAACGCCCCAGAGTTTCACGCTGGACAGATTCTGGTAGGTCAGATCGTCCAGGCCCGGAAAATTGACGCTGGGAATCGGCACGAAATTCTGAATGAAATCCGTGTAGTCGGCTTTCCATACCGTCGCGGAGAAGTACCCCTTGCTGAACTGGCCGCGTATTCCGGCCTCGTAGCTCTTGACCTGCTCGGGCCTGAGATTCGGGTTGGGGATCAGGTCCTGATTGACACCCGCGCCATTCGGCAGCGACGTATAGAGCTGCTGCGAAGTCGGCATCTTGAAGCCTTCCGCATAACGGCCGACCAGCGAAATATGGCTGGTGGCCTTGTAGACGGCGCCGAACTGCTTGACGAGCTTTTCACTCTGGACTGACTTCGGTTCGTTGCCCGGCTTGACCGCATAGAAAGGATTTGGCCGGGGATCGAGTTCGTAGGTGGCGTATCGCACGCCCGGCGTCAGGATGAGCCTGTCGTCGAGCAGCAGGATTTCGTCCTGAAGGTAACCGTCGACGCGTTTTGTCGTGGCGTTGGCAAAATTGAACCCGCCGGCATTGGCGACCGTGACAACTCCCGTGGTCAGGTTGGTCGTGGTGTCGCGGCGGTTGTAGTCGGTTTCCACGACGCTGGCATATGCGCCGTAGGTCAGCTTGTGGGTGGCCAGGAAGGTCTTGAACGACGAGTTCAGCTGAATGTCGCCTTCGGTGAACTCCTCCTTGTAGTTCAGCAGGAAATTGAGCCGGTCGAGCTGGTTGTTGGCGAGACGGCGGTTTCGTACGCCGGTGAAATCCCGCTGCTGCGGCGAGTGCGATATCTGCCACTTGATCTGGTCCAGCCAGCCCATGTTCGGCGTGAAGCGGTGCTGCAGGGTGAGGCGCTCGCGGGTCTGGACCTGGTCGCGGATGTAGCTGAGATTCCGGGTACCATTGGTCTGCAGCCCCAGATCGAAGCGCTGGTCGACCGTGACGTCCTTCTTGAGCATCTCGCCCGTCAGCTTGACCTCGTTCTCCTTGTCCGGATTCCACACCAGCTTGCCGAGCAGGTCGTAATCGCTGCCGTCCAGCGGGTTGAGCTGGTTGCAGCGGATGGCTTCCGGATTGCGCGGGCAGCCATAGATGCCGCCATCGGCCCGGGCCTTGCTCAGCGTCCCCTCATGGTAGGACCGTTGCGAGGCCGAGATCATCATCGAGAAGTCGCCGAACCGCACCGCGCTGGTGCCGTTCTTGAAGAAGCTTTTGTCGTAGGAGTCGTAACTGGTGTCGACCTGCCCGCCGAACTTGCGGCCCTTGAGATAGTCTTCCGGATCCTTGGTGGTGAAGGCGACGACACCGCCGAGCGCATCGGCGCCCCACATCACGCCCGCCGGACCACGCATGATCTCGACCGCCTTCAGGTTCGACATGTTCACGAAGTCGCGGTTGCCGTCGACGATGCTTTCGATCACGCGGGTGCCGTCGACCAGCATCTGCACGCGGTTGTTGGAGACGCCGCGAATGGTGAAGCCGGCAAGGTTTCCGAACGGATCAACTCCCGAAGTGGTCTTGGCGACCGTGATCCCCGGTTCGTAACGCACGAGGTCCTGGACGTCGCGCACCATACGCTCGTCGAGTTCCTGGCGCCCGATGACCGTGACGTTCTGGGGAAGATCGAGCACCTGTCGCGCGTTGCGATCGGCATAGACGCTGATGGTGTCCAGCATGGTCTGCGCATTCGCCGCCGTGGTCATCGCCATCGTCAATGCAGTTGCGAGGAAGGCAGTTCGCCGCCCTGCCCCGAAGATTTCAAAGGTTGTTTTTGTCATTTCGCCCCCAACAGAACCGTACGAAGTTCTCAGGGTCGATCTCGTATTAACAAGTATTCAAGTCAACTAGAATGCCTAAATACCGATGTATATAGCAATATATAGAATTACATTACTTGTAGTCATTATTTTATACTTATTGTTCTTCTAGATTTGCGATGCCGAAGTCGGGTTCTGGCGTTGCCGATCGATGGCGTTCTGCATCCGCGCGGGCATCGGCGCGGCCGGTTCAGGCTCATCGAGACGAAAGATCGCATCCGCGATGCCATTGAGCTGGATCGCATGGTGCTGATGTCCGGTGGCGGGAAGCAGCACGGCAGCCGACGGAACGCCGAGATCGCGCAGTTGAAACGGCGTACCGTGTCCGTATTCAAGATGGCCCCTGCCGATGATGCCGATCACCAAGGGTGGGTCGGGTCGATCGATCGCCCGCGCGATGTTGCAGGCAAAGGCGCGATCCCAGGTCTGTTGCGCGCGGACGAAGCGATCGAGCTTCGGATCCATCGCCGACGCAGGCCTTGTCGGCGACCGGTTGAGGCCGAGGCCGTAAAGATATTCGCGGTAGGCTGCGGTCGCCTCGGCGGACGGGCTCAAACCATCGCGCTCCTCCGCGGGTATCGCATCCCACCCTTCCTTGCCCACGCGCGTGACCAGCGGCCGGCTGCAATTGAGCGCCAGCATCGGGACGCGCTGCTGCCGGCAGAAGTGAAACAGCGGAAGATACAGCTGGGCGTCGTAGCCCCAATTGGTCTCCCATTCGACTTTTTCGAGAAAGGCCTGACTGCTGAGCCCGCCCGCAACCCATTCGTCGAGCACGGGCTGCACCTGCCTTGGAAACATCTCGAAGCCGACGGCGAGGTTCGGCCTGATGAAACGAAGGACAGTCGCAACGTGAAGCTGCCAGCGATGGATTTCGGCAACGGTATGCGTTTCGCCCAGCAGCACGACCTGGCGCGTGGCCATATCGCGCATCAGGCTGACCTCATCGAGTTGGCGTCCGCTCGACGGAGCGATCCACGTCGCACGTGGATGCGTCAACATCGCGGGATCCTGCGCTTGCTGCATCAAGTGACCTCAAACGTTACAGCGGATCCGATCAAAACGAGTCCCAGCGGACGGCCGTCGTAACCAATTGCGGCGAGCTCGACAGCTCCATCCACGCCGGTCTGGCGACTTTGCCAGCTCGCAACCGTTCCGCCGCGCAAATGCAGATGGAAATCGGCTGCGATCAGGTTGATAAAACCCATCGCCGGGTTGATGGCGGGAACGATCCCGCGCCAGCGCTGATCGAGGCCGGGGCGCCGCATTTGAATTTCGACTTCAGTCCCGGCCTCTATCGCGGCCCGCAACGGCTGAAAGGCGGGATCGTCGTTCGCCAGCGAAGAGGCTTCAGACGATTTCTTGTCCGGCACGACAATCGGAACGCCTGGCAATGTCGCGAAGCCGAGGTCGAATTTGTCGCTACTGTCGAGACCGACCACGGTAAAGAGCGTTTCCCCGCCGGCATGCTGGAATTCGAGCTTGGGGAGCACCCTGTCCTTCATTCGTGCTGTGCGATCGATGACAACCGACGTGACGGATGCGACATCGATGGTGCAGTCATGTGCCTCGCCGATGCAGAGGACGCGATCTCCCCGCTTCTCCAGCCTTTCGACAATGCCGATGCGTTCATGGGTTACGCCGTTGTTCTGCGCCACGATCATCAACTTGCCCGCCAGAGGCAGCCTGTTCAATATTCGAGCCGGAGGATCCGAGAGTCGTTGCCGCAAACTGGTCTGGTCTGACACGTGCATTCCCTGTCCCGTTACATCTGCAATCGCGGCCTTTTGTGAAGGAACATTTTCGTGACGTCCACAGATCAAGCCTCCCGAAAGCATCACACTGGAGAGCTTCAAGGATTCCTTTTAGAATAAGAACGATGATAGATATTCGAGCGTACATACGCGTAAGCGGCAGGTGCCGCCGTTGGCGGCGTCCACGTGCCGCCGAACCGACGATAGCCCCTGCCGATTTTTCTCATCCGATGAGAGTACGCAATGCCTGACCATCACTTACAATTTGACGGCGCCCGGGTCCTTGCCGATCTCAACGCGCTTCGTGCCATCGGCGCCTACAAGACCGGCGTTCACAAGCCGACATTCTCCGAGCCACACTTGCAATCGCTGCAGTGGCTGGCGGCGCGGCTTCCCGAGGCTGGACTCAAGGCCGGGATCGACGGCATCGGCAACGTGCTCGGCAGCAGCGCAAAGTCCGGTCCGAAACTGCTGGCCGGCTCGCATCTCGAAAGCCAGAATTACGCCGGCTGGCTCGACGGGCCGCTCGGCGTCGTCTACGCGCTCGAAGCCGCCCGCGTCATCAATCCCGATCCGAACGCCAACGGGTCAGTCGAAGTCGCGGTCTGGTGCGATGAGGAAGGACATTTCGGCTCGTTCCTCGGCTCCAGGTCCTATGTCGGCGCGCTCACCGAGGCCGACATCGACGCCGCGCGCGACCGCAGCAGCGGCCGAACCATGCGGGATGCCCTGCGCGAGGCGGGGCTCGCCGGCCGGCCCCGCGCCACAGCTGAGCGTGGCCGCCATATCGGTTATCTCGAGGCGCATATCGAACAGGGCCAGACGCTCGAAAGCGGCGGCCTGGCGATCGGTGTCGTCACCTCCATTGTCGGGATCTGGCAGTACAGGATCACCTTTACCGGCGAACAGAACCACGCCGGCACCACACGGATGAGCGTTCGCAAGGACGCCGGGCTGGCGCTGGCGAGATTCTGCGTCGCCATTGACGACCGGTTCCCGGCGTCATGCGGACCGCGCACGGTATGGACCACCGGCCGCATCGAGCTCGATCCCGGCGCGCCCAGCATCATTCCCGGGCGGGCTGAAATGCTGTTCCAGATGCGCGACGATGACCCCGAGGTAATCGATCGCCTGGAGAATTTGCTCCGCGACATGGCCGCCGAGGCCGGCGGGCAAGGCCGCTGCACGGTTGCGGTGGCGCGGCTTCGTACCGGCGCCCCCGCCTTGATGAATGCGGCCTTCCAGCAGGCCATCGAAGCCGCCAGCGCGGCCTTTGCCGGCGGCAGATCGATCCACATGCCCTCGGGCGCCGGTCACGATGCGCAGGTGCTCGCCACCATCATGCCCGCGGGCATGCTGTTCGTGCCTTCGATCGGCGGCGTCAGCCATCACTGGAGCGAAAACACCGCGGACGCCGACATCGTCACCGGTGCCGAGGTCTTCGTCGACGCCTGCCGCCGGCTGCTGGCGGGATGACGCCAGATCAGTGCGTGCCGCGGCCCCAGGCGATGGACGCCCAGACGCGCTCGTGCGCGTAGTACCAGGCGATCTTGGTCAGGAATTCGAGCGCGGCGATGGAACCCGCCAGCGAAACCTTGCCGCTCAGGTACCAGCTGATGGCAAAGGTATCGAGCGTTCCCAGGACCCGCCAGCTGACCGCTTTCAGGACCGACCTTGCATGAGACTCTTTTCCGCTGAATAGGACCACCCGTGCGCCTCGCTGCTTGAAGATGCTGACCCAATACGCAGGCGGTTTATGCCCGCCCGCTCCGCTCGCGCGACACGAGCGCGGCTGAAAAGCATCCGCCGCATTTGTTGAACGACAACACGCAATCGATCCGAACTCAGGTCCGACTGCGACGCAAGAACGCACCATCGCCCAACCCTATTTGGTTGGTGACAAATCCGCCACTATTGTGACAAGGAGGCGTAGGCCACGGGGCTCGTAACCACCGCAGGACCCCTGCACCCACCCGCTGATCGTTCATCGTACCCCATGCTCCTCCTTCAATCCCTCCCAACCGTCATCGGCACTGCAGCGATCGCGCCGGCGCTACTGATCCTGTGGCTCGTGATCGCCGCCGGCGAACGGCCCGGCCCGCCGGCCAGGGTGTGGACCGCGTTTCTGCTCGGCGCCGCCAGCATTTCGCTGCTCGGCTTCGTGCGCAAGCCGCTGACGTCGCTGTTCGCGGTTCCGGAGCACCCTGGGCTCGCACAGGCGCTGCATTCGATCCTGGGGGTCGCAGCGCCCGAGGAGATCGTCAAAATTCTCGTCATCTTCGCGGTCACGTCACGGCGCCGGCCGGGCGCGGATCCGATGGACGCCGTGGTCTATGGCGCCGCCGCCGGCCTCGGCTTCGCGGCCTACGAAAATCTCGCCTACCTCGTGCAGCACCAGGAGATCTGGCGGTCGCTGGCCGCGCTGCGCAGCGTCCTCACGGTACCCTTCCATGGCGCGCTCGGCATCATCGCCGGCGCCTATATCGCCATCGCGCGATCCGGCACGGCGCTCGGCGCGAACCGGCACAACCGTGACTGGGCGCGTATCTCCAGCTGGGCACTGGTGCTGCTGGCACCGTTGACGCTGCATGCCGCATTCGATTTCCCGCTGCTGACGCTGCAGCAAAATCCGGACCTGGCATCGTCCACCCGGCTTGTTCTGGGCGCCACCAGTCTGCTGATCGGCTTCGGCACCATCGGTATCGCGGCCCGGCTGGTGCGAAAGGTCGGTCGCCATCACGCCCCACGCACCGAGGTCGCGCGTGAGCGGCTCAGCCAGCTGCGGCGGATGTGGGCGCTGCTGGTGCTGGGCGGAGGCGCCGGCTTTGCCGGCCTCGCCTTCGTGCTGACGTCGATCCATCAATGGTTCGTCAATCCCGACCGCAACCCCGCGCTGGTTCTGGTACCGATCGGCCTCGTCTCCATCCTGATCGGCGTGGCGCTGCTGGTAGCGACCAGCGCAGTCTATATTCTCGGCCGCAATCGCATGCGCGCGACGGCGGAGGGGTTTTCGTCCGCGCCGAGCCAGGGGTGAACCAAGGGTGAGCCAAGGGGGTGAGCCATGGCGCGGCCGGATTGACGCCGGCTTGATCTCGCGCAAGCGACGCCACCAACAAATCTGCCTCACTGTCGCCGCAGCAAGCTATATTGCTGAAGTCGCTTCAGCGTTGCCGGCAACAGGACACACTCAATGACCCTTCCCCAGGACATCACCAAGCTGCAATCCGAAATGGGCGCCACGGTCCGCGCCCATTGGAAAGCCTTCTTGTTCGAAGGCATCCTGCTCGTCATCCTGGGATTGGCCGCGATCATCGTGCCGCCGCTGGCGAGCCTTGCGGTGACGATTTTTCTCGGCTGGATGTTCCTGATCTCCGGCGTCGCCGCCCTCGCATTGACGTTCTGGGCCCGGCAGATGCCAGGCTTCTGGTGGTCGCTGATTTCGGCGGCGCTGGCGGTCGGCGCCGGCATTATCCTACTGGTGAAGCCGGTGCAGGGCATCCTCACCCTCACCATTGTGGTCGGTGCCTATTTCCTCGCCGAAGGCGTCGCCACCATCATGTACGCGCTGCAGCACCGCCGCGAATTGTCGGAGCGCTGGAGCTGGATGGCGTTCGCCGGCGCGCTGGACATCGTGATATCGGCCATGATCATCACGGGATTGCCGGGCTCGGCGGAATGGGCGATCGGCCTGCTGGTCGGCATCAACCTCCTGTT
This sequence comes from Pseudomonadota bacterium, assembly GCA_040390145.1. Lineage (GTDB taxonomy): Bacteria > Pseudomonadota > Alphaproteobacteria > Rhizobiales > Xanthobacteraceae > Bradyrhizobium. The sequence goes on from JAZJYY010000051.1 coordinate 22,113, forward strand.
CGGCGGTGCCTCGCTGATCGGGATGGCGCTCGCCGCGCGAAAAAGCTGATCAAGGACCGATCCAGGCCCGGCCTCTCCTCGCGGCCCGGTTTTTGGGGATGACAAGCTACCACGCATGCGCTATGAGAGCGCCCATGATCACCGTCGCCGCCAGAAACTATTGGTATTTTAGCTTCGACAGCTCGCTGGCGGTGGGAGGATCACGCTCAATCTGAAAAATTGCAGCAAGAAGTCCGAACAGCCGCCGCCCGATCTGGCGGCTTTTTTTTGGCCGGCAGGTCCCTCAAAACAGGAGCCATAGCCGTGTTGAGCACCACAGACGACCTTCGCATCGAGGAAATAAAAGAACTGAGTACGCCGCAAGAGGTGATGCGCGAGATCCCGCGCACCCTGACCGCGACGCGCGTGGTGACGGCGTCGCGCAATGCCATCCACGCCATCCTGAACGGGTCCGATGATCGCCTCCTGGTCGTCGTCGGGCCCTGTTCGGTGCACGATCCCGACGCCGCCGTGGAATATGCCACGCGCCTCGCCGCCCTGCGCGAGCAGCTTGCCGACCGGCTCGAGATCGTGATGCGGGTTTATTTCGAGAAGCCGCGCACCACGGTGGGCTGGAAGGGACTGATCAACGATCCCAACCTCGACGGCAGCTTCGACATCAACAAGGGCCTGCGGCTGGCCCGCAACGTACTGTCCGCCATCAACAACCTCGGCCTGCCGGCGGGAACGGAATTCCTCGACGTGGCGACGCCGCAATACATCGCCGATCTGGTGGCGTGGGCGGCGATCGGTGCGCGCACCACGGAAAGCCAGATTCATCGCGAGCTCGCTTCCGGCTTGTCCTGCCCGGTCGGCTTCAAGAACGGCACCGACGGCAATGTGCGCATCGCCGCCGACGCGGTGAAGTCTGCATCGCATCCGCACCATTTCATGGCGGTCACCAAACGCGGACGTTCGGCGATCGCGGCGACGTCCGGTAACGAGGACTGCCATATCATTCTGCGCGGCGGCAGCCGGCCGAATTTCGACCGGGCCAGCGTCGCTTCCGCCTCGACCGAACTGGCGCGCGCCGGCGTGGCGCCGCGGATCATGATCGACGCCAGCCACGCCAACAGCAGCAAGAGGCCGGAGAACCAGCCGCTGGTGGTTGCCGATATCGCGGGCCAAGTCGCCGACGGCGATCAGCGCATCGTCGGCGTCATGATCGAGAGCAATCTGGTGGCGGGCCGCCAGGATGTGCTGCCGGGCGTGGCGCTGACCTATGGACAGAGCATTACCGACGGTTGCATCGACTGGGAGACCACCGTTCCGGCGCTACACCAGTTGGCCGATGCCGTTGCAGCGAGACGGGACGCGCGGCGTCTCCAATTGCTGGAACGATCGGCCTAGCCGATCGATCGTGAGGGAGCGATCCGTCCCTCCTCCCCACTCTGCCCGCGGCCTAACAGCCGCGGCAGATGCTCTTGATCTTGCGGTCGAGAATGGCGTTTTCCTTGCTCAAGGGATCGTTCGGATCGCTCAGGTTCTTCTCCGAGGGCACATCGCTGGCGCGTGGCTGCCGATGGCCGATCGGAGCCTGTAGCGGCGGCTGGTTTTTCACGGCGGTCGATGATCCCCCGCTATTGCCGGTTTGCCCGATCGCTGCCGGACCGCCGATCAGAACCAGCAATGCCGCTGTCGTTAGTATCTTCTTCATCCTGTTTCTCCTGTCCCAGAGAATTGATTTATCGCGCCCGGTCGGGAACCGCGATCTCTACACAATTGCGTCGCCCCTGGGCAGCGCAGTCCTGAGCCTTGCGCACGTCAGCCATGGTGCTGAGCAGCCAAACTCCCGCTCCCACCAGCACGGCCAGAAACCCGAGCAGCACCGCGTTCTCGACGTTGCGGTTGCCGTCCTCTTCCGGCGGCTGCGGCGCTCGCTTTTCTCCGGCCGCCATGATCGGATCACGGCGTCGGTGGATAGAGATGAACATCGCCGCAATAGTCGACCACACGATAGCGCGTTTCGGCTTCCGGTCCAGCTTCCGATGCGGAGTCTGCCTGCGACAAGTAGCTCGGGCCGACCGGCGATTTGCCGTGACCACCGGGGATATCCAGCACATATTCCGGCTGGCACAGGCCGGACACCCGGCCCCTTAAGATTTGCATCAATTGCTGCCCGTGCTCGAGCGTGGTGCGCAGGTGCGCCGTGCCGGGCGCGAGATCGCCATGGTGCAGGTAATAGGGCTTTATTCTGCACTCGACGAAAGCCCGCATCAGCGCCTCCAGCGTCGCGGCATCGTCATTGACGCCGCGCAGCAGCACGCTCTGGCTGACCATGGGAATACCGGCGTCGACGATCCCGGCGCAGGCGGCGCGCGCGTTGCTTGTCAGTTCACGGGGATGGTTGGCATGCAGCGCGACCCAGGTCGCAGCCCCCTTGACCTTCAGCGCCGCGATCATCTCCTCGCTGATGCGCCGGGGCTCGGCGACAGGCACCCTGGTGTGAATGCGGATGATCTTGACGTGATCGATCGCCGCCAGATCCCTCATGATTTCGGCGAGCCGCCGCGGCGACAGCATCAGGGGATCGCCGCCGGTCAGGATGACTTCCCAGATTTCGGAATGCGCGCGGATATAGGCCAGCGCATTGTCATAGGCGCCCTGCGACAGCGCGTTCGCCTTGCCCGGCCCGACCATTTCGCGGCGAAAACAGAAACGGCAATACACCGCGCAGACCTGAACGAGCTTGAACAGCACCCGGTCGGGATAGCGATGCACGATGCCCGAAACCGGCGAATGCGCGTGATCGCCGATCGGATCGGCGCTCTCGTTCGCCTGCACGACCAGTTCGTCCGCGCTTGGAATGTACTGCCGCGCGATCGGATCCTGGGGATCGTCGGGATCGATCAGGGCGGCGACATCAGGCGTCACCGCCACCGCGTAGCGGGCCGCGACCCTTTCCAGATCGGGGAGATCCTCGACCCGTGCGAGACCCTGGGCAACCAGTTCCGTGGCCTCGCGCAGGGTCGCCGCCGGTTTGAAACTGACGCTGTCCTTGAGATTGATCCTGCTCATGTTTCACCCGCCGGCGGCGTCCATACTACCTGATCGATCCGCAACGCGCCGCTCGCCAGCATCACCAGCCGGTCGAAGCCGAGCGCGACGCCGCTGGCCTGCGGCATCTGCCCGACCGCAGCGAGGAAATCCTCATCCAGCGGATAGCGCTCGCCGTAGCGCCGCTGCTTTTCGTCCATCGCTTCGGTGAAACGATGGCGCTGCTCGCGCGCGTCGGTCAACTCGCCGAAGCCATTGGCGAGTTCGACACCACAGGCATAGACCTCAAAGCGCTCGGCGACCCGTGGATCGGACGGTTTGGTCCGTGCCAACGCAGCCTCCGGCGCCGGATATTCGAACAGCACGGTCAAGCGCCCCTGCCCCAGTCTCGGCTCGACATGCTCGACCAGTACCTTGCTGAAGATGTCGGACCAGGTATCGTCGTCCGATATCCGAACCCGCGCCGTCGCCGCGGCCGCCAACGCGGCGCGGTCGCCGCGACCGTCGGCGATGGTGGCGAGCAGATCGATGCCGGCAAAGCGCTCGAATGCCGCCGCGACCGTCAGCATTTCGGGCTTGGCGAAGGGATCGGCGACCTTGCCGCGAAACGAAAACTGCCCGATCCCGGTGGCTCGCGCGGCATGCGCCACGATGACGACGCTGTCGGTCATCACGGCGTCATAGCCGGCATCGGCGCGGTACCATTCCAGCATGGTGAACTCAGGTAGATGAAGGTCGCCGCGCTCGCGGTCGCGGAATACCCGCGCCAGTTCGAAAATCCTGGTCTCTCCGGCGGCCAGCAATTTCTTGCAGGCGAATTCCGGCGAGGTCCGCAGATAGCGGCTGGCGCGCTGGCCGTCAGCGTGCGTGAGCTCGGTACAGGGCGCATGCAGATGGGTCTCGTTGCCAGGTGAAATCTGCAGGATTCCGGTCTCGACCTCGACGAAGCCCTGCTCGCCGAACCAGCCGCGAACGGCCCGTGTGATCACGCCTCGCGCCATCAGGAACGGCCTGACGTCGGCGTGGCGCGCGGGCGTCCACCAGGGCGAAATCCGGTCGGTTTGGGCCATCAGCGGACCGCCCCATCTGACCGCAAACTGCTGGCATCAAGCGGCAAAATGAGTATGTTGCAGCCCGAAACCGCCTTTACGGCCTCGGGACGCCCTTGTCCGGATCGGGCCGGGGCCAGAATATCAGGAAAAACAGCCTTGAAAGTCATCGCCAGTTCTATTCGCAAGGGCAACGTCATCGAGCAAGACGGCAAGCTTTACGTGGTTCTGACCGCCGAGAACATCCATCCCGGCAAGGGAACTCCGGTCAGCCAGATCGAAATGCGCCGAATCAGCGACGGGGTGAAGGTTTCCGAGCGCTACAAGACCACGGACCAGGTGGAGAAGGCGACCATCGAGGACCAGAACTTCAATTACCTCTATGAAGACGCCGACGGCTTTCACTTCATGAACAACGACAATTACGACCAGGTTCAGGTCCCCAAGGACGTGATCGGCACTGCCAAGGCCTTCTTGCAGGAAAACATGACGGTCAAGCTTTCCCTGCACGGCACCATCCCGGTGGCGATCCAGATGCCGCAGCGCGCCACGCTGGAAGTCGTGGAAACCGAGCCGGTCACCAAGGGCCAGACCGCGTCGTCTTCTTACAAGCCTGCCATCCTGTCCAACGGACTGCGCACCAACGTGCCGCCGCACATCGGCGTCGGAACCCGCATCGTGGTCATGACCGAAGACGGCTCCTACGTCGAACGCGCCAAGGACTAGGTCGAGGATCAGGCGGCTCAATACTGGCGCCGGGGGGCGACACATTGGCTACGAAGGCAGTCCGGTTCGTCACGCGTTGGCTGGCATCTTTCGTACTGCTCCAGGCCGGCATGGCTGTCGCCATCGCCGATGAGTTCCGGACCCCGGCGGTTTCAGCCGTGCGGATCGAATGGCGCGCGGCCGTCGATCAGCTGAGAACCGAGATCAACAGCCGGCCGGCGGTCGCATCCACCTTCTCCTTTGCCGGCCAGCGGCGGCTGCCGGCCCACGATCCCCGCACCCTGCCTGCCCTGCTGCAGTTGAACGCGGTGACATCGCCGGTCTTCACCGGCATCGCGCGAAGCCCGGTGCCGGTGCTGCTGCCGTTCGACACCGCGGCGTTTCTCGAGGCCCGGCTGAGCGGCGCGCCGGCCGACCTGTCGCTGGCGCGCTATCAGGCGGACTTCCGGCCCGCCGACCTGTTCGACGCCGGCCCCGCCGGCTATGACGCGGTTTTTTCGCTGGACCCCGGCGCCGGCGACGGCATGCCGCAGCGGACGTTTGCAAAACCGGTCGAAGTCCAGATCACCGGCTCGAGCCTGATTTACGACATCAACGATCCCCTCGGCGGCAAGGGCGAGCCGGTCAAGTCGCTGATGGCGGAATTCCCCGACCTGCGACGTTTCATCCGGGAAGGCTATGTGCGCTATGCCTTCACGCGCTTCGGCGTTCCCTACGTGGTGTCGATCCAGTGCCTCGACTCCACGCCGCGGCCGCGGCGGCTGGCCTGCCGCGAGGCCTATCCGGTCGCCGAACGTTTCCTCAAGGCGCTGCGCCTCGCCGGCGGCCTGCCCTCGCGGCCGCGCATGGACATCCCTTCCGGTGTCGCCGAACGGCCGCTGCAACGCTCGCCTGATTTCAGCTATCGCCCGGCCGGCGACATCATCGCCAACACCGGCTTTCGCAAGCAGGCCGGCCGCGCCGACTTCACCGCCTACTCGCAAATCCGCTTTCCGCTGGAGAAGGCCCCGGCCTTCGCGCATTCGCAATCCTTCATGAAGCGCAGGGCGCGCGAGCCGACCGCCGAGCCGGCCGGCGGCAATGCCGGCTATCATTCAGGCTACCCCTGGCAGGACAATTTTTGCGAGGCCCGCAGTTTCGGCGTCGGCCAATGCGCCGGCGGCTTTGGCCATCAGGGGCAGGATATCCGCGCCGACGAATGTGCTGTCGTCAGCGAAGGTGGTGATAAGTGCGATCCCAGGCAACAGGGCGTGGTCGCGGTTCGCGACAGCGTCGTGATCCGCTCGCCGAAGCAGCAGGCGGTAACCCTGCAGGTCAACAGCCGCACCGAACATGTCCGCTTCCGCTACATGCACATGAACCCGGCGAGCCTCGATGCCGACGGCGTCCTCAACGGCCGGATCTTTGCGGAAGGCGAAAAATTCGGCGTGGTTTCGAATTACCTGGACCGTCCCAACGGCACCAGCCGCCACCTGCATTTCGACGTGCAGGTGTTTACCCGCGACGGCTGGCTCTGGGTCAATCCTTACGTCACGCTGATTTCCGCCTATGAGCGCCTGATCCGCGGCCGCGGACGCGAGATCGGGTCCCAGGCGCCGTCGGCCTCAGCCGTGGCGCATGCCTTGCCGGAGGACGTCCTCCGTCACCTCGAAGCCAAGGAACGCGGCGAGAACTGATTGGCTACGACGCCGCGGCCTTCGGTACCGATGGCCGTGCCGGCGGGGTCCAGCGATAGGTGGCGCCGAACCTGTTCCAGACATTGATCGACGCGATCGCCGACGTCAGGTAGGTCAATTCCTTCTCGGAAAACTCCGCGCTCGCCTGCGCGTAGACTTCGTCGCTCACGCCACCGGCCAGCAGTGTCAGCGCCTCGGTCCATGCCAATGCCGCGCGCTCGCGCGCCGAAAACAGCGGTGCCTCGCGCCACACCACGACGAGGTTGAGCTTGTCAGCCGACAGGCCGAGCTTCTCGCCGAGCAGGACGTGATGCTGCACGCAGAAGGCGCAGCCGTTGATCTGCGACGCGCGCAGCTTGATCAGCTCGAGCAGTTGCTGGTCGAGTCCGGCCTTCGCGGCGAACTGGCCGAGCGCGATCACCGCGTCAAAGACGTCCGGCGCCAGCGCTTTGAAGTCTGTGTATTCGCTGCGGGCTTGTGACATTGTCATTGCCTCGTGTTATCAGTGTACTGACTAGTTATCAGAGCCCTTATATCATGCGCAAGATCAGGTCGTCGGCAAAATCACCCGCCGCTCGAAAAACGCCGAAACGGCGAAAATCGGGCGCCGCGGCGAAATCCGCGCCGCTCCGGCAAAAATTCCTGCCGGCGCCCGAGCTCGCCGGCGCCCGCCCGCCGCCACCGGGCAAGGGCAAGCGCGGCAAAAAAGGCCACCTCGCCTATCTGCTGCGGCAGGCCCAGGCGGCGGCCCGGCTGACGCTGGAACGGCGGCTGGCCGACCTCGAAATCACCCCGCCGCAATTCGCTGTCCTGACCATGCTGCGGGCCTATCCGGGCCTGTCCGGCGCGGATCTCGCCCGGGTGGCGCTGCTGACCCCGCAGACCGTCGGCGTCATCATCCGAAACCTGGAACGCGACGGCGCCATCAGAAAGACCCGGCATCCCGTCCATGGCCGGGTGCTGCAATGGACGCTGACCCGGCGCGGCGGCACCCTGCTCGACCGGTGCCGCCGTCCGGTCCAGGCGCTGGAACGCCAACTGATCGCCGGGCTGGGCGCCAGGGCGCAGGCCACGGTGCGGCGCTGGCTGTCCAGAATTGCCGCGGACCTGCAGCAGGATCGCTAGTTCCAGCGGCGCATTGACCTCTGCCGCGCCGCCTCCCGCGCCGGTAGACTGCCCCGATGAAACATTCTGATTCTCTTGTCACCCCGACCCGCCGCGCGCTGCTGCGATCGTCCCTCGGCGCCGGCGCCCTGCTCGCGCATCCCCTCACCGCATTCGCGGCCCCCGCCGGGTTCGATCAATGGCGCGACGGTTTTCGCGCCCGCGCGCTGGCCAAGGGCGTTTCCGATGCGACCTACACCCGCGTGATGGGCCGCATCGAGCCGGACATGTCCGTGTTCAAACAGATGGCGAAGCAGCCCGAATTCCACGAGCAGATCTGGCAATACGTCAACCGACGCGCCTCGGACTGGCGCATCACCGCCGGCAAGGAAGCGCTGCGCAAGAACGACGCGCTGTTCACCCGGATCGAACAGGATTTTGGCGTCGAGCGCGGCACGCTGCTGGCGCTGTGGGGCGTTGAATCAGCCTATGGCGATCCGCTGGTGCAGCAGAACCACATGCGACCGATATTCCCCTCGCTGGCGGCATTGGCCTGGAACGAGCCGCGCCGCCGCGCCTATTGGGAAACCGAGCTGATCAATGCGCTGAAGATCGTCGATCGCGGCTGGGGCACGCCTGAGGAGATGCGCGGCTCCTGGGCCGGCGCGATGGGCCACACCCAGTGGATGCCGGAAGTCTGGCTCAATGTCGGGACCGACTACGACCGCGACGGAAAAGTGTCGCCGTTCGGCAGACCCGACGACGCGCTGGGCTCCAGCGCGCGCTACCTGCTCAACCGCGGCAAATACCGCCGCGGCGAACATTGGGGCTATGAGGTGCGGGCATCGGGCGCGTCCGCCAGCGGCAACCGCACCTACGCGGCATGGGCCGGCGCCGGGGTGACGCGCGCCGACGGCCAGCCATTTTCGCAACCGAACGCATCGGCGCAGATGTGGGTACCGGTGTCAGGCGGCCCGGCGTTTCTGCTGGGCCCGAATTTCTACGCGGTGCGCAGCTACAATCCCTCGATGAACTACGCGCTGGCGATCTGCCATCTCGGCGACCGTATTCTGGGCGGCCCGCCCTTCATCCAGCCGTTCCCCGGCTCGGAGCGCGTCATGACGCTCGCCGAAGTGCAGGAAATGCAGACCCGCCTGACCAAGGCAGGGTTCGACACCGGCGGTACCGACGGCCGCGTCGGCAACGACACGATGAAGGCCGTGAAGGATTACCAGACCAAGATGGGGCTGCTGCCGGCGGATGGTTATGGCGGGCTGAAGGTGCTGGCGCGGCTGCGGCAGGGCGGATAGGCGCACCGTCCTTGCGACGGATTATCTCTGCCGTACCGCCCCGCCCGCATTCATGCCGCCGTCGATCACCAGTTCCGTGCCGGTAACGTAGCGCGAGGCATCGGACGCCAGATACAACACACCCTGCGCAATCTCGATGGCGTGCCCCACACGGCCGAGCGGTGCAGCCAGTTTGGCCCGCTCCTCCGCGTCGATCGGTGCATTTTTCCCGCTACCTGACGCTTCCGTCGGAATCTTGCCCCAGATCGGCGTGTCGATAATACCGGGATGCACCGAGTTGACCCGGATGCCGTCGCCGAACGACGCGCACTCCATCGCAATCGCCTTGGCGAATAGCCGCACGCCGCCTTTGGTCGCGCAGTAGCCGGCCAGCGTTTGGGCGCCGCGCAGACCCGCCAGAGACGACATCATGATGATCGAGCCGCCGCCGGTCCGCCGCATCAAGGGCAGCGAATGCTTTACCGACAGGAATACGCCGTCGAGATTGATCGCGGTCTGCCGCCGCCAGTCTTCCAGCGACATCTGCACGATCGACGGCACCGAGATTCCGATGCCGGCGTTGGACACCAGGATATCGAGCCGGCCGTAGCGTTTTCCGACGTCGGCGACCACTTCCTCCCAGCGCGGCTCGCTGGTGACATCCTGATGCAGGAACACTGCCTCGTGTCCGGCCTTGGTGATACCGGCGACAATTTCGGGACCCTTGAGATCGTCGATATCGGTGACGACGACCCTGGCGCCCTCGCGTGCCAGCAACTCGGCGACCGCAGCGCCAATGCCGGACGAACCGCCCGTGACCAGCGCGACCTTGCCTGCAACCTGCCCCGTCATTTCCGCTCCCATCGCTATCATTGGTGTTTTTGTTAGGCCACCACCGGGAGCAGACGCATCGACCGCCCCGCAGCTCCGATCAACCGTGCCGTTTGGCAAGCCGTTCAACGAACAGTTCTACATCATTCCGATCATATCCAAGCAGCGATCCAACGACCCGTTCAAGATCCGGTCGCCAGCCCGGCCCCATTGAATGATAGATATCCTGAATCGTGCGCATCGCGGGAATTCGCCACGCCTCGCCGGCGGTTGCGTACAAGATGCTTCGCACGCGAATATCCTCCCCATCCGCTGAGACATACTGCTCTACCCGAACGTCTTTCACAAAAAGGCCTTCCGCAACGTGCCGGTCAAACTGACCTTCTGGAAAAATCTCGCGTCCGATGCCCTCTTCAAGGATAAACGAACTGAGGTGCTTCTTTCCAGCGAGCATGAGTTCAAGTTCGCGATCTTCATGCGGTCCCAGAAACGATGGCTTATGCTTCTCTTGATCTGGCTCCGTCATAGCGACCGTTACCTGATCATCGCCGGGCCCTGATCGGGCACCGCGACATCGATCACGCGAAACTGCACCCGCTCGGTGCCCTGCCAGCGATCGACGGCGAGCGATCCCGCGACATGCAGGGGCTGGCCGCGATGCTGGGTCAGCGCATTGCCGAGCTTCTGCCCGATCGAGCGAAACGCGATGCCGTTGACGATGGCGCCATCGCCGGATTTGAACCGCAGCCGCAGATGCGCTTGGCCTACTTCATCGGCATAGACCAGTTGATGCGACGGCAGCGCCACCACCGGCTCGGGATTGCCGCTGCCGAAGGGGCCGGCGCGATTGAGCGTGGCGGCGAAGTCCGGCGTCACGCTGCGCGCGCTGACGGCGCCGTCGATGAACAGCTCGTTTTCGTGCCGCGAATTGGCGACGTCGGCAGCCAGCGCGCTTTCCATGTAGGCGCGGAATTCCGCGAGTCGCTCCTTGCGCAGCGTGACGCCGGCGGCCATGGCGTGACCGCCGCCCTTCATCAACAGCCCCTCCTTGACCGCCTGCCGCACCGCCTTGCCGAGATCGACGCCGGAGATCGAACGGCCGGAGCCGGTGCCGATGCCGCCCGGCTCCAGCGCGATCGCAAAGGCCGGCCGCGAAAATTTTTCCTTCAGCCTGGACGCAACGAGCCCGACCACGCCGGGGTGCCAGCCCTCGGAGGCCGTGACGATGACCGCGCCCTTGTCCTCCAGCCCGAGCGAAGCCAGCGCCTCGGCTTCGGCCTGCGCCTCCGCCATCTGCTCGATGACGCGGCGCTCGATGTTGAGGCGGTCGAGTTCGGCGGCGATCCTTGCGGCTTCCGAAATATCGCCTTCCAGCAGCAACCGCACCCCGAGATCGGCACGCCCGATCCGTCCCCCCGCATTGATGCGCGGCCCGAGCATGAAACCGAGATGCCAGGCTTCCGGCGGCCCGTTCAGCCGCGACACATCCATCAGCGCGGTGAGGCCGACATGATCGCGGCGGCGCATCGCGATCAGGCCCTTTGCCACGAAGGCGCGGTTGAGACCGGTCAAGGGCGCCACGTCGGCGACGGTGCCGAGGGCGACGAGATGCAGCATGCCGAGCAGATCCGGCTCCGGCATCTCGCTGGTCCAGAACCCACGCGCCCGCAGTTCCCGGTTGACCGCGACCAGCGTCACCAGCACGAGACCGATCGCCGCGAGATGGCCGAGGCCGGAGAGATCGTCGGGCCGGTTCGGATTGACCAGCGCGTCGACCTCGGGCAGTTCGTCGCCGGACTGGTGATGATCGATCACGACGACCGACATCCCGAGCTTTCGCGCTTCGGCCAGCGGCTCAAAACTGGTGGTGCCGCAATCCACGGTCACCAACAGCGTGGCGCCCTTGCCGGCGAGCATGCGGATCGCCTCGGTATTGGGGCCGTAGCCTTCGAAGATCCGGTCGGGAATATGAATCAGCGGGTCGAGGCCACAATGGCGCAGGTGCCACGCCAGCAGCGCGGCCGAAGTGGCGCCGTCGACGTCGTAATCGCCGAAGATCGCCACCTGCTCCCGGCGCGCGGCGGCATCCGCGATGCGTTTGGCGGCGGCTTCCATCTGGGTCACGGTATAGGGATCGGGCATCAACTTGCGGATGGTCGGATCGAGAAAATCCTCGACCGCGTCGAGTTCGACATCGCGCCCCGCCAGCACCCGCGCCAGCATTTCCGGCAATTGATAGCGCTGCGCAATCGCCAGCGCCCTTGCCGCGCCCCGCGCATCCAGCCGGTCACGCCACAGTTTTCCGGTCGCCGAACGCGCGACGCCCAGAAACGCAGGGGGCGCTTCGACGGGCAAGGCGGATGCGGGGATGATCATGATACTTTCAGAAGGTAGGCACTAAGGACAATCGGACAACGCCAGAGGAGCCTTCGCTGCCGTCATCCTGAGGTGCGAGCCTCTTCGGCGAGCCTCGAAGGATGGCCGACACCTGTGCAGGGGCCATCCTTCGAGACGCGCGCAAGGGCGCGCTCCTCAGGATGACGGTAGCGCCTGCGGCCGGCGCCTAACACCCCATTTTGTCGGCTATTCCATTAAAATCCTTGGCGACGATGTCCCAGTTTCCCGTCGCCTCGAAATCGTATTTCTGCAGCGGGCCGTATTCGGTCGGCCGCGCCACGAAGGCGGTCTTCAATCCCAGCTTTTGCGCGGCCTTCAGATCGTTGTTGTGGGCCGCGCACATCATCACCTGCTCCGGCGCCAGGCACAGTAGTTTTGCCGCGCCGAGATAGGTTTCCGGATCGGGCTTGTAATGCTCGAACAGTTCGGCCGACAGGATCAGGTCCCAGGGCATCCCCGCGAACTTCGCCATGTTGGTCAGCAGCGCCACATTGCCGTTGGAGAGCGGCGAGATGATGTATTTCGTCTTCAGCCGCGTCAGGCCGGACACGGTGTCGGGCCAGGCGTGCAGCCGGTGCCAGCCCATGGTGAGATAGTGCAGGTCGGCCTCGGTCAGCCCTTCAATCGAAAACTGCGCCACCAGCTTTTCCAGCGATTGCCGGTGCAGCGTATCCAGGATCATGTAGCCGCGTTCGGGATGCTTTCGCACCTCATCCATCGAGGCGGCATAGACCGCGCGCCAACCGTCGACCAGGGCGGTCCAGTCGGCCTTGATGTCGCGCGTCTGCGACCATTTTGTAAAGTCGTTGATCAGGCTGGTGCGCCAGTCGACGCACGTACCGAACACGTCGAACACCAGGGCCTTTACCGCCGTAATATCTGACATAGCCGCTCCCTATTTTTGTTCTTGTTGTCGTTCCCGGGCGCGCAACGCGCGAACCCGGAAGCTCGAGATTCCGGGTTCAGCCCTGCGGGCTGCCCCGGAATGACTTTCCATAAACCACTTGGCCTGAAGCACCTTGGCCTAAAGCACCTTGCGGTATTGGATGAATCCGAGATTGTCGGCAACCCCGTCGTACAGCGCGCGTGCCCGCGCGTTGTCCGATTGCGTCAGCCAGTAAACGCGGCTGGCACTGGCCGCCCGGGCCTTGTCGTAAACTGCCTCGATCAGCGCCCGACCCAGCCCCCGCCCCCGCGCCGTTTCCGCAACGAACAGGTCTTCCAGGTAGCAGTATCGGTGCGGCGCCCAGGTCGAACGATGAAACAGATAATGGGCGAATCCCGCCAACTCACCGTCGACATAGCCGCCCAGCGCAAACATCGGCTCGTCCGGATCGTGAAACCGCATCCAGGCGAGATCGCTGACGTCCCTGGTCAGCGCCGTCTTGTAGAAGGCGAGATAACCCGCCCACAGCGGGTCCCACGCCTCACGTTCGTCCTCACCAACCGGTCGTATCAGGACGGTGCCGGTCATTCCGTGCTCAATCGAGGTGGAACTTGTCGAGCTGCCGGTGCTCCGCCTTGATGTAACGCACCGTGCCGGTGACCGAGCGCATGACCACGGTTTCGGTCTCGATGACGCCCTTGCGGAACTTGACGCCTGACAGCAGCGAGCCGGTGGTGACGCCGGTTGCCGCGAACAGGCAGTCGCCCCTCGCCATGTCCTCGATGCCGTAAATCATGCGCGGATCCTTGACGCCCATCTTGTGGGCGCGCTCGCGTTGCTCCTCGGTATCGAGAATAAGCCGGCATTGCATCTGGCCGCCGATGCAGCGCAGTGCGGCAGCAGCCAGCACGCCCTCGGGCGCGCCGCCGGTGCCGATATACATGTCGACGCCGGTATTATCGGGATCGGCGCAGTGGATAACGCCGGCCACGTCGCCGTCGGTGATCAAGCGCACCGCCGCACCTGTGCCGCGCACCTCATGAATGATGTCGGCGTGGCGCAGGCGATCGAGCACCAGCACCGTGATCGCGGAGGGATCGACGCCCTTCGCCTTGGCCAGCCGACGAACGTTGTCGGAAGGCGATGCGTCAAGTTCGACGACGCCCTTGGCGTAGCCCGGACCGACCGCGATCTTCTGCATGTAGACGTCGGGCGCATGGAGCAGCGTGCCGCCATCGGCCATCGCCATGGTCGCGATCGCACCCGGCATGTTCTTGGCGCACAGCGTGGTGCCCTCGAGCGGGTCGACGGCGATGTCGACCTGCGGCCCGGCGTTCATGCCGACCTTCTCGCCGATGAACAGCATCGGCGCCTCATCGCGCTCGCCCTCGCCGATCACCACCGTGCCTTCGATCGGCAGCTTGTTGAGCTCGCGGCGCATCGCGTCGACCGCGGCCTGGTCGGCCTCTTTCTCCTTGCCGTGGCCGCGCAGCCGCGCAGCCGATACCGCCGCGCGCTCTGTCACGCGTACGATTTCGAGCGTGAGAATGCGCTCGAGCAGCAACTGGGGCGGAACGGAAATATGGGTCGACATTGGCAAACTCCCTAAGACGTCAATGCGGGTCTGGCGACCCGAACAATCGTTTCACGCGCCGTCCGTGCGGACGAAGCGTCAGTTCTTTTCGATCCGTATCACCTGTGGCCGGCCACTGATCACCTTGTCGCGTTGTACCGCCTGCAGCGCACGATAGACCGCGTCCTCGCTGGTGGCATAGGTAATCAGGATGACCGGCACCGGCGAAGCTTTCTTCGTGGCCGCGCCGACGTCGGCGCCATCGGGATGGCGCTGCACAATCGACTCCAGCGAAATTTTCTGCTCGGCAAGCCGCGTGGCGATGGTCGCGGCGGTGCCGGCGAGGTCCCGCGCCATCAGCCGGATATAGTAGCCCCCCTCATGGCGCTCCATCGGCGCCTTTGTGGTCGCGCGCAGTTTGTTGACCGGACGTCCGAACGGATTGGCGCGGATGCCGCGCGCGACATCGGCGATGTCGGCGACCACGGCCGACGCGGTCGCAGCACCGCCGGCGCCGGGGCCCACCAGCGTGATCGGTGGAATGCCCTCGCCGTCAATGGTCACCGCATTGGTGACGCCCATCACCTGCGCGATCGAGGAGGATTTCGGCACCATGGTCGGATGCACGCGCTGCTCGATGCCCTTGGCGGTGCGCACCGCGACCCCGAGCAGTTTGACCCGGTAGCCCAGTTCTTCCGCGGCGCGCAGATCTTCCGGCGCGATCGAAGAGATGCCTTCGACGTAGACCGAGCTCTGCGCCACCTTGGTGCCGAAGGCGAGGCTGGCCAGAATGGCGAGCTTCTGCGCGGTGTCGTGGCCGTCGACGTCGAACGACGGATTGGCCTCGGCATAACCGAGGCGCTGCGCATCCTTCAGGCATTCGGCGAACGACAGGCCCTCCTGTTCCATCCTTGTCAGGATGTAATTGCAGGTGCCGTTGAGAATGCCGTAGACGCGGTTGATGCCGGTGCCGGCCAGCCCCTCGCGCAGCGTCTTGATCACGGGAATGGCCGCGCCAACCGCCGCTTCAAAATTCAGCGCGCCGCCATGCTTTTCCGCCGCCTTCGCCAGCCGCAATCCATGCTTCGCGATCAGTGCCTTGTTGGCGGTGACCACCGACTTGCCGGATTTCAGCGCCGCCTCGATCGCCGCCAGCGCCGGATCGCCCGAGCCGCCCATCAACTCCACGAAGCAATCGATGCCGGGATCGTTGGCCAGCGCCAGCGGGCTCTTGGCCCATTCGATGCCGCGCAGATCGAGCCCGCGCTTCTTCACCTTCGAACGCGCGGTCACCGCGACGACCCGCACGCCGCGTCCACAACGCGCCGACAAGGTCCGGCCTTGCTGCTCGATGAGGCGGACCACTTCGGCACCAACAGTGCCGAGCCCCGCAATACCCACTTTCAAGGGTGCGACCATGACCAGAGAAACCTGAAAGAGAAACTCAAATTAGGCATGACCTGGTCCGAAAACCGGAAATCCACTTTTCGGGGCCATGCCTATCGCCGGTTGGCGAGAGGAACCACGTTGTGCAACGTTTCCAGCCCGCTTTCAAGGAAGCGGCGCACGCCGCGGGCGGCCTGGCGGATCCGCTGCTCGTTTTCCACCATGGCGATGCGGACATAGCCCTCGCCGTGCTCGCCGAAGGCCACCCCCGGCGACACCACCACGCCTGATTTCTCGACCATCAGGGTGGCAAACTGCATGCTGCCGACGTCGCGGAACGCCTTGGGCAGCGGCGCCCAGGCGAACATCGAGGCTTCCGGCGCGGGGATGTCCCAGCCGGCGCGGCCGAAGGAATCCACCAACGCGTCCCGGCGCTTGCGGTAGGTGTCACGCATCTCGCGGATGCAGTCGTCGGGACCGTTCAATGCCGCGGTCGCCGCGACCTGGATCGGCGTGAAGGCACCATAATCGAGGTAGGATTTGACCCGCGCCAGTGCCGCGATGATGCGCTCGTTGCCGACGGCGAAGCCCATCCGCCAGCCGGCCATCGAGAATGTCTTCGACATCGAGGTGAATTCGACGGTGACATCGATCGCGCCAGGAACCTGCAGCACCGAGGGCGGCGGCTTGCTCTCGTCGAAATAGACCTCGGCGTAAGCAAGATCCGACAGGATGAAGATCTCGTGCTTCTTCGCAAACGCCACCAGATCCTTGTAGAAATCGAGGCTAGCGACATAGGCGGTCGGATTGGAGGGGTAACAAACCACGAGCGCCAGCGGCTTCGGGATCGAATGGATGATGGCGCGCTCCACCGCCTCGAAGAATTGCGGCGTCGGCTCCGAGGGAACCGAGCGGATCACGCCGCCGGCCATCAGGAACCCGAAGGCGTGGATCGGATAGCTCGGATTGGGGCACAGAACGACATCGCCCGGCGCGGTGATCGCCTGCGCGACGTTCGCAAACCCCTCCTTCGAACCCAAGGTCGCGACGATCTGGGTCTCCGGATTGAGCTTTACGCCAAAACGCCTGCCGTAATAGGCCGCCTGCGCCTTGCGCAGGCCGGTGATGCCGCGCGAGGCCGAATAGCGGTCGGTTCGCGGCTTGCCCAGGGTTTCCTTAAGCTTTTCGATCACATGGGGCGGCGTCGGCAGATCCGGATTGCCCATGCCGAGATCGATGATGTCGGCCCCGGCATTCCGTGCCGCCGCCTTGGCCCGGTTGACCTGCTCGAACACATAGGGCGGCAGACGGCGGATGCGGTAGAATTCTTCCATCGGTCTCATAGCTCCGGAGCCGGGTCGCGGCAGGGGATCACCAGCATGGCTTACGGCACCGCGGACGCGATTCCGCGCAGAAAGCCTGCTCAATCAATGATTTAGAACAAATTTCGCGCCAAACCGTTGAATCGGGGCTGTTTTACCACGCGGGCTCGGCTGCGCCAGCCGTAATAGCGCCAGCTGGGTCACTTTGCGGCGGAGTTTTTGGCAGCGGCGGAGGCCTGATGGTCCCGGGCGGCCGCCAATTCGCGCAGGGCCTGCGCCTGTTCTGACGGCGCCATCGTGGCGGCTTCGCGGTCGGGAGGCAGATCGTGAACCGGAAGGTAGGCGCCGGCCTCCTTGGGCCGCGCCGGGGCATCGGCCGGCGTTCCCATCAAGGGCATATCCGCGATCGATGTCGCGCAGCTGCCGAGCGCCAGCGCCGACAGCAAGAGTGCTGCCGCCGCAATTGCCCTGATGTGCCGATCGATCGCCATCCGTCGGAAAATCCCGCCTCACCCGCGCCGCTGCTTCAGCCTTGGTATGAGCCTTGCAGCGACACAACGTCAATTTCTTCTAATCGGACTCGGTGGTTCAAACCTTTGTCGCCCGAAACGATTAAAGCCAAAACAATAAAGCGGAGCGTTGGGGCTTCAATATGTCGGAACCAAGAAATCTTATCGCAGTGCAGCAGGTGCGGTGCGGGAGATCAACCCTCATCATACCGCGCCGATTGCGCGCGGTGACGAACTGGAAATGAACCTATAGTGTCGGCCCCATGAGTGAAGTCACCACCGAGCCCCAAGTCGAGACTCACGTCCCGAAAAAGTTCGATCCCGAAGCCTTCGCGATGAACCTTGCGAAGGCAATGGAGAGCAGCGGCCAGGCGCTCGCGGCCTATCTGAAGCCGCGCGAGAACGGCGAAGCCAAGGACAAGCCGCCCAACGAACTTGGCGAAGTGGTGAAGACCTTTTCCGCGGTGGCGGAATATTGGCTGTCGGACAACGAGCGATCGGCGGACCTGCAGGCGAAGCTCGCCAAGTCCTATATCGATCTGTGGGGATCATCGGCGCGCCGGCTTGCCGGCGAGGCGGTGAAGCCCGCGATCGAGCCCTCGCCGCGCGACAAGCGATTCAAGGATCCGGAGTGGAAATCGAACCAGTTCTTCGATTTCGTGATGCAGCTCTATCTGCTCACCACGCAGTGGGCGCAGGATCTGGTGCGCAACGCCGACGGCCTCGACGAACACACCCGCAAGAAGGCGGAATTCTACGTCCAGCAGATCACCAATGCGCTGGCGCCGTCGAATTTCGTCCTCACCAATCCGGAAGTGTTGCGCGAAACGCTGGCCTCCAGCGGCGGCAACCTGGTTCGCGGCATGAAGATGCTGGCCGAAGATATCGAGGCCGGACATGGCACGCTGCGGATCCGTCAGTCCGACCCCGCCAATCTCGAGGTCGGCGTCAACATGGCGACGACGCCGGGCAAGGTGATCTTCCAAAACGAGTTGATGCAGCTGATCCAGTACACGCCGACGACGGAGACCGTGCTGCGCACGCCACTCCTGATCGTGCCGCCATGGATCAACAAGTTCTACATTCTCGATCTCAAGCCGGAGAAATCCTACATCAAGTGGTGCGTCGATCAGGGCATCACCGTATTCGTGATCTCGTGGGTCAACCCGGACAAGACGCTCGGCAAGAAGACCTTCGAAGACTACATGAAGCAGGGCCCGCTGGCGGCGATGGACGTCATCGAACAGGTCACCGGCGAGATGAAGGTTCACACCGCCGGCTACTGCGTCGGCGGCACCCTGCTCGCCTCGACGCTGGCATGGCTGGCGGAAAAGCGCCGGGTGCGCGTGACCTCCGCCACCTTCTTTGCCGCACAGGTCGACTTCACCCATGCCGGCGACCTCCTGGTATTCGTCGATGAAGACCAGGTTTCGGCGCTGGAGCGCGACATGCAGGCGGCCGGCGTGCTCGAAGGCAGCAAGATGGCGATGGCCTTCAACATGCTGCGCTCGAACGACCTGATCTGGTCCTATGTCGTCAGCAACTACCTGAAGGGACAGCCGCCCTCCTCGTTCGACCTGCTGCACTGGAATTCGGATGCGACGCGGATGCCGGCGGCGAACCATTCCTACTATTTGCGCAACTGCTATCTGGAGAACCGGCTGTCCACCGGCAGCATGGTGCTCGACAACACGCTGCTCGACCTGTCGAAGGTGAAGGTGCCGATCTACAATCTGGCGACCCGCGAGGATCACATCGCGCCGGCGGAGTCGGTGCTTTACGGCTCGCAGTTCTTCGGCGGTCCGGTGAGGTACGTCCTGTCGGGGTCCGGCCATATTGCCGGCGTGGTCAACCCGCCGGCGTCGGGGAAATATCAGTACTGGACCAACGACACTATCAAGGACACCACGCTGGCGAACTGGCTGAAGGGCGCGCAGGAGCACAAGGGCTCGTGGTGGCCGGACTGGCGCCAATGGCTGGAAAGCATCGACGCCGAGACCGTGCCGGCGCGGCCGGTCGGCTCCGCGGCGATGCCGCCGATCGAAGACGCGCCCGGCAGTTACGTCCGGGTTCGCGCGTAGCGCAATCTTCCGCGATTAGGCTATAACCATCCCGGCCCCGCAGGCCGGATTCGCAATTGAGTGAGGGGGAACCTATGACGCGAGAATTGTTCTGGCTGACGCTGACAGTGATTTTGACCGGCGTGATGTGGATTCCCTACGTCCTCAACCGCTGCCAGATCCGCGGCCTCACCGGCGCGATGGCCAATCCGTCGCGCAACGACAAGCCGCATTCCGAATGGGCCACGCGCATGATGTTCGCGCATGACAACGCGGTCGAGAACCTCATCATCTTCGCGCCGCTGGTGCTGATCCTGTCGCAGCTCGATTATTCGACGAAATGGACCGTCTATGCCTGCGCGGTGTATTTCTGGTCCCGCGTCGCGCATCTGATCGTCTACTCGATCGGCCTGCCGGTGTTCCGCACACTGGCCTTTACCGTCGGCTTCTTCGCGCAGGTCGTGCTGGTGCTGGCGATATTCCAGATCGTTTGAATGACGTCCCGCAAGCGGTGCAGCGCCAAGCGCTGCGCCGCCTGCGGCCAAGACCTCAAAGGCCCTTGCGCGCGAACACGAACAGCATCTCTGCCATTTCACCGTCAAACGCTTTCACCTCGCCCTGCTCGATCGCCAGCGAGCTCCAGCTGCCGGCGCCGGCGTAGGTACCGCGTAGCCATTCCGGCGACGGATAATTGTAGTAGCGGTTGAACGTATCCCGCCCGTCTTGCTCGCCAGCCTTGTAGCTGGCGAAGAAATGGCCGACGGGTTTCAGCGCCCGCCAGATCAGCGTGAGCACCTCCCCCAGTTCCGCTCGCGGGACGTGCAGCAGGCAGGCATTGGCCCAGACGCCGTCATAGGCCTCGACCTTATCGAGGTCGTGAAACAGCAACGTCTCGACCGGACGCCCAAGGCGGCGCGATGCCTCGGCGGCCAATTCCGGCGATCCGTCGGTGGCACGAACATCGAATCCAGCGTCGAGCATCAGCGCGGTATCAGCGCCCGCACCGCATCCGAGTTCGAGAATGCTCGCCCCCGGTGGCAGCGTCGCGAGAAAGCGGTCTAACCGGGCGCGGCGCGAGGTGATCTCGCGCTGGGCATAGACCTGCGCGTTGCTGCGGTAAAACTGAAGCGTATCCTCGTCCACGGCGACTCCTCAATCTCCGAAGCCGCGCGGCATTCCGCGCGTCATGTCTCGGCCAATCCCAACATCAAGCGCATGTTCTGCACCGCGGCGCCAGAGGCGCCCTTGCCGAGGTTATCGAGCCGCGCGACGAGCAGCGCCTGCCGGTATTTTTCGCTGGCAAAGACGTAGAGCTCGAGCATGTTGGTCTCGTTGAGCGCCTCCGGCTCGATCCGTCCGTTCTTGGCAGCCGCATTCTCCAGCGGCAGGACCGAGACGTATTTGCTCCCGGCGTAGCGCTTCGCGAGCGCGGCGTGGAGATCGGCGCCATCGGGCTTGCCCTGGAGGGTGTCGAGATGCAAAGGCACCGACACCAGCATGCCCTGCCGGTAATTGCCGACCGACGGCACGAAGATGGGCCGGCGCGCCAGATTGGCGTAAAGCTGGGTTTCGGGCACGTGCTTGTGCTCGAAGCCGAGGCCGTAAAGTTCGAAGGCCGGCGCCGTGCCGTCTTCAAAACTGGCGATCATGGATTTGCCGCCGCCGGAATAACCGCTGACCGCATTGATGGTGACGGGATAGTCCGCCGGCATCAGCCCGCCATCGACCAGCGGCCGCAGCAACGCCACCGCGCCGGTCGGATAGCAGCCGGGGTTGGATACTTTTCGCGCGGCCCGGATCTTGTCGGCCTGATCGGGCGCTAGCTCCGGAAAGCCGTAGGCCCAATCGGGAGCGACGCGAAAGGCGGTCGAGGCATCCAGCACCTTCGGAGCCGCAGCCCCCATGCTGTCGATCAACGCGACGGTTTCCCTGGCGGCATCATCCGGAAGGCAGAGGATGACAAGGTCGACCTCCTCCATCAGCGCGCGCTTGGCCCCCGCATCCTTGCGCTTTTCCTCGGCGATGCCTTTCACCGTAACGTCATTCTGCAGGTCAAGCCGCTCGCGAATGCCGAGGCCGGTCGTTCCGGACGCGCCATCGACGAATACGGCCGGCCTGGTGGCGGCGCCGGCAGTCGGGGCCTGGCCGTTCGGCCGCTGTGTGTCGGAGAGGGTCATGGGGCATTCCTTCCATCCGCCGGTTCACTGGCGCTCAGGGGTGAGATGTAGTTCAACTGGGGCCGCAGCGCGACCATCTGTTGTCCGATCGTTCGCGCAGCCGCGTCGCTCTGGGATGTCAGCGCCTGGGCGATGGCCGCATGATCGACATCCGATTTGTGCTGGTTGAGCTTGAAGCTGCCCTCCACTGCTTCGACCGTCATGACCAGGCCCACGATGGCCTTCTTCATCGCATCCAGCCGGCCTGCCGTCATCTTCGACGACAGCCAGGGCGGCTTCGGCGCCAGCCAGTTCTCGAACCTGGCGCTCAGCGCGTCGAGATGGCGGCCGAGTTCATCCTCGGACTGTCTTCGCACGGTGCCGGTGAGGTGGACGGCCTGGTACAGCCAGGTCGGCACCTGATCCGGCGACGCGTACCAGTCCGGCGACAGATAGGTGTCGGCGCCGTTCACGGCCATCAGCCAGGACGAGGTTCCGTCGGCAAGGCCGGCCAGCGCGTTATGGCGCGCGACGTGGAACGCCGCGAGCGGCGTACCGTCATCGGCATAGTCGAGATAAAACGGCAGCGCGGAAGCGACCGGCTTGCTGCCGTCGAAGGCGCAGACCGTGCCGAATCCGCGTGCTTCCGCGAACGCGAGGCTCGCGGCACGGTCGGGCTTGAACATCGGGGGCGTATACATGGCGAACTCCGGCCTGATGGTGGAGCCGCCGGGTTCAGATCACGCTGCAGGGAAGGAAAATGCCGCGGATCGGATCCGGCGGCAGGGGCGACAATCTCAAACGCAGACGTCCGCCCATACCGCTGAGGTGCGGCGGCGGCGAGCGGCGGACATGGTCACGGCATTGATCATGGGCGCGGGCTATAAAGCCCGGCGCCCTTTTCGTCAAGATATAGCCCGTCATTCCAGGATGGTCCGAAAGACCAGACCCGGAATCTCGAGGTCACGATCTCTGGATTCCGGGTTCGATGCTTCGCATCGCCCCGGAATGACACGGAGTGTCAGATGATCGGGCTCCACGGCGCCGGCACCAGCCGGTAGCCGTTGCCGTCCTTCTCGACATAGCCATTGGCCGGGAACGGGTAGTGGTAGCCCTGCACGCGCATCTTGTCGGCCACCAGCATGTCATAGACCTTGCGCCGGGTGGCTTCCGCCATCGCCGGATCCTGATCGAACATCAGGTGCCAGCCGGGATTGGCGACAAACAGCGCCGGGTGGTTGGTGATGTCGGACTGGATGAACAGCTTGTCCGAGCCCGACGACAGGATGAACGAGGTATGGCCCGGGGTGTGCCCATAGGACGAGACCGCCTGCAAACCGGGAGCGACTTCCTTGCCACCCTCGTAGGGCGTCACCTTCTTCTTCAATCCGGCGTCCAGAACGCGGCGGGCGTTGGCGAACACGCCTTTCATCCGGTCGCTGGTCTGCTTGGCCATCTCGCCATCGTCCATGAAGTACTTCCACTCGGCGGCCGGCACCAGTACCTCGGCATTGGGGAATGCAGGCGCATTGTCCGCAGTCAACAGGCCGTTGATGTGATCGCCGTGGAAATGCGAGATCACAACGACGTCGACATTCTTCGGATCGAAACCCGCTGCCGCCATGTTGCTGGCAAACTGTCCGACATTTCCCTTGCTGGATGCAAACGCAGCCGGTCCGTTGCCGGTGTCGACCACGACCAGCTTGCCGCCGGTGTTGATGACCAAGGGCGCGAAATGCACGGACATCTTGTCCTTGGGCAGGAACGCCTTGTCGAGCGCTGCGGCAACTTCGTCCTTCTTGGCGTTGAGCACGAGGCTGTCGCCTAGCGCGAAC